>JAIOYW010000010.1 GCA_021740915.1 Ignavibacteriales bacterium | reverse complement strand
AACAACAGAGATCAGCAAATATCAGTTCGTTGACCGCACACCTGTATCAGGCACATCATATTACAGACTGCGTCAGATCGACTTCGGCGGAGCATTCGAATACTCTTCAGCCGTAGAAGTAGAATTTGTACCGACACAGTACAGCCTTGGACAGAACTATCCTAACCCGTTCAACCCGACAACAAAGATCAAATTCGCAGTACCGGTTGACGCAAAGGTAGTAGTAAAAGTATATAACACAATCGGACAGGAAGTAGCTGAAGCAATAAACGGCTCATTCTCAACCGGATTGTATGAAGTAAGCTTCAACGCATCAGATCTTACAAGTGGTGTATATTTCTATACAATCGATGCCAAAGGCATTGACGGAACCACATACAGCACCGTTAAGAAAATGATGTTGATGAAATAATCTGCCTGATATTTTAATATCAGCAGAAAAATTTCGGGGGGACTTCGGTCCCCCTTTTTTATTTTAAAAACTTTCCCGGGTCATCCGCTTTGCCATTGGGAGTCAGTCACGAATGCACGAATAATTGTCTGAAGCGTGATTACTATGATTTATTTTTGACCCCGGATCGCCCCTGCCTGCCCTGCACAGGGAACAGGCAGGCCCTTTGGAGTCGATTCCTATTCACAATATCCTTATTCTCGAATAATGATTTTATTGTAGTCTGACTTCCGTATAAATTCCAGCAAAAAAGCCGAGTGCAGATTTACCCTGACAAGGGGGCATGACCCCTTATTAAAAAAACAGTTCTGATTTCATCGTAAAACAGTCTTTATGAATGTAAAAGAATGACGTAAGCCGCGGGGCGATTTATGGTTTACGAATATTAGAAAGGATGATACTCCTCGAGTCTCCCCATAACTTCCAAGGTAAAAACGATTAACATGTTGTAATATAATAAGTTAGATCTTGCTATAGGCACTACGGCTCTTCGTGAGCTAATATTTGAGCCGTATTTATTGCAGTTTGGCTTTTGTATAAATTCCAGCAAAAAAGCCGAGAGCAGATTTACCCTGACAAGGGGGCATGCCCCCTTGTTAAAAATACTTTCTTGATTTCATCGTTAAACAGTCTTTATGAATGTAAAAGAATGACGTAAGCCGCGGGGCGATTTATGGTTTACGAATATTAGAAAGGATGATACTCCCCGAGTCTCCCCATAACTTCCAAAGTAAAAACGATTAACATGTTGTAATATAATAAGTTAGATTCTGCTATAGTCACTACAGCTCTTCGTAAGCTAATATTTGAGCCGTATTTATTGCAGTCTGACTTCCGTATAAATTCCAGCAAAAAAGCCGAGTGCAGATTTACCCTGACAAGGGGGCATGCCCCCTTGTTAAAAATACTTTCTTGATTTCATTGAAAAACAGTCTTTATGAATGTAAAAGAATGACGGAAGCCCACGGGCTGGATTTATGGTTTACAAATATTAGAGGTAATGATACACCCTGAGCCTCGTTTGACGGCTCAGGGTATATATGAAAAGCAGTTACCGGATAAATTAATTGATTACTCCTGGAATGAATAGGAATCTATTTAAAAGCCTTCTTTACCAGTTCATCCTGTGTGTTGATGTGTGCCTGAGCAGAACCGGAAGCAGGCGAAGGACTCTCAGCCCTTCCGACATATTCGAGTTTTTTACCCTTGCCGATAATGCGCAGAAGTTTTGGGAAAAGGAAATGCCATGCACCCATATTTTCTGGCTCTTCCTGTGCCCATCTGATTATTTTAGAGTTCGGGTAAGATGCAATGATTTCCGATATTTTGTCGGTTCTTAAAGGATAATACTGTTCAAGCCGGACTAACGCAACATCACCAGTGGAATTCAAATCCTGTTGTTTCAGAAGATCGTAATATACTTTCCCGCTAGTTAAAACAATTTTCCTGACGGCAGATCTATCCTCAATTTTATGGTCATCAATAACCTCCTCGAAATTGCCGCTTGTAAATTCGGGGATGGGAGAACGTGCAGCAGGGAGCCTCAGCAGACTTTTTGGTGTAAAAACAACGAGAGGTTTCTCATTCCTGCCATGGATCTGTCTCCGCAGAAGATGAAAATACTGTGCCGGAGTTGTGGGGTTACAAACGAACATATTATTTTCTGCACAAAGAATGAGGAATCTTTCAATCCTTGCGCTTGAATGTTCTGGTCCCTGACCTTCCTGTCCATGAGGGAGCAAGAGAACAAGATTGTTCTTTAACTGCCACTTTTTCTCGCTGGCAGCAATAAAATTATCGATTATTACCTGAGCAGTATTGGCAAAATCTCCGAATTGCGCTTCCCAGATTACAAGACTGAGTGGATCAGCTACGCTGTAGCCGAATTCAAAGCCAAGAACTGCCGCCTCGGAAAGAAGGCTGTCGAGCGCTTCAATCTTGCCCTGTTCAGCAGCGATGAAATTATGCGGGAGGTATTCCTTCTCGGTATGAATATCAGTGAACACAAGATGGCGCTGGCTGAATGTACCCCGTGCGCTATCCTGACCTGAGAGCCTTACATTTACACCTTCAAGGAGCAGAGAACCAAATGCGAGAGATTCGCCAAATGCCCAGTCAACGAATGCTCTGCCGGTAAGAAGTTCTTTGCGTTTATCGATATGCTTTTTAAGTTTCGGATTCAGAGAGAAATCATCCGGGAATTTTGTTATGCCTTTAACCACATGCGAGAGCTTTTCGAATGGCACTTTTGTCTCACCAACAATATTGGCTCTGTCATACACTTCATTGGGCATAGCAAGCGGTCTATCGGGAAAAAGTTTTTCAGCCTTTTTCTTGGTTCCCTTCAGCGCTTTTTCAAGCCGCTCGTAGATATCTTTATCAAGTTTTTCATATTCCTTTGCGGTAATTATATTTTCAGCCAGCAGTTTATTGGCATATATTTCTTTCACCGAAGGATGTTCTTTGATTTTTTTATACATTAGCGGCTGAGTGTAAACGGGATCATCGCCTTCATTGTGACCATGTCTCCGGTAACCGAAGAGATCAATAACAACGTCCTTATTATAACGCTGCCTGTATTCAAAGGCGAGTTCAGCGACCCAAAGCGCCGCTTCAGGGTCATCTCCGTTAACGTGGAAGATAGGAGCCTGAACCATTTTCGCCACATCAGTGGCATAAGGGGATGATCTGGCATCTTCAGGGGAAGTTGTAAAACCAATCTGATTATTGATGATAATGTGAATGGTTCCTCCGGTCCTGTATCCTTTTAGCTGGGAAAGATTGAGTGTTTCAGCCACAATACCCTGCCCGGCGAATGCTGCATCACCATGGAGAAGAATCGGAATAACGTAATCCCTTTCATCGTCTTTCAGCCATTTTTGTTTAGCCCTCACAACACCCTCAACAACCGGGTTTACCCATTCAAGGTGACTCGGATTCGAAGCAACCGAAACTTTCACTTCTTTACCCTGGCGGGTTTCATAACTGCCGGTGGCTCCCCAGTGATATTTCACATCACCGGTTCCCTGCGGGACATCAGGGTCGAATTCATCTTCAAATTCTGAGAAAATTTTCTCATAACTTTTTCCAATTACATTGGAGAGGACATTAAGTCTGCCGCGGTGAGCCATGCCCAGAAAAACCTCAATTACCGCATTTTCAGCAGAAAGCCCAAGAATATGATCTAAAACAGGGAGCAATGTTTCGGAACCTTCCAATGAAAACCTTTTATGCCCGATAAATTTCGTGTGCAGGAAATGCTCGAATGCTTCGGCGATAACAAGTTTTTCAAGTATTCGCAGCTTAACAGACTGGTCATAGCTGCCGCGGTTCATAACCGGCTCTATCTGTTTCTGCACCCATAATTTTTCTTCAGGATTCTGAATATGCATATATTCCACACCGATTCTTTCGCAGTAAGTATGGTGAAGAATATCGAGTATCTCTCTCAGCGTGCCTGTTTCGAGTCCCTGCAAGCCGCCGGTTATAAAATAGCGGTCGTAATCCCAAATTGTAAAACCATAATTTACAGCATCAAGCTCGGTATGGTATGAAATATTATTAGACAGGGGATTAATATTCGCAATAAGATGTCCTCTTACCCTGTAGCTGTTTATCAACTGAAGAATTCGCGCCTGTTTTTCGATGCGGTCACGGTCCTTAATAAATCCTTCACGCTGAGAGCTTGTATCTATTCCCCAGCCGACTGGTTTTTGGGGGATTTGCAGATCGTTAAAAATTGATTCATAAAAATCCCTGTTGCCAAGCAATAATTCATCAATTTCTTTAAGGAATTCGCCGGATTCCGCTCCCTGTATAATCCGGTGATCGTAGGTACTCGTAATATTCATCACTTTACCAACGCCAAAAGCGGCGAGTGCGGTATCGTGCATTGCTTTGAATTCGGCGGGATATTGTATAGCACCGACTGCGATAATTGCACCCTGTCCCGTAAGCAGTCGGGCATTGGATGAAACCGTACCGATGCCGCCTGGATTTGTAAGTGTGATTGTTGTACCCTGGAAATCGGAGGGTTCAATTTTTCCGGTTCTCGCTTTTTCAACAAGCTCATTAAATTTCAGAACAAACTGCCTGAAATTCATCTCTCCTGCTTTTTTAATATTTGGGACCATAAGGCTGCGGGTGCCATCTTTTCTTGTGAGGTCCACCGCAATTCCCAGATTGATATAAGCTTTTTTAACCCGAACCGGCTTATCATCAATAATCCCGAATGAATCGTTAATGGGAGGATAAACTTTCAGCGCTTTTACGATTGCATAAGCGACAAAATGCGTAAAAGATAATTTAATACCTGACATCCTGTTTAGATGCTGGTTAATTATTCTCCGGTTTTCTTCGAGAAGTTTAACAGATATCGTCCTTAATGAAGTTGCAGTCGGAATGGAAAGACTGTTATTCATATTCTCAATTATTCTGGCTCCGACACCGGTGATATTGATTATTTCATCCTGCGGGGATATTTCGAATGAATCGGTGACAACGCTTTTAGCCGCGGATTTAGGTTTTTCCGGGGCATTTTCTGCATCCGGAGCAGTATTAACATTGTCCCTGGCAGATTTGCCTTTTGATCCTGTGAGCTGATCAAAATAATTTTTCCAGTATTCAGTTACCGATTCTCTCGATTCAAGATATTTTTCAAGCAAATCTGCGACAAATCCAAAGTTATATCCGAAATGATTAAATAGTTCTTTGTGATATTTCGTTACTTCTTTTTCTTTCATTCTATGATGCTCAGTAATTTATTGTTATTTAATTAAGATATTAAATCCATTATACAAACTTAGTGATGATGTCACAAAATAAAAACTTTTCTATGGATTATTAATCTTTATCTGTGATTACCAGCATTTATGTTTGTAAAAATGTTCTAATTTTTTGAATTTTCCGGATATATATAGATAGGTTGACTTAATTTAGCCCGCCCTAAACTGGTAGGCACTGCTTCACGAAAAAATGTCTGAACTGTGAGTTTGTATGATTAAATGATTACCCGGAGATCGCTTCGTTTTACGATAAAACTGTAAAACTCGCGATGACATATTCGGAACCGTTCCACCTTTGGCAGCCCGATCAAAAGCATTCCCCGCAATGCGGACACTGCTTCACGAAAAAATGTCTGAACTGTGATTTGTATGATTAAATGATTACCCGGAGATCGCTTCGTTTTACAATAAAACTGTAAAACCCGCGATGACATATTCGGAACCGTTCCACCTTTGGCAGCCCGATCAAAAGCATTCCCCGCAATGCGGACACTGCTTCACGAAAAAATGTCTGAACTGTGAGTTTGTATGATTAAATGATTACCCGGAGATCGCTTCGTTTTACGATAAAACTGTTAAACTCGCGATGACATATTCGGAACCGTTCCACCGTTGGCAGCCCGATCAAAAACATTCCCCGCAAGGCGGACACTGCTTCACGAAAAAATGTCTGAACTGTGATTTGTATGATTAAATGATTAGCCGGAGATAGCTTCGTTTTACGATAAAACTGTAAAACCCGCGATGACATATTCGGAACCGTTCCACCGTTGGCAGCCCGATCAAAAACATTCCCCGCAAGGCGGACACTGCTTCACGAAAAAATGTCTGAACTGTGATTTGTATGATTAAATGATTACCTGGAGATCGCTTCGTTTTAAGATAAAACTGTAAAACCCGCGATGACATATTCGGAAACGTCCTATTGATCAGGCGCGAATTTCAATATTTCACATTTACAGCTAAATCATCCGAAATATCAGTGAAACTTTTTATTTCGAGCAATTGTAATAAATGGTAATTTGTTATATAATCTGAGATTTTATATGAATTTTGAAAGATTTACTGTTAAGGCTCAGGAAACGATACAGAACGCTGTTGAAATAGCTCAAAGATATAATAATCAGATCGTTGAACCAGAGCATCTGCTTGCAGCAATGCTGCAGGATGAGGATTCCGTTGTCCTTTCTATTTTAAGAAAAATAGGGACAGACATAAGCCGTTTAAGAATAAAAATTACCGGATTGCTTGAGAATTTTCCGAAAGTAACTGGTGCAGGAGTCGGGAACCAGTCGCTTTCGCAGGATATTGCCAAACTTTTCGACAAGGCAGCAATAACTGCCAGACAGTTCAAAGACGAATATATTTCGGTCGATCATCTACTGATTGCGCTGCTCGATTCCGAAGGCAAGGCATCCGGACTTCTGCAGGAGAACGGGGTTACCAGAGATGCGGCAATGAATGCGCTGAAGGATATCAGGGGAACCCACCGCGTTAATAATGCTAATGCTGAGGATTCGTATCAGTCGCTGAAAAAATATGGACGAAACCTTACTGAACTTGCATCTGCCGGCAAACTCGATCCGGTGATCGGCAGAGACGATGAGATCAGGCGAGTTCTCCAGGTGCTTTCCCGCAGGACGAAAAATAATCCGGTGCTTATCGGAGAACCGGGTGTGGGGAAAACCGCAATTGCTGAGGGGATAGCTTACCGGATAATGAGCGGGGACGTTCCCGAAAACCTCAGGAGCAAACAGATTTATGCATTGGATATGGGATCGCTGGTAGCAGGAACTCAGTTCCGCGGGCAGTTTGAAGAGCGGCTGAAAGCTGTTATCAAAGAGGTTCAGGAAGCCAACGGCGAGATCATTCTTTTTATTGATGAACTGCATCTGCTGATCGGAGCCGGAAAAACCGATGGGGCGATGGATGCGGCAAACATACTTAAACCTGCGCTTGCGAGGGGTGAACTTCATGCAATTGGTGCAACAACATTAAAGGAATACAGAAAATACATTGAAAAAGATGCTGCCCTCGAAAGGCGGTTTCAGCCTGTGCTTGTATCGGAACCCGGCGAAGATGATACAATTTCAATCCTCAGAGGATTGAAGGAAAAGTACGAGATACATCACGGTGTGCGTATCACCGATGGAGCAATAGTTGCTGCCGTACAGCTTTCAAACCGTTATATCACCGACCGGTTTCTGCCCGATAAAGCTATTGATCTTGTGGATGAAGCAGCGTCAAAGCTTCGTATTGAGATTGATTCGATGCCTGAAGAACTTGATACCACTGAAAGAAAAATCCGCCAGCTTGAAATTGAGAAGGAAGCGCTCCTTAGAGAAAAAGACGAGGAAAGCAGGAAAAGGCTGCAGGAACTTGAAAACGAACTTTCGGAACTTAATGAAAGCCGTCTGAACCTGCGGGGGCACTGGCTGCTTGAAAAGGAGAAGATCAATCACATCAGGCAGTTGAAGAGTGAAATAGAATCAAAAAGAAACGCTGCTGAAAAATTTGAAAGAGAAGGCGAACTCGGTAAGGTTGCTGAACTGAGGTATGGCGTTATCACTTCTCTTGAAAAAAAACTGCTTGAAGAAACAAAAGAACTTGCAGTGATACAAAAAAACAGCAAGATGCTTAAGGAGGAAGTGGAATCGGAGGACGTTGCTGAGATTGTTGCAAAGTGGACGAATATTCCCGTACAGAAAATGCTCGAAGGGGAACGGAACAAACTTCTGAGGATTGAGGAAGAACTTGAGAAACGGGTGATCGG
This sequence comes from Ignavibacteriales bacterium, assembly GCA_021740915.1. GTDB lineage: Bacteria > Bacteroidota > Ignavibacteria > Ignavibacteriales > Melioribacteraceae > JAIOYW01. The sequence continues at coordinate 180,230 of JAIOYW010000010.1, read as the reverse complement.
TCAGGAAGAAGCTGTTTCGGCGGTAGCAGATGCAATCAGGCGATCGCGGGCCGGTCTTCAGGATAAAAACAAGCCTATCGGTTCATTCATATTTATCGGATCGACCGGTGTGGGGAAAACCGAATTAGCGAGGGCGCTTGCTGAATTCCTGTTCAACGATGAAAAAGCTATGATCAGGATTGATATGTCGGAGTATATGGAGAAATTCTCGGTTTCGAGGCTGATCGGTGCACCTCCGGGATACGTTGGTTATGAGGAGGGCGGACAATTGACTGAAGCTGTCAGAAGGCAGCCATATTCTGTTGTTCTGCTCGATGAGATTGAAAAAGCCCACCCTGAAGTTTTTAATGTGCTTCTTCAGCTTCTTGATGAAGGAAGGCTTACCGATAATCAGGGAAGAACAGTGGACTTTAAGAACTGCATTATTATTATGACATCGAACCTGGGTTCACATCTGATTCAGGAAAGCCTTGATAATTTTGATGACAGCCGGATAGAGCACATTATGGGCGAGCTGCGGGTAAAATTATCCGAGATGCTAAAAAAGACTATCCGTCCCGAATTCCTTAACAGGATTGATGAAATTGTTATGTTCCGCCCGCTCTTAAGAAAGGATCTTATCAAAATAATAGATATTCAGATTTCGAAGCTTTCGATTTTGCTAAGTCAAAAAAATATGAGTCTGGAACTTTCAGAGGAAGTGAAAGATAAACTACTGAGTGCGGGATACGATGTATCTTATGGCGCCCGGCCTCTGAAACGGGTGATTCAGAAATATCTTATAAATCACCTTTCCACTGAACTGATAATGAACAAATATGAGGCGGGAGATATTATATTTGCAGATGTGGATAATAAAGGCAAAATAATTTTCAGGAAAAAGGAATAGTCATTTGTCCGAAGCTACTCTTGTAATTTCGTTTTACAATAACATAAGCTATCTGAGGCTGATCTTCGCCGGGCTCGAACGGCAGTCAGTGAAAAATTTTGATGTTATCATTTCGGATGATGGATCCAAATCCGAAATAGTTGAGGAGATCAAAAATTTTTCCGGAACATTTTCTTTCCCGATAAAACATATCTGGCAGGAGGATAAGGGATTCCGGAAAAACAGGATGCTGAACCGCGCAATTCAGGAAGCTTCCTGCGATTTCTTAATATTTATTGACGGTGACTGTGTGCCTCATTCAAAGTTTATTGAAGAGCATATTAAAGCCCGGTCGGTGAGATTTATCAATACTGGCAGAAGGGTAAACCTTTCGCAGAAAGTAACTTCCAGACTTTCCGAAGCTGAAATTCGCGAGGGTTATCTCGAAAAATATACGCCATTGTTGTTCGATGGAATTTTCGGCAAATCATATGATGTGGAAAAAGGCTTTTATTTCAGCAGCCCGTTTCTTCGCAGCCATTTTAACAAAAAAAAGAGGGGACTTTTAGGCTGCAATATGTCGATGACAAAGCAGGCGCTGCTTGCAGTTAACGGGTTTGACGAAAGATATGAAGCCCCGGCAATCGGGGAGGATTCTGATATTCAATTCCGTCTTGAGCTTGCAGGTTACAACGTACGTTCCCTGAACAACATTGCTGTTCAATATCATCTTTATCATAGAATCCAGCCGCGTCAGCAGAGGAATAACGACCTTTTTGAGCAGGTGCAAAAAGAAAAAAAAGCTTTCACACCATTCGGAATAAACAAGGGTGAATTGTCTGAATCCTGATTTTCAGAATTCGGGGGTCAGCTTGATTTTTAGCTTACCCGGAAGACCTGTCTGCAGCAGGCATAGCAAACAGGGCAGGCAGGGGGCAAATGTTTGTTTAATAACCGTGCAAAAAAAATAATGTAAGACCCCGTTGGGGTCGTATAAAATCCCGGAAAATTTTCATTTCTATAAACGTTCGATGCCTTCGGCATCGTTAAAGACACAAAATTATTTTATCGATTCTCGATCGTGGTACAAGCCGAAAAGGGCGGGGAGTTATTCAATCCGCTAAGCCATGCTGATAGATGTCATCGCGAGTTTTACAGTTTCATCGTAAAACGAAGCGATCTCAGAATTCGGGGGTCAGCGGGATTTTTTGCTTACCCGGAAGACCTGCCTGCAGCAGGCATAGCAAACAGGGCAGGCAGGGGGCAAATGTTTGTTTAATAACCGTGCAAAAAAAATAATGTACGACCCCGTCGGGGTCGAAAAAAATCCCGGAAAATTTTCATTTCTATAAACATTCGATGCCTTCGGCATCGTAAAGACACAAAATTATTTTATCGATTCTCGATCGTGGTACAAGCCGAAAAGGGCGGGGAGTTATTCAATCCTTTAGGCCATGATAGGCATGTCATCGCGAGTTTTACAGTTTCATCGTAAAACGAAGCGATCTCAATGTAATCATCTAATCATATAAATCACAGTTCAGACAATTTATTTGTGCATTCGAGTCTAAGCAAAGATGGCTTCGTTGCAAGCTCCTCGTTTACCTTGTTATGCGGGGCAATGACATATTTGTTGGAGAAGTCAAAAAATGTGATCCGTCCCGCTAGGCTATGATAAGCATGTCATCGCGAGTTTTACAGTTTCATCGTAAAACGAAGCGATCTCAGGATTCGGGGGTCAGCGGGATTTTTAGCTTACCCGGAAGACCTGCCTGCAGCAGACCCCGCAAACAGAGCAGGCAGAGGGCAAATGTTTGTTTAATAACCGTGCAAAAAATAATGTACGACCCCGTCGGGGTCGAATAAAATCCCGGAAAATATTCATTTCTATAAACGTTCGATGCCTTCGGCATCGTAAAGACACAAAATTATTTTATCGATTCTCGATCGTGGTACAAGCCGACTAGGCGCAGAGTTATTCAATCCGCTAAGCCATGCTAATACATGTCATCGCGAGTTTTACAGTTTCATCGTAAAACGAAGCGATCTCAGGGTAATCATATAATCATATAAATCACAGTTCAGACAATTTATTTGTGCATTCGAGTCTAAGCAAAGATGGCTTCGTTGCAAGCTCCTCGTTTACCTTGTTATGCGGGGCAATGACACGTTTGTTGGAGAAGTCAAAAAATGTGATCCCCCAGTGGCGGATAGTATTGAACGCCCGGCAGCTTTGAAAACCTCAGCCTCGTGAACCAGAGCTACGCGAATTGCTTACAGTCCGAAGCCTCATTCGCCTCGAATACACGTGAATTGTTATAGATCACATCGAGCATTAAGAAATAATAAAATAATATCGGAATCCCATAAAAAATTTTGGAAAAAATAAAAATTACCTTATATTTTGCGTTCTAAATATTAAAACACCTTAGATATATGTTAGACGCAACTGATTTAAAGATATTGGACATACTTCAGGAAAACGGCCGTACTAAACGCAGCTTAATCGCTGAAAAGGTAGGCTTGTCCCTGCCATCACTAAGTGAAAGGCTGAATAAGCTTGAGGAATCAGGTGTTATCGAGGGATATTTCACAAGACTGGACAAAAAACGTTTCGGTTTTGATATAATGGCTTTTATTATTGTTATTACAGATTCATCCAAAAATTATGAAACACTTCTGAATAATGCACTTTCGACGCCGGAAATTCTTGAATGTCATTCGGTGCTGGGGCAGGGTTCACATCTGCTTAAGACTGTTGTAAAGGATACCGCTGCACTCGAGAATCTCCTGGCAACAATCCAGTCCTGGCCTGGTGTTACAAGGACGGTCACAAATTTTGTGCTTTCAACTATTAAAGAAACAACTAAACTAAATATCAAAAACGGAGGATAGTATGGCAGAACGCAATGAATCGATAAAAAAGGTTCTTGATTATGTCACAACAAACAACATAAAATTCGTAGATTTTAAGTTTATGGATTTTCCGGGACAGTGGCAGCATTTCACAGTTCCGACTACCCATTTCAGCGCCGACTCGTTTGAAGACGGTTACGGTTTTGACGGATCTTCGATAAGAGGATGGAAAGCGATAAACGAAAGTGATATGCTTATCATTCCCGATCCTGATACAATGTTCCTCGATCCATTTATGGATGCTCCCACAATTTCGCTTACCTGCGATGTTTTCGAACCGTCCACAAAGGAAAAATATTCAAGATGCCCAAGAAATATTGCGCAGAAAGCCAATGCTTATCTCAAATCAACCGGTCTTGCCGATACCGCATATTTCGGACCGGAAGCCGAATTTTTCATTTTTGACGATGTCCGCTACGAAACAAATGCTTACAGCTCTTTTTATATGATCGATTCAATAGAAGGCACGTGGAATACCGGAAGGGACGAGAATCCGAATCTTGGCTATAAACCGCGTTATAAAGAAGGTTATTTTCCTGTTCCGCCGACAGATTCGCTTGTCAATCTCAGAAGCGAAATGGTTCTTAGAATGATGGAAGCCGGACTGGATATCGAAGCTCAGCATCACGAAGTTGCTTCAGGCGGTCAGTGCGAGATCGATCTTCGTTTTGCTCCTCTGCTTAAAGCTGCTGATGACCTCCTCCTCTTTAAGTATATAATCAAAAACACTGCTCGTCTGCATAACAAAACTGTTACATACATGCCGAAGCCGATTTCAGGCGATAACGGAAGCGGAATGCATGTTCATGCGAGTTTGTGGAAAGACGGCAAGCCGCTTTTTGCCGGCAACGGTTATGCGGGATTAAGCGAAATGGGTCTCTATTTTATCGGCGGACTCATAAAACATGCCGATTCGCTGCTCGCTTTTACTAATCCTACAACAAATTCATATAAGAGACTCGTTCCGGGTTTTGAGGCTCCTGTAAGGCTTGCATATTCACAGAGAAACCGCAGCGCAGCTATCAGGATACCGCAGTATTCAAGCAATCCGAAAGCCAAGAGAGTAGAATTCAGATGTCCCGATCCTGCAGCCAATCCTTATCTGGCATTCTCGGCTATTCTTATGGCTGGTCTCGATGGTATCATTAACCGTATAGATCCGGGTGAACCTCTCGATAAGAACATTTACGATATGGAGCCGGAAGAACTTGCCAATGTTCCTTCAACACCTGAATCACTGAGCGCAGCTTTAAAAGCCCTTGCAAATGACCATGATTATCTGCTCAGAGGCGATGTATTTACTGAAGATGTAATTGATGCATGGATAACATATAAATTTGAGAAAGAGATCAAACCTATGTCTCTGCTTCCTCATCCTTATGAATTCCAGCTTTATTTTGACGTATAATCGTCGAAGGTAAGTCTTAGTATTAACATGGGCGCAGGAGACTGCGCCCGGCATTAAAAGAGATATTAATAATAATATTTTATTCCGACTTTAAGCGCAACTCCGCTCATATCATAAAGTCTTTCAAACGTTTTTTTACCGAATGCAGGATCGTCAACTTCATAAGTCCAGCTTGGCTCGGTGCTATGATACGATAATTCGGCGACCAGTTCCGACTTTTTGCCAAGTTCATAAGCAACTCCGCCGGCAAGTCTCCAACTGAAATCAAAGGCGAATCTCATTTCGTCATCCGAAGGATTCTGATAATTACGGTAGAAAACAAGCAGAATATCGGCACCGAGAGCACCGTTAACGTAAACATTTATTTTTCTTCCTGCCTGAAAATATGCTATTGCATTGAACATAACGGGAAAATCGTGCAGGTTTGTTTTTGCACGTAATTCGTTTATCTCTTCATTAAGGGATGAACCTGCAGACTGAAACTGATCTGCAAGATCTTTATCAACATAATTTTTATTGAACCAGTCAACGCTCCAGCCGATATCAAGAAAATCATCAATATACTTGCCGCCCTGATAACCAAGAATAAATCCGCCATCGGTAGCCGAAGGATCGAAATAACCAATCTTTACGCTTGCAAAATTCCTTTGCGCCTCTGTATTGGAATATGAGACGAGGAAAATTAATAACAACAGAACAATCATCTTTTTCATTTGTACCACAACATTATTTCAGATGTGTAAAATTAGGGGAATTATTGGAATTATGAAAGGAGGAGTGGGAATAAGCGTTTAGGAAATTGTACATAAACATTAAGGTTATTAATGAAAAAATTATGATTATTTTTGCGGGTTTTTGAGTATTTTTATAAAAGGGTTTTGTAAATGAAAAAAATTAATTTTACACTTTCCATAATAAGCACTTTGAATAAAATAATAATGTAATCATTTTTTACGAAAATTTTGAATATTTACAGCAATAAATAAATAAACATAAACTGGTATTCGCCGAATTATTCATAATACTTTATGAAAGACTGGAAAGAAATACTCAATGACTTATACTTACCTGAAATTGGGTCAATATGGGCAGCGCCAAACAGAATTTGGACCAATTCTTTTGCAGCGAATAAAAAGGATTCGGATTTCCATCCTTCTGTTGTTGGAAATGTTCATCACACAAAAATAAGTTGTCATCTTATTCCGGGTACAACTAAAGATTATCGCAAGGGTTCATGCGTCTTTAAAGTTAAACTCAACCCATCCGACGCAAATTGTCCACATTCATTCTTTCTAATTGATCTTTGGATGACAATAAGTAAACACGACTTATTTAAATTAAAAAGCGGCTGGAACGGGATTGAAAACCTGAATGAAAAACAGTTAGATGATCTTAAAATGCAAATTAAGTTTTGTCAGGGTATAAATGTTTAATATTGAATATATAAATGAATTAATTTCCGGACAATTATCGGTTAGCGGATACAAGCATATCGTTTCAGTAGTTTTTGCTTATATTAAGAAATATAATTGGCCTAAATCAATAGTTATCAGCAGCAATTCAGATTTTTCAAAATACTGGACAGTTGAAGAGATTGAGGAATTTGTACATCAGTTTTTTGAATGGGCGCTCACTAAAGATAAATTCCAATATCTGCATAAACTACCTGAAAATTACCTGTCATATTACTTCTCGCAGATTCTCGTCTCATTTGTTGCAAACCGGATAAAAGAAGAGCAACAAAAAGCAGGACTTAGTTATGATAAGTGCAGAGAACTAGTGACGTCAATCAGCAAAGAGAATTACACAATAAATGTTATCGATGGAGTAGAATACATCTATAATAAGCAGTTTACTGCCAAAGATATACTTGCTGATCAAGAGATTGAACTTGCAATTTCCTACCTCCCCAAAATCCCAATTCTGAATTCAACAAAACACTATAAGCCATTAGTGAAATTAGCTGTCGAAGATATCCTTAATGCTGCCGCTTCCCCGATATCCATAAAAAAGATGACTGATAAAGTATTCCAGCTTTTCGATCAAAAGGGTTTTACTTTGCCTGATGCGAATGAGGAATCAGGAATTGCTGACAATGAGTTGATTAAACTCAAAAATTTTGATGCGGTTATTGCGAGGATAGTTTTTAACTTAAGCAAAAATGACGCTAAAATTCTGTCTGAATTCCTGTTCAATAATGACAAGAATCTTTCAATAGGGAAAATGGCCGAAAAGTTCAAAATGCCAAAAAGTACATTACATCAAAAAATTGATGCCTTCAAAAAAAAACTCAGGGCAAACTTTATACCGGAAAATGAGGAAGAAGGGATTATATTCATTAAGCAATTAGCAAAAGTTCTGGACAATTCCTCGAAATGAGGGTTTAATAGTATAAAAATCGAAAAAATGAAAACTATCCTTCAATTTTTAAAAGATAAAGAAATTCAGAATGTTGAAAGCTCTGAGATGCTTAGGACTTCCGATAAAGGAATGGAGAATTTGCGTGATCTTTTCAAGACTCAATTTTCACTTGCGGATAAATCGAAATATCTTAGGATTCATCCTCAAATACAAAGAGAGCAGATTTGGTCAGTGAAAACTGACTACGATGATTTTCAGGGAATAAGTCAGGAAATTCTGAATCCGATGTTAGTTTGGATCGGATCAGTGGCGGGGCAAATAGAAGCAGAAGATTACATCAGAGTATGCCCTGTTAGTCCATTCACTGAATTGTCGGCCGAAGATGATGAAATCTGCGAAGATTCTTCATTGATAGGATTTCCATTTCTGGTTGAACTGTGGAATGAACAGCCGATGCTCACTGAATTATTGGACAGGTATTTAGGTTACTATCAAATTAAAACCGAAAACCGTACAAAGAATGAAGTCCTTAAATCGGTAGGAGAGCCTAAAGCTGAATACACAAAAGGAATTATTGCATTGACACCTGAGCAGGAAGAGTTCAGGTTAATAGAAATCTCAAGAGCTAAATATTTGAATCATTCTGTCCTTTCACTATTGAGTTTTCTTGAAAACAGGCAAGAACAGAATGCCGGTGTTGTAATTTCATGGAATGATAAAATAGAGTATCCGCAATTTTTTACAGAGCAACACAATGAAAAACATACTTTGCTACTTGCGGCAAAAACAGCAATTGATAAAAATGATGAGTACTGGCTTGCAGATAATCCTGAATTGCCCTTTAAAATATTTATAAGAAAGGATAAAAATGGATTTATTATTACCGTTATGACTTCTGAAAAGGTTCGATTAGTTGATCAAAAGAACACAGAATTGAATTGTGAGTTAGATACTCAGAGATCCGTTTTTTCCAACATTGATTCCGGGATATATAGATTATTCTATCAAGGACTTAATTCACCGTTAAAAATAAGATTGAAATAATATGCCAGCATTAATCTCATTAGTGAAGAATACAAGATGGACTGATCTGAGTCCAAAACATAAGGAATTGAGGGAGTTTCTTGAAAAATCCATTTCCAATCCCGAAAAAATTATTATGATTAAAGGGGCATTCGGTATTGGAAAAACAAACGCTCTTCATTATGCATTTCATTACGGCTGGTGTAAACTTAAATTGCCAGTGTTGTTTGTCTCATTAGAAAGACTTTACCCGGTTTTGGAAAAATTTGCCGTTGAGAAACCTGACCAAAAAATTGGGAATGTTGAACTTTGTGAGTTTTTGGAGACTAGAGTACTCTCAGCTCTTGAAGCATTGAGAAATGACATGCCCAATGAAGATAGTAAAACAATATTTTTTGACTGGGCGGATGGAAGTCTAAAAGAATTCTGTGAAGGCTTTCGCCCATTGGTTTTTGAGCACTTTGTAGATAATACTCTAAAATCAGATGAATTTCCGAATTTGACTCCAGAAATAATCAAGGAAGCAGTTAATAGTGGTAAGCGCGCACTGCTTATAATTGATGAATTCGAAACAAAATTTATTAGGTTGAAAGAAATGCTTGATTCCTCAAGCGGAGGCGAATTAAGGGAGTTTTTTGATCAGATTGTCGAACAAAAAGTATCTTTCGACCTGATTATTGGAAATGGCCCTGCATCCGGTTATGAATTACAGAGTGACACTAGCAGAAGGACAGATGACGCAGAATCAAGCAGGATTATCCCGAAACAGGTTCCATTTCCTTTACCAAACACAATCAAAGAATTCCTGGGAACTGAAGAAAAAGGATTGCTCAATTTTGCCTGGTGGGCAACAAGATGCAGACCACGACACTTAATAAGATTGAAAGAAGCCTTCGGGGATATGGGTTCATTAATTTTGCCACAATCTTATGCAGAATTCTTACAGAACACCCAATTTTTCAGAGAACCGATTGAGTCTTCGGAAGAAGGTGTTTCACCAATCACGTACGTAAAGACGGATTATTTTAATGATTTTCCAGAGGAATTGAAAGATAATTTTTTATCACAATTGATTACGAATATAATCCCTCAGAGAATTTCGTTTAATGATTATGAGAAACCTTTACGCAAATCCAAAAAATTTCTTTTTTGCGCAAAAAGCACAATAAAAATAACTGAGATTTTAATCGCTCTAGCCGCAGATATCCAAAACGGAAAATTAAAACCTCGTCAAGCCGAAGGAAAATTTCCAGAATTAGATTATGACCTGACTCTAAGAAGATATTTTGACTTCCTTCTAAATTCTATTGCTGATAATGAAGGCAGAATTGTTCTCGGAATGGTCGATGACCTTGATGCAGCCAGATCGTTCTCTGATATGTTACTTCTTCCATTGATTCACTTGACGACTGATTTTATTGCTCAGTATGAAGAAGAATCATTACCAACAAATAAACAGGCAACTGAGTTCCTGCTTAATCTTCTTAATGACATCAAGAAAAAGAGAGATGAAAACGACATCCGTTCTTTGTTTCCGCAGACGTATAAATTATTCGAAAGACAGGATTATCTAGAAGGTAATGGTTACATCCAACTATCTCTTAACGCAATGCGAGAGGTCTTTGAACAACCGATCGGTGAACCAAGATTAAGTTATCAAAATTTGAATCTGGAGCGAGAATTAGATGATGTACAAATTGATTCAAGCATACCCCTGATTGAATACAATAATGATGGTGTAAGTTTGTTCTTCGTTCCTGATTTAGCCCCATCGAAATTGTTACAGTATTTATTAAATCTTGAATTGCATTATTCGGATTGCCTAAAGGAAAAGTTACACAAAGATGCAGCTTTCATCACTCATATTATTTACTTAGGTAATAATGCCGATGCTTTTTCAATATTTCGTAATAAGATCATTTTTGAGAATGATGAAGAAAGCAGCGAAACGGCATCTGTAAAACTAAAGAAATTTCAATGCCAACATATAAGTGAATATCCGTTAAATTTCCCCAACCATACTACTGATTTTCTAGATTCTTTAGTGAAAATCGGAATGGTTGCAGCTTTTAGGGGCGAGATAAGATACAATGATAATGTGCTTAAATTGACAGACATTGTGCATGCGATTAAAGATCCTGACTGGTCCGAACGAAAAGAAACAAGACGTACTATTGAACACTTTGAGAAATTAATTTTCTCCAATAATAATTCTGAGATCGGTTCAATTCTGTCAAAGGGAGAAGAACTTTATGAAAATAAATTGCTTGAAATTTTTCCAGAGCAGTCGAATTTCCACAATGCAATTTCCAGATACATTTTCAGTGATGATTTATTTACTGGCAAGGAATATGGTTCTTTCACAAAAAAAATCATTTGTTTATTCCTATTTGAATCCAGTACTATCCCTGAAGGCTTAGAGAGTGTAATTAAAGAAGCTGATTCAATTGGGTTTAACAGAAAATATTCGGAGAAAAATGAAAAATTAAGTTTTTATGAATTCAAAACATTTCTTAAAGATAAAAAGGATATAATAAAAAAACATCATGAGGATTTTAGTAAAGAAAAAACAATAATTCAAAACCTGACATCATTAATGAGATGTATTATCGAAAAACCTCAACTTCAAGATATTAACGATTATCGGGATTATCTGACATATTCAGACCCTCATTTTAGCACGAGTTATCATAAAAGGTTGGGTGGTTATGGCGATGTGAACTTATCTGAGATAATTTATAATTATGAATATGCTTCAGGAATTGTCATTAAGGATGAAAATGATAGTTCAATTTTTGCCATTAAGGCTTATAAAGAAAAACTGAGCGAAGTCAGGAGTGAAATCAACGAGTTAAACTCTAAATTACAGGAAATCCTGAAATTGGATGACCTCCCATTTGATCATCACAAAAAAATTGGTGACTACATATCAAAACTTCTTATTCCGTGTGAAAAATTGCTTGGATATAATAATTATTTATCAGTTCTTTTGGTCGTCAGTGAGATTTTATTTTATACCGAAGATTTGATTACAAATTCAACTATTTTTGTCAAACAATTAAAAAAAATCAATAATGCCCTTGAATATAAAAAAGACCGGTATTATAAAGATCAGCAAACAATCAATAATCATTATAGCAATCAATTCTATTCTAATATACTTAATAAAGTAAAACAATTTAAAGATATTAGTGGCGATTATCTCTGGAACTCTGTAGTCCAGGAGATAAAAAATATCAAACACTACAAAGAATTATTTGAATTATCGCTGAAATCTCGCTCGTTTACCAGACCAATGCTCCATGAAGAAGAACTATCATCATTTCTTTCGGGTGTATCTGAATTAGAGGTTCACTTCGAGTCGGATCGTGACGAATTTAGTGAACATATTGATGAAATAAAGAGCATTGTAAAAATAGAAGATAAAATAAGAAACTTACTTGAAATCAGTGAGAAAGAATAAGATGGATTATCAGGAACTTATCAAAAAGATCGATCTTGCTGAAAATGAAAAAAATGGCAAGAATAAAGAAAGAATAATTCCCAAACTTAAGGAATTACAGAAGGAGATTGCAGAGCTTGACAAAAAAAAGCAGGGGATAACAGATAAAACTAAATATGAGAAATACCAAGAATTTCTCGAGAATTTGGTTATCAAAACAGTCGATCAGGTTATGGCCCCTACGGTTGATGATTATATTACTGTTATAAAAAAAATCTCAGGGGACCATCCCAACTGCGAACAATTAAGAAAATATGTAATTGATAATTACACTGAAGAGAGCATTGTTTCCGCTATTGATGAGGTACTGAAATACCAGGATGCATTGGAAATTGAAAATTCTCTTTTTAAAGATTTGATAGACAATGTCAAAAAACAAAAAAAGAAAAAACTAACAGAAAAATTGGATAAGCCCGCCGAATTTAAGAATAATTTCGACTTTTTGGGGACTATTCTAAGCAAATTTCTTAAAGAATTTGCTGAAATAGAGGAATTAAATTATACTCAAAAGGAAGAATTATTTTTTAAGAATGGAGAAGAAAAATGTCCTACGTTTTATAATGACCTGATTGAAAAAGCAATCAGGTTGAACCAAAAAATAGACCCGATTTATGAGCAAGAGAAGAATATTTCTTTAATAGAAAAAATAAAGAAAAGAATTGAGCAAATTAAGAAATTTATAAGTTTGCTAATCGAAAGCGATATTGAGAATAAAAATGACGCACTGAAAGAAATATTCTTAAAGTTTGAAAATAAGTTTATTAGATATGAAGACGGGGTGGATAAGAATCTGAAAAACTTCCTGGAAAAAGATTGGGCAGAAATTGAGACGGATTATAATACAATTAAGAATTTTTTTGATAATAAGCATAATATTAACTATAAAGAAAGTTGGGATTCACAGCCGGTTACAGATTTACTAAAAACTTTAATTGATGATTATAATAAAATTACAAATAAAAGTATCTTGGATGACATTCTTCAAACTGAGAAACCTTCGGATATAGAGAAGAATTTAAATAGGGGAGCCTTAAAAATTGAGAAATTATTCAAAGATGCTGGTACATTGAAAGATAAGATTATTGAAGGGTTCAGGGCAATATTCGCTGAATATAGCAATATTAAGATGGATCAATTAAAAAAACTTGCTATTACCTATTCAGAAATTAATTCATATATCTCAAACCTGCATGTAACACTGGAAGGTTTAGAAAATGGTATTAAGCAATTATCCTCTCTGGAAAATGAGCACATTATTCAATATATCTCGGAGAATTATGACGCTGATATAAACTGCGCAAAAGATGTAGGAACTTCCTACACAGATGCTCTTAAATCCTCTGGGAAAGAAAAATTATTTGATTATTTAGATGACAAACTGAACGGTTCTGAAAAACTCACACTGACGGCAAGTGACTTGAAAAGCGATACATTGACGTTACAGGAACTATTACAAAACGAGCTTATTAAAATGGAAATAGTGAAGAATTATTAAATGCCAAATTTGAATATAAAAATTGTACAAGCTTTGGATAAAGTCCGGCTTAGTAATCTTTTTGTTCACAATGCTGAATTAAGTGGGGTAAAGTTTACCACCGAGTCACTTAAATCACGCAAAGTATATCTGGTTGAAACACTTGCTGTTGTGAATGCTTTGGTTGATAGAGGCACAATGCTTTTATCTGGCGGTCATGGTGGCGGTAAAACAACTCTGGCAAAGTATTTAGGGCAGATATTTTATAAATTATCGACGGATGAAATTGAAGATTGCATATTAAGGGGTCATCCTCAGTTAACTGAAGAGAAAATTCTCGGCAGCCTTGATATTGCCCAGTTGACCGGCGCCCGAAAGTTAAATGATTTAAATCAGGTTGATGTAGTATGGAACGATTTTGTGGACGCACCATGGAAAATTATTGACGAATTAAACCGATTGTCACCATATGCTCAAAATATCCTTTTGTCACTATTAGCAGAAAGTTCAGTAAAGTACCATAACGAGAGCAAAAGACTGCCGGCTTTTTCATTATATGCAACTATGAATCCGAAAGATGAAGGTAATTTCACAATGTCATTGCCCTTTCTTGATCGTTTTGCAATTGCATTGCCAATAACAATGCCGGATTATGATAGTCTGGCCACAATAGGAAAATTGGAAAAATCGTCACGTCAAGATAGACTTTCTTCATATCTCGAAGATTTCGATTTATTGACTGTGCAGGAAGAAATTAAAGATACAAAATATTCAGAAGAAGCTGAACTTTTTATCAATGTTATTATTGCTGCTTACAGGTTATGTGACAGGATTTCCAAAGAATCTAATGAAAGCACTAATGTTGACAAGGGGCTATGCTATGGATGTCATTATAACGCACCCGAGAAGGTTTGCAATAAAATAATTCACCCTTTAAGTGTCCGCGTAAAAGAAGATTTGTACAGGTATGGTAAAGCATTAGCATGGTATCTGGGCGAAAATGAAGTAAAAATCAGCCATATTCAATCATTAGCGCCTTATTTGATATGGCATCGCTCTTCAATAAGTAAAGTGTTTAAACGGGAATTAAGAGATTCAAGGTTTGGGAATGATGCTTTTACATTAAATATTGACCTTAATGCTACAGAAGAAATAATTAAAAAAATCGCAAATGAATTTGATGGACTTAAAGTATTCTTAAAAGAATACGACAAGGTAAGAAAGGGTAGACTTGAAGAAATAGATTTTCAAAATTTACTGAAAGAAATGGAATCCCCAAACAACAACTTTTTAGTATTGAAAAAAGAAATTATTCCGATACTCAAAAATTTATACAAACCAGTTTATGATGATATACGCAAATATAATGAAAAGATTAACGCCGCTAAAAATATGGAAGAATTGAATAATCTAAAAAGTGAACTTTCGGCTCGGTATGACATACCAAATCGTGGATATTTAGCAGATTTGATTGATGTAAAGAAAAAAATGATTGGTAATAAAAAGTTTCCGGAAAAAATTTATAAACTCCCATTTGAAGGATTTGAAGAATTGGTATTAAAATCCGACGAATTGCATAAACTAATTAAATCAAAATTTTATGACAATTTTAATCCTGCAATAAGAAAAGAAGAGATTCTTGCAAATATTGAAGACTCTGATATAGAATTAAAACTTGAGAAGCAAAGTGCTGGCGGTGGGAAATATATGCTTAAATTCAAATATAAAGGCCCTGCGGACCATCCTGTAAATGTCTTTCTGGAACAGTGCAATGAAAATAAATTATGATGAATACAGACGTTTAGCTGAAGAAACCTGCCAACAGGTTTTTTCAGAGGAGTACTCTAATTCACTTGGCATTCCTTTACCAAAAATCGATTTTATTTTTCCCGACTCAATTAATTACAAAACCGGAGAGTACTACATCAAAATTGATGAAACATTCAGGATTTTTTTTAACTTCGGATTACTTCCGATCAGATATTCTGAATTTCAGGAAGAAGTCAGGGTAATTGTGCGGCATGAAATTGAGCATTATATGTGCTGCCCTTTCGATGTTCTCACACATCTGCGGATGCTTAAAGGCATTATTGAAACTTACAATACTCACTACCATCACCATTTGATTGATATTATTTCACTAGCAGGCAGAATTGCAAATGAAACAGCGGATATCATTATTGACACAAAGAATTTCAGAAGGCATAAATCTGAAACCTTAAAAAGTGAAAAATCATGGATTAAAAATAGTTCCGAAGGTGCTGTTAAAGACCTTCCCAGGCATAATAAACTAATGTTCCTTACAAAAGAAATTATCTGGAAAGAGGATCTGGGACTTGGTGAAGAAGACGAGGGCCTAAGAGATACAGTTGAATCATTAGCCGAAAAACTGGAAAAAGGAGGAATTACCAACAAAAGTTTATTTACCAGCAAAACAATTGAATACACACATTGCTTTTTTAAGTTGTATGAGCAAGAAAAACAGTATCAGCGACAAAAAGAAATTGAAAATGCCGGTGAGGCTGATCAAAACCTGCCTCAAAGCGGACAGCCTCAGCTAATTCCTCCGAAGGGCGCCTCTGAAAATGGCAGTCAGTTTATATTTCAATCACCAGATAAAATAAAAGATACTTTGGTTCAATTTGCCCAGGAAGCATCATTGCAGCAATTCAGTCAAATATTATCTGCTGCAGGTATTTCGAACTTATCGGAGCAGGATAAACAAAAGATTTGGTTTGAAGCCCACAATATGGATATTATTCCAATTATTGAAAGAGCGCAACTTGGTTCCAATGACCATTATTCATATCCAGCGCCCTGGAGATTAAGTGATCCACTTGAAGATTTGGACATGACACTTTCTTTCTCTACTTCTCCTGTGATTATTCCCGGCATCACGACAAAAAAATGGGTCCGCAATTCAGTATTCAATTCCGGTTCTGAAAAAACTAACATGAATCTTCTCCTGATAATTGATTATTCGGGAAGTATGGGTGACGTTAACAATGAAAATTCCAATATTCATCAGGCGATATTAGCTGCTTATGGAATTATCAGATACTTTGAAAGTATTAATAAAAAAATTGCAGTTCTTGGTTTTTCAGATGTTCCAAGGGTGTTTGATTGGAGTAAAGACTATGATTCAGTCAGGGAGTATTTATTACATAATGGTTCCGGTGGAACAAAATTCCCAGTCTTGGAGGCTCAGCGGCTTGTTGAAGAATCAAGAGAAAGCATTGTAAGTGTAATAATTACCGATGGTGAAATTCAAAATAATATTGAAGCAGTGTCATACTTAAAAGAATATCTTACTGATGGAAATAGGCTTTATATCTTCCTGCAGGATAATAAATCAATCAATCAGAATTATAAATTACTCATAGACTTTGGGGGTAGAATTGTAAAATGTCTTAGTGCAAAACAAATGAGAGATTTTGTACTAAATGAAATAGAGTAATGTTTTTATTTAATATTTTCTAAATGTGCCTGATCCCCCTGCACAGGACTAGTACAGTTAATGATCAATAAAATTCATAGGGTCTTAGCGTCCTGGCTTGAATGGCTTCTCCTCGCAGATTGATATGCGTTCACCTTTATACCCGTTTGCTCATACTTCGGTTTCTCACCATTATCCCGATGGTTTTGATGCTTGTATAAAAGAGATGGGTTCAGATACAAAAAAGCCCCGCAGGTTTGAGCCGCGGGGCTTTTATTAATGTTTTATATCTGCAAGTGGAACTGCCGTGCCTCTCATGGCGTGTACTTTGTTTTTGACAGGCAGTTGAATTTCTTTATTTACGTATTTCTCAAATTCATCGCGGAAACGGGCAACCATAAATTTGACGGGCCAGGCAGCAGCATCGCCGAGGGCGCAGATTGTATTGCCTTCGATGTTGTTTGCAACTGTGATAAGCAGGTCAAGATCTGAAGATGTTCCCTTACCGGAGGCCAGTCTTTTCAGTATTTTTTCGAGCCAGCCCGTTCCTTCGCGGCAGGGAGTGCATTGTCCGCAGCTTTCGTGATGATAGAACTTTGCAATACGCAGGAGTACTTTAAGAAGATCGGTATCCTCATCCATAACCATAATGCCGGCTGTACCGATGGCGGAACCGGCTGCTTTCAGCGATTCGGCATCCATCCTTATTCCTTCGAGCTGATCGCCGCGGAGGGGAGGCATCGAAGAGCCGCCGGGAATTACGCATTTGATCTTTTTATCGCCAGGAACACCGCCTGCGACTTCATAAATAAGTTCTGTGAGCAGCATACCTGAAGGAAGCTCATACACACCGGGTTTATTAACGTGTCCGCTTATACCATAGAGGATTGTGCCCGGATGTTTTTCAGCGCCGATAGATGCAAATTTCTGCCAGCCGTTGTTAATTATCCAGGGTACGTTCGTTATTGTCTCAACGTTATTAATAGTAGTCGGGCAGCCCCAGAGTCCGTTCTGAGCCGGGAATGGCGGTTTAACGCGAGGATAGCCTCTGTGCCCTTCAATCGAATTCATCAGAGAGCTTTCCTCTCCGCATATATAAGCGCCGGCGCCTTTATGTACGTAAATATTGCAGGAAAAATCTGTGCCGAAAGTTGCTTTCATTGCATCGCCGACATAACCTTTGGCGTAAGCATCATCAAGCGCTTTCTGCATCATTTTCACCCATTTGTGGTATTCACCGCGAATATAGATATATGCGGTATTGGCTCCGATAGCATAAGAGGCAATAAGAATACCTTCAATAAGCTGGTGCGGATTGTATTCAAAAATTTGCCTGTCCTTAAAAGAACCTGGCTCGCTTTCATCGCCATTAATGCAGAGATATTTCGGCTTATTTGTGGTCTTAGGCATAAAACTCCATTTAAGACCGGCAAGGAATGCTGCGCCGCCTCTGCCCCTCAGTCCCGATTTTTTTACTTCGTCTATTATATCATCGGTTGATCGGGCGAATGCTTTCTTAGCGGCAGAATAGCCGCCGTTATTTTCATATACTTCAATCAGATGAAGATCTTTGATTTCCGGTAGAACAATTTTTTCCATTATTGCAGCGCGTCCAATATTTCGTTTACTTTTTCTTTGGTGAGATTTTCGTAAAAATCTTCATTAATAGCGATCATAGGCGCATAACCGCAGGCTCCCATACATTCAACTTCTTCAACCGAGACTTTGCCATCTTCAGTCACGCCCATATTGCTTACGCCATACCGCTCACATACCATTTCATAAAGTTCCTGTCCGCCGCGAAGCATACAGGACACGTTGGTGCAAACCTGAATGTGCTTTTTGCCCATCGGTTTGGTGTGATACATTGTATAAAAAGTAACAACACTCAGCACGTTAACCTTATCGATACCAAGAACATCGGCAATCTCACTCATAACTTCATCGGAAATATAACCATTCTGTTCCTGAGCAATATAAACAGTATCCATAACAGCGGCAAGGGCAGTAGGGTACTTTTTCCTTGCAGCTTCAATTCTCTGAAGATTCTCTTCCGTAAACTTAAAATCCACTTTAAATTTCCTTGATTAGCTTAGCAATTAATTATTTATCCGCTTCGCCCATCACAGGGTCGATGCTTCCGATAATAGCGATAACGTCAGAAATCATCTGACCGTTGCACATTTTCGGGAGCGCCTGCAGATTACAGAACGAAGGTGAGCGGATCTTTAATTTCCAGGGATGTCCCGAACCATTACTAACGAAGTAAAAACCGAGTTCACCCTTGGGATTTTCAACGGAAAAATAGGTGTCGCCAACCGGCGGGTTAACGCCGAAATTAACGATCATAAAATCATGAATAAGTTCTTCCATCCGGCTGTATATCTCAGCTTTATGTGGCAGAACTTTTTTTGGCAGATTTGCAATAATCTCACCCTGAGGGATTTTATCGAGTAGCTGCCTTAAAATTTTTATGCTTTCGCGTACTTCATCCACCCTGACAAAATACCTTGCAAGGCAATCGCCTTCGGTAAAGACGGGTACATCAAAATCCATATCCGAATAATAAAGGTACGGGTTTGCTCTCCTGATATCGTACTGAACGCCGGAAGCCCTGAGGTTGGGACCTGTAACTCCAAAAGCAATCGCATCCTCTTTTGTGAGAACGCCGATACCTTCGAGGCGGCCGATAAATATTTTATTTGTGTTGAGCAGTTTTTCGAAGTCATCCATCGTATGGTCGAATTCATCGAGGAATTCTTTAGTCATCTTAACAGCGACATCATCGAAATCTGAAGCTAAACCGCCAATACGCGTATAACTTGTGGTAAATCTTGCACCGGCAACACGGTCGTAAATATTCTGAATTTTTTCTCTTTCGCGGAAAGTCCAGAGCACCATTGTAACAGCGCCGACATCCATTGCAAAAGTGCCGATAGCAACGAGGTGCCCCATAATTCTGGAGATTTCAGCGATTATCATCCTGATATACTGAGCTCTTTTCGGAGCTTCGATGCCGAGCAGTTTCTCTACCGCAAGGGCATAAGCCACGTTATTGGACATCGTGGAAGTATAATCCAGACGGTCGGTATGAGGAATAAATTCGTTAAACGACATTGCCTCAGCCATTTTTTCATAGCCGCGGTGGAGGTAACCGAGCTCAGGAACAGTATTTACTACGGTTTCGCCATCGAGACGCAGTACAAGGCGAAGAACGCCATGGGTAGCAGGGTGCTGCGGACCCATATTGATAACCATTTCGTTATCAAGCGCATCCTCAATAGTAATATCGGGATCATCCTTTAATAAAACTTTTAACAGTTTTTCATCATTATGCACATCAATCATAATCTTAGTCCTTAGAGGGAAGTGGAATAGAACCCGGGATACCCATAACCGGGAATTCTTTTCTCAGAGGATAGTATTCAAAAGCTTCGGGCATATACATCCTTCTCAGATCGGGATGACCCTTAAAAATAATTCCGTACATATCGTATGTTTCTCTTTCGTACCAGTCGGCGCCTTTCCAGACTGAAGTAACGGAATCCACCGAAGGATCATTGCCGCTCAGATTTACTTTAATTCTGAGGAAACTACTGAGTTTGAAAGAATAAATATGATATACGGCAGTAAATCTGTTCTTCCTGGCAGCCCAGTCAATAGCAGTTACATCTTTGCAAATCAGAAACTCAAGATCGGGATCATTTTTCAAAAAAGTGCAAACCGGAATAAGGTTTTCCGGAGCCAAAGTAATAGAAGCATCATCCCTGAAATCAGTAAATTCAAGAACGACTCCTTCCTTGAATTCATTGAGCTTATTTAAAAGAAGTTCTTTGTATTCCATAGTATTAATTATTTGATATGACGAGATTCCGGCGGTCCAAATTCTGGTAATCCCGGGCTTTTGATTTTCCGATTTTATCCTGTATCTGAATTAAAGCATTAAGCAGGTTTTCAGGACGCGGCGGGCAACCGGCTGTATATACATCAACAGGTAAAAACTGATCGATGCCCTGAACAACCGAATATGAACGGTACATACCTCCCGATGAGGTGCATGCGCCCATTGCTATAACCCATTTGGGGTCAGGCATCTGATCGTAAATTTTCCTGACTACATGGGACATTTTATAAGTAACCGTTCCAGCCACAATCATAAGATCGCACTGGCGGGGAGTGAACCGGAAAACTTCCGATCCGAAACGTGACATATCGTATTTAGGATCAACGGCGGACATCATTTCAATTGCACAACAGGATATTCCCATAGGCATTGGCCATACCGAATTTTTTCTTGCCCAACCGACTAAAGCGTCAATTGTCGTGGTGAGAAAGCCGTCCGTTTGTAATTTGGCTTCTAATCCCACTTCAATCCTCCTTTCATGTAAATGTATAAAAATCCAATTTCGAGAACTATCAGGAACACGAACATTGGCAAAAATGCAAAAATTCCAAATTCAGCCCATAACGATTTGAATTGTACCGCCCATGGATAGACGAAAATAACTTCAATATCGAATATTATGAATAGCATTGCAACAAGATAGTATTTTATCGATACCCTTTCTTTCGTATTGCCGAAAGGCTTTTTGCCGCTTTCATAAGGACTTTCTTTGATCTTATCCGGTCGCTGGGGCCCGAAGAGTTTTGAGGAGAAAATAACTGCAACTCCAAATATTGCCGCCACAGCAATTACAAAAAATATTGGGATGTAGTTCTGTATCATAACCGTCGATTTTTTTTAATTTCAAAATTTATCTAAAATATGATTCAAAGTCAATTTAAAAGCAAGATGCGGGGTTTCAAAAGCTGAATTGTGCGGTCTGAATTTACTCAGGCGAATACCTGAGAAAGCAGCATGTTGAAAAAAACTTAAAATTGCTCCGCCCTTGTTTTTTGAAAGACGGAGCAATTATTAAAAAGTTTTACTTCGGCCTGTTCCGATAATATCTGAACGATTAAAATTTCCTTAGATAAACATTGCCGTTTAGCGCTTCAATTTCGGCGGTGATATCTCTTTTAATCCCGGAGAAAGTTGATATGGCGGTGGATTCTCCGAGTACCTTGGTATCGAACCCAAAATCAGTGACTATTTTACCGTAAGTGCTGTAAAGTTTATAATCTCCTTTCAATTCATCCGGCAGGTAATAATAGATATCAGCGTATCGGTTCTTAATAAGAGTTTTTTGCGGCTCTTTCAGCGCTTTGATCAGGATCTTCCCGCTCTGATTAACAATATTGATTTCATCGGCTGTTAGTCTTTCGATCTCCAGGGTCGAGTATTTTATATCTGCAATAAAATTCCCGTTTATCCTGTCTCCATCAATGGTACCGGAAGTTGTGCTTATATTTATATCTCCGCTTGTCTCTGAAAATGAGATACCTGAATACCCGTCACGAATCATAAGCGCGCCTTTTGTATCCCTGAATCTCAGCTTTCCCGATTTCGAGGTGATCTTATTTCCGATTTTTTCCGAACCTGCCCCGGTTACCGAAATAGTGGAATATGGGGCATCAATAGTAAAGGGTCCTGCCTCAGAGATTGATATATCGCCGCTTTGATTTTCAACATCAACTTTTCCGGTAATAGCCCTGATCTGCAAATTCGAATATTTTGATTCAACCGACAAATCACCCTCGATACCGTCGATTGTTATCCCGGCGCTTTGAGATTTAAGGATACAATTCCCTTTGATCCGCCCTAATTTTATTTCGGCATATTTAGCATCAAGAGTTACATTGCCGGTAAAATCAATAATATTCACTTTACCGCTTTTATTTTCCAATTTAAGATTTCCGGCAGAATTCCTGATGTTAAATTCTCCGTAATCGTTGCTTATTTCCTCGATGCCATTAATTTGTTCGAACCAGATTTTATTCGATTTCCCGATAATTCTCAGCGGTGAATTGAATCCATGCATATTGATATCGGAATAGGCGATCCGGAGTGTAGTTGAACGTGCCGGCAGGTATATTTTTCCTTTGAGATCGGAACTGAAACTGAAATTGAGGCTGAGTGTTATTATATCCCAGAAGGAATAATCAGGCGAGACGGAAGGTTCATCAAAAATTATCACCCTTTCATTACCAACCATTTCAGTTTTAATTTTGAATTCATCGAAATACTCTTTCTCAATTTTCTTTTTATTGGATTTAACAGAAAGCGCAAGTTCAAAAGCAACCTCATCCTTATCCCAGGCGACAATATCGAAACTACCACCGGAAAGTCCCTCGATCCTTACTTTCTGTCCTTTATCAACGGGATAATTTTGTTTGAATTCCTTAATCTTTTCGGCAAAAAGGCTGCCAGCCAAAAACAGGGAGACGATCAAAATAAGCTTTTTCATTTTTCCAACTCCATCATTATAATTTTATCAATAATTTCAATTTTCATTTTATAAAGCGCGATTATCCGTTCGAGTTTTTCAGCCCTCAAATTGCCATCCTTTTCTTTTATCTCGGCAAGAGCATTATTAATGTCATTAAGCTGCTCTTTTCGTGCAACGAGTTTGCCGTCCACCTCAACACCGGTATTTTTACTGAGTTTTTTCTCCATACTGTCCTCAAAAAAGGATGCTGCCCGGCTGTATGTATTTATCACTTCTCCGTTTCCCTGATACGTCCGCGATTCAGAAAAATCATTTAAAAATGAAATAACGGCAGGCACGAGGAAAAGGATAAGGACAGTTGCCGCTCCGAGGACAAAACTTTTGAAATTGAAAGCAGAATACTTTTCCGGATTGCGGATATCTCTGCGCACTTTCCACCAAATTTTCCGGTGGGCAAATTTTCCGAGTTCTTCCTCCGCCGAATAGAATTTATCAGTATTGCTCATTATTTATCTCCGATTCAATTTTTGACCTTAAAATTTTTTTTGTCCTGAATAAAATGATCCTCGAATTTTCAGGGCTTATACCGAGGATGACAGAAATCTCATTGTGTGAATATTCTTCAAAAATGCTGAGAATAAAAACTGCTTTGTTCAGTTCGGGAATTCCGGAAAAATATTTTTTCATTTTATCTTCCCACTCAAAATCTTCAGCCGGGTTTTCGCAATGATCTCCGATCTCTGTTGTTTCAGAAATATTATCAAAAAAATTATTTCTGCGTTTTGATTTTTTCATCAGATTGATCCCAATCCTGAAAAGCCAGGTCGAAAATCCGGATTCACCTCTGAAAGATGCAATATTTTGATAGGCATTCACAAATGCCCCCTGAACCCAATCCTCAACCTCATCACGCTGACCGGAGAATTGAAAAAGGAATCTGTAAAGTTTAGGGGCATAATCATCAAACAATTTTTTAAATGCCCGGTGATCTCCTTTTTTTATCTTTTCGATAAGATAATTTTCGTTTTGCATTCTATTTGTTTTTGTTTAGTATTTAGAGTCCTGCCGGGTGAAATTTGTTACAAATCGGTGCGGCTTTTTTGCAATTCCAGAAACATAAATGCGGCTTATCCCTGCTGATACAGGGACATTAACGATTTCCGGGTATTTCAGCATAGTGTAAATATTTTCAGTTGCGATAGTCCTTATAAGAATAGCACTTAAGAATGATCTCCCATAAGTGATTGATATTATTACAGTAATAAAAATCCGGGAATTGCTTTTTATACCTTATAATTTTAGATTTACATTCTTTGATTTTTTTATTTCGGAGGATTTTTACAGCATGGGCATGATGGCTCGTATGCGGAGTTTGGCTCCGTGGTTTATAATTACCGTTGGAGGACTTTTCGTACTCTTCATGGTTATTTCGGATTCCAAAGTTCTTGAGAATTTTGGTCAGAGATCAAACGATGTCGGTTCAATTGGCGGAGAGAGGATCACTTATGAGGAGTTTTCCAATTTTGTTGAAACAGCCCGTCAGAATCAGATGCAATCGACAGGTCAGGAAATTGACGAAAGCCAGATGGATAGATTTCGTGATCAGGTTTGGGATGCTATCGTAACTCAGAAGCTTCTTGAGAATAAGATTCGGGAATTCGGTATAGAAGTCTCCGATCAGGAAGTCAGGGATAAAATTCTTGGAGACAATCCTCCTGAGTTCTTACGCAGAAGTTTTATTGATTCAGTTGGTAATTTCAACAAGCAGATGTATGAGCAGGCAATCTTTGATCCAAAGAACAAAGAAATACTTGTACAGGCAGAAGAAGCAGTTAAGCAGCAGCTTATTCAGGAAAAACTCCAGAATATGATTGAAGGAACTATTCTTGTCTCACCAGCCGAAGTTAAAAGATCGTATCTTGAAAGAAACACTACAATAACCGCGGAATATGCGCTTGTTGAATCTGTGGTTTTAAAGGATGATGATATTAAGTACGATGATGGTGATCTGAAGGATTTTTATCAGGAAAAAATCGACGATTATAAAATAGAGCCGCAGAGAAAAGTTAAGTATGTTGTATTCAAACGTGAAGCATCCAAGGATGATACACTGAATATTATTAATACATTAACTGGTGTCAGAGGCGATTTTGCAAGAGATTCAAGCGATTTCAAGTTTTATGTTGATACTTTTTCAGATCAGCCTTACAGTCAGGATACAGTTGGTTTTTCCCTCATTCCTGAAAGCGCATGGGATCTGATCGCAGGTGCAAATACCGGATCGCTCGTTGGACCAGTTATCACTCCTGCCGGATATGTCCTTTATAGAGTTACGGGACAGGTATCAGGTTCGGATGAGATTGTCCGCGCTTCGCATATTCTCATTGAGATGAACGGACCTGAATCAGTAGTTAAAGCTGCAGCCGATTCACTTTACGAGGCAATTAAATCAGGACAGATTGGATTTGAAGAAGCAGCAAAAACCAGATCAGCCGATCCCGGCAGCGCTAAAAAGGGCGGTGATCTTGGGTGGTTCGGAAGAGGACAGATGGTTCCCGAATTTGAAAAAGCTTCTTTTGAAGGTAAAGTTGGTGAAGTCCAGAAACCGGTTCAGTCTTCATTTGGATTCCATATCGTAAAAGTGACCGGAAAATCGGACAAAAAATATATCCTCGAAAAAATAGTCAGGAAAATTGAACCCAGCGCAACGACTATTGACAAAATTTACAACGATGCTAACGATTTTGCTTATCTTGCTGATAAATATGAATACGAATCTGAAGCAGTAAACCTGAAATATCAGGTACTCGAATCAGCTCCTTTCAAAGAGGATGCTACTTCAGTTCCCGGACTTGGTGCAAGTAAGGCTCTCATCGAGTTCGCATTCAATAACGATCCGGGTGACGTAAGTAAAGTTTTTAAGGTTCCTTCAGGATATACTGTCGTAACCGTTTCTGAAATTATTAAAGCTGGATTTAAGCCATTTGACGAAGTAAAAGATCAGGTCAAAATTGCTTATGTCCGTGAAATGAAGAAGAAAAAAGCTTTGACAATTGCTACGGATGTTCGTAAAAAACTCGGAAATAAAACTGATCTGAATGAAGCAAAGAATTTATCGCCGAATGTCAGATTAGCGCAGGCTAATAAATTCACTCCGAGCGGCAATGTTCCTACAGTCGGCAGAGATTATGCATTTATCAATTATGCATTGAACGGTGATATCAATAAAATATCTGAACCGGTTACAGGAATTAAAGGTGCATATCTTATAAAAGTAACCGAAAGAACGCCTTTCGATTCATCAAAGTTTGCTATGCAGAAGAATTTGTTGAGGGATCAGATGCTTCAGCAGAAAAAAGCTCAGGCATATCAGCAATGGCTTGAATCATTGAAGAAGGAAGTTGAAATTATAGATAACAGGCATCTGTTCTACAGATGAAAGTTCTTAAGCCCCGCCACCTGAAAGCGGGGCTTTTTTTTGTTCCCTTACTTGTGTTAGGAAATTAACCCCAAAGTTTACAAAGCGGGAATATTAATGTCATCTTTGAAGATAAAAGCGAGAGGCTTAGATAATTCTATAAAATTTGTTATTATTGATTTGTCAAATCACAAAGGGAAATTATGTCTGGCAGAGGAAGCACAGGAAATGTAATTGCAGCTTTGGCAAGTTTATTTATCCCCGGTTTGGGCCAATTGCTGCAAGGAAGACTTTTGATGGCACTCATTCAATTTTCTTTGGCAGCAATCCTATGGGTTGTATTATTAGGCTGGATTATTCACCTTTGGTCCATTCTTGATGCCGCAAAATTTCGGGGAAGAGATTAATCTTCCTCCGCAGGTAATCCATTCTCAGTAACATTATTGATACCCAGCATATTTGCGGATTCTGCTGCGGGTAATTCCTCAACACCGCTCAATTTCCTTTCAATCACTCTTGTTCTTGTTGCTGCCTCGCCGATTGTCTGACTTGCCTGATCAAGTTTTGTTCTTGTTTTTTCAAGCACATCACCGAATTTCTTAAATTCGGTTTTAACACTGCCAAGCAGCTTCCAGACCTCTCCCGATCTTTTTTCGATTGCGAGTGTCCTGAACCCCATCTGCAGACTATTGAGGATGGCGGCTAAGTTTGTCGGTCCGGCGATAACTATTTTCAAATCCCTCATAAGATGTTCTGTCAGACCAGGTCTTCTAAGAACCTCAGCATAAAGACCTTCAACAGGCAGAAACATAATTGCAAAATCAGTGGTGAAAGGCGGGTAAATATACTTATCATGAATTTTTTTAGCTTCGCTTTTTATGCTGTTTTCCAAAGATTTTGAAAACTTTTCAAATTCCTGAATCTCTCCCTGCTCATACATATCAAGCATTCGCTGATAATCTTCAATCGGAAATTTTGCGTCAATCGGGAGCATAACAATATCGCTGCCATTCTCATCCCTGCCTGGCAGCTTGACAATAAATTCAACACGGAAACCAGATCCCTTCCTGACTTCCACATTAGCTTCAAACTGTCCGGGTGCAAGAATTTGCTCGATGATATTCCTGAGCTGAATTTCACCCCAGGTTCCACGGGCTTTTACATTTGTGAGCACCCTTTTCAAGTCACCGACTCCCGAAGCAAGTGTCTGCATTTCGCCGAGACCCTTATGAACTAATTCCAGCCTTTCACTCACTATCTGGAAGGATTGCCCAAGACGTTTTTCGAGTGTTTCGTGGAGTTTTTCATCAACGGTTTTCCGCATTTCCTCAAGTTTTTTATCATTTTTCTCAAGGATACTGTTCAGGTGTTCCGAAACTTTTTCTTTAAGTTTGTCGAGTTTTGCTTCATTGGACGTAGTCAGGTTTTCCATTTGTTTCCCAATCTCTGAAAGTTGATACCGCTGAAGTTTTGTTATTTCTGAGAGATTTGAGTTAACCTGTTCGCCAAAAATTTTTATAGAGTTTCTAATCTCCTCGCGGATAAGATTAATTTGAGTCTGCTGTTCACTTCTGGATCTTGAGAACTCATCCCGGAAAAGCGATTCTGATCTGGAATTCATCTTCTCGATATCGGATAATGTATTACGCTGATCTTTCCCAAATATTTTTGCTGCAATAATTATTGAAAGAATAAGAATAATAATTGAGACAAATAGTTCCAGACTCATTTGTTTCCCTCTCCGTGAAAAGATTTCCTGTCAAAATATAAATAAAAACATATTTTTGGAGAGTAAAATTGATGCAACTCGTAATAGAAAACAATTAATGTTTAAAAGACTTAAATATATTCCAGGGGGATTTGCTCTTCTTCTACTCATCTCCTTTATAATAATTTCCGTTTATTATTTTCATCTTAAAGTCTCAATACCCGATTATTCAGATGATTTTGGAGAAGCTCCTATCCGGGGGGACAATATTAAGATTCACAGGAATGAAAGAGGATTTCCTTTCATTTACGCTGAAAACAATCACGACGCATATTTTTCCCTCGGATTTCTGCATGCACAGGAACGATTATTCCAGATGGATGTTATGCGGCGTGCAGCATCGGGGACTCTCAGCGAAGTATATGGCGGAAAGCTGCTTCCAGTTGATAAGATGGCGCGTGTAATCGGATTAAAAAGGACAGCCGATCAGGCATTCAAATCTTCACTGCCCGAAATAAAAAAAATGCTTGAAGCTTATTCCGAAGGTGTGAATTATTATATGGAGCAGTCGGAATTTTATTCAATTGAGTTTGATGTGCTGGGCTATGTTCCTGAAAAATGGAAACCGGAGGATAGTTTCCTGACATCAAAAATCATCTCATGGCTTCTAAACCTTAGCTGGTGGAATGATCTTGCATATCTTTCGATTGCAGAAAGGGTCGGGACCGAAAAAGCAGCAAATCTGATCATTTCGGATGATGGTAATACAAAATTTAAGTTCCCTGAGATAAAAAAGGAGCAAAGAAAATCATTTGGATTTCTTGATGCAGACAGACAACTAAGAGAATTGCTCGGATTTGAAAGTACATCAATCGGGTCAAATAACTGGGTGGTATCAGGTTCACGTTCGGTAAGCGGGAAACCTATTATAGCAAATGATCCGCATATCTCTCTTTCACTGCCGGGGATATGGTATTATGCATCACTGAGAAGTGACAGTCTTAATTGTGATGGATTTACAGTTCCCGGAGTGCCGGTTTTTGTTATCGGTAAAAATCAGCATATATCCTGGGTCTATACGAATTTAATGACGGATGATTGCGATTTCTATGCTGAGCAAATTGATTCGACAGGTGATAATTATTTTTTTGACGGCAGCTACATTCCCCTTAAAACTATCCATGAAGAAATTAAAGTAAAAGATTCTATCTCTGTTTTTTTTGATGTCCATCTAACGCATCGTGGTCCGGTTATAAGCGGTGTGCATCCATTTAATAATAAAAACAGCAATAATCCTTTTGTGCTGAGCATGAGATGGGCAGGCTATGATTTTAATGATGAAATTCTCTCAGTGAAACTTATTAATCAGTCAAAAAACTGGGATGACTTCAAAAA
This sequence comes from Ignavibacteriales bacterium, assembly GCA_021740915.1. Lineage (GTDB taxonomy): Bacteria > Bacteroidota > Ignavibacteria > Ignavibacteriales > Melioribacteraceae > JAIOYW01. The sequence continues at coordinate 150,392 of JAIOYW010000010.1, read as the reverse complement.
CGCAGCATCATATTTTTCAACTCCCGGGCAGAACCTGATCTATGCCGATGATTCAGGAAATATCGGATATATCTGCGCCGCGAAAATACCAATAAGAAATAGCGCGAGTCCTCCCGGAATTTTTGACGGAAGAACCGGCGACTATGACTGGAAGGGATACATTCCTCATGAAAAATTGCCTTTAGTATTTAACCCTGCAGCAGGTTTCTTGGCATCAGCAAATAATAAACCGGAAGGCAGCTATGATTTTTACATATCTAACAGTTGGGAACCTGATTCGCGGATAGATAGAATTAAACAGCTCCTGTCTTCAAAAGATAAACATTCGATAAAAGATTTCAGAGAGTATCAATCCGATATTATTTCACCCTATGCAAATTCAATTCTGCCTTATATCCTCGCTGCATTCGACAGCGTCAGGATCAGGCATAATAACCTTGAGACAGCTCTCGAACTGCTTTCACATTGGGATAGCCGAATGCATTCAAGGAGTCAGGCACCTGCAATATTTAATACATTTAAATACTTTTTTATAAAAAATCTCTTTAGTGATGACCTCGATGAAGAATTGCTGAATGAGTATCTTATGATCTCAAGTAATTCGAACAGGGTTGTTTCAGCATTCTTAAAGGGGAATGACACTCTCTGGTTCGATGATAAAAGGACGGATGAGATTGAAGGAAAAAACGAAATAATCAGACGGAGTATGGCAGAGGCAATAAGTTGGCTCGAAAACGAACTCGGCAAAGAACTGGCAGAGTGGCAATGGGGGAAAATACATAAGGTCACTCTGAAACATCTTTTCCACGGGCAGTTAAGTATATTAGACCGTTTTATTGATTCGGGACCATACGAAGCCGGAGGAGACGGCACGACAATATTTAATACTGATTTCAGTTTTACGAATCCCTTTGATGTCCGTGTTGGCCAGACGTTGCGTTTTCTCTACGATTTTGGCAATCCGAATGAGTTGCAGGTTGTGCTGCCCGGAGGACAGTCGGGGCATCTTTTGAAGGATTCTTACAAAGATCAGACTGAATTATGGCTTAAGGGTAGAAATATTGTACTTGATATTTCGGGTTCAGATACTCAGAAATATTTTCCTCTTCTAACTCTGATCAGCAGACATCAGGACTAAAAATGAAGATTTATTATTAATATATTATCTTTACGAAACAGGATATAAGGATATAATGAAAGTAATTGAACATCTGAATAAAGCCAAGAGAACATTAATCAGCTTTGAAATCATTCCTCCCAAAAGGGGAGGGGATATCAGGGAATTGCTCCAGATCCTTGATGATATTGTTAAATACGAACCGCCTTTTATTGATATTACTAGCCACGCCGCTGAAGTTATGTATGAAGAAACTCCGGACGGCGGCTATAAGATGAAAATTAAAAGGAAACGTCCGGGGACACTTGGATTATGTGCTCTTATTCAAAATAAATACAATGTGGATGCGGTTCCCCATGTTATCTGCCGTGGATTCACCAAAGAAGAAACGGAAGATTTCCTTATTGAGCTTCACTATCTTGGTATAGACAATGTCCTGGCTATCCGGGGAGATGAAAGCGGATTCAGTAAACCTGTTAAATGGGGTAGGAGTGTAAATACTTATGCGGCTGATCTCGTACACCAGATAAGCAATGTAAACAGAGGAATTTATATAGAAGATACTTTGCTCGATGCAAAGCCTATGGACTTCTGCATCGGGATAAGCGGTTATCCTGAAAAACACTTTGAAGCTCCAAATCTTAAAACTGATATCAAGTTTACAAAACAGAAAATTAATGCAGGCGCTGAGTATATTGTAACTCAAATGTTTTATGATAATAAAACCTACTATAATTATCTGGATGTTTGCCGGGCTGAAGGGATCACGGTGCCAATTATCCCGGGCATAAAAATTCTTACCGGGAAAAACCAGTTGACAAGCCTTCCTAAATCGTTTTTTATTGATATACCGGATGAACTTTCGGGAGAAATAATGGAAGCGAAGAAGGAGCATGTGCTTGAAATTGGAGTAAACTGGGCATTAAAACAGGCAGAAGATTTACTGAATAATAATGTTCCTGCAATACATTTTTACATAATGCAGAATTCCGCACCGATCAATATGCTGATGAAGAAGATAAAAATATGAAAATGAAATTGAGAAGAACAAGCAGACCCAAATTAAGATGGGGAATTATTGGTTGTGGAAAATATGCCGAGACTGGATTTATTCCGGCATTGATGGAATTAAAACGGAGCAGACTGGTTTCAGTTTACAGTCATGATATCAGCAGGGCAAATTCGATTAAAAACCGTTTTTCCGCTGATTTCGCTTTCGATAATCTCGATAATTTCCTCAGCAGCGATATAGATTCAGTCTATATCGGTAGTATTAATTCAGATCATTATGAGCAAGTGATAAGAGCGGCTAAAGCCGGCAAAGATATACTCTGCGAGAAGCCCCTTTCGCTTACTTCGGACCAGGCTGAGGAAATGGTCAGGGTTTGTGAAGAAAACAATGTTTTATTAACGATTAATTATGTCCTTAGATATCATCCTCTTGTTGTAAAAGCAAAAGAATTAATTGATAAGGGTGTGCTGGGTAAGATTATCACCATCGGGAGCAGTTTCAATATCAATTATCCGCCTGATGATAATTACAGATTCAAGAAAGAGTTAAGCGGCGGAGGGGCACTTTGGGATCTGGGAACCCACATTATTGATCTGTTTCGTTTTTTGAACGGAGACATTAAAGAAATAAAAGGTTTTACGGACAATATTATTTATAAAAGTGAAGTTGAAGATTTTGCGAGCGCTGTTTTCAATTTTGAAAAAAGCGGTTACGGTTATTTTACCGCTTCATATAATTCCCGAAAAGCTTTTAACAGAATAGAAATCGTCGGCTATAACGGTGCACTCGGCATTGATAACCTTCTTGGAAAAAGAGCCGGACCTGTCAAACTGATAATAGAGCTGATGGGTGAAACTAAAAAATCGTTCCGGAAGCGCGGGAATATACAACTCCTCCTTTTGAAGGATGTGGAAAAATCATTTCTGCACGATCAGCAGCCGATGATCAAAGGATTAGACGGATTACAAAACATTCGTTTACTTGAAAAAATTGAAAACAGATGAATTCCGGTTCAGAACTGATCCGTTTCTGCCATAAGGTATATGAAAAAGAATTTGTGGCCGCATATGATGGAAATCTTTCAATCAGGCTGGATAGCAGCCGGGTGCTCATTACTCCTTCCGGAAAGAATAAAGGTGAATTGAGTGAGAATGATTTGCTTGAGATTGATTTGGAAGGCAAAGTTCTAAGAGGAAGCGGGAGAGTGTCCTCAGAGTTCCGGTTACATACCTATATCTATAAAATAAGACCTGAGCTGAATGCTGTGGTTCATTGCCATCCTGTTTATACAACTGCTTTTGCAACAGCAGGAGAAGGGTTTACCACTCCGGTATTCCCGGAGTTTATTCTGCACCTTGGTAAAGTACCGCTTTGCCGTTATGCGACCCCTTCCACCGAAGATCTGATCAGATCGATAGAACCCTATGCAGCATTTTCCCACGCATTTCTGCTTGAAAACCATGGGGCTGTTACTGCAGGCAAAGATATTTCAGATGCATATTACAAAATGGAAAAATTGGAGCATACTGCGAAAACTCTTTTTACCGCCAGGAAACTTGGCAGGGAAAAAACAATACCCCGGTTTAAATTAAAAGAGCTTTACGAAGTTGCAGAGAATAAATTCGGCATTATTCCCGACAAACGAAATAAATTCATCTAACTTGTGAAATCAAATGAATAATAAACTTAAGATCGCAGTACTGCTTGGAGGCACCTCACCGGAAAGGGAGGTTTCGAAATCGACGGGTAAAGGGATCATTGGCGCTTTGCTCAATCTCGGTTATGAAACAGTTCCGATTGATCCGGCTTACGGTGATCAGCAGCCGGATTTTGGAGATTGGTATTATAATTCGGTTCAGGATAGTTTTCCGGATGATAATTTTATCACTTGTATGAACTCCGGTCTTTTTAAGGAGGTTGGTCTTGCATTTATAGCACTTCACGGAAAATGGGGCGAAGATGGTGTCATTCAATCGTTACTTGAACTCAAAGGTATAAAATATGCCGGATCAGGCGTGCTTGCAAGTGCCCTTTCGATGGATAAAGCTATGTCCAAAGTGATGTTCAGGCATTTTGATGTTTCTACTCCGGATTGGTTTGTTCTGAATTCTTATGTGAAAGATAATAGCGGAATCATACAAAAAATTGAAAAAGAAATAAAATATCCCTGTATTATTAAACCGAATGATCAGGGTTCAACTATCGGACTAAGTATTGTGGACAATCAATCCGAAGTTGAAGCCGCAATAAAACTTGCTTTTGAGTATTCAAAAACAGTGCTTGTGGAACAGTTCATCGAAGGCAGGGAAATAGCTGTCGGGGTTGTTGGTCCAGACACACTTCCACCGGTTGAGATCATACCAAGTCATCGGATTTACGATTATGAATGCAAATATACAGCGGGTATGAGCCGCTATGATGTCCCGGCAAAACTAAGTCCGAAACTTACCGCATATCTTAAGGCAGAGGGGCTGAAAGCATATAATGCACTTGGATGCTCAGGTTATGGCAGGGTCGATTTCAGACTCACATCAGAGGACATTGCATATTGTCTTGAAGTCAATTCGCTTCCCGGTATGACTCCCACAAGCCTGCTCCCAAAGATGGCACAATGTCAGGGACAAAGTTTTGAACAGCTTGTCGAGAGGATCATTCAGATAGCTTTATCATGAAACTGAGCAAATACAACACACGGAAAAACCGTTTCCTTGCTTATGTTGCAATTTTTCTTATTGTGCTTGCATTATTAGCTTTTAATGAAAATGGACTGATTAAATATTTTTCTCTTAAATCGTCAGTAAATGAACTTCAGGAGGAAATTGCACAGCGCGAAAAAAAGATAGAGGATATGAAGAAGGAGATCGATTCTCTGAAGACTAATCCAAATAAAAAAGAAGAAGTTGCGAGAGAAAAATATCTGATGCGCAAACCTGGTGAAAAGATCATCATCGTTAAAGAAAAAGAGGTTAATGATTAATAAATATGGGCAATAACCCTGTAGTACCCAAAATACCCCTTGCCGAAAGAATCAGACCAGCCGAATTAAATCTTATACGCGGACACGAAAAATTACTCGGCAAAAACGGTCCGCTTCGGAAGATGATAGAGCAGGACAATTTATCATCTTTTATTCTTTGGGGAAGACCGGGCACGGGTAAAACCACGATTGCAAAATTGATTTCCTCAAAAACAAATTCAGTTTTTTACAGCATAAATGCAGTGTCCTCTGGTGTAAAGGATATCCGTGGAATAATTGAACAGGCGAAAATTCATTTTGCCGAAGACAGGCGGACTATACTCTTCATCGATGAAATTCATCGTTTTAATAAAGCGCAGCAGGATGCCTTGCTTTCTGCAGTTGAGTCAGGTGAACTCATTCTTATTGGCGCCACAACGGAAAACCCGTCATTCGAAATTATCCCGGCATTGCGATCCCGGATGAGGATATTTGTACTTGCTGATCTTTCTGAAGATGATCTTTCGGCCATTCTTGATCATGCTTTAAAGAATGATCCTTTCCTTTCCGGCATTACATTTACGGTTATTGACCGGGATTATCTTATTTATGCGTCCGGCGGGGATGCACGGCTTTTGCTTAATATTCTCGAAGCTGCCGTAATTCAGAATTTGCCTTCCGATACCATCGCACTCGATAAAACTTCAATTGATGAAGCACTTCAGCGTAAAAACACTTTATACGATAAAGGCGGAGAAGAACATTACAATATCATATCCGCATTCATTAAAAGCCTCAGAGGCAGCGACCCCGATGCTGCACTCTACTGGATGGCAAGAATGCTGGAAGGTGGAGAAGATCCGCTTTTTATTGCAAGGCGGATGTTGGTTCTGGCAGCGGAGGACATAGGAAATGCATCCCCAAACGCACTGGTTCTGGCTGAAGCTGCTTTTTCCGCAGTTGAAAAAGTTGGTATGCCTGAAAGCAGGATAATTCTTGCTCAATGCGCAACTTACCTTGCCGGCTCGCCCAAAAGCAATGCTTCTTATATGGCTATTGAAAAAGCATACGGAGATGTGCGGAATAAAGCCGCATTCCCCGTCCCTCTCAGATTCAGAAATGCCCCTACTTCATTCATGAAAAAACTTGGTTATGGAAAGGAGTATCAATATGCCCACAAGTTCGAGAATAACTTTATTGAAGAGAATTATTTTCCCGATGAACTTGAATCAACACAGTATTATTTTCCGGGAGAGAACGGGCAGGAGAAGAAAATTAAGGAATATCTGAAATTTTTATGGCGGAAGCGCAAAAAGTATCCGTAATACCCTCGTAAATTAATTCTTTTTTGCCTCTCTTCTTTATTCTCTGTTAATTGCAGTGAATCAGATTATTGTTTACATAAAATATGGTTTGTTTTAGATCAGTGAGAAATTTTTACCAGGTGTTTGGCGAACAACTCCTTTAAATTCAAGAGATAAGAGGTTTATCAGGCAATCCTGAATGTTCATTCCGCAATCAGCAGCGATTTTATCGATATGGATCGGATTTTCTCCGAGTGCATCAAAAATTTTCTGTTCAAATAAGCTCATCTCAGGAGGCGGGGTTTTTGTCTGACGGGGACTGGCTTCAGTTTTTAACTGAAGATAAGTCAGTATCTCATCCGCTTTCGTAACGAGTTGAGCCTCACCACGTTTGATTAGTTCGTTGGTGCCATCGCTCATGCCCGATGTTACGTTTCCAGGAACTGCGAAAATTTCTCTGCCCTGGTCGAGAGCAAAAGCAGCAGTATGCATCGCTCCCCCATTCACCCTCGTTTCGATAAGCAGCACACCCATAGAAAGTCCCGAAATAATTCTATTCCTTCTCGGAAAATTTATTGCATCCGGTTTGGTGCCGCAGCGGTACTCTGTAAAAATAACCCCTTCTGCGGCTATTTGTTCATAAAGTTTCTGATTTTCAGGAGGATAACAAACATCAAGTCCGCTTCCGGTTACTGCAATTGTTCTGCCGCCAGCGTTGATTGCCGAACGGTGAGCAATAGTATCTATTCCCCGTGCGAGTCCGCTCACAATCCTGACTCCCTGCGGAGCTATCTCTGATGCAAATTGTTCAGCAATTCTCGTACCATAACCGGAGGGATTACGAGTGCCGACAATTGCCAGACTGCTGTGATCTTCTTCGGTATAATTCCCAATTGAGTATAGTATGACCGGAGGCTGGAAGATATTCCTTAACGGCGATGGATAATCTTCATCCCAAAACGTAGTGAGTTTTCCGTTTAGTCTCTGAAGCTGTTCAAGTTCACGATCGAGATTGTCCCGTATTTCAGAATTAATCTCACGGGAAGATATAATTTTTTTTGCGAGTATTTCACTTATGCCTTTTATCTTCAGGAGGGAGGGGTAAGTTGCGTTAAAAATATCTTCAGGGGAATTATAATGCTGTGAAAGCAGGAAAATTGTTCCCGGGCCAATGCCATCGATTGAAAGGAGAGAATAGATTTTTAGGAGGTCTTCATGCCTCATGCGATTTCAGATCACTTCTCAGAGATATCCATATTATCAACAACGGCAACTATCATTGTATTTACAGGGGCATTTGAATGGCCTAAAATCTGCTGTACAGCATCGCCTTCTTTTACCACAAGGACTGTGTCCCCAATGCCTGCGTCAATAAGATCGAGTGCAATTGTATCATCCTCAGACTTAAAATTCCCTTCAAGGTCTATATTCCGTATGAGAAGGAGTTTATGACCGACAAGGTATTTATTCTTCTGAGTGGCTACAAGATTCCCCGTAACTTTTGCAAGGTTCATCGTAGTTATTTTACTTTGATATTGCCTGTGTTTTCAGCATGTGATTCGGTGTTTAGTTTATGCTCTTTTTGTTTTTTCGTATAGAAAATAGCTGCCGGGAAAATAATCAGGTAACTCACGAGTATAACAACCGGAGCGATAGAGAGCGAGACCGGATTATCGAAAGGTCCAAAGGTCATAAGGTAGAACCCAATAACGAGGACAACTAATCCGAGTCCAAATAATATATAATTGGTATTCTGCCAATAATCGCGGAAAGGTGATTCAAATTTTTCTTTCTTAGATACAATTCGTTTCGATTTTACTTTTACTTTTGCCATTTGAAATCAGTTTAAAATTAATTAACTAAAATATACAATTAATGACTAATAAAAAACCCGGCGTTGGGGGGAGCGCCGGGTTTAAAAAATGCTAATAATTAAGTTTAGCAAAATAAAAATAACATATTCTTCATGAAAGACCAAATCAAATTCTCAACCGAAATGGATAACCTGTTTATTCTTTGAATTAATATATCTCCGGTTCCCGGAAAAGGAAACAGGGAAATCCAGGGAACAAAGAATTCTATTTATCAATATGATAAACAATTTTCCTAATAGTATCAAATTGCAGATAAGGATATTCTTCCCTAAGGTAATCTATTGCTTCGGTGGCGCTTATTTTATTCGATCGAAGGGACTTGAATTTTTTCCTTATTGTATAATCCCTAAGTGTTTTTTCATTGATAAGACCCCGGCTACTTAAAAGATCATATATCTCATCACTGATCAGGTCAGATAATGGATTTATCGGGTTTTCGTTTACGCTAATTCCTTTCATAGTTGCTCCTATTTAAGGTTAATGTTAATGATCCGTAAAGATTTACCCAATATTCTCCTGTTGATTAATATGCAAGATAAAATTTTTGCTTAACTAATAAAAATCTAATATGTGTAAAAATGAATGCACTATTATTCATTTTGTGAGACAAAACAAAACAACAAAAGGTTTCAATGATCAGGGTATTTGTGATTAAAATCAAAATTATTAACAGTTACGTATTCATTTAAACAGTGATAGTTTCTTTGATAGGAAAATTAAATTGTAGTTGGCAGGCCGGTATATTTTTGAATTTCTGGCTAAATAATTCTATCACAATTTTAATAAAATGAAAAAATGCTGAACAAGAGCAATTCCTTTAACCTTAATTATTTTTTCCTTAACTTTGTAAGTTAAATAATTATAGATTCTTAGAAGAAAATCCAGAGGTTTGAATGTCATACTTATTCACATCAGAGAGCGTATCGGAAGGACATCCGGATAAAGTAAGCGATGCAATATCCGACGGGATATTGGACGCGATAATTGCTGAAGACCCCGATGCGCGTGTTGCCTGCGAGACTTTTGTTACTACAGGGCTTGTTCTTGTAGGGGGAGAAGTTACCACAAAATCGTATATTGAAGTTCAGGACATTGTACGCACAACGGTTAAAAATATTGGGTATAACAGTGCCGAATATAAATTTGATGCCGAGAGTTGTTCTGTTCTCAACGCAATTCATTCACAATCTCCGGATATAGCGATGGGCGTTGATACAGGCGGAGCGGGCGACCAGGGAATTATGTTCGGGTATGCTTGTGATCAGACACCGCAGTTAATGCCGATGCCGATTATGTATGCACACGCTCTTGTAAAAAGACTGGCTGATATCCGCAAGATGGAAGCCGGACTAATGCCTTATTTACGTCCCGATGCAAAATCACAGGTAACTATTGAGTATGATGAAAACCATCAGCCTCTCCGGATTGATGCCATTGTTGTTTCGACCCAGCACGACAGCGATGTTACACAGGTAAAGATTAAGGAAGATGTTAAAGAACATGTTATCGGAAAAGTTATGCCAGCAAGGTTTATTGACAGCAATACAAAGTATTTTGTTAATCCCACAGGCAGGTTTGAGATCGGTGGTCCCCATGGTGACAGCGGACTTACAGGAAGAAAAATAATCGTGGATACATACGGAGGCTGGGCACCGCACGGCGGCGGTGCATTCTCGGGCAAAGACCCAAGCAAGGTTGATCGCAGCGCTACTTATGCCGCAAGACATATTGCTAAGAACGTTGTTGCAGCGGGACTTGCCAAAGAGTGCCTTGTTCAGGTTGCTTACGCTATCGGAGTTGTTGATCCGGTATCAATTTATGTGGATACCAAAGGAACCGGTAAACTCAGCGACAAAAAAATAGCAGAGATAATTGCCAGGGAAGTTGATATGACGCCGAGGGGAATTATTTCGAGGCTACAGCTTAAAAGACCGATTTACCAGAAAACATCGGCATACGGTCATTTCGGGCGCGAAGAAGAAAGCTTTACCTGGGAGAAAACGGACCTCGTTCCAGCCTTCCAGAAATATTTATAATAGTAATTTAATTTGATTTATTTAATCTTAGGAGCAGTAATTAATCATGGATCATAAACAGGGAAAGTACAAAGTAAGAGATATTAAGCTGGCAGAAGACGGCAGGAAAAAGATTGAATGGGCAGAATCGCGTATGCCGGTTATGATGAAACTACGTGCACAGTACAGCGAGACTAAACCCCTCAAAGGCTATAAGATTGCAGGATGCCTTCACGTCACAAAGGAAACGGCAGTTCTTATTGAAACCTTAAGCGCCGCAGGTGCCCAGGTTAGCTGGAGCGGATGCAATCCTCTTTCAACACAGGATGATATCGCGGCAGCTCTTGCAGAAGCCGGTACAGAGATTTACGCATGGCATGGACAGTCGGTTGAAGATTTCTACTGGTCGATCGAAAGAACTCTCGACATGAAACCAAACCTTACACTTGATGATGGTGCAGATCTTATTTTCACCATTCACAACAAACATCCTGAACTTGCCAAAGATATAATCGGCGGCACCGAAGAGACAACCACAGGTGTTCACAGACTAAGAGCAATGGCGGCAGACGGTAAACTCTTATATCCTGTTGTCGCTGTTAATGATGCAGAAACAAAATGGGATTTTGATAATGTTTATGGAACCGGACAATCTTCAATTGACGGTATTCTTAGAGCAACATCTATTCTGCTTGCCGGAAAGAATTTTGTTGTAGCAGGTTACGGGCATTGTGGAAAAGGCTGCGCAATGAGAGCCGCCGGACTAGGTGCGAATGTAATTGTTACAGAAGTAAAACCAACAGCAGCGCTCAAAGCAACTCTTGAGGGCCATACAGTCATGACAATGGATCAGGCAGCAAAAGTCGGAGACGTTTTTATAACTGCAACTGGCGTTAAAGATGTAATTACAAAAAAGCATTTTGAAAAGATGAAAGACGGCGCAGTTGTTTGCAACACAGGTCATTACGATTGCGAAATCAACATTGAAGATCTCGAAGCTGTTTCGAAATCACGCAGAACAGTCAGAGCAAATAACGAAGAATTCGTAACAGAAGACGGCAGAAAAATCTATCTCCTTGCACAGGGAAGATTAGTAAACCTTGCTGCAGCCGAAGGCCATCCTTCTGAAGTTATGGATATGTCATTTGCGAATCAGTTTATGTCTCAGCTCAGGCTTGCTAAATATGACAAACAGGGTATCCTGCTGGATCCCGAAGTGATTGATATCCCGGTTGAGCAGGATCAGGAAATTGCCGGAATCAAGCTGAGCACAATGGGTTACAAGATTGATAAGCTCACAAAAGAACAAGTTGCATATATGGACGATTACAGCGCAGGAACCTAAATCATACTGCCTGAATATTTGATTCAGATAAAGGCTGCCTCAAAAGGGCAGCCTCTTTTTTTTACATTTGGGCATTCCTGCGCGAATATTTTGTTGATTTGCAAAAAATTCCATATTCTTTTATAGTTTTGATGACAAAAAATTTGAGTGATCTATGGACCTGACATCCGTTCCGCGTATCAAACTTGCAAATCTGCCGACTCCTCTCGAAAGAGCAGAGCAATTGGGTAAGTATCTTGGGATTGAACAATTCTATATTAAAAGAGACGACCTAACAGGTTTGGCTCTTGGCGGAAATAAGGCAAGAAAGCTGGAATTTGAACTTGCCTCAGTGAAAGCCGCCGGCTTTGATACAGTGATTACTGTTGGAGGACAGCAATCGAATCATGCGCGAATGACTGCAGCAGCCTGCAGGAAATTGGGCATTGATATTAAACTGGTGCTTGGAGGAGAGGATTTCTCGGAACTGAAAGGAAATCTGCTCCTTGATGCGTTTTTTGAAGCGGAGATCAGGTATCTCAACGGCAGCGATGAAGATGCAGACCTCGAAAATATGATGAACCGGTGGAAATCTGAGCTCATTGATAGCGGGAAAAACCCTTACGCCATGCCTCTCGGCGGGTCAACTCCGACCGGTGTTCTTGGTTATGTTGAAGCGATGAGGGAAATCGGCACGCAGATCAAACACAAAAATATGCAGTTGATACTTCCTGTGGGATCATGCGGTACTCTGGCCGGAGTAGTTCTTGGAGCAGACATTTTTCTTGAAGAAGCCGGAATAATTGGAATCAGTGTATCACGAACCAAAGAGAGCATATATGAGAGGACGAGAAAGCTGATTGATGAAACTAAAAAGAAATTCAGGCTTCGGGAAGGATATAAAATTCAGGATTTTGATGTTTATGATAATTATCATGAAGTTTACGCGCGACATATTAAACCCGCGAAGGATGCTGCCCGGGTATGTGCTATGACTGAGGGTCTTATCGTTGATCAGGTTTATACAGCTAAGGCGATGGCAGGATTTTTTGATCTTATAAGCAAAGGGATTATCAGAAAAGAATCGCCGGTAATTTTTATCCACACCGGGGGTATGCCTGAGATTTTTGCCGAAACTATTAAATATGGTGAATACCAAGGTTGCGTCAAATTCTCAGCGAAAGAATACAGGAGCGGCAAATAATTTGATCAGAACTGCATTTATAATCGGCATAATTTTTATTTCCGGACTTAACGGAATATTTGGAAATACCAATTTGTTCTCGGATTCGTTATTCTTTATAGGGAAGGATTCAAATGCAATAATTGATTTTTCTCGGGAAATCGTGGATACTGAAAAAATGATAGAAGATCTGATGAAAGAATATAATGTTCCCGGACTCTCTATTGTTATGATTAAGGCAAACAAGATCGTTTATAACCGCAATTTTGGGATTGCCGATATAAGGGATGGAAGTCCGGTAACCGATTCCACAATTTTTGAAGCGTGCTCAATGTCAAAACCTGTTTTCTCTTATCTCGCGATGAAAGAAATTGAAACCGGAAAACTTAAACTTGATAAACCAGTCTGGGCTGTTTTTGATGATCCGGCTTTTATGGGGCAGGAGAGCCGGAAAAAGATCACACCGCGGATGCTTCTCACACACTCTTCAGGATTGCCTAACTGGAGGGAGGGTGAAGATGAGGAGAATGGATATTTACCGGTCGAATTTGAACCGGGCTCCAGGTACAGCTATTCGGGAGAAGGGATGTATTATCTTCAGAAAGTTGTAGAAAAGCTCCGGGGAGAATCCCTCGATTCGTTCAGCAGGAAAAATCTTTTCGAGCCATTCGGGATGAAGCATTCCGGTTTTATTCACATTCCCGAAATTGAAAATAATCTTGCGGCAGGCCATGATACCAGCGGCAATTTTTTACTGAAAACATCTTACTCAAGGGCAAATGCCGGCTACACTCTTTATTGTTCTGCTCTCGATTACGCCGGTTTTCTCATTGAAATGATGGACAGGAGCAGCGGCACTGAGTTTACATTGGCTCCGGCGTGGAAGGATAGTATGCTTACCCGACAGATTGCGGCTGAGAGCAGGGAACCGGTTGAGCGCCCTGGCAATTTTAGCGGAATCCGGGTTTTCAGAGGATTAGGCTGGGTTATCGATTCAACGAAGTACAGTGATATTTTCTATCATAGCGGAGCGAACAGTTCAGGTTTTCGCTGTTACAGCCAATTCAATCAAAAAGCAGGAACAGGACTTGTTATTATGATGAATGGAATGGGCGGGACGCAATTATGGCCTGCGCTGATAAGAAAAACAGGCAAATTATAGGACCACTCCATGCGAAAAATTTTTAAATAATATTTCTTTGGTGAACATATTAGAAACCTCAATGGCAGCGGCTTCTTAAGGATATTGTCGCCACATCTGCAAAAATTCCCCCGGTTTTTTAGTTTTTCTTAGAATATTCACATAAAATTTGATTATTTATTTCCTTCTAAAGAGAAAGTATTTCCAGAAATCTGCTTCCATCAAAATATTGGGGGAGCAATTTGCTTTTTTGCAAAAAAATTAACTTCCTCTAAAAATTTTTGTTGACTTTTCTTCTAAAAATACCTAATATGAAATAAAAGTTTCATTAATTATTCAAATTGTAACAATGGATTCACGATGACTGATAGCAGATTGATTGAAATATTTACGGAACTGGTGCAGGTTGACTCTGTTTCCTTCAAAGAAAGAAAGATCGCTGATCATCTCAAAAATTATTTCGAAAACCTGGGACGTAAATACTCAGGGGAAATCAAACTCAGGATTGAGGAAGATAGTACTGCAAAAACGACCGGAAGCGAATCTGGAAATATTATTTGTGAAATTGGAACGGGAGGAGATTTTGTTTTGCTCTCCCATATGGATACGGTGGAATCGACAAAGGACCTGAATCCTGTAATAACCGAAGACCGGATTATGACGGAGGGTAAAACTATTCTGGGTTCAGATAATCGTGCCGGAATTGCCTCTATTCTTTATGCTTTAGAAAGTGTCCTCGAGAAAAAACAAAATACCCGGGATTTCACTATTGCTTTTACAACGTGCGAAGAAACCTCAATGGGAGGATCACTCAATATTGAATTAAAGGATAACATAAAATCAGGTTTTGTTTTCGATTCCTCATACAGACCAGGTAAATATATTTATTCAGCCTGCGGCGCTATTGCATTCAAAATTGATGTTCACGGCAAGGCGTCTCATTCCGGCATTTCACCTGAAAAAGGAATTCATTCGATTCAGATTGCAGCTAAAGCCATATCCGAATTGAAGGTTGGCAGAATTGACGAAGAAACAACTCTTAATATTGGTCTGATAAAGGGCGGAAGCGCTGTGAACGTGGTTCCGGAACTGACTTCGATAACAGGTGAGATCAGGTCATTTGACACGGATAAAATTTTATTGGAAAAACAAAAACTGATCGATGTTTTCAACCGGGTAATTAAAAGCCACGGTGCATCTTATACTTACAGCGACAACTGGGATTTCAGACCATATACTCATTCTACAGATGCTGATTTGATTAAAACGCTTGAGAAAGCCATGAAAAAAGCAGGTATTAACCCGAATCCAACAATTTCATTCGGAGGAAGTGATGCCAATTCGCTGAACGGCAGGGGCATTAATGCTGTGAATATTGGCATTGGTGCTCAAAATCCTCATAGTGTCGAAGAGTTTATACTGATTGAGGACCTCATCGCCTCATCGGCTATTGCAAGAAATCTGATAATTAAGGATTAATGAAAAAACAGGAAGAAAATTGAAACACATTTTATACTTAGCAGCAGTTTTTACAATAATCAGTTCTGTTTTTGCTAATCCCGGAAATGCCGGGAAGGGTGATAATTTTCCCAAAGGACACCTGTTTATTATTGGTGGAGGATACAGGGACAGTTTATTGATGGTTGAATTCGTTCAACTCGCAGGCGGTACGGGCTCAAAGTTTCTGATAATCCCTAATGCAAGCAGTGAGCCGGAAGAAACCGGAAAGGAACTTCTTAAAGAATTTAGCGGATATGGATGTACCAATGTACAATCAGTGGTTTTTACAAGAGAACTTGCTGAGTCCGACAGCCTGATAGAAGTTTTCCGGGATGTTGATGGTATATGGTTTTCGGGAGGTGATCAGGTAAGGCATACTGCTGTTCTGAACAATACAAAATTCTTAGATTTCATCAGAGAAAAATACCACACCGGGGCTATCATCGGAGGCACGAGCGCTGGCGCTGCAATAATGAGCAAAATAATGATCACTGGTGAACAGCTTAAAATGAAAGAAGATCAGGCATTTGTTACGATAATGCCTGGAAACATTGAAGTAAAGGAGGGATTCGGATTCCTTCCGGGTGTTATTGTTGATCAGCATTTTATTCTTAGACGCCGTTTTAACAGGCTTTTAAGCGTATGTCTTGAAAATCCGACTCAAATAGGCATCGGTATTGACGAGGAAACAGCAATAATTGTTTCTGACGGAAATAAATTCAGGGTAGCCGGAAACAGGACAGTTCTGGTTCTGGATCCTGTAAATTCTGCGAATATCTCCACTAATCCCGAAGGACTTTATTCTGTTGAAAATATCAAACTCTCACTTTTGCAGGCAGGTCAAAAATATAGTATTTCAGAGCGCAGGGTAATCGAATGAGTAACCGAAAATTCAAACTGAAACTTCCGAATACCTATCTGCTGATTTTTTCTCTGCTTATACTATTCGTCATTTTTACCTGGATAATCCCCGGTGGTGAATATCAGCGGCAGGTTATCAACGGGAGAGAAGTTGTGGTACCAGGTTCATTCCAGTTTACCCAAAGTCATCCGCAGGGGATTTTCGACCTTTTTATTGCGCCAATTAAAGGATTTGTTGACGGAGCGCAGATAATCGGATTTATCCTTCTTGTCGGAGGTTCCTTTAATGTGATGCAAAGAACACAGTCTATTGAAAAATTCATTCAGAAACTTACAAGGGCATACGACAATTCACCATTCCTGAAAAAAATGATGATACCCATTCTGATCACTCTTTTTTCATTAGGCGGCGCCACCTTCGGAATGAATGAGGAGATCATCCCGTTCATCATAATATTTGTTCCGCTTGCTCTCGCCCTTGGATATGATTCGATTATTGGAGTTGCAATACCGCTTGTCGGGGCTCATATAGGATTTGCCAGCGCTTTCTTAAATCCCTTTAACGTTGGAATAGCCCAGGGGATATCTGAGGTCCCGCTGTTTTCAGGAATTGAGTACCGGATGATAACCTGGTTTATCATAAATGCAGTTGTGATAGTATTCATTATGTGGTACGCCGCCAGGATCAGAAAAAAACCCGAACTCAGTCCGATGTATGAATCTGATATTGAGAGAAGGAAAGAATTTCATCTTCAGATGCAGAATAGTAACGGAGAAATAACATTCAGTTTAAGGCATAAACTGGTTCTGTATGCTTTTATCAGTTCGCTGCTGGCGATCGTTTTCGGTGTAATTTATTTTAGCTGGTTTATTGAAGAAATTGCCGCTGTCTTTTTTATTATGGGAATTCTTACTGGAGTAATTGGAGGTTTGAAGGGAGATGAAATTGTAAGCAGTTTTATCGACGGGGCAAAAGATCTGGTGGGGACTGCCTTTATTCTTGCTCTTGCAAGGGCAACTGTTGTAATTGCTAATGACGGGATGATAATTGATACGATCCTCTATAAACTCTCGCCGCTTGTTGCTTCATCGAATCCCGTTTTTGCATCACAAAAAATGTTTGTGATACAGGCGGTCATCAACTTTTTTATTCATAGTGGAAGCGGACAGGCTGCTCTCACGATGCCGATTATGGCGCCGCTTTCTGACCTGGTCGGAGTTTCCCGTCAAACCGCAATCCTGGCTTTTCAGTTTGGAGAACTGACGAATATAATTATTCCGACATCCGCAGTTACAATGGGCGCCCTTTCGATGGGAAAAATTCCTTATGATAAATGGGCAAAATGGGCATTACCCCTTACGGTTATTCTCGCAATTCTGGCATTTATTCTTCTTATTCCACCCTTTCTGATGAACTGGCAGTGATGATATGAAATCAATTCATTTTAATTAATTAATAGGAGAAGTTATGAAACAAAAAATGACTGTTTTTTTATTGATAAGCTTGTTTTTCGCAATCGATAATTTCGGTCAGGCAGCGTTTGAAACCGGCAAAATAGCCATTAACCTGAGTGATTACGGCAGGATAAGGGTATTGGCACCGGATGCAAACACGAGGCAGATTGACAGGAGCAGTATTCTTGTCGCAAAGAGTGCAAATGAAGTATTCGATTATTATAATGACGGTGAAACTGAAGAAGTTGCTATGCTTATAACCTCACCATTTGCTGATTTTACCGCATACGGATCGACAAATAATAACTATAACAGCCCTCCGGTACCTCCAAATGTTATTTCCAAACTATATATTTATGGATGGAGTGGTCAGGGATACGTTATTGTTAAAAGTGTTGTAAAAAGCACTGAGACTGCGGCTTTCGATGCAATTGTCGGGCTGGAAATGATCCCGCAATTGGATGGAGTTTATGGGAATGAACTTCTGACCTGCGATCTGGCTGCGAATCTGCTGATGGCTTCCACTACAAATTCCTACGTTGGTTATCAGATGCTTGGTGAAAATCTGTACAGTTCAAAATCAATTGACTGGTATGATGGATATCAGGTTGATTCAGATTATTATACCTGGCTTACCACTCCGGCTGCTGATCACAGCTTGCAGACCGGCGGCGATGGCGGAGTCGGGATGTTCGCAAAAAATCCTGTTACAGTTGCTCCCGGCGACTCGGTTGTAATGTATTTTGCAATTGCACATGCAACATCTGAAACTGAAATGCGTGCCAATCTTGATCTCGCAGGAGCCGCTTTTGATCTGATCACTTCGGTTAATTCCAAAGGCGATGCTATGCCGACTGGCTATTCACTGCATCAGAATTACCCGAATCCGTTCAATCCCAGTACAGTAATCGCCTACGAATTACCTGAACAAAGTTTTGTCTCGATAAAAGTATATGATGTTCTTGGTAAACAGGTAGCCTCGTTGGTAAATGATGTTCAGAACGCCGGATATCATCAGGTCAGCTTCAATGCCGGAAATCTCTCAAGCGGTGTTTATTTTTATCAGATGGAGACTCCGGGTTTCACAACTATGAACAAGATGCTTCTTTCAAAATAATTCTCAAGTATTGAGCCGGGGCAGCAGCAGAAAGCCCCGGCATTTATAAGAAAATGCAGAGCAAAAAGAATAAAAAATTGTTTACTTACTCCGAATTAAGACAGATTATTCATGCTACTCATAAGCAGCTTCCCTCCAATCAGAAAAAGCTGGCTGAATATTTCCTCGAGTATATAAATGATATTCCATTTATGAGTATTCAGGAAGTATCGGCAAAATCATCTTCGAGCGTAGCCTCTATTGTGCGGTTGTCGAAAAAAATTGGTTTCAAAGGTTACGCCGATCTACGGGAGAAAATAGCTGAATCGCTGCAGGATCAGATAAACAACAAGGAATTCTTTTCCCTGATAGACAGCAGCAACATACAGGACGATACCCTGAAGATTGTTGCTGAAACGGATATCCGGAATATTAATGAGACACTTGCAGTCATGAACCGCGAAAGTTTTAACGATACCCTGACTTCAATATTATCTGCTGACCGGGTTTTCACTGCCGGGTTGGGTATTTCATTCCTGCTCGCTGAGATTTTATCTTATCAGTTAAATCAGGTTGCTGTTAATTCTGCCAGTTTCAGGAGGGATTCGCTGTTATTTTATGAACAGGCGATGTTTCTTGGGGAGAATGACCTGCTGATAATTTTTTCCTTCCCGCCATATTCTCAGGAAACAATCGATTTGGCGAAATTTTGCCATGAAAAAAAAATCAAAGTAATTTCAATAACGAATAAATCATCAGCGCCTGCGAGTTTTTATTCAAGCAGTACGCTGGTTGTAAAATCGAAAAATCTGCTTTATACAAATTCATTTGCGGCGATTTCTGTGCTGATCAATGCGATTGCAACAGAAGTTGCTGTCAGGAATAAGTCGAAAGTTAAAAGCTTTTATGAACAGGTTGAGGCTAATACATAGTATTAAATTCAGGGCATCCTGACCAGTTAAGGCGAAAATGGGTGCCGGAAAAATTATTTCACTAAACAAGTGAACGGTTATGAAAAAGTTTTTAGTATTAATATTGTTTTTACAAATATGCATTCAGGCAGGAGTTACCGGAAAACTTGCCGGTAAAGTCACCGATGCTACAACCGGTGAAGCTCTTGTCGGTGCGAATGTTATGATTATCGGGACTACACTTGGTTCAGCGGCAGACCTTGACGGTAATTATGCTATTTTGAATATTCCTCCCGGAATTTACTCTGTTAAAGTGAGTTATTTGGGCTATCAGCCGAATATACTGAACGAAGTAAGGATAGTTGTTGACCAGACAACTTTGATAGATTTCAGACTGATAGGCGAGACAATCAAAGTTGACGAAGTAGTTGTTACGGCAAAAACTCCTCTTATTCAGCGTGACCTTACGAGCAGTAAATCAGTTATTTCAAGAGAAAAAATTGAAGCATTGCCGGTTGCCACTTTTACCGAGTTATTAGCCCTTCAGGCTGGTGTTGTCGGCAGCGGTTCAAATCTTCATATAAGAGGCGGAAGGTCGAACGAAGTTGCTTATATGATTGACGGGATGTATGTAAAAGATCCTCTTCTCGGCGGACTTGCCACACAGATAAATAATGATGCAATTCAGGAAATGAGTCTTTTAAGCGGGGCTTTTAATGCTGAATACGGCAACGCACTCAGCGGTGTTGTAAACATTGTTACACGGGACGGCGGCGATGTTTTCAGCGGTAAACTTGAGGGCAGGACCTCCGAGTTTGGACTCGACCGATACACGAATCTGCATGAAAACAGAGTAAACGGAAGCATCGAAGGTCCCATTATTCCAGGGAAGCTGAGATTTTTCACTTCTGCAGAAGTTGACAACAGGGGAAGCTATCTGCCATTCGGATATAATAAAAATTATACTGTCTTCGGCAAATTGAGTCTTGTATCTATTCCGGATATGAGAATCGCTCTTTCCACGAGAGGCAATAAGGATAAAAGGCAGAGCTATAATCACACCTATAAATATATACCTGAGCAGTATTATCGTTATAAAAGCGATAGCTGGCAGACAACAGCAACTCTCACTCATACTATTGGCAGTAACTTTTTCTATGATCTGAGGGCATCCTATTTCGATCAGGGATATTATAAAGGATTGGAGAAAGACACATCCCTTTATGTTCCGATTGCTGAGGAAACATATTTCTCCGACTATGGGAATGGATTTGAATTTCTTTCACTATCCGATCCGGAAGAGATAATAGACAGCCGGACAAAAACAATGGATATTAAATTTGATGCTGTCTGGCAAGCCAATAAAATGAATGAGACAAAATTCGGACTCCAGTATAAGAGTCACGATCTGAGACTTTTCAGCATCTATGGTCCGAAAAGAACTGCTCCATATCTGAATAATTATTCCAGCCGTCCTTTTGAAGCGGCAGTTTACGTTCAGGATAAAATTGAGCTTGAAAATCTCGTTATCAATCTTGGTCTCAGATTTGATTATATGAATGCAAATGCAGAATTCCGGAGCAACCCTCTTGATCCGAATTCAATAATAAAGGTTAAATCCAGGCAGCAGTTAAGTCCGAGGGTAGGTATAGCACATCCGATCTCAGACAGAACTAAACTTCACTTTTCGTATGGTCATTTTTTCCAGAATCCGGATTTCCAGTTTCTTTTCGAGAATCAGCAGTATGATCTGAATGTGCGGGAACCTCTTTTTGGACAGGCGAATCTTGATGCACAGAGGACAATAGCTTACGAAGTTGGCGTTGCCCACCAGTTTGACGATAGGGTTGGAGTTAAAGTTGCAGCTTACTATAAAGATGTTACAGGACTAATCGGGACCAGATATTCTTTCCCATATTTTGAAGGCAGATATGTCGGTTACACCGTTTATGTGAATGAGGATTATGCCAATATCAAAGGATTTGAAATAAATCTTGATATCAGACAGGACAGATATTTTTCGGGCGGGCTCACTTATACGTATTCAGTTGCAAAAGGCAGCGCTTCATCGGAAACAGAACAGTATCCCGGAACTCAGGAATCGACTCAGCTCTATTATCTTGATTTCGATAAAACACATGTATTTAACTCGACATTTACATTTGTAATTCCTGAAGAAAAAGGTCCGGAAGTTTTCGGAAAAAGAGTATTCGAGGATATGGATTTCAGTCTTATTTTCAAATACGGTTCAGGTTATCCATATACACCTTCAGGCAGGGATGTGGGATTTGTTGAAAGGAATTCACTCCGGTCACCTTCCACATATTCGCTTGATCTGATGATCGGGAAAGAATTTTATGTTACCAAAAGGATGAGAATAAGATTGTTTGCAGAAATATTCAACGTTACAGATCATAAGAATGTACTCTATGTTTATCCCGATACCGGTGATCCTGATTTCACTCTTACAGGCAATTACAGTGATGAATATATGCGCGATCCTTCGAATTATGGAGCGCCGAGAACAATCAGGCTGGGAACCAGCATTAAATTTTAGAAATGTGATTAATTAAACAGCATAAGCGAAAATTATGAAAATACAAGATTCAGGCAGAAATAAAATGAAGCATAAAAGTTATGCCACCGGATCTGCTGCGGGACTTTTCAGGCTATTAGCCTTTGTTTTTATTGTTTTGCTTTCAGTTCAGACTATTGCCCAGGACAAGTATAAGAATAATCCTGACAGCAGGGATTTCCTTTTGAATAAAGAGAATACGATAATTGACCGCGCTGGCGGAACCCATAATGCGAGCAATATTGGACTCTTTTTCGAGAACAGGGGTAAACTTTATCCCAGAAGGCTTTCGCAGGGACCTTCCGGCGAATTTCCTATTAACAGCGCAAGACATTATATATACAGGATAAATCCAATGGTGGGCATTCCAAATAATGTGGTGCAGGGCAGATACACTACAAATGAGGAATGGGAAGCTGTTGGCGGCTACCATAATAATCAGGGCTCGAGAATTGCGTTCAGCGATAATCCTCTTACCTGGCATCCTGTCAATGGCTGGCCTGTTAAGGATGCGAATGGCAATCCTGTATTCAAATCTGATCAGGATAGTTATTGTGTGTATTCTGACTCAATGAATAACAGGGAAGTATTGGGAATAAAAGTTATTCAGACCGGATATGCTTACGGACTTAAATTTGCACATAACCTGCTTTTCTTCAAATATGAGATCGTCAATGACGGAAGGCGCAATCTGACTGATTTGTACTTTAACCTCTACTGCGATATTGATATTGGTGATGTCAGCGGCGGAGTCGCGGAGTATGAAGATGACAGAATAGAATTCGATAAACAGAATAACTTTGTTTACTTTTTTGATGATGGTCAGACATCGGAATGGCCCGACCCCAGCACAGGACTGATAGGAATTACTTTTCTGAAAACTCCTCAGATCAATGGAGCTGAAGCGGGTATTACCGATATGCATTATAATCTTTATAATGATGACCGCGATGTTGACTCATTACAGTATTATATAATGTCCTCAAGCCCAAATCTGTATAATTCCACCTTGGGTCCCAAGTATTTTCATATTGGAAATAATACAAATCTGCATTATGATGATCCGGCAACAATACCTGCATCGGGTGCAGACCTTCTTGCAAATATTGCTTCGGGTCCTTATACCCTAAATATAGGTGATACACTAAGTTTTCTTACCGCGATTGTCGCAGGTGAAACTCTTGAAGAACTGTATGAGTATCTTGCGAATGCACAGAGGGTTGTTGAACTCGATTTCGAACTGAGTAAACCGCCGGCAACACCCCGGTTAAGCGGATTTTCCGGTGACGGATATAATATCCTTTCCTGGGATGATGCGGCTGAGAAATCGAAAGATAATTTTTCAGGGCAGTATGATTTTGAAGGTTACAGGCTTTATCGCTCAATCGATAATGGAGTAAACTGGAAATTGCTTGCTGATTTTGATGTGAGGAACGAGATCGGCATTGACAGGGGACTTCAGTACAGTTTTACGGACAACACTGTTACGAACGGATTTGAGTACTGGTATTCTGTTACATCTTATGACCGCGGGGACAGCACTGTCGAAAGCCTGGAAGCTCCTCTGGGTAAAAACACTGATGCAGTTAATATGGCTATACTTACTCCTAATTCTGTTTCTATCGGCAGAACTCCTGTAAGCGCTTACGATATATCCCAAACAGGTTCCGGGATCAGTAATTATGAGCTAAAGATAACCCCTTATGATGATTCACAGCTTGCAGGCAATGAATATACCTTAGGATTTAATTACACTCAGCGGAATTCATCCGGAGCGCCCGGAACGAAGGTATCTGCGGTAATAACGGATTCATCGAAAACAAAGCCCGAAAATTACGGCGTTTATTTCAAAAGTCCGACTAAGTTTGACCTTGTCAACCTGACTACCGGAGATAACATCAAAGAAAATTCGAGCTATATATTCACCAATCCCAATCAGGTTTATACAATAAATTCAGGGATGAAGGTAAAATTATTCGATAGCGCAAACACACCCGCAGAATTATTGCCAAAAGCCGGCGACAGAATTTTACTGGAGTTTTCTTCATACACATTGAGGAACGGGATAGATACTGTTATTGCACCTCATGCATTTCTTTTTGGAAAACCTCAGGCTACAAGCGACGGCGTTATTTTTGAGATGAATCCGCCTGATATTATTCAGAATCAATCGAAAGTTGGCGGAACTGACAATATTGAGATCAATTTTACTGTCTCGAATGAAACTGCTGTCGTGAAAAACAGATACCTCATAACTACCACAGGCAGAGGCACTTTGCCTGATGGAAAAGGATTTATCTCGATTGAAGTCAAGGACTCTTCTCTCACTGTTATCCTAACTGCGGACAGCCTTTTTACACTTTCGACAATAACTTTTGACGGAATCACAGGACTGATTACTTTCCCTTCTGTAAATCCACCTGCTCCCGGAAATATCTACTCGCTTGAGACAGTGCTCCCTCTTGCCCCGACTCTGAGGGACAGGTTTTCCTTTAAGGTAAGGGATGCTGTGGTCAGCAATGAGATTATACGGAGTAAATTGTCAGGAATAAAGGTTGTGCCGAATCCTTATCTTGTTTCATCACTCTACGAGATTGAGTATGGCGAGCTTCGCCGTGAACCGATAAGACAGATTAAATTTATCAATTTGCCTCCGGAATGTACGATATACATATTCTCAATGGATGCAGATCTTATTAAGACAATTTATCATGCTTCCACTTCCGGCACCGCGACATGGGATTTGCGGGCGGAAGGAGGCAGGGAAGTGGCGCCGGGAATTTACATTTATTCAGTTAAATCGAGTGCCGGTGAACATCTCGATAAATTTGCAATTATCAAGTAATTGAAAAACTTAAAAAGACAGCTATGAAAATGAAAAAGCTTTTTTTGTTGATAATAATTTTTGCCGGGACAGCCCTGGCACAGTATTCTAATCTTGGATCAGCCGGCGCGCAGTTTCTGCAAATTCCGATCGGCGCCAAACCTGTTGCAATGGGTGGTGCATTTATCGGGCTTGCAGATGATGCTTCGGCTTTTTTCTGGAATCCTGCAGGATTAGCCCATGTTAATAACTGGGATGCTCATTTTTCGTATCATAAATGGTTCGATCTCTTCGATATCAGTGCGGTATCGGTGGCATACAACCTGGAAGATATCGGAGTGTTTACTGTCGGGCTGGTATCGGTCACATCGGAGAAAATGGAAATTACCACCGAATCACAGCCGAACGGAACTGGCGGTTATTTTGATGCAAGCGATAATCTTTTCGGTGTTTCTTTTTCACGAAAACTCACGGAAATGTTCTCGGTTGGAATTACCGCGAAATATGTTTACCAGAGAATATGGAATGAGGTTGCAGATGGTTTTGCATTCGATGTTGGAACGCAATATAATCTGGGGATGAATAACCTTATTATTGCCATGAGCTTTTCAAATTTCGGACCAGATATGAAATTTGAAGGACCTGATTTGAATATCACATACAGCAAGGATCAAACTCTGCCGCTAAGCCGGCTTGCTCCCGGAAGTTTACAGACAGATGAGTTTCCGTTGCCGCTGCATTTTCAGGTAGGGATAGCAATGGATTTATACACGGCTGATTTTATGAAGGTCAGAGGCGGGTTGGACGTAACGCATCCAAACGATAATGTTGAAAGGATTAATATCGGGACTGAAATCTCTGTTTTCGACAGGATTTATTTGCGCGGCGGCTACAGAATAAACTATGATGACGATAAGTTTGGTTTCGGTGCAGGAACAAATTTCCCGTTATCGGGGACGCTGCTTAGTTTTGATTATTCTTATTCAGTTTATGACCTTCTCCCGAATGTACAGAGGATATCGGTTGGGGTAAAGTTCTGAGAATATTCAGGCAAAGAGAGAACGAATTCATTTTATTTAATTCCGCACTGGGATGAAGTATTTAAAGAAAGACAATTTTCAGCGGGTTTTGGGGGAAGCTTCCGAAATACCGGCGATCGATCTGATTGAGGTTATTATTGTTGATCTGCCGTTTGTTTCGCCTTTTTCGATAAGTTCATACACATGGACCGGAAAAGAAGCGCTTCTTATTAAAATAAAAGCCGGGAATTATACCGGCTGGGGTGAATGTGTAGCTGATCCCGACCCGTTCTATAGTCCTGAGACAACAGTTTCCAGCCAATATATAATTAAAGAATTTCTTATCCCGCAGCTTACTGCTTCGAAAAACCTGGCCGAGTATATCGAATACGCAGGGCGGGTTCGCGGTAATATGATGGCTAAAGCTGCAGTTGAAAACGCATTACTCGATTTGACAGCTAAAATTAAAGGTGTGCCTCTTTACGATTTATTAGGACTTCAGCCTTGCCGGATAATGTCGGGTATCAGTATCGGGATAAAAGATAGTATCGGGGAACTTATTAGTTCGGTGCAGGAGGCAGTGGACCTCAGATATCACCGCGTGAAAATGAAGATCAAAAAAGGGAAGGATATTGAATGGGTTGCCGCAGTAAGGGAGAAATTTCCTGATCTCCCGTTAATGGCTGATGCAAATGGGGATTACAGTCTTGATGACGCAGAGCATCTCAAAAAGCTCGATGAATTTGATCTTACTATGATTGAGCAGCCACTTTCTTACAGCGATATTTATTTCCATTCAAAGTTGCAGAAGGAAATCAAAACTCCTTTATGCCTGGACGAATCAATTCATTCGCTCGAGGACGCTAAATCTGCGATTGAGCTTGGAAGCTGCCGTATCATCAATATAAAACAGGGACGGGTCGGGGGAATGATAGAAGCCCTCAGAATAGCTGATTATGCGCGGTCAATGGGTGTTCCTGTATGGTCAGGCGGAATGGATGAAACGGGAATCGGCAGGGCATTTAACCTGCATTTACAGTCATCTGCAGCCTTCACACTCCCCGGTGATACATCGGAGACTAAGCGGTATTTCGCAGAGGATATTGTATCTCCTCCGGTTGAACTTGACCAGGACGGGTATATCGATATTCCCGAAGGACCCGGTATCGGCGTTGCTGTGCTTGAAGAAAAGGTTGAGAAATTCGAACTGAGAAGGGAGACAATTTTCAGTAGATAATTCTCAACCGGACGGGTACTCCCTTAAGCAGAATATTGTATCCGGCGTCACTTCAATTCTTTCTATCGATTACAGAACTTGCAGATCCTCCATTTTCAGCTTATGCACTTTTTAATACCTTCCAAATGTATTCTAATATCGAATCTTATCTGATTTGAAATTATTTTCAGCTAAATTATACTTGCCGGTATTGCCGGACGCCGATTGGTTTTGTATTTTTCCCGCTTCTCAATAGATTGAATAACATAATTTTCGGGGAATTTACAATCAATTATTTATTTGTTTTTTTCGGTTCAGCAATCGGCGGAGTTTTACGTTACTGGCTCTCAGGATTCGTTCAGAAATTCAGCAGCCCGGTTTTTCCGTCAGGTACGCTTGCAGTAAATTTTGTCGGCAGTTTTATTATCGGCATTGTTATGTTTTATCTCGATTCAAATGAAATGATTGACTCGCGGACAAAACTTTTTCTTACCACTGGTCTTTGCGGGGGACTTACAACCTTTTCCACTTTCAGCTATGAATCTTTCCAGCTTCTGAAAGATTCGGAAATATTATTATTTTTTATTAATATCACTTCTAATGTTCTTCTGACCTTGCTGGCTGTTTTTTTGGCATTTATTTTAAGCAATATTATTAACGGAAGGGGATTGTGGAAATAAAAAAAGATGCTGCATTACTCAGGGTAATTATCGGTGAAACGGACAAGGCGGGTAAAGTGCCCGCTTTCGAAAAAATTGTAATAGAAGCCAGGGACAGAGGACTTGCAGGCGCTACGGTTTTCAAAGGTATTATGGGTTACGGGCGTTCAAGCCGCATACATTCGTCTAAAATATTAAGGCTTTCCGAAGACCTTCCGGTCATTATTGAGATAGTTGATGAGATTAATAAACTCATGGAATTCCTTCCTTTTGTCACCGAATTATTTGAAAACAATAATCTTGGCGGAATAGCCACCCTTGAGAAAGCAGAGGTGATTTTCTACAGAACAGCCGAAAAATGAAACTTGCAGGTGTTTAGTGTTTGAGATAATCCCATTCGACCCCGGCAGCGATCTGATTGCCGGAAATTATGATGAACTGCCTTTATGGTCATCATATTTCGGCAGACATATTCTGGATAGAGCGGAATATCGTAAAGGTATGAATGTTCTCGATATTGGCTGCGGCACCGGTTACCCGCTGATTGAACTTGCGATGCGCTTAGGGCAAAGTTCACACTTAACCGGAGTGGATATGTGGAAGGCGGCGATCGACCGGATAAGGAAAAAAATTGAGTTTGGCGCGATCACTAATGTTACGCTTTTGCAGAATGATTATCTTTTAGAGGATTTCCCGGAAAATTCTTTCGATCTTATTGTCTCGAATAACGGCATTAACAATATTCCGGATCAGGAGCAGGTTATCCGGAAAATTTCGCGTGAATTAAAACACGGCGGTTCATTTATTTTTACTTTTAATCTGCCTGAGACAATGTATGAATTCTACACTTTGCTGCGGGAAGTGATGGAATCTGCCGGCGAAAATGAAGGGCTGAGGCTGCTTGACGAACATATTCATTTTAAAAGAAAAAATACAGAATTTTATCTGACTATTCTGAAAAATACAGAATTTGAATTGATATCGGCGGATTACGATAAATTCAGTTATCATTTTGCAGATGCGGAGAGTCTGTTCAGTCATAGTTTTATCCGGCTTGCATTTCTTCCTTCCTGGATCGGGTTATTACCCGGCAATGGAATGAGAAAATATCTGGAACAGGTGACAGCGCTTATGAACGAAGGTGGAATTGTTACTTTAACTGTACCTTTTGTATGTATTAAATGCAAAAAAAAGGAGAACTAATGGGAAAGAAAACATGGAGGGAGAAGCTTTACAGCAGCGGCGATCTGCCTAAAGTGGAGAGACTTGAGGGCAAAGCGGCAGCGAAGTGGGGGGAAGTGTTGATGGCTATACCGGCGCCTCTCGAAGTTTATGAGATTATGTCAGGAGTTTCATACGGCAAACTGCTCACTGCTTCAGAGATACGCCAGATAATTGCCGCTAAACATAATGCCGATATCGGCTGTCCGCTGACTACGGGAATCTTTACTGGAATTTCTGCCAACGCCGCCGAAGAAATTGCCGCCGCCGAAGGGAAAGATCCAATACCTTACTGGAGAACACTCCGGGCAAAAGGCGAACTGAACGAAAAATTCCCGGGAGGCATACAGGCGCAGATACTAAAACTTGAAGCCGAGGGTCATACTATAATTCGGAAAGGAAGCAGGTTTTTCGTCAAGGATTTTGCCGATCAACTCGATACCTCACGGATGCAGTAAATTCACTTGTGTTTATTTATTCCCTGCGATACAAACCATCACTTTTTCTGCATGGAAACGTGAGTTCTCGATATACCATTCTGATGTATTTAATCCTCCGCAGACTGTTCCTGCCACAAATATACCGGGAATATTTGTTTCAAAAGTATCAGCATTGTAAACCGGCTTTTTATCGTTATTATCATCGATTATAATTCCTGCCGAAGATAGGAAAGCAGTATCGGGGAGGAATCCGGTCATAGCAAGAACGGCATCACAATCCAGATTTATCAGGCTTTCTGGAGTCTGCACTTCAACTGAATTTTCACGGATATTAGTGACTGTCGAGTTAAAAAAAGCCTTTATTGATCCATCTGCTATTCTGTTTTCAATATCAGGACGAACCCAGTATTTTATTCCTTTATCCAATTCCGGTTTTTTAACAATAAGAGTTACTTTCGCTCCTTTTCGGAAACATTCAAGAGCCGCATCAACGGCAGAATTACCTCCGCCGATAACAGTCACATTATTATCAATAAAGGGATGAGCATCTTTGAAATAATGATGAACATGCGGAAGATGTTCGCCAGGTATATTCATGAGATTCGGTAAATCATAAAACCCGGTTGCAAGTATAATATTCGCAGCCCGGTATAATCCAATATCGGTATATACTTTAAGGGAGCCTCTTTTCCCGGAAATCTTAAGAGCTTTTTCATTTGTATGTACGTTAAGATTCCAGCCCTGCTTTACTCTTCTGAAATATTCGAGCGCTTCTATCCTCGTTGGTTTACTTCCATGGGAAATGAAAGGAATATCTCCCAGTTCAAGTCTTTCGGAAGTGGAAAAAAAGGTCATATATGCAGGAAAATTATAGATTGAATTTACAAGGCTGCCTTTTTCGAGAATTATATGGCTTAATCCTTTCTTAACGGCTTCAATTCCGCAGGAAAGCCCTATTGGTCCGCCGCCTATTATAAGTACATCGTATTTATCTTCAGTAATATTTTTCATGTGATCCTGATTGATTGAATAAATTTAAACATCAAATTATTATTGGCTTTTATTAAGCTGAAAACAGTGAAATATTTTCTATTTTTATAATAACAATAATATTGAAAGAAAGGTTTTGAATACGCTATGAAAAACAGACCGGATTTTTTCTACCGCCAGTCCGGTGTGATACCATTTTACAAAGAGGACGGGAAATTAAAAATAGTCCTGGTTTCCTCGAGGAAAAGAAAACGATGGATTTTCCCGAAAGGAATAATAGAAAATCACCTTTCGGCGGAGGAATCGGCGCTTAAGGAAGCCTATGAGGAAGCCGGTATTAAAGGCATTGTTGTGGCTGGTATCTCCGAGAATTATCTCTATGAGAAATGGGGCGGCACTTGCGAAGTCCAATATTTTCTTATGGAAGTAACCGAAAAATTAGATTCCTGGCCTGAAAAAAATTTGCGCAAACGCATTTTTATTGACCACGAAAAAGTCTCCAAAGTTGTTGATAATGAAAGACTGATCCTAATACTGAATACATTTACAGAGAGAGAACTGAAGGGATAGGGAAGTGTGGTGATTTGACGTGAGGGGCACGAAATAGACTATGTTTTAATGTGCGGCTGCGTTACAAAATAGTGATTTTAACAGAACGCCGGCAAGTTGCTTCAATGCTCATTGCTGAACTTTTCAGAGCCGCATAAAACTGAGCATCAAATAGTAATCAACAGCGCTGCAATATTTTTTCAGTTTGTTTTTTACAAACATTCAACTGCTTCCTGATCAATAACAATAATTTTTTTCCAAAACAGTGCAGAATTCAATTTAGCTGTTAATCATTGTTTGCAAATCCTGCATTTACGATCAATTACTAATATGCCGAAAGTTATGAGAGGAGTTACTGCCCGGCTCCACGATATAACGGTGTGTCGTGAAACTTATTCTTATAATGCCGATAATGGCCGGAACGTTTCCCTTTATTTGCGTCATTTGACGGGTAATTTCAGGACAATCCGAAATATGATAGTTTACCGAGACAGTGGTAGCGGACAGTTGTTATAAAAATTGAGTAAATTTGGATTAACTACTAATAAAAAATAAACTGCATTACTGCAATTTTATTCAGCAGTTTAAAAAGGATATTAAGTGAAGAAGTTTTTGTTTATACTTTTTGCCTGCACATCTTTTAATTTTGCTCAAAGCTACAGTGAAAGTTGGAAATTGTATGATGATTCCAAAGTTGCGGAGATATACATCTGGGCAGATCCGGAAGATGTTGCATGGATGTTCGATAATCCTCACAGCGATTCAATGCACATCGCCTCGATGCGGTTTGTAAATGAATTTATTGATGACTCCGTTTCATCAATTGCAATCAGAATAAGGGGAAATACTTCGCGTGATGCGCAGAAAAAATCATTAAAGGTATCGTTTAATACATTTGTACCGGGACGGGAGTTTTACGGCGTAGATAAACTTAATCTGAACGGCGAGCATAACGATCCATCAATCATCCGGAGCAAATTGTGTTTCGATTTATTTGAAGATGCCCGGATGATAGCAAGCCGCTCTGCTCACGCCGCAGTTTATATTAACGGAAAATATTACGGCCTTTATATTAATATTGAGCACATTGATGATGAATTTCTGAAAAAGAATTTCTTAAACTCTTCAGGCAATTTATGGAAATGCTTATATCCTGCTGATTTAAATTATCTGGGGGATGATCCTGATCTGTATAAATTACTTTCAGGCGGAAGACCCGTTTATGAACTTTCGACAAATGAAACGTTGAACGATTATTCTGCTTTGGCAAGATTTATAAAAGTACTTAATCAGACTCCGATTGATCTGTTGCCTGATTCACTTGAAAAGGTAATTGACGTATCGTCTGTATTGAAGTATTACGCAATGAACGTTTTAGTCGGCGGATGGGATGATTATCGCTTTTTGAAAAATAATTATTATTTGTATCATCAGCCTGATAAAGACTTAATTTATCTTATCCCTTATGATTATGATAACACTTTCGGCATAGATTGGTTTAATATTGATTGGTCCAGGATAAATCCTTATTCATATGCCAATATAGATAATTCGGTGCGACCATTATCCACAAGGCTGATGAGTGTTCCGGAGTATAGAAATTTGCTGACCCGCTACTTAAATTTTTACAGGGAAGAAGTTTTTCTCGGTTATCTTTGGACAGGGAACATTGATTCTTTAAAGAATAGGATCACAAATTATGTAATTGCCGACTCATTCCGGACTCTTGATTATGGATTTAATATGGCGGATTTTCATAATTCTTTTTCTGCTACAGGTTATAACAAATTACATGTAAAAAGAGGGATAAAGGAGTTCATAAACATTAAAAATGCAACGCTCCCGGGAATACTAAATTATGTGTCTTCCAAACCATTAGCGTATAATATTGAACACTTTCCGAAATCAATATCACCCTCCGATTCAATTCAGGTGCATCTTTCAGCTTTCTCCCATGCCGGTATTTCGAATATTCAGCTAAAATTTTATAATGGGATCACCGGCGGTACCGAGATTTACCAGATGATATATTCGCCTGTTGCCGATACAAGAAGAGTTGAAGACGCCGATAGATGGATAGGTGTTATTCCTGCATTAGGTGAAGGTGGAAACGGAAGTTATGAAGTTATAATTACTGATAACAATAGCAATGTATTAACATACCCCCGAAGCCGCAGAATAAATATTTCTGTCACGGGAAATAGCCAGTCGGCTGTCGTTATAAATGAATTCTTAGCAAAGAATGACGGAATCTACCCCGATCCCCATGGTGAAAATGACGACTGGATAGAGTTCTATAATACATCCGACGACACTCTCGATCTGAGCTTAATGTATCTGACTGATAAAAAAGATAATCTTAATAAATGGCGATTCCCGCAGGGAGTTAAAATTGCACCGGAAGGCTACCTGCTTGTCTGGTGCGATGAACAACCGACTCAGACAGGGCTGCATACTAATTTTAAACTGAGCGCCGATGGTGAATTTATTGGTCTTTCTGCAGCAGACGGTCTGACACTGTTAGATTCGATCACATTCGGAGCACAAACAGGAAATATATCCTACTCAAGAAGTCCGAGCGGCAGTGACAACTGGAGATTCACACCACCGACACCTCTCACAGATAATTGGGTGACATCGGTTGAATATCCGGATATAATTCCGAACAGTTTTGGATTAGCATCATATCCTAATCCATTTAATCCGGCAACAAAAATAAGATTCACTCTGCCTTCCCCGGCACAGGAAATATCTCACAGCAGCACACCGCGGACAACCATAAAAGTTTACGATTTGCTTGGTAAGGAGATAGCAATACTTTTCAACGGGGATAAAAAACCTGGAATTTATGAAGTCGAATTCGACACACGAAATTACAGCTTATCAAGCGGGATTTATTTTGTCGTTTTAAATTACGGTGAATTGACTGCGGCGCATAAAATCGTCATATTAAAATAAATTAGTCTATTAAACGTTTTAATTTCCACGGACAAAAGGATAAAGGCACCACGGAAAAAGCATAAAGCCTTAAAATTTATATGTTAGACTTTCTTCTAATAAGAGCATAGTCTATTAACCTGTAAAATCAGCGATTCAGTCACTCCGTGAACAGATTTTGATATCTGACAACAAAAAGGAGGATTGAAGAACATCGTTATTCATTCGTCCCTGGGAGGTTACGGAATCCTGCTTACTGATTTCCATAAAAATTAAATACCGTTACGATTTAACCAGATTATGTCATGAAAAATGTAAATATTTGGTAATTATCCGCATAATAAATAACTATAATACGGCAAAATTTGTATAATACTGCCGTATTATAGTATCTTTAGATATTTCAATTTTAACATTTTTAATTATCGCAAAAAATAAATTACATATTGACCGTTTAAAGGAATATTTCAAAGATAAGGCAAGTTTTGAGACCTCCGATATTACTGAGTTCTATTTGCAAATAGAACCTGCAGTCAGAATTACTACGATCAATTGGAGAATTTATAATTTAGTTGAATCGGGGGTAATAAACAGGATTGGAAGAGGAAAATATGCACTTGGTCCGAATCGAATTTTTTCCCCGGATATATCTCTTAAAATAGAATTAATCCATACAAAACTCAAAAATGAATTCCCCTACCTGGAAATATGCATATGGGATACTTCCTGCTTAAATAAGTTTATGATTCATCAGCCAGGAAGATTTTACTTACTCATTGAAGTGGATAAAAGTGCTGCACAATCAGTTTTTTTTAATTTAAGAGAGAATAAATATCCGGTTTTTATTCACCCCACGATGGATTTAATTGAAAAATATCTACCGGAAATGAAAGAAACTGTGATTGTAAGCTCACTTGTTACAGAATCTCCCTTACAGTTAAAAAACGGGATCATCGTTCCAACAATTGAAAAAATTCTGGTTGATATTTTTTGTGACGATGTTATTTTTTCAGCTCAACAAGGATCGGAAATGAGAACTATTTTCGAAGAAGCGATAAAAAATCACACTGTTAATGAAAACAGACTGATACGATACGCCGATAGAAGAGGAAGAAAGGAAAGTTTTCGTGAATATCTCAATACGATTTTCCAAATGCTTTGAAAATGTTAAATAATCACCTATCAACAAGATATGATAGATCTGCAAAAACTAACCACGACCTGGATCAATAAGGTTTCAAAAGAAAACCGAAATACTGATCCGATACTAGTTGAAAAGGTTATTTGAGCTTTTTTATTATTGGAAGGTTTGGTTATTCATGAGCTTTCGTTTGTATTCAAAGGCGGCACAGCATTGATGCTTCATTTTAATTCATCAAAAAGGTTATCAATTGACATTGATATTGTTCTATCTGAAATTCCTGAAAAACTGAATGAATTACTTGATAGCGCTGCTTTTTCACAGGGATTTCAGAGGAAAGAATTTCAGCAACGAAAGTCATTTACAAGAATTAAAAAGCACACTACAAATTTTATTATAATCCCATACACAAAACGAGGATAGACGAAGACTATATATTGCTTGATATTCTTTTTGAAGAATCACAATATAAAAACCTCGTTGAGCAAGAAATACGCTCATCTTTTTTACCTGAAAAGGGATATCCAGTTATTGTAAAAACAGCAAGTTTAGAAGATATTTTAGGCGACAAACTTACAGCTTTTGCTCCAAATACTACAGGCATTCCATACTTTAAGGGTAAGGATAACATGAGTATGGAAATCATCAAACAATTGTTTGATATTGGCAATTTATTTGATAATGTCACCGATTTAGAAACAGTAAAAATTACATTTAAAATATTTGCCGAAAAGGAACTTGAATATAGAGAAATGAACGACCTTTCAGAAAGAGACGTTTTGGAAGATATTTATCAAACCGGACTGTGTATTGTAACCAGGGGGAGTGACGGGAGGGGTGATTTTGACCAATTACGGCAAGGTATTTTGCGTGTTTCCGGATTTATCTTCTCCGAAAACTACCATATCGAAAAAGCAATTATCCATGCCTCAAAAACGGCATATCTTGCAGCTTTAATAAAGCATGATGCGGAAAAGATTCAAAAATACAGTCACCCTTCCGAAATGAAAGATTGGTTCATTAATGAGCCGCTAAACTTAAAACTAAATCGTTTGAAAAAATCGAACCCGGAATCATTTTTTTATTGGTATAAAATTTACGAATTGGAAACGTTTGAAAGTTGATTGTGTATTCAAAGATGGGTAATAAAGTAAAAGAATAAAAATTCTTCAATAATTCCCGCGACACTATGTTTATTACTGCTTATAGCTTAAGTGTGGTAAGCAAAAAGCTTTAATGGCAGATATATGTTCCTTCGGGTGTGTAAAGGTTGATTGAAGGGCTGATATAGGGAATTCCCAGATTTAACCCTCTCAGGATAAAAAGAAGTGCGAGTATAAAGGCGAATACCGGAACCAATTTTGCAAATTTTGACCGGGTTTCGGCTGAGAGATATCTGCCCAGGAATGAGACGCCAAGCATAACAGGAAATGTTCCGATACCGAAAGAAAGCATAAAAAGGGCGCCCTTTATTGTATCGCCTGTTGAGATAGCGCCTGCAAGCCCCGCATAGACGAGTCCGCATGGGAGGAAGCCATTCATGATTCCGATAAAAAGAAAACCCCAGTCATTCTGAATTCTGAAAAAGCCGCTGAAGATTTTCCGAAATCCTGCTAAAACTGCTGATGCAATTCCTGTCTGGGTGAATCGCGTGCGGATTTTTTTAGGTATAGATAGAAAAATCAGGATTATCACACCAATGATGATAGAGAGATAATTCTGAAATCCCCAGAAATAGAGCCGATGCCCAAGTGCGCCGAGTATCAGCCCCATAAAAGTGTAAGTGATAATTCTTCCGAGATTGTAAAGAACTCTTGAAAAAAGTATTCTGATCTGCGAATCGGATGTGAGCGGAAGTGCAAGCGCAATGGGACCGCACATCCCGATACAATGCAGACTGCCGAATAAGCCGATCAGAAATCCTGTCCAGGCTT
Source organism: Ignavibacteriales bacterium (assembly GCA_021740915.1). GTDB lineage: Bacteria > Bacteroidota > Ignavibacteria > Ignavibacteriales > Melioribacteraceae > JAIOYW01. The sequence continues at coordinate 113,138 of JAIOYW010000010.1, read as the reverse complement.
CCAATTTAATTCACGAGTATTATTTGTTCGTTAAAATAACCATCGGATTTTACCTGCCAGTCAACCTTAACTTTCCATAATCCTTTTGCAAGTTTGGAAACAGGTATCTCCATTTGATTTGCTGCATCAAGCTCAATATTTTCAAATAAATCCAATTTATTATCCGATGGGCGGTAAAGATGCACTTTTCCTGCAATATCATCTTTTGAGAAAATATCAGGGAAGGTCAGACCGATCTGATCACCGGAATATTTAATGCTGACCTGTTCAGGCAAATTCTTCGTCCGGTTAATTTTATTTATCTGATCCTGATACTGTAATTCCTGTTCGTAGTAATTTTCAGTAACCAGGTTAACATCTTCGCTTTTTGTGTAAAGAGCAAATCCGAGCAGCCAAAGTACAAACATTATGTAGAATATAGCGATGGATTTACCCCAATTTAATTTAAACATCTTATCCTCCTTTCAGACTATTTTTATCAACTTTACCAAGAAATGAGGTTTTTATTACATCAATTTCTCTTCCCTCTGATATAACACCAATTTCAATTGGAGTGTTCAGTTTTTTGATCTGATCGGTTCCAAGGATAACAAAAAATTTAGCTTCTGCAACACCCTGGGGATCAACATTCAGATCTTTGCCTATCAGCCTGATCTCGCCCTCAATATTTTTAAGTTTGAGTTCGGCAGGGAGTTCATTAAAAGTTTTATTAATAATCTTGACGTCATAAATATTGCTGATCCTACCATCGGGCATCTGCTGATAGAGAAGACCCGGAGTCCGGAGAATGCTTAATTCGAAATCGCTGCGATTTAAGAGCAGGAATGTTATAAGACTCAGGAGCAGAACAAGGATAGTCGTGTAACCAATTGCTTTGGGAGTCCAGATTTTTCTTACTCTTGTCTCAATTTCATTTTTCGAAGCATATTTTATCAGTTTTTTCGGCCTGCCGATTTTGGACATAACATCATCGCAGACATCAATGCAGGCTGTACAATTAACACATTCGAGTTGTGTTCCGTTGCGGATATCAATTCCGGTAGGACACACATCCACACAAAGATGACAGTCGATACAATCACCTTTGCCTGTCTGATCTTCACTCTTTTTTAGTTTTCCACGCGGTTCGCCTCTGATATGGTCATAGGCAATGACAATCGAGTTCTGGTCGAGCATAACACCCTGCAGCCTGCCATAGGGGCAAACAATGGTGCAAGCCTGCTCGCGGAACCATGAGAAAACAAAATGAAAAATAGCAGAAAACGCAACCACAAAAATGAAAGTGCCTGAATGAGCGGAAGGACCATCAGTTACCATCTGCCAAAGTTTATCAACACCCACAAAATATGCGAGGAAGATATTCCCGATCATTATTGAGATAACGGCGAAAATGATCTGCTTGGAAAACTTTTTGGCGATTTTGGAAGCAGTCCAAGGGGCTTTTTGCAAAGCACGCTGTTTATTGGCGTCACCTTCAATGAGGTATTCTATTCTCCTGAAAACCATTTCAAGAAAAACTGTCTGCGGACAAATCCATCCACAAAAAATTCTGCCATAAACAACTGTGAAAAGAAAAACAGATACAAAAACTGCAATCATTGCAAGCCCGAAGAGGTGAAAATCGTGCGGGCCGAAATGAATTCCGAATATTATAAATTTTCTGTGAACAATATCAAGAAGAATAAAAGGGTGCCCGTCAATTTTAATGAAGGGCGCCCCAAAGAGAAAAATTATCAGTAAATAACTAACAACTGAACGATAATTATAAAATTTGCCGAAAGGTTTTTTAGCAAAAATCCAGTTTCTTTTACCTTCCTGAGTAACTGTTGCAATCGAATCCCTGAAAGTCTCATCGTTTTCAGGCTGATACATATTGTCCTGTCCTTATTAAATATTAGTGTCTGAATTCTCAGGAGTTTCAGTCCAAATAGTGCCTTCGGGCGCTTTCGGTACCGCGGGTACTGTCCCTTCCAAAGAAATAATAAAACTGCCTACTTCCTTTATCTGGGTTGGATTCAACTGTGTCTGCCATGAAATCATACCTTTGGCAGGAACTCCGTATTTAATAATTTTGAATACATTTTTGATACCGCCGCCATGTATCCAGTAATTGTCTGTCAGATTTGGTCCGACAAGTCCGCCGCCATCGTTTGCATGGCAGGAAGCACAATTTTTAAGAAAAATGTCTTTACCATTCGAAAGGGTGGCTGCATCTGTGGCGAGTGTTACGGTTTCTTCATTCAGGAAAGCGCCGCTCCTGATAAGCAGTTCACGCTCCATCTGAGCCTGTTTTATTTCACCCATATACTCTTCGCGCTGAACATCTCCGCTCCCGACCATATGAAAACTGATCATATATATAATCGAGAAAACAATAGTGCCATAAAAGAGAAAAGTAAACCATGGCGGAATCTTGTTATCAAGTTCCTGTATGCCGTCAAAATCGTGATCGAACATAATATCTTTTTCTTGTTCAATCGGTGTGGATTTTGTGAGCATCCGCATAAAGTTTTTGAACGGCCTGAAGAAAAGATCGCCGCTGTTATCCTCTTTTTCGGCATAAACCATAACGAGCCAGAAAATCAGTGCGACCATTAAAACAGTGATTATCGCCATAAAGCGCATGACGCTTTCAAGAGTTTCATCACCTGCCGCAAAAAAATCGGAATATGCCGAGAAGAAAATTATTAGTGCTGTAAAAAGATAAACTTTTATATATCTCATCTTAATAACCTGAATTTTGTGTTTTTTCAGTGACATGATCTTCCTCCAGAGGGAGGTTTTCCATTTTCCTTAAATATGTTTTATCCATTCTGACGATCCAAATAATAATCGCCACAAAAACAAGAAAGAATAATATCAGTGAAATGATCGGGAATACTTCAATATCTTTGATAGATGATAAATATTTTGAGAACATATATAACCTATTTATTCCCTTTTATATCTGTACCCAGGCGCTGCAGATAAGCAATAAGAGCAATTATCTCTTTACCTGGTTCAACGGCTGCGCCGCTTGCTGCAAGATCTTCAGAAATGGCTTCCGCCTGTTTATTCAAATCAGCAAGGGCGTATTTTTCGTATCCTTCCTCATAAGGAACTCCCAGAGTTCTCATAGCTGATATCTTAGCTTCTGTGTTTTCCATATTCAGATCCTGCTCAAGCAGCCAGGAATAAGGAGGCATAAGTGAACCGGGGGACATACTCCGCGGGTTTTCCATGTGGAGGTAATGCCAGAGATTCGAGTACTTGCCGCCTATCCTGTGAAGATCGGGTCCTGTTCTTTTCGAACCCCAGAGGAAAGGATGATCATAAACAAATTCGCCGGCTTTTGAATACTCACCGTAGCGTTCTGTTTCTGATCTGAAAGGTCTTACAAGTTGTGAATGGCATGAGTTGCAGCCTTCTCGTATATACAGATCACGTCCATGCAGTTCCAGAGGCGTGTATGGTTTGACGCTTTCTATTGTCGGAATATTCGATTTTACAAGATAAGTCGGGATAAATTCGACTGCACCGCCAATGAGAATAACAACTGTTGCGAGAACTGCGAACTGAGCCGGTCTCTTTTCGAGCCATCTGTGGATATTGCCCTTCTGCAGTTTGTCGTCAATTTTTTCAAGAGGCGGAGCTTCAGCCTCTTCCTGAGCAACGAAATTTCCTTGTTTAGCTGTTTTTACAAGATTATATATTCCTATGATAACGCCGGTGAAATATAAAGTACCACCAATACCGCGAATAATGTACATAGGCACTATCTGAAGCACTGTCTCAAGGAAATTCGGATATTGCAGAATACCAAGCGGGCTGAATTCTTTCCACATCAAAGCCTGTGTAATACCAGACCAGTAAAGCGGAGCGGCATAGAATACAATTCCAAGCGTACCTATCCAGAAATGAAAATTCGCCATTTTTTTGGAAAAGAGACTTGTTTTATACATCTGAGGGATCATCCAATAGAGCATTCCGAAAGTAAGGAAGCCATTCCATCCGAGAGCTCCGATATGAACATGAGCAATGATCCAGTCAGTAAAATGGGCAATTGCGTTAATATTTTTAAGTGAGAGCATCGGTCCTTCAAAAGTTGACATACCGTATGCCGTAACTGCAATCACCATAAACTTAAGTGTGGGTTCATCACGGACACGGTCCCATGCACCGCGAAGAGTAAGAAGCCCGTTAATCATACCGCCCCATGAAGGAGCTATAAGCATTATCGAAAAAACAGTTCCAAGTGACTGAGCCCAGTCGGGTAGTGCAGAGTAAAGCAGATGATGTGGGCCTGCCCAGATATAGAGAAATATCAGAGCCCAGAAATGCAGTATAGACAATTTATAGCTGTAAACCGGTCTGTTAACTGCTTTCGGGAGATAATAATACATCAGTCCCAGGTAAGGAGTCGTCAGGAAGAAAGCCACAGCATTATGACCATACCACCATTGAACCAAAGCATCCTGCACTCCGGCATAGACCGGATAACTCTTCAGGAAAGAGATTGGTAATTCGATAGAATTGACGACATGCAGCACAGTAACTGTTACAAAGGTTGCAATATAGAACCAGATTGCAACATACATATGTTTTTCGCGGCGCTTGATGATGGTGCCGAACATATTGGCTCCGAAAGCAAGCCAGACAACTGCAATTGCAATATCTATCGGCCATTCAAGTTCAGCGTATTCTTTGCTCGTTGTGATTCCCAAAGGGAGTGTAATAGCGGCTGAAAGAATAATTGCCTGCCATCCCCAGAAATGGAAATAACTAAGAAAATCGCTGAACATTCTTGACTTTGTAAGTCTTTGGAGTGAGTAATATACTCCTGCGAAAATCGCATTCCCGACAAAAGCGAAAATCACTGCATTAGTATGCAGGGGACGAATTCTGCCGAATGTCGTGTATTGGAAATTGAAGTTCAGAGAAGGAATGAATATCTGGAATGCTATCAATAACCCGACGAGCATGCCCACCACTCCGAAAATAAGAGAGGCGATTGCAAACAATCGTACGACCTGGTTATCATAACTGAATTTTTCTACATTCATTTATCCGGCTCCCGTAAAAAGATTGTTGAATTATGACTGTTTAGTTGAATTATTTTTTTTTTCTTCTTTTACTTTTTCTTTCCGTTCATCGAATAAAATACGGATAGAAGGTGTATATCTGTCATCGAACTGCCCGTTTTTAACTGCCCAGATAAATGCCCCCAGAAAGCCAAGGGCAACAAGCAGGCTAAATCCAATGAGAATAAGGATAACAGACATCAGAGTATCCCATTTTTTCTGGCAGCAGCACTTACTGCAACGGTTGTAAAAATTACGACCGAAATTGAACTTAAAGGCATCAGCACTGCGGCAACAAGAGGGGTGAGCTGACCGCTGAAGCCGAAAAATATGCCAATTAAGTTGTAAATAAAAGATATTGCAAAACTTACAATAATTATTTTTTTTGCACTAATTATAAAATCAAAAAATATCGGAATTTTTTCAAAAGAATCGGCTGAAAGGATACCATCACTTGCCGGAGAAAAGTTGTTCACATCCTGCGAGACAGAAATACCGACATCACTTTGCCGGAGAGCTCCGGCATCATTCAAACCGTCACCGAACATAAGAACCTTTTTTCTTTTAGCCTGAAGTGTTCTTATGTAATCAAGTTTATCGAAGGGTGATTGTTTAAAACGCAATTCAACATCTTCCCCTAAAAGCTCCTGTAAGTTTTTGGATTCTGTATCATTGTCCCCCGAAAGAATACTGATCGCAGCACTTTTGCGGAAGTATTTTTTAATAGTTGATAAACCCTGCCTGTAATGATTATTGATATAGAAATAACCGAAAACTGATCCGTCAATTGAAACATAAACGGAAGTTGTATGTTCCGGCGCGTGTGGGGATGATTTACGCAGATAATTTCCCACAAAATCCTGAGAGCCAAGCATAATAGTAATATCACCAACCGTACCGGATATTCCTTTACCGGGTTCCTCGGTATAATTCTCAGGAATAATCTGAGTTTCAATATCGATATTGTCAAAAATAGCTTTGCTGAGCGGATGTGATGAGTTTTTAACAAGAGCCTTTATTGCCTGCTTAAGTTCGTCGGTGAGATTAATGCCGAAATATTTAAGATCGCTTCTGCCGGGTTCAGTGATAGTTCCGGTTTTATCAAAAACGACATGATCGATCTCGCTGAGAGATTCGAGAGCAACCGTGTTTTTCATAAAGAATTTATTTTTTGCGAGGATTCTTAGCGCATTGCCGAGAGTAAAAGGTGTTGATAATGCAAGCGCACAAGGACAGGCAACTATTAGAACAGCAGTAAACGCATCCCAGATAAGTGCAGGGTGGACAAAATAGTTGTAAACCGCAGCTCCTGAGGCAAGCAGAATGATGGCGGGAGTAAAGTATTTACTCACATTATTTGCAAGCTGGGTTGTTCTGCTTTCTTTTTCACCCGAGTAAAGATAATTATTCCACAACTGCGTCAGGTAGCTGTGAGAAACACTTTTAACAAATTCAACTTCAATGGCGCTTCCGGCTTGTCTTCCGCCGGCATAAATAAATTCACCATTTTGAATATCAGCCGGCGCCGCTTCTCCTGTTACAAAGCTGTAATCAATTTTTCCAAGCCCCTTGATAAGAATCGAATCCGCCGGGATTATTTCATTATTCCTTATGAGTGCGCGGGTACCCGGTTCAATTTTTTCGACTGCCATGCTCGATTCAGTACCATCCTTAAGAACAATATGAACTGATATCGGAAAATAGGAGCGGTAATTTCGCTCAAAGTTCAGCCATTCATAAGTTTTATTCTGAAACACCCGCCCAATGAGAAGAAAAAATATCAGACCAGAAAGTGAATCGAGGTAACCCGGACCAATACCGGCAAAGATTTCAATAAGACTGCGCAGAAAAAGAACAAGGACACCAAGTGCAATAGGAATATCGATATTTACAATACGTTTTCGGATGCCCTTCCAGGCGGAGACGAAATAGTCGGAAGCGCCGTAAAAGAAAACAGGGAGCGAGAGGACAACGTTTATATAAGAGAATATTTTCCGGAGATAAAGATCCTGCGGATCGCCGAGTGCCAGATATTCCGGGAAACTCAGCATCATAATATTACCAAAACAGAATCCCGCTATACCGATTTTATAATAAAGGCTTCTGTTTTCTGAGTGATCGGCAGTTGAAACACCTTCGAGGTTCAGTAGAGGTTCGTAACCAATAGAATCAAGTATAGAAACAATTTCTTTTAGTTTAATATGGGTTTCATCAAATGTAATAGCAATAGATTTTCGCAGAAAATTTACGCGGGAAGATAATATAGCGGGGTTAAAGCGGTATAAATGTTCGAGTATCCAGATACATGAGGAACAATGCATATTTGGAATAATAAAATTCACAAGCGCAGTTTTGCCGTTGCTGAATGAAATAAATTTGCTTTTTACACCGCTGTCTTCGAGAAAATCATAATTCCGGATAGCCTTAGCTTTTTGGTTTTGTCCCGGAGTGTTATCGAATGTATAGTAGTTGCACAGGTCTTTCTCTTCCAGTATCTCATAAACCGTCTTGCAGCCAAGGCAGCAAAACAGCTTATCGCCCTTGGAATATGAATCATCGGGGCAGGTCTCGCCGCAATGATAACATAATTTTTTTTCGGTGTTAATATCGAGTGTTCCCTGGATCAAATTATTCCCGCCTTAGATACTTTAGGGTATCAAACTTTATGCCATTACTCCTGTCTTTCAGAAATTCCCGTTTGATTTGTTTTATAATAATAATTTAGGATAGAATATCCGTTATTTTATAATATTTTCCAACACTTAAATTTAAGATTTATTCTCAACAATAGGAAGCAGAACTGCCCAAAAAACCAGTGTGAATTTGGTGCGGCTGTTTTTAGTGAATTTTGCTTTGAAGCTGTTCAGAAAGTGTAAATGTACAATGACTATATTTTGATCAAATCTCCCGTGACTAAAACGCTGTTAAGTAAATGCGAACTCTTCATAATTCAGATTCTCATTATTTATGTTTTTGAAAAAATATTATCAAATTATTAAGAGCGATCGGCGGCTTATCTGGTCAGCCTCCGCATCAAAAATATTTGCAGCAGGAAGAATGAATCCTGGTGAAGTGAAAACCGAATAAGGACTCTATATCCGAAACATTTGATCTTTTTTGGTTATACTAAAAATATTATGTTTAAAGCCTTTCTGAAATGAATTTTAAAACCCGACGGATCATTATCAAACGGACATTTTCAATATTTCTGATTATCATACTTTTTCTGAGTTCAGCGGGGTATTATCCTGTTTTCAAACTTTTACAGTATCAGGCGCGGCAGCAGATTAAAGGGATGATCAAAACAGGAGTGCCAGAGCAGGAATTGCATGAGATAACATTTATGAAGGGAGAAAACCCTGATTGGATAAGGGAGGGTAAGGAATTCCGGTTGAATGACCAATTATTTGACATTGTTAAAAGCAGAAAAATTTCTGGCGGAATAATTTATCAATGCATTAATGATAAAGAGGAATCCCGCCTTTTTCAAAATCTCGACAGACTTGTTGCTCAGGAACTGGCAAATGATGGATCCGCTGCCGGTAAATCAGCAAAACTTATTGCAAAAGTATTCTCTCAAAATTATTTTCCTGAAGAGCCTTTTAAGATTGTGGTGCCAGAATCAGGGCAGGAAGAATTTCTTCAAATCCAGGAAAATTACAAATCGATATTTCGCAGCATAAAAACTCCGCCTCCCCGGCTGGTATAAAATACAATTGTAAATATCTATAATCGCCGGATAATGCTGAAAATATCCGGTTAATTGTGTTTTTATATCATACGGGAAAATTCTATGAAAAAAAATTTCGTGGCAGTGTGTGTCTTGCTGATGAATATTTCGTTTTTCGCACAGACAGTCACAGTTTTAGATAAAGCTACAATGAATCCGCTGCCGGCAGCAAACATATACAGCGCAAGTCCCAAAGCAAGCGCTGTAACCGATGCAAAAGGAGAAGCGGACGTTTCCGCATTCCGGAATGCCTCCAGCATTGTATTCAGTTATGTAGGGTATAAACAGGCTATTTTAAGCTATGAGCAGCTCAGGTCAATAGATTTCAGGGTGATAATGACCGAGAGTCTCCAGGCTCTCGATGAGGTTGTTGTTTCTGCAAATAAATTTGAGGAGAAGTTATCCGATATTCCCCAGCAGATTCAGGTGCTGAAAGCCAGGCAGATCGAAAACCTGAGTCAGCAGACAACTGCCGATGTTTTACAGCACAGCAGCAATATTCTTGTTCAAAAAAGCCAGCTCGGGGGCGGCAGCCCTGTTATCAGAGGTTTTGAAACGAATAAAGTACTAATGGTTGTCGATGGCGTAAGGATGAATAATGCAATATACCGCGGCGGTCATCTTCAGAATGTTATCACACTGGATAATGCTGTGATGGATAAAATTGAAGTTGTATTCGGTCCCGGATCTGTAATTTACGGGAGTGATGCGCTGGGCGGCGTGATGCATTTCTATACAAAAAACCCTGTTCTGTGCTTTGATAATGTATGGACTGAAAAAGTAAATGCATTTACACGATATTCCTCCGCCTATGATGAGAAAACAGGGCATATTGATTTTTCGCTTGGGAACGATGCCTTTGGGTCACTGACAAGTTTTACATATTCCGATTTTGGCGATCTTGTGCAGGGTAGTAACCGCAATCCTTTTTATGGCGATTGGGGAAAGCGACTATGGTATTCAGAGCGGTTTGGAACAAAAGACAGCATGGTGATGAACGCCGATCCGGATGTTCAGAAAAAATCGGGTTACAAACAATACGATTTTCTCCAGAAATTTCTTTTCCGGCAAAGCACAAAAATTTCGCACGTTCTCAATTTTCAATATTCCACATCGTCAGATATCCCCAGGTACGACAGGCTCACAGTACTCAGAAACGGAAAGCCGAGATTTGCTGAATGGTATTACGGTCCGCAGGAAAGATTCTTTACTGCCTATACGCTTAATCTTGTTGAGGATTCGGAATTTTACGATAACGCACGGTTTATCGCAGGTTATCAGAACGTGAAAGAAAGCCGTCATGACAGGAGTTTTAATAATAATCGTAACAACAGAACTGAGAAACTCGATATTTTCACATTTAATGCCGATCTTGCTAAAAAAATCGAAAAACACGAAATAAGGTTCGGACTTGACGGCTGGTATAATAAAGTAAATTCAACGGCTGAACTTGAAGATATACTCACGGGTGCAAGGAGCAGCCTCGATACTCGATATCCTGACGGGGGTTCGTCAATGTCGAGCATTGCTGCATATATCTCACATGCGTACGAATTCAGCGATAATTTAATTCTGAACGATGGATTGAGGATCAATTATGTGCAGCTTGATGCTAAATTCAATGACAAAACATTTTTTCCCTTTCCATTCAGCGAAGTATCGCAGAAAAACACTGCAGTAAACGGAAACCTTGGAGTTGTTTTTTCTCCCAGAAATGACTGGAGATTCACAATGACAGGAGCTACCGGTTTCCGTGCTCCAAATGTGGACGATCTGAGCAAGGTATTTGAATCCGTTCAGGGAAGCGTCATTATTCCGAATCCTGATCTTGAACCTGAATATACCTATAATCTTGACCTTGGTATTCAAAAAACGATTGATGGGGAAATAACTCTCGGAGGTAATGCTTATTATACATGGTACAGAAATGCTATTACCGTTCAGCCCGGGACCTTTGCCGGGAGCAATACCATTCTTTATGATGGTGTGTTGAGTAATGTAATCACAACAGTGAATGCAGCAAAAGCATACCTTTACGGATTCAGCATCTTTCTGAATGCAGATATCTCTGATAATTTTTCGATATCCAACAGCGTCAATTATACCTACGGCAGAATTGAAACTGATACGACAGATTATCCTCTCGATCACATACCGCCTGTATTTGGCAGAAGCAGTTTTCTGCTGAAGCTCAACAAATTTACAGGTGAATTTTTTGTGATGTATAACGGGGCAAAGAATGCAAAAGACTATAATCTTTCGGGCGAGGATAATCAGGCTTACTCGGCTGATCCCGTGAACGGATATACGCCTGCCTGGTACACCCTAAATCTGAGAGCCGGATATCAGATTAATCAGTATTTGCGGATTCAGCTTGCGCTCGAAAATATTCTTGATCAGAATTATCGTCAGTTTGCTTCGAATATAGGCGCACCCGGCAGGAATTTAGTTCTGACTCTCCGGGGTTCTTATTAATTGATGTACAAGGCTTTAATTTCCGAACGGGGAGAGGACTCCCTGTTCGGATTAATAATTACTTATTACGAATTTTTCCCACTTGCAAAACTATTGCTGTTCCTCCCGCGGGATTAGTCTTTAAATGCAGGATTCCGCATCAGCTTTTTAATAATCCCAAAGTTTCCGGATAGACGGCTCTGTATTGAAGCATCTGAATTTCTCCCCGGGAATTTCGAAATATGCGCTGCAAAAACTAAATGTGCGTTTATCTAAGTCTCTGATTTCAACCACTTCTTCTTTTAATCGTTCAACGCCATAGTAATCGAGGATTGTTTTCCAGTCCGAAAATGATCTCCTCATGATCAGCGTGGCAATAACCTGTCTTGCATTTTTCTCAAAATCCAGCTCATTAAAACTTATATCCCGGAAAAGAGAGGGGTCAATTTTCCGGTTTTCCGCCAAAGTTTTTCCACTTAAATAAATTACTTAAAATTGCAAAATATTTAATGTTTCAGTAATTATTTTATCCCGGCAGAATTAATATATACAACTCTTCAAGCATGAACAGTCAATAAAAAAGCCCCGTCGAGCGGGGCTTTTTATAACAATTAGCAAATCATCAGCTCTCTATCAGAGCGATAAAATTCATCAGGATATGACCTGATTCCTCAAGAATCGGGTCATCATTTTCTCTATCGGTATCCGGCACTTCTGCTTTATCTTTTACAGTCAGTCCCGAAGCTTTCTGCCTTGCCTCTTCACGGGCTTTGCGTTTTGCTTCGGATTTGGCATTTTCATCCTTGCGTTCTTCAAGATTCAGCGATAAGGAATTTTTGCTTCTCGCTTCTTTCATTTCGTTGATATCTTCCATGAGGTATTTGAATTCTATGTTATTCTCAATTCTTTTCTCATGCTTTTTCTTCAATTTCTCAATGAGTCCTGATATATCTGCATATTTTGTGAAAGGAGTTGATTTTATCTGATCCCAGGGCAGTGCAGAAGGTTTGGAACTTTCGCCATATTCATCTGCCGGAAAAGCAGAAGGGAACTGAATATCAGGCAAAACACCGCGGTGCTGGGTGCTGCTTCCGGTGATTCTGTAAAATTTTGCGATAGTGATTTTTAACTGACCGAGTTTTTGATTTCCGGCGCGGATAAACCTTTCAAGCGGAAGAAGATTCTGAACGGTTCCTTTGCCATAAGACTGGTCTCCGAGGATAATACCTCTGCCGTAATCCTGAATTGCCGCGGAAAAAATTTCCGATGCGGAAGCGCTGAACCTGTTAACAATAACAGCCAGAGGGCCTGAATATACTATTTCAGGATCAGGATCGTTCCCCAGATCGACATTACCGCTGATCTGTTTTACCTGTACAACCGGACCATCTTTGATAAAGAGTCCTGTGAGTTCGATAGCTTCATCAAGTGATCCGCCGCCGTTATTTCTCAGATCGATAATAACTCCGTCCACGCCTTCGGCATTTAGCTCCTCAAGCAGTTTCCTTACATCGCGGGTTGTGCTTTTGTATTCTGCATCGCCGCGGTTTTTCCCGTCAAAATCGCTGTAAAAGCCGGGAATAATAATAACCCCGATTTTTCCGGTTGCGCCATTTTCAGTGATCTCGATTATCTCCTTTTTTGCTGCCTGATCTTCGAGTTTAACTTTTTCACGGATTATTTTAATCAGTACAGGTTTTGCATCAAGCGGTTCATTGGCTTTAAGAACACTCAATCTAACGAGCGTTCCTTTTTTACCGCGTATCAACTGAACGACATCATCAAGCCTCCAGCCGACAACATCAATCATTTCACCATCTTCACCCTGAGCGACGGCAACAATACGGTCTTCTTCCTTAAGTCTGCCATCCTTAAAAGCTGGACCGCCTGGAATAATTTTAGAAACCGTTGTATAATCGTTTTTCGAAGTAAGCTGGGCGCCGATGCCTTCGAGCGATAAACTCATTGTAATCTTAAAATTATCCGAAGTAATCGGTGAAAAGTAAGATGTATGAGGATCGGCTGCTTCAGTAAACGCATTCATGTATAACTGAAAAAGATCCTCTGATTTATACTGAAGAATTGTTTTGTGAAAATTTCTGTACCTTTTTATCAGAGTTTCATAAGCTTTTTCAGCTTTTTCATCCCGCAGAAGAAATGTGATCACATCATTTTTGAGGCGCTGATCCCAGAGTTGATCCAATTCGTTTTTATCCTTTGCCCAGGGAAGGTCTTCCCGCTCAAACTGGAATTCGTCATTTCCATTAAAATCAAATCCCTTAGTAAGGGCTTTGACTGCATAATCAGTTCTTTCGTAAACACGCTGTTTAAAAGTATTAAAAACGTTGTAAGCGAAATCGAGATTGCCTGCTTTGAGGTAATCATCTATATTTTCCCTGTCCTGTTTGAATTTATCTATGTCTTTCTGCAGGAAATAAAGTTTATTGTTATCGAGGGTAGTGATATAGTTATCGTAAATAACTGCGGAAACAGAATCATTGACATTAACTTTACTGAAATGATATCGTTCGAGCAGGTTGTAAATAACCTGGCTTTCTTTTGAATGCTGTGAATCACCTGCAAGAACAAGAGTCGAATCTATCTTTTCATTCTCCTCTTTAAGCTTATCGATTTCCTGCGCCTGGCAATTTACAGTCAGAATTGAAAATATCATCAGGACAATTAAATTTCGCATATTTTTTCCGTTGAATGAGAAAATTATTAAAATGTGAAACAATCCTGTTGAAGAATAGTTTCACAAAACTGATATAGTGATCCGTAAATTGATCTAAAACAATAAGTATTATTCCTTCTGTAAAATAATCCTTTTCAGGTTCTTATGAAACCATACATTTTGGTATTGACCTGAAATAATATTTAAGTTTATTTTGACAAAAAATTTTGAGTGAAATACCAAATGACACTTGAGGAACTCAGGCAATACTGTATTACAAAAAAAGGTGTAACGGAATCATTCCCTTTCGATAAGGAGACTCTTGTATTTAAAGTACTTGATAAAATGTTTCTCTTAACGAATATTACTCTGCCACTCTCGATCAATATTAAATGTGATCCGGAGAAGATTTTCGAATTGATAGAAGATTATAAGGAAGTGGGTCCGGGTTATCACATGAATAAAAAGCATTGGATTACGGTTGACCTCGAGGGCAAACTAAAGGACAATCTGGTAAAATCATGGGTTGACAATTCCTACGATCTTGTTGTCAGGGGCTTGCCGAAAATCAGACAAAAGGAACTTTGGATTTGATAGAAGTCCCTCAGGCATTCTGATTTCCTGCCGGGGCAAACATTCCTGCGTTCTATCCGTCTAAAGATTTGTACCAGACGGTAATAAGTTATGAACAGCAACAGGGAAAAGAAAGTAAATCCTTTCGTTAGGATATTCGAATTATATACCAGCGACATGACGTTTAATGAAATTGAAAAATTAATTAAACGTGATGCATCGGATGTGTATGAATATTTTGCAGGCGGAATAAGAAAAGAGGATTATCCTGCCAATAAACCAGCCAGAATATTGTTCTTCGTGCGCAATCTGTTTAATGCCTTCATACTAAGGATATCTCCTGCCAGAAGGATTTTCTATCTCTCTGCGGTTTTATTCTTTTTTGTGGCTTTTATTCAGTCATTGCCGATCTATTATCTGCTCTCGTTTTTGATCATGAATTTACTTCTTGTTTTTGAATTAGCAGATAAACTTACACTCAAAGATGATCTCAAAATTGCAAAAAAAATCCAGAATAGTCTTCTGCCTAAAATACAGAACGGACAGGGCAGCTATAGTATTGCCGAATACTATGAATCAGCAAGGGACGTAGGGGGTGATTACCTCGATTTTATTCGAATTTCCGATAATAACTCAATGATCGTTATCGGGGATATTTCAGGGAAAGGATTTGCGGCGGCTCTGTATATGGTTAGAGTTCAGGCTATAATTCATGCAATACTGGATAGATCGCAATCTCCAAAAGAAGTTCTGATTGGATTAAAAAACATATTTCTTAAAAATCTGAATGCCGGTTACTTTCTGACAATAACTGCTGCGAATTTAAGTCAGGACGGCTCGATAAAACTTTCAAACGCCGGACACAATCCAATTCTGCTATATAAGAGCAAAGAGAATGAATTCACGGAAATAAACCCCAAAGGGATAGCTATCGGGCTGAATGACAAAGGATTATTTGAATCGGTTATTGAGGAAGCAGAATTAAAACTTAATCCGGATGATATTCTTTTATTTTACACAGACGGTCTGGTTGAGGCAATGAATCCTTTAAGAAGGGAATTTGGCATCGACCGAGTAAAGCATATTCTGCTTCGTACCAAGGATAAAGATGCTGATGAGATCAAGAAACGGATAATTGAAGCCCTTTCGAATTTCAGGGAAGATGACGGAATCTTCGATGATATCACGTTTCTTGTCATAAAGAAAAAGTAATCTAATTATCGAAAATCTCGAAACGGGGATCAGATGGTCTTAAATCGTCGTAAAGATTTTTAAGAGCGTCCGAAGCCTGCAGATAACCTCTGACAGCGGCTTTTTTATAATATCTTTCCGCTTTTGCTTTGTTTATGTCGAAGTAAATGCCCTGTTCATGACAATAACCGATGACAGTTAATGCAGATATTGAACCAAGCATTGAAGCATCAAGAAGTCCTGTGACAGCCTCCTTTATAACAAGATAATTGATTGAAAAACGAACGGCATGAATAGAGAGATTAATCTGCGCTTCCTTATTGCCCTTATTCATGAGACTGCGCCACAATTCCACAGCCTTATCAATATTTTTCTCTACAGCAGCGCCGGCATAATATATAGAAGCCAGTTCAAGTCCTGCCGGTTCATAGCCTGAAGCATAAAGGTTTTCTAAGACATTCACAGAAGCTTCATTGTCGGAAACCACAAAAAGATTATAGACAGTTAGCGATGCAAGCAGGAATTTCGGAAGCGGTTCATTAGTTTTTGATCGTTTGATAAGTTCTTTCCTGAATTCCTCTGAAGCCAGAAGTTTCATCAATCCTGCTAGGGCTTTCCCGCTCCCGGCCCTGTATGACCGGAAAAAGTAATATGCAGCCTTAATATTGTCTTTTGGTTTCTGGTATCCGGATTGATATATAAGTGCCTGAATCAGGAGCGCTTCCGGACTACCGTTAGATTCGGCAAGTGCGATTATTTCCGCAGGGGAAGAAGCGGATATTGCCGAATCATAGATCCCAAGTTCATCAATAAGCCTCAATTTATCAATAAAAAGAGAATCCAGCGATGAATCTGAAAATTTTTCTTCCTTCTCGTCTGAATCGAGGTCTAAGAAATCAAGCTCAACCGGAGGGCTCATTACCATAGTACCTGTATTCAGGATGCCGGCATTTGATGCGGAATTCTGCGCTGTATATGTTGTATCAACAAGATTAAGAATTCCCCGCTGTTTTAATTCCTTCAGAGTTTCCGAAGCTGGCAGAAATCCCGATTTAGCAGATTGCGAAATGAGATCATAAGCTTTCTGTAAATTTCTGCTGACAGTCAGATTATCGAGATACATAATTCCAAGCGCGAACATGGCTTCGGGCATCCCGGCCTGAGCGGCTCCGAGGAAATATTCGAAAGCTGTGAAGGGATTCCAGCCTGTTCCGTATCCGTTACTGTACATTATCCCGGTATTGAACATGGCTGAAGTAATATTCCGCTCGGCAGCGCGTGAGATCCAGTAAAAAGCTTTGGCGGTATCAGAAGGGAAACCTGCCCCGATAAGGTAGCGGATGCCCAGTTCGTGCATTGCAAAGGGGTCGCCTGAATTCGCATCTTTCTGAAGAATATATCCGGCTATGAGCGGATAATTGGAATATTGAGGTTTGGTAACAGGCGATCTGTTAAATCGTTCAGGTTCACGAAAAGCCTGGCTGCGGAGGGAATCCTGCGCATGTATTGAGATCGAAGCAAGAATTATCAGGATCAGAGCTGCTGTAATTTTCAAAGAGTTTTGTTCCGCCAAAATTATTTCCAAACAGAAATTACCGGAAGATCATTAAATTTCCGGATATACAATTTATTTATCTCCAGCTTATAAAGTGAGATCACTAAAACGTTTCAATAAATATAAGGTTATTATGAGATTTTCTACATTAATTATTGTCGTGATTGTGCTTGCCATTTTTCCGCAAATGCACCATGGACAGGTCAATCCCCAGAGACCATCTGTAAGCGATAATGCGTTTATCACACAGTTTAGACAACTTGAACTTGAATTTGGATTAAGTCACGATGCAGCGTTGTCATCCTTTCCGGCACTTCTGAAATATGGAGTTTCCGAGAGGTTTCAGGCAGGATTGCTGATAAACGGCTTGTATCAGAAAGCAAAAAATGCAAAAGGCAGGAGCGGAGACCCCGGATTTCAGTTTAAATACAGAGCCTTTACAGGTGATGGATATAACGGCACTTTCGGGCTTCAGTTGGAATCCTTAAAGGGATTAGGCGGCAAATATACCGGGTATTATGTGTTTTTTATCCCGACAAAACTGGTAAACATTCATTCAACAATAGCAGAAGTTTACATACCCGACCTTGTAACGGACGATTTCTATTCGACATATGCTATCCTGCTAAGTCCTGTGCTATCAGGCGATTTCGGTTTTTATGCAGAGATTTTCGGAGAGCTCAGAAAGTCGAACTCCCCGGTTTTGGGGCTGGATCTTGGCATCTCGTATCTGCTTAATCCCGATCTGGCATTGGATTTAGCTTATTATACTTCCTTAAACGATTTTGGACCTGCAGAATCAGTGCAGTTAGGCTTCACTGCAAATATTATTAAATTCTGATGGAATACAGAAAAGCCGGAGGAACAGACCTGTGGCTTTCAGCTTTTGGGTTTGGAGGCGGGAGAATCGGAAGTGAGCATATTACGGATTATCAGGCAGGGCAGGTTCTTACTGATGCTTTCGAAAAGGGTATTAATTATTTCGATACCGCTATAAGTTATGGACTCTCGGAAGAAAGATTCGGTAAATTCCTGAGCGGTTTCCGGGACAGGGTTATTATCTCAACAAAAGGCGGTTACGGTATCGGGGGAGCGGAAGACTGGACTTACGATGCTGTGATCCTAAGTGCAGAGGCATCGCTCAGAAAGCTGAGAAGGGATTATATCGATATTTTTTTTCTGCATAGCTGCTCATCCGAACTTTTAGGGAGAGAGGATATCTATTCCGCCCTTGAAAAATTGAAACATCAGGGGAAAATCCGATATTCGGGTTATTCCGGTGATAATCAGGCGCTTGCATACGCGGCGGATACCGGAAGTTTTGATATTTTTATGGGTTCACTGAACATCTGCGATCAGAAAGTGATAGAATCCGTACTTCCGCAAATAATCAGAAACGGAGAAGGATTTATTGCCAAAAGAAGTACTGCAAATTATTTCTGGAAATATGGCGGAGCCTCCCCGGGAGATTATCACGAAGAATACCGGCGCAGATGGGAAATTATGAAAGATTTTACTGGTGTGAGTCCTGAAAAAACTGCAGCGCGGTTCACATTTTTTACTCCGGGTGTTACATCAGGACTTGTTGGTATTTCAAAATCAGAAAATCTTGAAGCTAATCTATCACAATTTCTGAATGGTTCTCTCGATCAGGGTACTTATAAGAATATCTGCGATGGATTCTATCAGGCAGGAAAGGGGAATTGGGAATCTGAGATCTGACCTGATTTGGCCTTTAAGGCAGATGATCTAAAATCTGTGACTATTAATTGAAAGATTTCAAAAATGGATGCTCTTAAACGAAAATTGATCCTGATAAGGCTGTAAAATTCTTTTTTTTTAAGATTCAGTTCATTTTGTGCGATTATTTTTGTATCTTTTTGAACAAGACGAAGAATAAATAAACCGAAAATATAGTTGCACCTCTATGAACAAACTTTTTACAGATAATATTTGCCTGAATGCTGAAGGTCATAAATACTTTCTTAGGGATAAGCCTGAAGTTGAATTTATTAGCTGCACACGATTTATTGACCTGTTTTTTGAGAAATTTGATTCAGTCCGGATTGCGAATCATTTAACATCAACTCATCCGAATTATATCGGCAAGACAGCCGCCGAACTTATCGGGCTCTGGGAAAACGCCAGAGATGAAGGAACAAAAATCCACGAAGAAATAGATAATTACATTTCGAAAGGTGTTCACCCCGAATATCTGAAGGCTAAATCTGCTGCCGGATGGTTAAATACAAGACTTTCGAACGACAGGGAATTCTTTTCGGAAGTAAAAGTTTTTTCTGAAGAAATGGGACTTGCCGGAACTATCGATCTGCTTGTTCATAAAAAATCCAAAAACACCTGGTGCATTTACGATTGGAAAACAAATAAAACTATCGATCTCTGGTCATTTAACGGTAAAACAGGCACAGAAGCGCCCACTTCCAATCTTATGGATTGCAATTTTATCAGGTATTCGCTTCAACTTTCAATTTACCGCTATCTGCTTGAGGAATATTACGGGCTGCGCGTGGAAGAAACGATGATCCTTCATCTTACAGAAAAAGATACGATTGAATACAAAACAGATTATTTCCGCCCGGTTATCCTTGAAATGTTTAAATTCCTCGGCGATGCCAACAAGCAGAAAGAGCTTTTGAGTCCTCAGGGTGAATATTTCGAGGAGGACTAAACTGAAATTTGAGGGATAATACAAAGCGAAGTTTTAAAATTATCAAAAAGACAACCACATTTTTCCAATAATAATTGCCAAAATTGTTTGCTTTCAGGGTGTTTGTGTGAAGTAATTTCTTCGGCCTGCCGCAATATAATTTCATCTTTCCTCTCAGGATCAAGGCGTAACATATACGATATTTAATTTCCGGGAAAAGGAAATTAAATCAAAAGACCCTTTGCCTTAATCGTTGAGATCGCTGATTTATCGCCAGATAAATTTTATCTTTTTTTGCAATGAATTCACCACAGAAGCCGAAAACTCTTACAAAATAAGTGCATCGTCGGATTCACCCCGGAATGTACTTATCGTTCAGCTCGAATATTTATCGAACATACACTTTTTACCCTAAACTTATCCAAAAATTTTGTTTACAAATTTTTACGATAGTATTTTTTCAACCCAACTCCATTCAAATTAGACTTTTACTTCCGTTATTTTAAAATATTTTTTAGGAAATAATTTTCCAATGAACTTCATTATTGAAAACGAACCAGAAAATGAGTATTTTCTTTGTTAAATCTATAGCCGGGTTAATTAATGAGTAATCAGAACAGAACCAGGGACGAACTTATAATTGAGCTGCAGGAATTGAAGTCAAAATACGATTCACTGCAGAAACTCTATGAATCTGCCGTTAATAAATCGGACAAATCTGTTAGCACATCACTCCGGAAAAAAGCCGAAAGCCTGATACATGAAAAACTATCCGACCCGGTATCCAAAAGCTCCGAAGCCGATATTCAGAAACTCATTCATGAACTGGATGTCCATCAGATTGAACTTGAACTGCAGAATGAAGAATTAATGCTTGCAATCGAAAACAGAAGATCTGCTGAAGAAAAGTACCTTGAATTGTTCGAGTTTGCGCCATCCGGTTATTTTCTGCTCGATCAAAAGGGCTTAATTAATGAGGTGAACCTTTCGGGAGCCTCTATGATTGGGATTGACCGATCTGTACTGATTAAAAAATCTTTCAGAAGTTTTGTCAGTGCGGATACGATTCCGGTTTTTGATCAGTTTTTCGTCCGGCTTTTGAAGAATGAAAAGAAAGAAAACTGCAATTTGGTTTTATCACTTCAGGATGGCAGAGAAACCGATGTTTTTCTTTCCGGAATCGTAAATAATCCGGGTTTATGCTTATTGACTGTTAACGATATTACCGAACTGGTTCAGGCAGAGAAAAAAATACATCAGAGCGAAGATCAGTACAGATCATTATTTGATGACAATCATTCGGTGATGATGCTGATCGACCCGGTGTCAGGGGATATTAGGGACGCTAATGAAGCTGCCTGTAATTATTACGGCTGGTCCCATGAAGAATTATGCGGGAAGAAAATAACAGAGATAAATCCGCTTCCGGAAGATCAGCTTAAATCGGAGATGCTAAGAGCAAAAGCCGAAGAACGCAATTATTTCATTTTCCAGCACAAGCTTGCCGATGGAAGAGTTCGGGACGTGGAAGTTTATTCAGGACCAATACAGTTTGGCAAGGATACACTATTAATTTCGCACGTACACGATATTACCAGCCGGAAAAAGTTCGAATACGAGCTGCGTGAGCGTTTAAAAGAACTGGACTGCCATAACCGGATTTCGGAGGTTATGAGCGATCCGGATATATCCGTTGAAGAAGTATGTAAACAGGTTGTTCTCATTATCTCTTCCGGCTGGCAATTCCCGGAAATTACCGGAGCCAGGATCAGAATTGACGATTTGGTTTGTCAGACAGAAAATTATGTGGAAAGCCGGTTTAACCTGAAACAGGATCTGCTAATTAACCGCCAGATAAGCGGCATGATTGAAGTATCTCTTGACGAGGATAAATTGCCTGCTGCTGAAAAATTATTTTTACCTGAAGAAGTTGATCTGCTTTTTTCTATCGCCGAGCGGCTCAGTAATTTTATCGAAAAAAAACGCTATGACAAAAATCTGATCGAGAGCGAAGAAAAATTCTCAAAAGCTTTTCAGACATCCCCTTATGCAATAAGTATCACAAGATTAACTGACGGTAAATTTATTGATGTAAATGATGCATTTGTTTTTGCAACCGGTTATTCGAGGGAAGAAATTTTTTCGGGTTCATTTACGAGTCTTGACCTCTGGGTAAATGCAGAAGACCGCAATGAAGTCGTTTCCCTGCTCCTGGAGGGCAAAATATTTACGGGCACAGAATACCAATTTAAAAATAAAAACGGAGACATTTTACACGGAATTCTTTCTGCACAGACGATAATTCTTGAGAACGAACTCTGTTTACTTTCAAGCATCAATGATATTTCAGCTTATAAAAATGCCGAACTTGCCCGTACCAAGAGTGAAGCGCTCTATAAAGCAGTGATAAACGCATCTCCCGATAATATTACTATTACCGATTTAACCGGAACAATTCTTTTTTCCTCACCCAAAGCGCTTGAAATGTTTCGTTATGGAAATGCCGGAGAACTGACCGGGCGTAATTTAAGTGAGTTTATTGTTCCTGAAGACAGGGAACGCGCACAGACTGAAATAATAAAAATGCAGCAGGGGATTTATAGCGGGACTGGTGAATACAGAGGTGTAAGGTCAGATAATACTCTGATATGCATTGAGGTGAACGGGGAGATCATGAGGGAAGAGGATGGAACCCCTAAAGCGATGGTATTTGTGGTGCGTGATATTACTGAGAGGAAGCAGGCAGAAGAAAAACTTAAAAAAAGCAGCAATGAACTTGCGTTAGCATATAATCAGCTTTCGATGGCTCAGGAGATAGGGCATACCGGCTCATGGTCGTACAATCTGAAAACGAGAGAATTGAAGGGATCATCGGAATCCTTAAGGCTGTTTGGATTAGGCAGCAATCCTGATGATTTTACGTCAGAGAAAGTAGAATCCTGTATTCCTGAAAAAGAAAAAGTACGGAACGCATCATATGAATTGTTGAATAATGGGGTGCCTTATGACCTTGAGTATCTTATTCAGCCGGCGGATGGTTCACCTGCAAGGATAATTACTTCAAAGGCGGAACTCAAATTTGATGAAGAAGGGAATGCTTCGGAGATGTTCGGGGTTTTTCAGGATATTACCGAGTATAAGCAGAAAGAAGAAATTATACGCGCAAACGAAGAACGATTCAGGGCTATATCGGAATATTCATCCAATTCTATCTGCATTCTTGATGTTTCAGGCAAAGTTATCTGGGTGAATGAGGCTATGCTGCAATCATCAGGTTATACTGAGGAACAGGTTTATTCGGCTGAATCATTTATCGGTTTCCTGCATCCGGATTCAATTGATTTTGTTGTCTCAAATTTTCAGAAATTTGTTAAAGGCGGGACATACGAAAAACATTATGAATTTTGGCTGATACGCGCTGATGGTGAAAAGCGGCTTTTTGAAAAATATATGTCTCATTATACTGATCAGAGCGGGAACCTTAATCTCATAATTATTATGCAGGATATTACAGAGCGCAATAAGGCTGTAACAGAATTAAGGGAAAGCGAAGAAAAATTCCGCGCTATAACCGAGCAAACCAGCGATTTTATATCTATTACAGACGGAAAAGGATTTATTAATTATGCGTCTCCCTCGTCGTTTGAGATCTTCGGGATTTTGCCCGGTGAAATGTTAGGTAAAAACTTTATTGACTTTGTTGCAGAAGAAGAATTAGAAAGAGCCGCCCGCTGTTTTGAAAATATGATAAGTCAGAAATTTTTACTATCTGATGAATACCGCATGAAACGATCGGACGGGTCTATATTTATTGGTGAAATAAATGGTTCCCAATTCAGGGGCGGTGATGCAGCCGGAACCCTTGTTACTATCCGGGACGTTACCGAACGCAGACAATCCAAACAGATTCTTGAAGCACGGCTCCGGCTTACTGAATTCGCTCAGAAACATTCCCGAAGCGAACTACAGCAAAATCTATTAGATGAACTTGAATTATTAACAGAAAGCAGCATCGGATTCTTTCATGTGGTAGATGCAGATCAGAAAACTCTTACACTCCAGAACTGGTCAACAAACACCCTTGAGACAATGTGTACTGCCGAAGGCGCTAATGAGCATTATAGTATTGATATGGCAGGGGTTTGGGTTGATTGTGTAAGGCAGCGGAAACCTGTTATCCATAACAACTATCAGAACCTTGATCATCGTAAGGGTATGCCGGAGGGACACGCCCCTGTTACCCGTGAACTTATTGTTCCTATTTTCCGCAATGAGCTTATTGTGGCTATTGTTGGAATCGGCAATAAGCCGACTGATTATAATGAAAAAGATATTTCCATTGTTATATCGCTGGCTGATCTTGCCTGGGAAATTTTAGAAAAAAAATCAGCGGAAGAAGAATTGCTCAAGTTTCGGACAATTTCTGACCAGGCAAATTACGGCAGCGTAATTATTGATCCTGATGGCATTATTACGTATTCGAACGATGCTTTTGCCCGGATGCATAAACATAAAGTATCGGATTTGATAGGGAATTATATCTCGATGCTACACGATGAAGAGCAACTGATCAGTGTGCATGAAGCTCTGGAACTTATGAAAAAAGATGGCGGGTTTTCGAACATGGAAATCTGGCACACGAGAAAAGACGGTTCTGTATTTCCGACACTAATGAACGGCAGGGCAATTTTCGACAGTAAAAATCAGCCTGAGTATATGTCAGCTTCAGTTATTGATATTTCAGAAATAAAAGAAGCCGAAAATTCACTGCGGAAAAGTGAAGAAGAATTAAATTATGCTCAGAAAACTGCAAAAATGGGCAGTTGGGAATATAATCTTATTACAGGCAGAACCCGCTGGTCGGCAAATTACTACAATCTCGTCGGTCGTAAACCTGATGGGAAAGAAGTTGCTTCAGACACATTTGACAAAATGGTACACCCAGATGACAGGTACCTACTCGATGAGAAACTTACTGAGATATTAAAAAACCGGAAACCGGCAAGCGTTGATCTGCGCCTTATTCTTCCGGATGATAAGGTGATCTGGGTGCAGAACAATATTGTCCCCCATTTTGAGGGTGAAACCCTTGTCTCGCTCAGCGGGGTAAATATAGATATAACAGATAAGAAAATTACTGAAGAGAATATCAGGCAGCAAAACGAGCGGCTGAATGCAATTATAAGTACAATCCCCGATTTGATTTTTGTAATTGATAAGGAAGGAACATACATTGAATTCTATCATTCCAATCCTGCAGCCCTTATAGTACCGCCGGATAAGATAATTGGTATGAATATCTCCGAGGTATTTGATGAAGAAACCTCACAATATCATCTCGAAAAAATTAAACGATGTATTCAGGAGCAGGAGAATTTAACGTACGAATATATACTCGGTTCTGCTGATTCGATCGGTTATTATGAAGCAAGACTTACACCGTTTGGAAAGGAAAAAGTTTTTACCCTGGTCAGAAATATTACTGACAGAAAAAAAACTGAGATGGAAATCCTTGAACTAAATACAAATCTTGAGCAAAAAGTAGAAGAGAGGACATCAGAGATTACGAGGACAAATGAAAATCTGGAAATAGAGATCAGGAATCGTTTGTCGATCGAAGCAGAACTTGAACGGGAAAAACAGAGGCTTTCATCAATTCTCAGAGGCACCAATGTCGGCACATGGGAATGGAATATTCAGACCGGAGAAACTGTTTTTAATGAAAGATGGGCTGATATTATCGGCTATACACTTGATGAAATATCACCGGTGAGCATTAAAACATGGATGCAATATGCACACCCCGGGGATTTAATCGTTTCAGGAGAATTATTGGAAAAACACTTCAGAGGCGAGATCGACTATTATACATTCGAATCGAGGATGAAACATAAGAATGGCGAATGGGTTTGGGTTCTGGACCGGGGAAAAGTGCATGAATGGGATTCAGAAGGTAAGCCATTACTTATGTCCGGTACACATCAGGAGATCACCGAACGAAAAAATATTGAGGCTGCACTTTTGGAAAGCCGTGAGCGGCTTGACCTGGTTATTAAAGGTTCAAATGATGCACCCTGGGACTGGAATCTTGTTACCGATCAGATCTTTTATTCAAGCAGATGGTGGGAGCAGCTTGGCTATGAGCCCGAAGAACTTAGTACAACTTCTCAGCTTTGGGAAAATCTGACACACCCCGATGACATTGAACATGTGAATGAAGTTTTCCGGAAAGCCCTCGAGAGCACGAAAGAAAGCTATGAGGCGGAATTCAGGATGCTGCATAAAAAGGGACATTATGTGCCGATCCTTTCGAGGGGATTTATCACCCGGGATGAAACGGGAAAAGCTCTCAGGGTGACAGGTACAAATATGGACCTGACCGAACAAAAACGCGCTGCAGAATTTGAAAGGGAATTGCTCCGGTTATCAGTCCAGATGACAAGTGTTCACGGCAATGAAATACTGGATGCAATCAATAAAGCATTAGGGAAAATTGGTTTTCTGCTGAAAGCCGACCGCGCTTATATATTCGAAATTGATGAAGCCGATAACAGTATGAGCAACACATACGAATGGTGTAATGACGGAATCCAGTCTGAAATAGATAATCTGCAGCGTGTTCCGCTCGATGCTTTTCCAATATGGATGGAAACGTTACGCCGCCAGGAAAATATGCTGATTCCTTCGGTAAAAAATTTACCGGAATCTCAGAAAGCATTGCGGGAAGTTTTGGAACCCCAGGGTATTCAATCATTGATTGCCGTACCTATTTTGGACTCAAATAAACTTATTGGCTTTGTCGGGCTCGATGCTGTTAAAAAACCGAAAATTTACAATGATTTTGAAGTGAACAATCTGAAAGTCTGGAGCAATATGCTGGCGGGAATTCTGAGTAAACAGAGAATTGACCAGGTGCTGGATCAGACACGGAAGAATTATGAAACATTTTTTAATACAATAGACGATTTTCTGTTCGTTCTGGATGAACAGGGAAATATGCTGCATATTAATAATACAGTGAAAAACCGGCTCGGATATAGTACTGAAGAATTGCTGGGGGAATCTGTTTTAATTGTACATCCGGAAGAACATCGTGAAGAGGCTGGTCGTATTGTCGGGGAAATGCTCGAAGGGACTGCTGATTTCTGCCCAGTCCCGCTCCTTACAAAATCGGGTAATTATATTCCGGTGGAGACCAGAGTTAAATCTGGTTTTTGGGATGGGCATCCTGTTATTTTCGGGGTTACTAAGGACATTTCAAAAATAAAGCTATCAGAAGAAAAGTTTTCCAAAGCATTTCATAGTAACGCAGCCATGATGGCAATTTCAGACTTAAAAGGAACTTTCATCGATGTCAATGAAGCTTTTATTAACGCCCTGGAATTTTCACGTGAAGAGGTAATCGGACATACATCAGGGGATCTCAGACTTTTTGACAGCCCCGAAATCAGAGACGCTTTGATAGGAAAATTAAAGCAGGATATAGATGTAAGGGATATTGAACTTACTGCTAAAACAAAATCCGGAAAAATAATCACGGGACTTTTTTCTGCCGATTTGATTTATATCGGCGAAGAAAAATGTTTACTGACGATGATGGTTGATATTACCGAGCGCAAACAGGCAGAGGCAGAACTTCTTCAGGCAAAAGCAGAAGCTGAAGAGGCGAACCTTGCCAAGAGCGAATTCCTTTCACGAATGAGTCATGAACTTCGCACTCCGATGAATTCGATCCTGGGATTTGCTCAGTTATTGGAGATGGGAGAGCTCAATGCCTCACAGAGCAAAGGGGTTAAACACATCCTGAAAAGCGGGCGGCATCTGCTTGGTCTGATAAATGAAGTGCTCGATATCGCGCGGATTGAATCGGGTCGGGTTTCGCTTTCACTTGAACCCGTTCTGCTGAATAACAGCATCAGCGAAATGATAGATATTGTAAATCCTTTAGCCGAAAAGAGAAAAATCACGATTGAATTTTTCAACAGAAGGGATAAAGATATTTTTATCAAGGCAGACAGGCAGAGACTAAAACAGGTGTTATTAAATCTATTAAACAATGCAGTAAAGTATAATCAGGACGGCGGTAGGGTAGAGATCAGAACAGAAACTTCGGAACACATTGCAAGAATATCTATAAAAGATACAGGAATCGGTATTTCGAAAGAGAATCATTCCAAGATTTTTGCACCTTTCGAAAGAATCGGAGCTGAGAAAACAGAGACTGAAGGCACTGGTCTCGGACTTGCAGTAGTGAAACGTCTTATGGAAGCTATGGGCGGGAATATTGGTTTGATTAGTACTGTCGGAGAAGGCAGCACTTTCTGGATCGAATTCCCATTAACAGACAGTCAGATTGAAAATTATAAATCATCTTTGGGAGAGGCAGATACTGAACCTGTATTAAATAATATTCAAGGACTGATCCTATATATCGAAGATAACCTTTCGAATGTTGAACTTGTTGAGCAAATTCTTAAAAATCAGTGTCCCGGTGTGAGGATGATCTCGAATATGCACGGAAAACAGACCGTGGAATTAGCCGAAGAACATAATCCTGATTTGATTCTGCTCGATCTGAATCTGCCCGATATTTATGGAAAGGATGTTCTGAAAATGCTTAAGGCAAATCCAAGAACGGCGGCAATTCCGGTGGTTGTTTTAAGCGCCGATGCCATGCCGCATCAGATGGAAAGGCTTATGAAATCAGGAGCTAAAGATTACCTGACCAAACCGCTTGATGTTGTTAATTTTATTAACACGCTTGATTTTTGGATCGGCAAAAAGCAGGATTAAAATGTCACGGAATAATTTGCGGAATTTTCGTAAATACAGTTTTAGTAATCAGTTCTTTTCTGAGTTAAAGTCGTATTTACTTGAGATTCATAATTTTTGTCAAAAAAAAATTGAAAGACAAAACCGGATAAACTATGATTGATTCGACTTTGAAAAACGCAAATATCCTGATCGTCGATGACCAGGAAGCTAATATTAATATTCTTTTAGGTTTGCTCGATATTGAAGGCTATATTAATGTAAAATCAACAACCGACCCGCGTGATGTGAATCGTCTGCTTTCTGAATTCAAACCTGATCTGATTCTCCTCGATCTGATGATGCCGCATTTATCCGGGTTTGAAGTTATGGATCAGATAAAGCCTTTGGTTGCCGGGCAGACATTTATTCCAATTCTTGTGCTGACGGCGGATATTTCACCTGAGACCAGACAAAAGGCGCTTTCGAACGGTGCGAGAGACTTTCTCACCAAGCCTTTCGACCTTATTGAAGTTGTATTAAGAATAAAAAACCTTCTCGAGATTAAATACCTCCATCAGCAGCTTGAAAATCAGAATCAGATTCTTGAAGAGAAAGTTGAGGAAAGAACACAGGAATTGGAGTTATCCAACAAAGAATTATTAATTACGAGAAATAAGGCTGAGGAAAGCAACCGGCTAAAAACTGCTTTTCTGAATAATATTTCCCACGAAATCCGGACTCCTCTCAACGTAATTCTTGGTTTTTCACCTTTTGTAGTAGAACCGGGAATCTCACAGAAAGAGAAGGAAGAATATCTCTCGCTTATAAATGAAAACGGCGAAAGGCTTATTAATACCGTAACTGATATTATGGATATGTCGCTTATTGTATCCGGAAATATGAACGTTAAAACCGACCGCATAACTCTTTTTGCAATAATGCTGCAATTATCTGACAAATTCAGCGGAGAGAGCGCCAGGAAAAATCTTGAATTCAAAATTGCTGATTCAACTTTCCCAAAATATTTTTCATTTTTTTCTGATGAAGAGCTTTTACTCAAAGCACTTTCGCATATAGTAAACAATTCACTCAAGTTTACGAAAAGCGGCAGTATTACTATTGGCTGCGAACCCAAAGACGACCAGATACAGTTTTTTGTTAAAGATACCGGTATTGGAATTTCAGTTGAGGCTCAGAAACGTATTCTGGATGCTTTTATGCAGGAAAACTACGCAAACACGCGGGGGCATGAAGGCAGCGGACTTGGTTTGAGTGTAGCCGACAGAATAGCAAAATTATTGGGAGGAAGTCTATCGATTCAGTCGGAAAGAAATAAGGGCACTACCGTTTTTATTACGATTCCTGTCAGAAATGGTGAAAAAATCCTGGAAATAAAAAGTAATCCGGCGGTTCTCCGTAAAAAGAAATTATTATCAATACTGATCGCCGAGGATGACAAACCGAATTATCTGTATCTGGAAACCATACTTAAAAAATATACTAATAAACTGAGAAGGGCAGAAACCGGAGCCAAAACAGTTGAGATCAGCCGGGATAATCCGGATATCGATTTAATTCTAATGGATATCAAAATGCCCGGAATGGATGGATATGAAGCAGTGCATCAGATACGGCAGTTCAATAAGGATGTGATAATAATTGCACAGACTGCCTATGGGCTTAGCGGTGACAGGAAGAAGGCTATTGAAGCCGGCTTCAATGATCATATTTCCAAGCCTATAATGAGCCATGCATTGGTGACTTTACTGGACCAGTATTTTACTCTTTAGATTTTATCATCCTGAGCACATACTGACATTGTGCAAATGTCAAATTATAAAAAAAACCCCGCAATGCAGGGCTTTTTTTTATTTAAGGGGGATATCGGGTATAAGAATTATCGTGAAGCTATATAATGACTGAGAGCGAATTCCCGTACTGTTCTATTTTTTTCTTTGCAGCAGATCTCTGCCATAAAAGCATCTGAATTGTCATCAGCAATCCGGTATAAAGAACTTACGATAAGTTTTTTAACAAATATGTCTTCTTCATTATAGTATTCATCAATCAGACTGCTGCTTAATTCAGTGACTCTGTATTTACCCGCTAAAAATATTGCTGAATTTTTCAAACCCCTGTTATCAGAATCAAGCGCCATTTGAAGATTTGCAATAGCCGTTTTTTTGTCTCTTATATCATCAAAACTATTCTGCGCATAATTCGAAGTATTCAGCAGAACCAAAACTGCTGTTAAGGCTAAAAAGTAATTGAAGTGTTTCATTTTTTCCTCCGTGTTAAAATTTGTTATTTCTGATAATTAAGACGGAGGGGTGAGCGCCTGAGTTGTCAGGGTTTCGTAAACGTTTGTAACAAATTGTCACGGGAAAAGTGTCATACTTCCTTCATCGGCGGAAACGTGAAGTATTTCGCCGTAGTAAATTCTGTGGTAGTCTTTTGAGGGGTAATTTGTGTCTATTTCGGCAGCCAGGAAATTTTCAGGATTCAGGTCATGAAAGTAAATTTTTCTGCACTCAAGAATAAGAGAAGCCTCAGCAAATGCAGGAGATAAGATCAGTTCGGAGGCGACAGGAGTTAGTCCTGACCGGTTGATTTTATCTTCATATCTGCCGGATTTTGTGCCCAGAGATTTCAGGACATGCCGGTATTTCTCCGGAAAAGCACAAATTGTAAAAGAATCATACTTCTCTGTAAACTCGTAAGTATAACGTGTCGGGCGGACTGCTACAGTTACGACCGGTTTATTCCACATATTCCCGAAACTTCCCCAGCCGACAGTCATCATATTAAATGCGCCCGCCGCAAAATCACCTGAAGTTATAAGCAGCCACTTGCGCTGCCATGTATCATTAAATTTGATAGAAAGTTCATCTATCGGGACCGTTATCTTAGCGCTCATATTCGTTTATTTCCCGGTTTTTCAATTAATAATTTGCGGGGATAGAAGTATATCTGAGATAGAATTAAAATACTCAAAAAAAGCCAAAAGAGGAAAGTAATGAGTAAAATTGTTTTTAATTGTGCCGGAGGATATTTATGGCAAATAGAATTAAAAAAAAATGATACCCGGCTAATTAATGTCAACTTCAACAATTTTCTGTGATCCGTCAAAGTAAAATTTTGCGTTATTCCATGAAGGGATGCCGAAAATTCCGGATGCATTGTTGGAAAAGCCGTAATCTTCTATTGGATAACCAATAAAATTAGTGTTTAGATCATTATTATCATCGGCATCATGGAAAATTTTGAGAGCATAATATCCGGGAGTGAGATCCTCAAGAACTGTTTCGGCAGTTCCGGTTTTAATATCGAGAGTGAGACCGATAAACGGCTCTCTGTGATTATGATAATTGCTTTCAGAATTTGCAACAGCAACCTTTGCCGAACCATTGTCGCTCTGAAAACCTCTGATCACTATTACTAATTTCCCGGCTTTGGGACCGGAATAATTATTTGTAATTTCTCCGGCGAAGGAGACTGATACAATAATGATAAATATTGTTATGAACTTCATCGCTTAAAAATAATTTACTTGAAAAATTTTTCCACTTCAGCCCAGTGCTGAGTCCTGAGGGCTTTCCATTCTAACTTAAACCAGGGGGTATAAAGTTCACTATTCGTCTCAAATTCGCGGTCCATATCATCAGGGGATATTTCTTTAACCGAAGAAATTTCATTTGGATTGATATGAAGATCATCATCACATGACCCGATAAATACAGCACAGTTTTCGTATTCGGAACCTATGTCGCCAAATTTTGCCTGATAAACGAAATTATAAAGGTATTTAAGTTCAGTTTTAAGTCCGAGTTCTTCGAGAATCCTCCTCTGAGTGGAGACCTCATAAGATTCGCCTTTGCGCGGATGGCTGCAGCAGCTATTCGACCAGAATCCGGGCCAAAGCCTTTTAACCGCGCTTCTCTGCTGAAGTATCAATTTACCGTTTTTCCGAAATATGAATACCGAAAATGCCCTGTGAAGAATTCCATCCCCATTGTGGCAGTCGTTTTTGGTCTTATATCCCACAACTCTGTCGTTCTCATCAACGAGGATAAGGAGTTCATTACTGAAAGAAACAAGGTTATCGTTCATTATCGGGTCTCCAAATTAACCAATCTGAGCAATCAAGGCTTTATAGCCTGCATTTTTTATTGCTGAAGCAACTTCTTCAGGGTGATCGGGGCAGAGTGCAATCATCGCACCGCCGCCGCCGCCGCCGGTAAGTTTAGCGCCGAGAGCGCCATTTCTTCTTGCTATTTCAACAAGCTCTTCGAGTTCCCACGTGGAAACTTTAATGGCGTTAAGCAATCCCTGATTAATGTTCATAAGCTCTCCGAGTCTTGCAAGGTCATACTTTTCAAGCGCCTTTACTGACTCAAGAGCAAGGCTGTCGATATCGGAAAATATCCTGTCGTAAAGGTCATGATTCGCCTCGTGGGCTTTCCTGACATCAGCAACAGTTTTTGCGGTAAGTCCTTCAACACCGCTAAGACCAATAACAATTGGAATTGGTTCCCGGATGTGCAGTTTTTTAATCAAAGGTGGATCACCTTTCTTATATAGAATAAATTTCCC
The DNA here is from genome assembly GCA_021740915.1 of Ignavibacteriales bacterium. GTDB lineage: Bacteria > Bacteroidota > Ignavibacteria > Ignavibacteriales > Melioribacteraceae > JAIOYW01. The sequence continues at coordinate 79,886 of JAIOYW010000010.1, read as the reverse complement.
GTAGGTTGCCATAGTGTTGTCTATACCTGAAGGGGTTCCATGCACGACCTGTTCGGAAGCATATGCAATTCTGTTCACATCCTCATCGGAGAGGTTCAGTTTGAAATGCTCTGAGAGCGCTCTGATAATGGAGACGGCAAGCGCCGCCGAGCCGCCGAGACCCATCGCCCGCGGTATATGCGGGAAGACCTCGATGCGGACGTCTTTATCAGTAAGATTCAGGCTTTCAAGAATCAGATCGAGCGACTTAAATACCGAATGTTTATGCTCAATGCCTTTATGAAGTGTCTGTTCAACTCCCCATCGGGGTATCACAAGGTGAATGCCCTTATGAAAATCTTCGACTTTCGCCTCAATAGCCAATGGTATCGGGGCAGCAACTGCGTGGCTTCCATACACAACAGCATGTTCGCCCAGCAAAATTATTTTCCCGAATCCTGAAGGCAGATAATTCTGAAAACTTTCATCCGGTGTAAGTTTTTCTCTGATTCTTTTTCTTTCTCTGAGCTCCCGGGTAATTTCCATAGCTTTCCAGTTTTTTATTTCGCTGCTCTCAATAAGTTTTTCCACCACTTCATCAAATATATCCTCAGGTGTACCTACAGCCATCGCAACACTCCGCGCATGAAGACTCATATGACCACGCTGAATCCCATCAGTGGCAAGCGCCTTGAGGGCTGCAAAATTCTGTGCAAGTCCGACTGCGCCCATAATTTCTGCAAGTTCAGCAGAGTTTTTTATGCCGAGGATTTTATGAACAACTTTAATGGCAGGGTTCGATTCGAGCGATCCTCCGACAGTGCCGATTTTCATTGGCAGTTCAATATATCCCTCGAGATTGCCATCCTCATTTTTTGACCACTGAGTAAGAGAAGTATATTTGTTTCCCCTTGAGGCATAAGCATGAGCGGCAGCTTCAATCGACCGGAAATCGTTACCGGTGGCAATGGCAACTGCATCAATCCCGTTCATTATGCCTTTATTGTGGGTTGTTGCCCTGTATGGATCGATGCATGCGAAGTCGTTTGCGAGGATAATCCCATCGCGCACCTGCTCTCCTTTGTAGCCGTTCATCCCGAGGGAAGTAACATTGATCACAGCTTTTGTTTTGATAAGAGCTCTATCGGCAAGATTGGATAAAATTCTGAGGAAAACCGTGCCGTTAGTGATCTTTTCAATAAGCGGAGCTACGCCTTCACACATACTGTTGACAAGATTTGCCCCCATAGCGTCTCTTGTATCGACAAGCAGGTTTACAATCATCATATCCGATCTTCCTGGATTGCCTGTGTGAACGACAACTTCAATATCTTTTGCTCCTCCGCCTCTTGCGACCATATTGGGGTGCAGACCGTTTGCAAGATTAAGGATTTCCTCTTTATTCTGCAGTACAGCCGACCTCGCTTTAGAAAAGTGATCGACATTAACGACCTGAATTTGCCCGAACAGGAGAGGCTCGGAATAGCTGCTTGTGAAACCGCCTGATTCCCTTATAAGTTTGGCTGCTGAACTTACGGCTGCCACAATAGATGGTTCCTCAACAACCATCGGAACGATATGCGATCTGCCGTTAACAAGGAAATTTAAACCGAGTCCTAACGGCAAGCCAAAAACTCCAATGACGTTTTCAATCATTTTATTGGCTTCATCAACTTTTAATACTTTTTTACCAGCTTTCAGAAGCTGAAAATCCTCAGCAGTGATAACGCCTCTATCCCTGAGCATCTCGAGCCGCTGTGTTACCGAAAGCTGATAGAATTTGGGAAATCTTGATTTTTCCATGTGTTAAAACTCTTTTACCAATATTCCGTGATCTGTTACTTTGAGATCCATTATCTCATAGCTGAATTTTTGAAGTTCGGGTTTGATCCGGTTTACATTATCAGGGTCGGTTGTGAAAATAAGCCCGAAATCACCGCCGCCGGCGCCGGATGGTTTATAAATGCAGCCGAATTTATCAGCTATTCCATGAATCCGCAAATGAGATTCAGAAACAATATCAGTGCCGGATCTGATCCCGAGTTCTTTTAATAGCTGATAATAGTTTTCAATTGAACCGAGAAATCCGGACTGATTGTTACCGGAAGCAGAATCCGCGGCGCTGATCGCTTCCTGAAAAAGCTTTTGCATAATGCGGTAATACTCTTTCGGATTATTTTCCCGGAAGTCTCCTACTGTCTGCATCATATTGGGTGTTGATGCAGCCTCACCCGTCCAGACCGGATAATAATAAATGCCTTCAGGGATAGAATCCGGTATATTTTTGTAATCTTTTTTTTCAGCCCGGGAAAGAACTTCGAATCTTCGAATCCCGCCATAAACGCTTGCGGCGATATCGATACCGCTTCCATTCTTACCCTGTGTTTTGTTATGTGCTTCGTGAGCGGCTTTAAAAAGCTCCTGATTATCTGTATCCGAGTTTTTCCAAACCGATCTCCTCAGGGCAGCGATAAGAGAGACTGCGAGCGCCGCGCTGCTACCGAGACCCAATTTTTTTGAAGATGAATTTTTGAAGAAAGATTTTGTGTCAATCGTGATATCGGAAGGATATATCTCGCTCCCAAGTTCCCTGATCTCCTTCAGAGTGATCTCAAAAAGTCTGATAAAATATGTTAATTTGCTAAGTATATAAGAAGGAAGCGAATTAAGGAAACTGATATTTCCATCTTTTATCTCAAAAAATATTCTGTCTATCCCGAAATCCGGAGATTCGATTGAAAAATTCCCCTGACGATTTTCCGAGACGTTAACAACTGCATATCTGTTAAATGCTCCGACAATAGCCGGTGCGCCATCGAGCACGGCATATTCACCGCATATCACCAATTTGCCCGGCGCAATCGCCTGGATCATCAGTCTTCATCCCGGAGGATTTTTGCATCAGGTCCTATTCCGGCTGTTAATATTTTTGTAATGCCGGGATGTCCTTCGAATAAACCTTTGACCTTTTCCACATAGGCTGCAGTTGTAAACACTTTTACCTGCGGACCTGCATCAACAGTAAAGAACATAGGAATGCCGTTAGCCCTGCCTCGGCGAACTTCGTTAATAAGATCGATAGTGCTGCCGTTCCAGTAGATAAGACCGGGTTTTGCAGAGAGTGCGAGCGCATGCATCTTAAGACAGCTTAATTCAGATATCTCTGCAAGTTTTTCAAAATCTTTTTCATAGATGGCGAATTTGGCTTCCTGAATATCCTCATCCGAAGAATCGACCCATGCCTGAAAATATGGGGAAGTAAAAGAAGTATGTATCATTCCTGTTGTTGAACTTACTTTTTTCTTTTCTTCGGAAGTAATAAGGATAAGTGCTTTAAGATCCCAGTAATTCTCATCGGCAATCTGCATAGCAAAATCATCGATGCCGTCTTCGGAATAACCGCGGATCATTTCAACGAAACCGCCGAAAAAAGATCTGGCGGCTGATCCGGAGCCTTTTCGCGCGAGTATAGATAATTCCTGAGGGTCAGGATCGAGTCCGTAAGCTTTCGTCCCGGCAAGTGCGAGCGCTGCAAAACCGGAGGCCGAGGAAGCAAGCCCGGCGCCGGTAGGAAAATTATTACGGGACGAAACCCGGACTTTTTCATCACGGTGCGCCATTGATCTTATTTTTCCCAGGAAGGAGGAGATTCTCAGGATTTCCTTATCTGTCGGGGTTTTTCCGTTAATAATTATTTCATCTTCAGTAAGTGATTCATCTGTTTCTACTGTTGTTATCGTTGTCAATTGATCGAGAGTGACAGAGATTGAACCAACTGCCGGTAAATTCAATTTTTCGTCACGTTTGCCCCAATACTTTACAAGAGCGATATTCGCGTTAGCTTTTGCTTTAATTTCCATGAATATTTATCTTTTTCGAAAAGTTATAAATTTAAAAATATTAAATCTGAACAACCCAACGAAGAATAAAGTTTAATTATTAGAAGTAGTTCGTGAATCCGCAGTCTTATTCCGAACGCATAAAATTGAGTTATAAAGCCTGAAGTGTCGGATTAGTAAGGTTTTTAAGAGTAATGATTTATAAGAAATCGTATATTTTTATTCTTGATTTTACATATTAATAAAAAATTAAGATTTTCGTTTGATTGGTTACTTTTATAGAAATGACTTAATTTTATGAATTAATAAACAGGTTTCTGAATGAAAAAATATTTTGCACTGATAATTATCATTCTCACACAGTTTCTATATGCCCAGACAATGAGAGGTGTTGTTTTTGAGGATACTAATTCTGATGGAAAATTTAATGAGGGTGAGTCAGTTATTCCAGGTGTTATAATCTCGAATAAAACAGATTTTACAAAAACAGATAATAACGGTGAATTTACGATAGAATGCAACGATCCTGATATCGTTTTTGTTGTAAAACCTGCCGGCTACCGTTTACCCGTTGATAAAAATAATCTGCCGGTTTTCTGGAGGCATGTAAACCTGAAAGGATCGCCGGCTGATCTTGAATTTCCGGGAATCAAAGGGAGCATTTATGAAGAATATATCCATTTCCCGCTACTTAAAAGTGAAGTAAAAACCCGCTTTTCAGCCGTTCTTCTCGGTGATCCTCAGCCTCAGTATATTGAAGAAGTTGATTACATAAAGAATGATGTGGCTTCGGAATTGGCAGGCAGCAGATTTGATTTCGGAATTGCTCTTGGCGATATTCTTTTTGATGATCTGTCGTTTTATAATTATTATAATGAGGTGATGTCTAAAATCGAAATACCGATTTTTAATGTAGCCGGAAATCATGATGAAAATTATGATGTTGAGAATGATTCACTGGCAACCGAGACATTTCATTCGGTATATGGTCCTACTGCTTACTCATTCAATGAGGGGAAAGTTCACTTTGTTGTGCTGGATAATGTCGAATATCTCGGCGAACAAAATGACAGGAAGTATATTGGTAAAATCGGCACAAAGCAGCTTGAATGGCTTAAAAAGGATCTTTCATTTGTTCCTGCGGATAATCTTGTTGTAATTAATGTGCATATTCCATTTGTATATTCAAATGGAAGGCATGGTATTGAAGATCTCAAAGAGACGATGAAGATTCTCGATAATTTTGATAATGTTCTTGTTCTTGCCGGGCATACACATACACTTGAATCGACTGAACTCGGATCAGACTTCGGCAGGCAAAGCCCTGTTCCGGTATTTCAGAAAATATGCGGTGCGGTTTGCGGTTCCTGGTGGAGCGGTCCCAAGGACGAGCGGGGAATACCTGTGGCAGAGATGACTGACGGCAGCCCGAATGGTTATGCAATTGCTGAGTTTGACGGTACAGATTATTATCTAAGTTATAAGGCTGCAAGATTCTCCTCCGATTATCAGATGCGTATCTCTTATCCGGAAGCAGAAACTACGTTATCGGGGATAGATACTTCGTCAGTTTATCTGAAAGTTTTTAACGGCGATAAAAACTGGCAGATTAAAATATTTTTTGATGATCAACTCCTGCAGGCAGAAAATGTTTATGAAGTTGATCCATTTACTGCGAGACTTTATGATGCAAATAAAGATAAACTCAAAAGCTGGGTTCGTCCACAGAAAACAAGAAGTATCTGGAAGGCTCCGGTGCCGGAAGGGACTGGTGCAGGAATACATGTTATCAGAGCAACAGCATTCGATGGAAAAAATGAATATACAACATCTCAAATAATTACAGTTAAGGAATAATGAAAGTGTCGTACAGAAAAATTCAAACAAGTTTTCTTTTAGTATTAGCAATTTCGCTGAGCAGTTTTGCACAAAACAAAGATGATGTACTTGGTTATAAAGGATCGCTGTTTTGGTCAGAAAGTAAGAAACCAATTTTCTATCTTGACCGTTCAATTGCAGCAGAGTCACAGATCAACTGGATATCCGGAAATCATACTTCGTCTCCGGTTCCTCTTGGAGCAATCGGTCCGGAAAAATATACATCGCGGCTTAGAGGGATAATCTCAAATACTGATATTGCCCCGGTTCTGAAGGATGCCCTCAGCGATGGGATAAATGTTATCCTTGTTATCGGGGATGGAATGGGCAGCACTCAGATGACGCTTCCTTCTTACATAAATTACGCTCTTGGGAATAATGAAAGCACGTACTTTGAGAAAATTACCCGTGAAGGTTCAACTGCCTTTGTTCTGACAAATCCTGCCGGCGGATTGGTTACCGAAAGTGCCGCTGCGGGAACTGCAATTGCAGGAGGTGAAAAAGCGCGGATGTATATGGTCGGTATGAATTATAAGGGTTATCCCACAAAGTCAATTCTGAAACATGCTGAAAAACTCGGGAAAAAGACAGGCTTGATAAGCGATGCTGAAATAGTTGATGCAACTCCCGGAGGATTTTATGGAAGCACTATCGACAGAAAGAATAAATCGCTGATCGCTTCACAGATGATTGACAGTGTTGAAATTGAAGTTGTTTTCGGCGGGGGAGCACAGTGGTTTATTCCGGAAGGCAGCATTCTTCAGGATTATCCGGAATTTCAGGATTACAAAGTTTATAGCCGATCTGAATCTGCGCGTGATGATAACAGGGATATAATTTCTGAATTCAGAGATAAAAATTATAAGGTGATAAACACCTCGGATGAACTTAAGCAAATCACTTCTTCGGATAAAAAAGTTCTTGGATTATTTTCGCCCGGAGGATTAAATTCTACGATAAACAGGGATGATGAAGATACAGGCGAGCCGGGGCTGGATTTATGCTCTATGAAAGCTCTTGATATTCTTTCCTCAGGGGGAGAGGGATTTTTTCTTATGACGGAGTGTTCCGGAAGCGACTGGGAAGGGCACAATAATGATGCAGGAGCAGTTTATAAAGCCGTGCTTGAATTAGACAGAATATTAAAGATTTATTATGACTACCAGCGAAAAAATCCTGAAAAAACTCTGCTTGTTTTCACTGCAGATCATGAAACAGGCGGTATAGCATTTACATATCAGGGTATGCCGGAGAAAGACAGATTTGATGAAACTCTGGAATCGGGATTAACCTATCATAACAAAATTGATCCGTTATTTTTCGAGCAGTTTATTAAACTGAAAGATCAGAAAAAATCTTTGCCATGGATTTTTAATACTGCGAAAACGTCTGATGAACTCAGAACAATGCTTGATGAAAACATGAGTTATAAACTGACAGAAAAAGAAGTTGAAGTGCTGTTCAAAATCATTAATAAACAAAAATTTGAAATAGAAGACTGATAGGACGAACTGCTGATTCTCAAATCATTCATACTCAGGTAATTGAGGAAAGGGATGCCATTTCCCTTTCCTTGTACTTATTAATTATTTATTTTCAGTAATGCTGAAATTAACCTTTATATTATCAGTCTTTTTGTGTATTACTTTTGTGACGCAAGCCCAGGATAACTGGTACAAATTTAATTTATCGGCAAACTATTTTTATACTACCACTTCGAGAGTATTTTATTTCCCAAATTCACCTGATCCGGTGTTCAGAGGGCAATACGAGCAATTGAATCACCTGAAAGGCTGGTCATTTGAATTTAAGTTTAATGTATTAAAATCGTTGGACATCGGGCTTAACGCAGGTTATATTTACGGCTCCGGATTATTGAATGAATTGATAGTAATAGGTCCTGAAGGCGCAACAAGGATAAGAACAGTTGATGGTTTTTCAGCTTTCCCGGTTGAACTTACTGCCTATTATATCATGCCTTTTTCAGGCGAGCGTTTCCGTTTTTATATGGGCGGTGGTTTCGGCATTTATCCCGGACAATTTGAGAGAGAATTTGCCGATATTAAGGCGGTTTCAAAAAAGGTGGAAATGGGGTTTGCAATTCAGGTTGTAGCAGGTTTGGAGTACAAAATCATAGATCATATTTCAGTCAAAGGAGAAATGCGTTTCCGGGACCCGGAGATCAAAAACGTTTCGGGTTATTCGGGAGATAATTTTCAGTACAAAAAAAGTAATTATGTGATTCCTACAGAAAGTTTTGATACTAAAGTGAATATTGATGGTGTCGCCTTTACAATCGGCAGCTCATTTTTTTTCTGATGCAGAATTTGATGAAAGAAAAAACAGTGAGAATTTATCTGACCGGTTTTATGACAAGCGGTAAGAGTACGATTGGACCAATTCTCGCCAATGTTCTTGGCTGGAAATATGCTGATCTTGACCGTGTTATTGAAAGTGCAGAAAATCTTGAAATAACATCGATATTCGAGCAGAAAGGCGAAAAATATTTCAGAGAGACAGAAGAAAAACATCTTGATGCCGTTTCGTGTGAAGAAGAGATCGTAATTTCGCTTGGAGGCGGCACAATGAATTCGGAGAAAAACCGTCAGCTTATTAAGCAGAAGGGTCTGCTCATTTATCTGGAGGCATCAGAGAAAACAATTTTCCGAAGGCTGCGCAATAAAATTGACAGACCGATTTTCCGGGATCTCGTTCTGGATGAATCGCCCGAGGCTGATTTTCAGAAAAGAATAAATCAGTTGATGAAAGAACGTGAAGCATATTACAGGCTGGCTGATATCTCTATGCGCACAGATCTTTCTCCAATCGGAGTTACAGTTGACTCGCTCGTTAAAAAAGTTAGCAGAAAAATTTATGGCTGATATACAAATCAATGCTCCTTCGGGAAAATACAGTGTTATTATTAATGATGATATCGCTGCTGTTTTTTCCGGATTTCTGGATAAACATTTCAAAGGCAAAAAGCGGTATTTTGTTACCGACTCTAATGTATTAAAAGACCATTCAGAACTGATAAACAGACTGAGGGCAGATGGAGAATCTGAGCAGTATTGCTTTGAGGCTTCTGAAAACAACAAATCTCTTCAATCTCTCTCTTTGATACTTGGGGACATGGTTTCAAAAAAAATTAACCGTGACTCCATTCTTATTGCAATCGGCGGTGGAATTACAGGTGATATTGCAGGATTTGCCGCTGCAGTTTTTGCCCGCGGAATTAGTTATGTTCACATTCCGACCACACTGCTTGCGATGGTTGACAGCAGCATCGGTGGGAAAACCGGGGTTAATCATGGGGGCATTAAGAACATTACCGGAGCATTTCATCAGCCCTTTGCCGTTTTTGTGTATCCGGGATTTTTATCTACCCTTCCAACTGAAGAAAAATTATGCGGCTGGGGCGAAATCGTTAAATATTCTTTAATAACCGGCGGCGATCTTTTTGAGAAAGTGGCCGGAATAGCTGAACCGCTGAAAATTGACGACAGAATTTTATCCGGTGAAATTATCCCTGAATGTATCAGGATAAAAGGCGGGATAGTGGAGAAGGATGAGAAAGAAGTATCCGGGATAAGAAAAGTGCTGAATCTTGGGCATACTTTTGCACATGGTATTGAGTCACTTTCAGGATACCAGATTAAGCATGGAGTAGCCGTCCTTTACGGATGCCGGCTAGCAGCGGGGTTATCGCGAAAGATGAATCTAATGGATGCCGAAACCTATGAGCGGATAAAAACACTGATCGGGAAATTTTCACTCCCTGCAAAACCGGAATATCTGACATTCAATTCGATGCGGAGTGTGATGATATCAGACAAGAAAAATCAGGATGGACAAATTTCATTTGTACTGCCGTGTCTCCCGGGAGAAATACTGCCTGAGATAACGGCTCCTGAGAATTATCTGAAAGAAATAATAGAAAACGGAAATTTTTAATATGAAAAGATTCCTGCTGTTCACTCTGTTTATTGCTTCTGTTATTTCCGCTCAGGTGGAAAGGGAAGTGAGAGCCGTATGGCTGACTACCAATTTCAGGCTTGACTGGCCTCCGCCGACTCTTGATGAACAGCGGCAAATGGAATCATTAAGGGAAATTTTCAGGAATCTCAAAGAAAAGAATTATAACACTGTTTATTTCCAGATAAGATCGAACGGCACGATGCTTTATAATTCACAGATTGAACCGATGACGCACTATTTTACGGGCAGGAACGGAGCGGGACCTTCATATGATCCCTGCAGCCTCGCTGTATCCCTGGCAAGAGAATTCGGACTTGAGATACATGCCTGGGTTAACATGATAAGAATTTACAGCGGAGCGGAAAACCGTGTGCTTGAGAACAGAAACCACCCATATAACAGCCGAAGAGAATGGGTGAAAAGCTGGACAGAAGAAGGAAAAACACAGTATTGGTTTAATCCTGCGGAACCCGGACTGGGCGCTTATTTTGCAGATCTTTTTTCTGAAATTGTGACTAAATACGATTTTGACGGAATTCACCTTGATTTTTTCAGATATCCCGGAAAATCGTTTAATGACGATAACGAGTTCAGGAGTTCAGGCAGCACAATGGATAAAGGCTCATGGAGGCGGGAAAACCTGACGCGAATCCTCAGGGAGATAAATTCGAGGGTTAAAAGTATCAAGCCTTATATTAAGGTTGGTTCGGCACCGATAGGGATAAGGCGGAATTTCGGCAAAGTAAAAGGCTGGGAAGGATATAACGATGTTTATCAGGATTCGGAAAAATGGCTTGAGGAAGGGCTTTTAGATTATATCGTACCGCAGATATACTGGCAGAGAGGAGGCAGATACCCGTTTGATGCAATAGCCGCCGAGTGGCTGAAAAATAAATACGGGCGGCACATTGTGCTTGGCATCGCGGCGTATAAAGATGAAGTTTTTCCTGATATTCCCGGGATGATAGAATTTTCGCGCAGAGCCGGATCAGAGGGCGTGGCATTTTTCAGATATTCCAATATTAAAAATGCGGTTATCCCTGCATTTGCCGAGAAAGCGCTTCCGCCTCCGGCAAAATGGATGGAGATTCAAAAACCGACAGCTCCTGATCTGTTTTATGCATCAATTGATTATTCAGGAAAGGGCGCCGGATTATTTCTTAAGTGGGACGACTACGGGTCAACAGGTGAGCCTCCATATTATATTTCTGTCTATTCGCCCGAATCGGAGGGATCACCGCTTGGGTCGGATAATCTGCTGACGATTATTCCTTATACTGAAAGGGAAAGAACTCTGCCTCTCGGCAATAAAAGAAAAATAGAATACTATCTTACATTGAAGGGAATGAACAGGCTATGGGAGGAAAGCAGCTTTACGAGCGAAACCATTAAAATTCTTGATAAAAAGCTTAACTCACTGCTTGAAAAGGGGAAAGAGCCGGGGGCATATCTTGTCAGAGAGAAAGAAGGACAATTTATTGTGTTACGTTCTGATAAAAATGATTCTGTAAGAGTGATTGTCAGCAGGAAAGATCAAAAAGATTCAACTGCAGCATTTAACCTTTTCAGGGGAGATAACATTTTGAAATTGCCAGCCGGAGCAAATTCGGGAATAAAGATTATTTTTGCATCCGGAGGGAAGGAACTGAACCTCAGATTGAAGTGAGGTCCAGTTTTCCTTAAAGTGTGACTGTTTATCCCAGGCTCTTTAATGCGTTAAAATGAGCCTCAATAGTTTTTTTGATAAGTGAACCATCGTGCACGGTGGAAACAAAAAGCGCTTCGAACTGTGCAGGAGGCAGATATACTCCTGATTCCAGCATACTATGAAAATATTTTGCATAAAGAGCTGTATCCGAAGTGAGAGCCGATGCAAAATCAGTTACCGCTTTATTCGTAAAAAACATACACATCATTGATCCAACCCTGTTGATCTGATAACCAAGACCGAGTTTTGCAAGGTTCTCCCTGAAACCATCTTCCAAAGCGCCTGAATACTCTTCAAGTGTCCGGTATATTCCGGGATTTTCAGCAATATAGGAAAGAGCCGCATATCCTGCGGACATAGCAAGTGGATTACCGCTGAGGGTTCCTGCCTGGTAAACCGGTCCTAATGGTGCAAGCTGGTTAAAAATTTCACGTTTACCTCCGAAAGCTCCAACTGGCAGACCTCCGCCAATGATCTTTCCAAAAACGGAAATATCAGGTGCGATTCCGTAGATACCCTGAGCTCCGGAAGGTGAAAGGCGGAAACCGGTCATAACTTCATCGAAGATCAGAACGATGCCTTCCTCATCACAAATGCGGCGCAGGTCTCTGAGGAAATCACCGCGGCTTGCAATAACTCCCATATTCCCGGCAACGGGTTCAATTATTATGGCGGCAATTTCATTTTTGTTCGCTGCAACCAGTGATTTGACGGATTCAATATCATTAAATAAAGCCAGAAGAGTATCTGAAGCATTGGCAGGTGTCACACCGGGACTTGTCGGAACGCCAAGCGTCAGTGCACCCGATCCGGCTTTGATAAGGAAGAAATCAGCATGACCATGATAACAGCCCTCAAATTTTATTATCTTATTTCTTCCGGTAAAACCTCTTGCGAGTCTTACTGCACTCATAGTTGCTTCGGTGCCGCTGTTTACCATCCTGACCATTTCAACTGAAGGTACAAGCTCAGTTATCAGTTTTGCCATCCTGATCTCAAGTTCTGTCGGAGCGCCAAAACTCGTGCCGTTTTCGGCTGTCCCGAGCACCGCTTTTTTAATAAACGGCGGATTGTGACCAAAAAGATGGGGACCCCAGCTTCCGATATAATCGATATATTTATTTCCGTCCACATCGAATAAGAGGGCTTTTTCACCGCCTTTCATAAAAACAGGATTACCGCCGACTGCCTTGAAAGCCCTTACAGGAGAATTTACTCCCCCCGGTATATATTTTTTAGCTTCTGAAAAGAGTTCTTCACTTTTTTTAAAATTCATAATTTCTCCAACGATCACTTTTGTCTATCAAGATAATTTGCCGCATCCTTAGCGAAATAAGTTAGGATCATATCGGCGCCGGCTCTTTTGATTGCCGTCAGCGATTCGATCATGACCCTTTCTTCATCGAGCCAGCCGTTTCCAGCCGCTGCTTTTATCATTGCGTATTCACCGCTTACCTGGTAAGCAGCGATAGGCAGGTTGAAATTATCTTTAAGTCTGCGAATAACATCAAGATAAGGCATCCCGGGTTTTACCATAATAATATCAGCGCCTTCATCAATATCGCTTTGGGCTTCGCGGAGGGCTTCATCACTGTTTGCAGGATCCATCTGATGCGATTTTCTGTCGCCGAAAGCGGGGGCAGATTCGGCAGCATCCCTGAAAGGACCATAAAATCCGGAAGCATATTTCACCGCATAACTTAGAACCGGTATTTTATAGAATCCGTTATCATCCAGAATTTTTCTTATCGCAGCAATTCTTCCATCCATCATATCAGAAGGGGCGATAATATCTGCTCCTGCTTTTGCGTGGGAGAGCGCCTCGGCTGCGAGCAGTTCGAGTGTCTCATCATTTAGAATTTCTTCACCGTGAAGTAAACCGCAATGACCATGCGAAGTATATTCGCAAAGGCAGACATCAGTAATAACAAGCAGACGCTTTGTGGCTTTTTTTATCGCTCTTACTGCTTTCTGGATAATCCCGTTATCATCGTATGCTTCAGAACCTTTTTCATCTTTGTGAGAAGGTATCCCGAACAGAATGACGGCGGGAATTCCCAGCGCTTCAACTTCAACGCATTCTTTCACAAGAACATCTATAGACATCTGGAAAACGCCGGGCATCGATTTTATTTCTTTTCTGATATTTTCTCCAGGGACAGCAAAGAGCGGGTAGATAAAATCATCCTTGCTCAAAGAAGTTTCGCGTACCATATCCCTGACGGTAGCATTATATCTTAATCTTCTTAATCTTTTTATTGGAAATTCTGACATATTAATTCTCCGTTGGTTTGCTTATTTTATTAATATATTCGAGTACTCGTGAAGCTGTAAGGCTGGAATTTTTAAAGCAATCACCGACTGAAATACCGCCCCGGAAATTTCCTGAAAGAAATACACCCGGGTTGTTGTTTTCGAACGATTCAAAATACCTTTCGTGCTCGATATAACCAAGATTATACTGCGGGATGGCTTTTTCCCATCTCCTGATTTTTACAAATTCCGGATCGGAATCTATTTTCATTATTTTCTTAAATTCTGCGACGGTGTTAGCGATAAGGTTTTCATCATCCTGATCGAGAATTTCAGGTTTCTGCGCTCCGCCGATAAAAAGTGTGAATGACTCATAATCTTCGGGCGCTCTGTTTTCAAAAAGCACTGAACTCCATATTGCCCCCAGGAAATCTTTTTTTTCTTTTGTAGGGATAAGGAATCCAAACCCATCCAGTGGCTGAGCAATCCGGTTTTTCCGGAATCCGAGATAAAGAACTGCGACAGGCGGATAATAAACCTGTGAGCAGTGACGATCAAAGTCTTCGTCTCCGAATTGAAATATCCTGCCGGCATCATAGGCGGGGATAGCGGAAATGATAAGATCGAAGAATTCACTTGCTGATTGGCCATCTTTTCGGTATATGACTTCGAATTTTTCTTCCGATTTTCTGACGTATTCTATTTCTGTCCCAGTTTTGATCTCCGAACTGAGATATTCAGCAAGTCTTTTTGCCATTGACTGCATACCATTCCTGAACGAGAACATTTTTGCACTTTGCTTGGCAACTTCTTTTCGTTTCTTTCTTTCCCTTGCGCCCATTAAAGTGCCTTTTATAAGTCCTCCGTAATTTTCCTCGAGGGCGTAGAGTTTCGGGAAGGCAGATTTAACACTCAGTTTCTCGGGGTCACCTGCAAATACTCCGCTTACGAATGGATTTATTGCATAATCGAGGAATTCCGTGCCAAGCCGTCTGCGGACGAAATCGGCTATAGACTGATAATATCCGTCATGGCTTCTTTTAATAAACGGTTCTGCAAGAAGTCTGAATTTTGCCCTTGCTGAAAAGAGAGGTGTTTTAAAGAATGCAGCCGGTGACATAGGCAGCGGGATTAATTTGCCATTTTTCAGAATATAGCGTTTATTTCCTTTTTCATTGGCGTAAACCATCTCGTCAGCCATCCCGATTTCATTCACTATCTCAGCGATAAGCGGTGTTGTCTCAAGTCCGCTGTTTGGACCAAAATCGAGCAGATAACCTTCCTCATTCCGGGTTATCATTGAACCACCCGGTTCACTATTCTGCTCGAAAATTACAGCGCTGTAACCCGATTTTTCAAGTTGGAATGCGGCTGTCAATGCAGAGATCCCGCCTCCAAGGATTGCGATTTTTATTTTTTTCTTTTCCATAATTTTTCAGAATTTTGAAGCAAAATATTTCCTGGCAATCACTGCCATAGCCTGCACATAAGTATCGCCTCCGTTAAAACCCTCAGTTACGATATAGTTTTCAACTCCTGCTTCTTCAGCAACATGTCTGTATTCAACACCAAGTTCAAAAAGGGTTTCGATATGATCGGAGACAAAACTTACCGGGATAAGCAGAAGATTCTTTTTGCCCGTTTTGATCATTTCCTGAATGCTTTCTTCGGTTGAAGGTCCAAGCCACTTGACAGGACCGACTTTACTCTGAAAGCATAAATGATGCTCAAGATCGTTACTGCGCATTCTCATAATTGCATTCATTGTCCGGACAATCTGGTCGCGGTAAGGGTCGCCTTTTTTCCAGAGACTTTCGGGAGTTGAATGTGCACTGAACATCAGTAAAACCTTATCCCTTTTTTCTTCGGGGAATTTTCCCAGGGCTTCATCAATCCTTTCGTTGAGAGCCTGAAGATAGAGGGGGTGTTCACAGTATTCTTCAACAAGCAGCTGCTTCGCTTTGCCCGGTCTGAACTTTCTGTTCCATTCATTAAAAGATGATCCGGTAGTAACGATTGAATAATGAGGATACTGAGGCAGCAGAAGTATTTCATCGTAATTGCCGGCTTTTACTTTCTCGGCGGTTTCGTCACTAAGCGGTTTCCAGTAACGCATAGCGGTGAAAACATCGATCCCGGGAATATCTTTCCGGAGCAAATCTTCCAGCTTACCGCGCTGAATTTCAGTCCATTCGTTCAGAGGGGATTTGCCGCCGATTTTTTCATATTGACCTGCAACTTTCGGCGCCCGCAGACGCGAGATCAGTTTTGCAAACTGACCCTGGAAAAAGGGTATCTTAAAAATGTCAGGGTCTGAGAATAAATTAAATAAAAATGGTTCAATTGTTTTTAGTGAATCTGGTCCCCCCAGATTGAAAAGTACAACAGCTCTTTTCTTCAATGATTTCCCTTTCTGTGGAATATTTGGTTTTTAACTTCCAAATTTACAAAAAATTAGGGGCAATGGAGAATGAGGGGATATGGAAACACACTGCTCCCGCTGCCGACATCACTGAAAAAGTAAGAAGTCGGGAATTCTTACTTTCATTACCCGGAAAAATAAGGGAATTTACTTAGAATTTATTCCGCAATCAGATCACGAATTGATTTTCACTTTAATTTCAGGCGCTTCGACCAGATGGAAAGTAGCCGATGCAAACCTGATCTCGCCATTCGTTGCTTCAATTTTTTCAAGGATTTTTGTAAATAGCAGGGTCTTTGTTTTTCTCCGTTGTTTATAGTCAACGACATAGCGGATAGTATATTCAACCCAGTTATCATTGGCCACCAATGAGATCATTGGATCTGTCTGTGCATTTTCCAGTCTGTATTTATTTTTCAGAGATTCCCAGTTTTCTTTTGATTTCCCTGATAAATTACTTGTTACTTCCCCGGCAATTTCAAGAAAAATTTCATTTGCTTTTTCGTAATTGCTGCCATATTGAACGGGTATTTTTATTTCATCCCAGAGAAAGGGGAATTCCCCGGAATAATTATAAACAGGTTCCTTAAATACAAAACTATTTGCAACAAGGACTATCCTGCCATTATAGAGATCACCGTCAACCCATTGTCCGGTCTCCATAATTGTTGTGCGAAGAACTCCAATATCCATTACATCGCCTTTGATACCACCAAGCTGAACTCTGTCACCGGATTTATAGAAACCCCCAAACATAATAGTCAGCCAGCCGGCAAATGATACAATAACTTCCTGCAGGGCAAATGCAATACCAGCACCTGCAACACCGAGAGCGACAGTCAGTCCTCCAAGTTTATCGCTGTAAACCACTGAAATAAGAACCAGCGAAAGTATAAATCCAATAAATCCGCTAAATTTCTTTGCCCGATAACGGTTATCATTTTCTTTTATCTTCGATAAGAAATTTCTTTGAACTGATTTTATCAGGGCCCATATAACGCTAATACCATAAGAACTGAAATTATCTTGCCAACAGTCGGGTTGAATAAATAAGATTTAATGAATTCTTCCAAAGTTCACTCGTTTTTTATGTGCAATACGCGTTGCGGGAACGGTATTGTTATTTTATGGTTGTGTAATGCCTTAAAAATTTCAACTCTGATTTCACTCTTGATGTTTTCCACTCTGAAAACTTCATCGGTATAGAAAAACACTGAGAAAACAAGCGCTGAATCACCAAAGTCTTCAAAT
Source organism: Ignavibacteriales bacterium (assembly GCA_021740915.1). Classification (GTDB taxonomy): domain Bacteria; phylum Bacteroidota; class Ignavibacteria; order Ignavibacteriales; family Melioribacteraceae; genus JAIOYW01. The sequence continues at coordinate 62,578 of JAIOYW010000010.1, read as the reverse complement.
CTTACAAAAGGTTCAGGCTGCTTTAATACCTTAGGATGTATTTGGGCAACTTCTTTTAGAGTTTTAATCAAAATGATAATATCAGTCGAATAATCAACTCCCACTGTGACTTTAAATCTTGATGAGATTTCGCTGTGAGTCCAGTTTATCACTCTATTGCTTGTTAGTTCGGAATTGGGAAGTATAATGTAGTTTTCATCCCTGCCAAGCACTTTTGTTGACCGGAAATTAATTTCTTTGACTTTATAGATCATAGAGTTCACTTCAATAATGTCATCCACTTTAAGTGTTTTATCGAGGAGAAGAACAATGCCAGAGATAAAATCGCTGAAAAGATTTTGCAACCCAAAACCCATACCAACCAGAATGGCCGCAGATCCGGCGAGCAACACTGAAATATTGAATCCCAGCAAGTGCAGGCTTGTAACGAACGAAAAGATAATAATTATATATTTGGTGAGTTTATTTATTGAGAATTTGGATGCAGAATCCAGTGATCTCGAACTATAAATAATTTTCTTAATAATAAATAAAAGAAGGATTATTATGCTGACAAATATTGCAAAACTCAGTGTGTTGTAAATCTTCAGAGTATAATTGCCTATTTCAAAAAGATTGGTCTCAAGAAATTCTTTCATAATTCTTTCTTTTTTAGGATTGCACCGCAATGGGAACAATAGTTTGAAGTTTCAGTATTTCTGAAGTCACAGGCCGGGCAGATAACTTTTATTTCGGACTTTTTAGATAATTCAACACTGATAATACCAGTAGGAACGGCAATAATCGCGTAACCGATTATCATGGCGAATGAGGAGATGAATTTTCCCAAAACGGTGTGCGGTACGATATCACCATAACCCACTGTTGTAACAGTTATTATTGCCCAGTAAATACTTTGCGGAATACTTGTAAATCCGTTTTCACCGTTTTCGACAACATACATAATTGTACCTAATAATACAACTATTGTGAGAACTGCCGAGAAAAATATGCCAATCTTATAAGAACTTTCTTTAAGCGCACTGATCAAAACAATTGCTTCTTTGTTAAAACGGACCAGTTTAAGTATTCTGAAAACCCTGAGCAATCTGAAGATTCTAACAACAAGTAAATAGTGATAACCGTATATTACCAGACTTAAATATGTGGGGAGAATTGCCAGAAGATCAATAAATCCCCAAAAACTGAAAATGTAACGAAAAGGTTTTGGACTAATAAAGATCCGCAGAAAGTATTCAATACTGAAAATGATTGTGAAAAACCATTCGACTATATAGAATTCATTTTTGAAATACAGATTTAATTGAGGTACGCTGTCGAGAACTGCGACCAGAATGCTGAAGAGGATACACCATAGAAGAAGAACGTCGAAATTTTTCCCCGCTTTTGTATCGCTTTCGAAAATGATCTGGTAAAGTTTTTGTTTATTTCTCATCCGCTTTAAAGAGTTCTTTTCTGAAATCAGGCGCCAAATCTTGAATTTTTAAATAATATTAAATATTAATTTTTAACATCTATAAAATAGCAGTTTGAATGCAAAACATTTAATAAAAATCGTATTTGCCATCTTAGTACATGACTTTAATATCCCAGGCAGGTGTTATCTGTTTTGACTTAAAAGCAAAGAATCTATAACGTAAACCGGAAAAAGGAGAGATGCATAAGCAAGCAAATCCCAGAGATCGAAAGTGGAATCATATACTTTGAAATACTGCAGTGTTTCGATAAGAATGCAGACTGCCGCAAAAATAATCACAGTGGTTTTAGGCTTAAAGAAACGCGTCCATGCGTTTTCAGCATATTCGGTGAACAATCCTCTGAAAAGTATGTAACTCCAGGCCGGACCGGTCATATCAAGTACATAACCATTCCAGAATGAACCAGCCTCAAACTATATAGTCGATAATCCGGTTAAACATAATATAATCAATAAAGCCGCCCAGTAGGGTGCATATTTATCGTGTGAGGCTTTGATCTTTTCGCGGGTCTTCTGCAAATTTTCTGAAGATGTCATTAAATCGTGAGCAAAATGATTAACACCGAACAGACAAGGGCACAATTAATTGATGATACCCACAAATAGAAAAGGTAACCTGTTTTACCGCTCTCAGTTCGTGTTATCTGTCTGTAATTGGAAACATACCTGAAAATATGAAAATTGATAAAAATAAAACTTTCAATATCTTTGTCCCTTTTTTCGAGGAAAGAATAGATCATGACGGTTGACCAAATAAAAACTATAACCGAGATAATACCGATTAATATAAGCGCTGACATTTTGGCTCCTTCCGTTATTTGCGGTTATTATAAATTCGTCAGGCAGCGTCAAAACAGGTGCCCGGTTGTGTGTAAACAGGTAAGAATGGCAAAAAACTACGAAAAGATTAGCCCAAATGCAACTCTAAAAACTCCCCTTTTCGCATAAGCTTTTTTAGATTTCCTGAAACCGGCATTTTGATTTTAGAAATTTCAAATAGTATGCTGATCAAAATACGTGATCAGGTTTATCCGGCTGATAAAGTCTCCCTTCTTATAAAATGTTCCATTATGTGAATTAATTGTCTTGTTATCCCGAAATATTAACTCAGTCGATTTATTCATCAGTCAAATTTTATCTATCATTCTGAATTTGACAGTTGCTTGTTCGGCCGACTTTAATGTTAATTGCAAATATTTCTTTGCCGGTCACCTGCATTCCTAGAAAGTTTGATCAAATCAATGGTGCAGAATGTGTCCGAATGAGTTTAAAACAAAATGTTATGTGGCTTTATTACGCTTCCAGATTCGGTGATTTTCACACCCCGTAACCGGGTCTTAAATAATTCAGATAATCTTTAATTTCAAGAGCATCTCAAATTGACTTATCACTAGTGATAAACCTACACTATTCATAAAATATCTGAATGAATTGCAATTAGCATCAACATTGATGATTCGAATTTGATTGCTTTTTGAGAAATCTGAAAGTTTACTGAGAATCGCTGTTCCAAGTCCAAGTCTTCGATATGGTCCTTTTACAGCGATTTGCGGGACATCTCCTGTGTGATTTTCGATTACACCATATGCAATTAATTTATGATTCGCATTGATCCCGATTATTGTCAGATATTTCAACTTTTTTTCAAGGGAGGCTATTGAGTTTTGCCAGGATGGTTTAAAATCCCAAAATGTCTGTAAAAGTTCCCGGTCTAATTCTTTTACTTCAACAATTTCAAATTCGCTGCTTAAAGTTCGATGTTTGAATTTAACCTCAGAAATTGGAGAAATATAACAATCAAATTCTCGCTGTACTTCAAAGCCTTTTTTCGAGTAAAGATCAAAAGCTGCTTTGTTTGGCTGTAAGACTTCAAGCAAATATTGTTTAATATTATTGCTTCTTAAAACCGGCAACGATTCGTCAAAAAGTTTTGTCGCAATTCCTTGTCTGCGATATTCTTTCGTGAGTCCCGTCCCGGTATCGTAGGCAGTTAGTTTACCATCCCAGTCTCGAATTCCATTTAAAGTAAAGCCTATGAGAGTATCCTTATCAAAAGCCCCGAATGAAAGATTATCCGTATATCCGCGCCTTTCCAGCATATATTTGAGCTCTTTTACCGATGTGGAAAGAGGAACTGCATAATCTGAAAATGCATTAATCCAGGATTTATGGATGAGTTCGATCGGATAATTGACGAGTTGTTTATAAACAATGTCAGACATTTCTCTCCTCAGATTTACTGAAAAATAATTGAACTGAGTATTATTTTTGACAAAGACCAGCGCATATAAAATTACAGTTCAGGTAGTATCCACTCCCAAAACCATCAATGCTCCATTATGAAATCATATGGAGTGAACAGCACAAAGATTTGAATGAATGGGTAAACACACAAAAGCATTATTTTCTCCCAAAACACCCGGTAAGCATAATATTCGAAAATAGTTATTGTCCGGATTCAATTTTTTTTAACATAAGTACTGCATTCTGGTTTTGGGGATTTAATTCGAGCGATCTCTTATAATTTATTTTCGCCATATTTTTGTTGCCAGCTTTCAAATATGCTTCCGCCAGACTATCGTAGCAATTTGCGGATTCGGGATAAAACTCCACATTTAAATTAAAAATAGAAACAGCCTCATTTAAAAGATCCTGGTTAAGAAAAATGTAGCCCAATTCATTTAGCCGGTTCTCGTTTATAGAATCATCTGAAGAATTTTCACTCTTTATTTTGCGGTAAAGAAGGAGAGCTTTATCAATTTTGCCCTCTCGTAAAAATTCAACAGGCACTTTTTCATCTTCCTCCATTTTCCGACAATTACTGGATTCATTCAGAAATCTTCCCAGTTCGTCCGCAAAATAATAGACAGCAGAAATTATTTTTTGATCGCTGCCAAACTTAAACTCAAGGTATCCAGGCCGAAATTTTGTTACGAATTTCCCATCACCCACATAAAATAGTTGTGCATTATCAAATTTGTCGATGTAAAATTTATCCTGTTCTTTTGTTATCTCGAAGTAATCATCTGAACCCATTAAATAACGTCCACTTAACTGATCCAGCAGTTTTTTTTCGACCGGAACAAGTTTGTATGCTTCAGGCAGGTATTTCTTCCAGTTGTAAACTTTTGCAATCCCATTTGTGATTTCACGGATTAATTGAGCTCCGTTTTGTGAATTGGTAAGCACGACTGCCCCGTATCCATCCGTTAAATGTGAAGCAAAACCCGCAAAAAATCCTTTGCTGTCACCCAAATGGCCAAAGTAGTTTATTTCTCCGTACATTTCTCTCATAAATACACCGAGACCATATTGTTTTGAAGCGTGAGGTGAGAGCATTTCTTTTGCAAGGGGAGGAGAGATAATTTTATCTGATAAACCTGCATATGCCTTCTGCAGTTCTATGATAAATTTTGCATAGTCAGATGAATTTGTCCATAACCCGCCTGCTGCCGCTGGTTGTATATAGAACCTCTTTCCGATGAAAGGCAAGCCATTTTGCATGTGCCCGGCAGCAGCAATTTTTTCCAAATTTTCGGATAGAGGCTGGAATAATGTTGCCTGGCGCATGTCAAGCGGTGTGAAAATTGCTTCCTGAACATATTCCGGATAAGACTTTCCCGCAACGTCTTCAATCAGCTGTTGTAAAATAGAGTAACCAGCATTAGAATATTGAAATTCCGTCCCGGGAATTCTGTCAAAAACAACGGGTTTATATTGAGCAGGTTTCTCACCGTTTAATACCTGAAGATTAGTGGGAAAATTCTCCCCCAGATATCCAATACCGGGACTGAACATCGCTCCACCACTATGGTTCATTAAAAGCAAGGGAGTCACTCTATGTTGCCTTGTAAATTCATTTTCAGGTATCTTCCATGAAATCAATTGATCGTTTATATCAGCCCGCAGATCAACTTTCCCTTCTTCCACTAAACGCAATACAGCAAGGGAAGCAACAGCCTTACTAAGTGAGCCGACTCCAAACAATGTCTCATCTGAAACCGGGTTTTGGAGATCGTAATCCATAACGCCATATGTTCTAGTCCAGTCAATTTTGAAATCTTTGATAACAGTAATACTAACTCCGGGCACTTTGTAATATGTCATTCTGTCCCAAAGATTTAATGATGGTTCTCCTTCAACTAAAACATTAGGTAATAAACCATTTTCTACTTCTACTACCAGTGAATCTTTCCCCTGACTCAGACCAATGGGATAAAAAAAACCATTAAACAAAAAAAACAACGCTACCAATGAAATCTTTCTCGGAATTATTAACATATTCTTTCCTATTATTATTTCATAAAACATTTGTTTTCGTTAAAGTCTTACTCATATTTCGAACAGAATGATTGATCTGCCGCATCAAACGATAAAACAGCAAATTTATTAATAGCCTTTTATAAATAATAAGATTTTATATCACAAATAAATCCAAATAGCCAGGGGAAAATGGGAAAAGATTTTTAATGATTAGACTAATGCTTTACGTGACGACGCTTAAATCAAAAGCAAGTCATTAAAATAATCTGTTGTCATGGCAAAAATGGTCAAAAAATTTTATTAAACGATCATCAATATAAAGTGAAAAGTAAAAATTTAATACTGTTTAAAACTTGAGAAAGAATCTATAATGTAAACCGGAAAAAGGAGCGATGCATAAGCGAGGAAATCCCAGGGATCGAAAGTGGAATCATATACTTTGAAATACTGCAGGGTTTCGATCAGAATGCAGACCGAAGTAAAAATAATCACGGTGCTTTTAGGCTTAAAGAAGCGCGTCCATACGTTATCAGCATATCCGGTATTAAGCCCTCTGAACAGAATGTAATTCCAGGCTGGACCTGTCATATCCAGAACATAGCCTTTCCAGAATATTCCGAGATCAATCCAGATGGTGGAAATTCCGGTTAAACATAGAATTAATAATGCCGCTGCCCAGTATGGAGCATATTTGTCGTGCCTGTCACTAAGGCTGCTCTTTCCGCTGCTAACGGCTCTTTCTTCTCGATCCATTATAACTCTGTAGTTGATAATATGTGAAATAAGTCAGTAAAATTAATAAATACAGTTAAGCTTTTAATTAATTTAATCCGACAAAAAATGATTCGTAAGTGTCAGATACAAACTGCCGGGAAATGATTTTTCGATCACTTCCAAAGATTTCAGCCCGAAAATAAAAGCAATAGCAACAGGATCGCTCCTGTAATCGGTATGTCCTTCATAGAAGCCATAACGCATTATGTAATAAGGCAGCATTTCACTAAAATTAATAGTAGAGAGTTTGTTTTCGAATACTTCCAATTGACTTGCGGAGAGCGAAGGATATTTTTCTTTTAAAAACAATTTTTCTGTATCCGAAAGCGATCTGGAAACCTCCAGGTCAAATCTTCCCTGAATTTCATCCTGAAATATTGAAATCTGCCATCCTTTTGTTCCTTTGGCTTTAAGGGCTACTTTATTTCCGTTATAATAAAAATACTTTATATTATCCCAGTATCTTGCCCATTTCCCAAGTTCAATTTCATATAAAATAATATTCCATACGTGAAAAAGCGGTTTTGCCATCCCGGGATGTGTAAGCCCCAGTTTCGCAACAATATTATTATCGCTCTGCAGGACAGTTATGATATCCTCGTCTTCAGCAAGGAAACCCGCCCCTGAAAACCTGCCTGGACGGCCTATATAATTTATCAGAGATACAGGAAAGCCTGTTATCATTTCCTTTCTGCTAAGTTCCTGAACGGAATGGAGTCCTGTTTTTGCGAGTGCCGGGAAATCGCCTGAATTAATATGAAGCTGCAGATCTTTGCCAAATACGTCTTTTACCCTCAGACTGTAATGCAAAGGGGTCCCATTTTCAACCGTGACCGGAATCAGTGCATATTTATTATCTTTTAGCGCTGTCAGTAATATTTCCATGCCATCATCCATTTTCAGTGGTGAAGGCAATTCAGGCAATGTATCGATTGTCGCTGGATATAAATAGTATGTGGATTGATCATAGGAAATCTTATCGGTCTTTGTGTTTTGTGAATAAACTGACGTGTTATCAGCTAAGATTAGCGAGAAAAATAGAATAAAAAAATATTTGGGTTTCATGTTTTCACCTTTTATTGAGGGAAAATTTATTACTGCTGAGGCATGTTTCCCGGTTTGCCATCATAAATAAATTGATTCCCCGGCTGGGAGATTCAATAAAGTCAGGATGGAAAAACAATTTAATAATAATACTAATAGAATGCCACCCGGAACTAACCAAGTAGTCGGGAACAATCTGGAAATCCTTCAATTCCAGGATCAATGTCATTCTCTTCTCTTCCGGAATCCAAATTTGAGCCAAAAGCTATATTTTAGAAACGTTATACTTTTTAGCAATTTCGATTAGCTGATATTTTGACTTCAGTTGTTTTTTCAATTGCACAATTACAAAATTAGCATTATGAATAAATTGAAGCACAGGTCAGGCGGCTGTATTAGCTTCATTATATGTTTTACGTCTAACAAAAAACCAACTGACTTCGAGTATTACAACAAGCAGACTATAAAGCATAGGAACGACATTCAACGCGATAAAGTCACCACCGGACTCAGTAAGTCCTGCGACAACAACTACTATTGAAGAGATACACAAGAGAATCAGTGCAGGATCGCGGCGACTATCGGTGAGTGTAATAATTATGCCAACAGGAATAGCCACAGCACTTATAAACATCAGAGGGATAAGTATAAAGAAACCAAAATATGCTGGTTCTATATCAAGCAACGATACGATCACGCCGCCAATAGTACCCAGGAACGCAGAGACACCAGGGATCAGGAAGCTTATGTAGGCGATGTCGAGCTGTCTGAGCTTATGTGAATGATTTTGCATGGAGTTGTCCTCAGTCCGTCTGATTCCGAAAAATTTTATCTGCCAATAAAACTGCAACAGGTCAGTAAATGCTCAAAAAATAATGTTATTAATTATCAAAATCCAATTACTGTTTGAACACCCCGTGCATTATTTCTTTGACCATTCGCACAAAACTTTTTGCACTACCCAATAGAACGGTGACTTTTTACTAAAAAGGACTTTTTGAGGGTCAACTATTTACTATCTTACTCCTGAAGATGTTTATTTTTTCGTAGATCTCCGCGTTTGCTCGATCGCAAGAGAAAACTTGAGCTGGCTTATCTCAAGAGGTCAAATAGTCGGATTCTGACTCAATGTGTATCAAATTTATTCCATTGCTTTTTTCATCTTTCGCTGATCGATCACAAGTCAGGTATTGCTGTTTTTATATCGTAAACTCTTTTCTTTAAATTTATTAGTACCTTGTTCATTAATCTGTGATGAATTCTATCAATCGGGAAAAATATTGACAGGACTTTTATAAATTCATTATTAATATTTAAATTAATTTCATATGTAACTTCTGTGTGATTATTTGATTCAGATAAACTCCATTCTCCGTTGCCAGAATATATGCCCTTATATTTCATCAGCAATTTATTTTCAAGTTCTTTTTCCATGAATGTACAAAAAAAAGGGACGCCGCCATACGGACGTATTTCTATTTCTGAGCCAGATAATTTATCATTCTTTTGAATAACTTTAATTTTTATCGATGAGGGCCACCATTTTGAATACGAATTCACATCATAAATTACCAGCCATATATTTTTAGCAGGAGATGAAATAGTAATTGAATTTTTTGAATAAATATTTTTCATTATTAACTCCTAACCTCAGAATTTACCTTACAAAAGAAAACAGTCAGTAACTTAGATTTATTAATAAACCTGATCGGAATCATGCACTGCACGAAAACACCCAGCCTGTTATTTCAGTTGCATTTATTTGTCCGTGGTTCTATTTTATAAGAACCATTTTTCTTGTAAGGATTACATCATTAACTTGAAGTCTGTAATAATAAAGCCCGGAAGCTAAGTTTGATCCATCAAAAGCGATAGAGTGCTTACCTTTGCTTTTAAAGCCATCATCCATACTTCCAACTAATTTCCCGAGTGAATTATAAATGGTAACTTTTACAACACCGGGTGTTTCAATCTCAAATTCAATATTGGTTTTTGGATTAAAGGGATTTGGATAGTTTTGACCAAGGGTCACTATAGAAGGAGTATTTTCTTTATCTTCTGCTTCAAAATCGGTAACGGACTTATAAACTCTGACGTAGTCCACAAACATAGTATCGGGAAATTGTGTCGTTTCGTCAGGATTACCTGGCCAGGAACCGCCAATCGCCAAATTTAAAATTATATGAAAAGGTAAATGCAGTTCGGAAGTCCCGTTTATTCCATTCAAAATATTTATTTCATAATATTTATTTCCATCCAGGAACCATTTAATTGCTTTCTCATTCCATTCCACACTGAACACATGATATTGTGATACATCACAGGGTGTATCCTGTCCCCATCCCATATATCCGTTATTATCCCAATGCGCTGTCCCTCGGATAACAGATGAATTACTGATGTGTTCCATGATATCTATCTCGCCGCATTGCGGCCAGTTGGTTCCGTTGAAATCATCACCAAGCAGCCAAAATGCACCCCAATAACCCTGTCCAAGAGGAATTTTTATCCTTGCTTCAATCCTTCCATACAGAAAACTATGCAGTCCCAGAGTCTTCAGCCGCGCGGATGTATAATTTCTGCCTCCAAAGGATTCTTCTCTTCCAATTATCAGAAGGTTTCCATCTTTTACAGTTGCATTTTCATTGCGATTTGTATAATACTGAAGTTCCTGATTCCCCCAGCCGTGTCCACCAAGATCATAGGTCCAGTTATCTGTATTAATAATGTCATTTTCAAATTCGTCGGACCATATCAGAGCGCCAAATTGTGCTTTGAGTGAAATACCATAAAAAAGAAGCAATACTACCAGATATTTTATCATTATTTGAATTCCTTTCTTCGTTTCAAACTCATCTTCAAATATAACCTTTGCTGATTATAATAATTACGGAGAAGGTGCAAGAGCATGGCTCATCAACTTGCCGAAGCCTGACACCGACTTAATATTTACAAAATATTATAAACAGCAAAGCCGAAACGGAACAACTAACATTAATTTTCTAAAATGCAAAAATTGGCAGCCGCCCGGCATAAAAGCGGTCTTGTAATGTGGTTTGTCAGATACGGATTAAAATTACTCTGTGAGACTCCATGATTTGGTCGTGCTGCAGTGACCACTGCCAGTAGTTTGCTGCCAAAAGGTTAAGCCTGTCTGTTTCTTTAGCCGGTAGATAAAGACGAATCCACTGGTTGCTTCATATACAATTTCATCCGGAAAATTCCTGTTGTAATATCTTGGAAATGTAATTCCGGAAATAAAATCCGGATGATCAATATATATATTATGCTTTTTATCTTCTAAAATAGAAAACTCATCAGATATGTTTACTACGCTCGTATCAGGTGTATCAGGTCCCCGGGCATCAATTTTTATCCCATTGAAATTTCTCCTGCATTTATAAAATATTGAATCCTTTGATGTCCTTAAGTCAGCTATTACCCAATCTTCAATTCCGTCAATATATATGTTATCTCCGCTGCAAAGTTCCTTCAAGCTGTAAATATATGTCAGTCGGTCACCAATATTTAACGGGAAATAATCATCAAGGACAGGCTGCAGACTTACCGAAATTAAAGTATCGCTACTGATAACAAAAACAGAGTCCAGGTTTTTATAATCTTCGTCTTTTATAATCAGATGGAACGTTCCTTGTTCTGAGATTAAAAATTCAAAATAACCCATATCGTCCGATGAGTCGGTATATGTGCTTTCTCCAACCAGCAAGATCTGTAAAGGATGCATCAAATAAGTAGAATCATCAGAGACAATCTGCCCGGAAACTCTGATTTCCTGTCCGAAATTCTGATTATCCGGTTCACTTGAATTTTCACGACAACCGCAGCAGAACAGAATCATCAAAACTATCAGGGGTAGTAATACTAATTTTTTGAGGTGCTTACTTTCCGATAGTATAACTCTGAAGAATTTTGTCCTAAGTAAGAAAAAGCAGGTAAATGGGAAGCCATCCCGGATTTTAATAATATTTTTCCAAATTTCTGTCATGGCTTTAGGTGATGTATCATTTTTTTTATAGCCTTAAATAATAAAATAGTCAGGAAATATTTCCACAGGGCAAAGCGAAAGCGCCCGGGTTATTCATCCATAACATGAAGTGAACTGATTTGACTGAAGAAAATACCTGCAATAAATAATTCCTCTGTGTTTTAATTCAAACATAATTATATATATTTTTAGATCAAAAAAAATAGCCGATATATATTTGATATTCACTGTATGGAGGTTGAAGGCAAGTCAGAGTTGATTAAAAACCGGGGAGGATCATTTGGTGTCCTCCCCGGAGGTGGAATTTTTATTCGGTACGGGTACTCCGTTAGTATCAGCAAATAAAAACGGAGTGCATTATTATTCCTTTTCAGGGGACATAAATTTATAAACGAAGCCGGCTAAGATTGCACCTATGACAGGAGCAGCCCAGAAAAGCCAGAGCTGACCCAACGCCCAGTCACCGGCGAACAATGCCTGACTTGTGCTTCTTGCAGGATTCACAGAAGTGTTCGTAACAGGGATGCTGATCAGATGGATGAGTGTCAGCGCCAGTCCTATTGCCATTCCGGCAAATCCTTTAGGAGCTTTTGGGTGCGTTGCGCCCAGGATCACGATTAAAAACATAAATGTCATTACAATTTCAGTAACTAAAGCGGAAAGCATATTATAGCCGCCGGGTGAATGCTCACCATATCCGTTTGAAGCGAATCCTCCGATTTCAAATCCCGGTTTTCCGGTGGCAATAATATATAAAACAGCGGCGCCCGCAATTCCGCCCAATACCTGAGCGGCAATATACGGAAGCAATTCTTTTTTGTCGAAGCGTCCGCCAGCCCATAGTCCGATGGAAACCGCCGGATTAAGATGACAGCCGGAAATATGTCCGATGGCATAAGCCATTGTAAGAACAGTTAACCCGAAGGCGATAGCCACACCTGTAAAGCCGATTCCCAGTTCAGGGTATGCCGCCGCAAGTACAGCGCTGCCGCAGCCTCCCAGTACAAGCCAGAACGTTCCAATAAATTCAGCGGTTAGTTTTTTCACAAATCCTCCTCGATATTTTAATTAATTGAATGGTAAAGAATAATTCAAATCTTATAAAATAAACAGCCGGAAAGAGCTGAAGGTGGTTCTTCGAGAATGATAATGGCTGTTATTGATGATGAAATCCGGACACTATCCGAATGCAAAAAGATATTGATCAACGTAGCGAATTTGGGTGCACTTCGGATGCCATCCTGAGATTTCGATCACCAAATATATGATGTTTTACATTTGTAACAAAATAATTAAAATGTGCAGCGCAAAGGAGTTTCATTCTAATGAAAGTAAGTATATTTGACTGATTCCCTGAACAATTCAATCGCTTATTCCCGATCCATCAATTATCCAATTTTTTTTCGATTTTTCTTCATTTTATTTGTTTTTGATCTTATCTGTTAGTATATTTGTTTTATACAAGTTGAATAATACTAAATGATTAAGACATGAAAAAAAAAGTTGAAGTATCTGAATTGTTATCGGCATGGGAAGAGACCTACAAAAAAGGTCAGTTAACCCTTTGGATTTTTCTTTCTCTGAAAGATGGGAAAAAATATGTTGATGAAATTAAATCTTTCGTTGAAGAACAATCAAATTCCACAATGAGCTGCGAGAGCCAAAGTCTTTACCGAAACCTGAGAAAGTATCAGCATGTAGGGGTGGTCGATTTTGAGCCCGGTGAGGGGAATAAAGGTCCCGAAAGGAAATATTATTTTCTTACAGCATTGGGGCAGGAACTGCTCAGTAGATTTATTGAGCGGAATATCAATCTGTTTTTTAATAAAAAGATTAAGAATTTAATCGCTTCGGAGGAATAATTATGAAATTTATGACAAAAAATCTGCTGCTTTTTTCAATTTTTCTTTTCATTTTTACTTTTATTTTCAGATATTTTCTTAGTTCATTACTCCAGGACCGTAATTTCGAAAGTAGCTGGATCACTGTTATAGTTTATGCGGTACTCGTATTTATTGTCGGATGGGTATTCGGGAACAGGGACAATGAGCATTTACCGCTCTATGATATCGGTTTTCGTTTTCATGCATCCACATATTTGATATGTAACCTCATAGCAGAATTCTGGCATCTTTCAGGATATAACTCTGTTTATGAACCTATAAGCACAGTACATCTTACTACAATAATCTGGGGGATCGTGTTGCTTATTCATCTGGCATTTTATTTATATACCCGAAAATACGCTATCAGGGGAATCAAAAAATCAGAACTGTTTGAATAGAATGACCTGAAGGAAGAATAAAGTAAGGGGCAATCCGGAAAATAAGTTCAGATTTTCCGGATTGCCTCATACTAAAGGGAATTAATCGCCTTGTTTTCCGAATATCACCTGATACAAATGAATAAGTGTTTAGAATCTCCCTGTCAGAAACCGGGTATAGCAGCCGGCTAAGGTATATGGAATAGTTATAGGTTCTGCCGCGCCAGTATTATTTTGTGAAATATTTTTCTATTAATGCTGATAACGATTTTCTGTTTATCGGTTTTGCGATGTAGTCATTGCATCCTGCCCCAATAGCGGTATCTTTTGCGCCTGCAATAGCAAACGCTGTTGCAGCAATAATTATTACATGCTTATTAAATTCACGTATTTTACTTGCAGCCTGATAACCATCCATAACAGGCATCTCAATATCCATCAATATCAGATCGATATCAGGATTATTTAAACAAGCTTCAACTGCGTCTTGTCCGGACCTGACACAAATAATTTTTTGTGCAAATGAATTAACATAAATGCTGTTTAGCTGAGCAGAAGTCACATCATCTTCCACTATCAAAATTTTTAATTTTTTAGCCCTCGATGATTCATTTTGCGTAAAATCTGAGGAAGTGTTTTTATTTTCCTCTTTTGATTTGCATGGCAGAGTGAAATAGAAAGTTGAACCAATCTTTTCCTCACTCTCAACCCAGATTTGACCGCCCAGCATCTCAACATAAGATTTAGTAATGGCAAGTCCAAGACCGACGCCCTCCACAGCACGTGTGTTTGCTATGTCTCCCTGGATAAAACGCTCAAAGATTGCCTCCTGCCGGTCTTTTGGTATCCCAATTCCCTCATCGGTTACATAAAATTTCAGGAAATCGGCATTTTTGTGATAGCCAAATTCAATAGTCCCTTTATTGCTGAATTTAATGGCGTTTTTGATAAGGTTTGTCAATATTGCAAAAACTTTCTCACGGTCTGTAAAAATAATCGATTCTTCCGTTGGAAGCGAATTGTGGAAAGTGAGCATCATGCCTTTGGCTTCCGCTTCATTTCTGAAAAAATTATAAATATATTCGATCTGTTTGTTTATGTTCGATTCGCCAAGATTAACTTTCATCAATCCTGCTTCAATTTTTGAGATGTCCACAATGTCGTTGATAATATTAAGCATCCGAATACCGCTCTTCTGAATAATCTCAATATATTCCTGCTGTTCTTCGCCGTTGAGTTCCGGGTTTTTTAAGAGGTCAGCAAAACCAAGAATTCCATTCATAGGTGTTCGGATTTCATGGCTCATATTAGCAAGAAAAGCTGATTTCAGCCGGTCACTTTCCTCAGCATGTTCTTTAGCTTTTATTAATTCCATATGCTTTTGAAATTTATCAGTAATATCAATAGCAATGCCAGCCCGCCGGAAAATTTCGCCGTTATTATCTTTTATCGGGAAAGATCGTGCATTTATCCAGCGAGTTTCGCCGTCATCCCTGATAATCCTGTAATTATAATCAAAAACACCGGAATGCTTAAACTTATCGGAGTGAAGTATCTCAAGAACCGATTGTTTGTCCTCCGGATGTATTTTTTCGGTGAAGATATTGGGGCTCTCATATAACGCCTGGCATGGCAGACCCCAAATTTTTTCAAAACCGGGACTAACGTAGATCATACTGTGATCATTCCGAAGCCAAAAACACTCATCAATATTTTGAACAAGCTGCTGAAATTTATTTTCGCTCTCTTCAATTAATAGATTTGAAGCCTGTAATTGTAATTCAGCCTTTTTTCGTTCTGTTATATCGGTTAGAGTCAAAAAACAGCTTTCGCCATCAGGGCTGATAACCCCTTCTATGAATACAAATACCTGCTTGTTTTGGTCGTCTGTGATAATTATTTCGCAGGATTGTTTCTCATTACCAGAAAATACTTTATTGAAAAAAAGCTCAAAAACATATTTTGATTCGGAAGCGATAAGCTGGTTAAAACGATTTTTCAGCAGTTTAGAACGTTCTTTCCCAAGCATAGCAGAGGCTGAAAAATTAATTCCGGTGATTTCGCATTGTGGAGAAAGCGAAATGTAACCGCAGGGTGCGAAATCATATAATTCAATATATTTTTCTTCTGCCAGAACAGCTTTTTCCTTCGCTATCCGCAGTTCTTCATTCTGCATTTCCAATTCGATCTGGTGAACCTGTAATTCATGCAGCAGCTTTAAGGTCTCGGCTTCGTTATTAGGAGTTTTTATTTTCGCCGACTTAATTTTTAGCCGCTGTTCTGCCTTTTGGCGTAAATTTTGAGATTCATCCGAATAATCGTTTTTATTTTTCATATCTCGCTGATATTATGTTTGCGAAGAATTGCGATAGTTTTATTTAGTTCTGCTTCCATTTTTTTCGAATTCGAAATATCAATAAATGTTATGACAAGTCCATCGATATGATCGTCAAAAGTACGGTAGGGCATAATCCGGACATTAAACCACTTTTGACCTCCTGCCGGAACAGCAGTTTCCTTATAAACCAAAGTTTTGAGCACTTCAAATGCATCGTTTTTCATTGTAGGGTAAATTAGATCGTTAACTATATCAGTGAAGGGTCTGCCGATATCAGTCGGGCGCAATTTGAAAATATTCGTCAACTTATCGGTAAAACGCCGGATGTTTAAATCTTTATCAAGGAACAAAGTGCCGATATCTGTGCTGTTCAAAAGATTTTTCATATCGTTATTTACCAGCAATAAATCGTTGACTTTGCTCTGCAATTCAATATTCACGGTCTGCAGCTCTTCGTTCAGGCTTTGCATTTCCTCTTTGGAAGTTGTCAGTTCCTCATTTGTTGACTGGAGTTCTTCATTTGTTGACTGAATTTCTTCGTTCGTCGATTTTAATTCCTCCTGTGTTGTCTGCATCTCTTCACGTGTATTTTGAAGTTCTTCACGGGCGCGGAGCAATTCAATTTCCAATTCCTTTTCACGTTCCGACGAATTATCCGGATTTTTTCTGGTTTTGCGGGAGACAACCTGGAGATCTCCGGAAACATCATTAAAAACAATCATGATCGTTCCCTTAATAGCATCCGGTTTTTCGATCTGTTGAAAAATAATATTGACAAACTGCGTGCCGCCATTAATTCCGATTTTTATCTGATCCAACTTAACAGCATCAAAATTTTGTTTCGCTTTGCGCATAGCTCCGGGAAGTTCGTTTCTTAAACCTTCTCGAGCCATCGCATATATGTTCCAATTCGCTTTTCCCGCCGCAGGTTCTAAATATTTGCCGGTGCGTCCGGTGATGTATAGGATGTCACCTTCCTGATTAACAAGAACACTTGCAGGTGAATAATGCTGAATTAAAAGCTGATCAGCGAGTATCTGGATATTTTCGGAGATTTTCATAGTTTTAGTCTCGGCTTGCTGCGGTAGGGCAGTAGTTGAGAAAGTGTCAGGAAAAGTTAAAAATTCAAGTTTAATTGTTGCGTCAGATCGTTTATAGATTTTTAATTTGTTATCAAGCGGTACGAACTTGTTGTTCTGAGAATTGTCGTTTTCAGCGCTTCCCAAAACCATAATTCCGTTTTTGTTAAGGCTGTAATGGAACAGGTTCATTAGTTTTTTCTGTAGTTCAGGTTCCATATAAATTAAAACATTGCGGCAGAGAAGCAGGTCTAATTTGGTAAAAGGAGGATCTTTGATCAGATCGTGATTTGCAAATATTACCATCTCACGGACTAACGGTTTAACTTTGTAAACATTCTCCTCCTTAGAGAAGAACTGGCTGATACGTTTCAGTGAAACATCGTTTACTATATTAGAACTGAAAACCCCTCTGCGGGCTTTTTCAATAGCATCATTATCAATATCAGTTGCAAAAATCTGAAGATTAAAAGTTTTTTCGTTTTTTACTTTTTCGCAGGCTTCAAGAAAAATCATTGCAAGTGAAAAAGCCTCCTCTCCGGTGGACCCTCCTGCAATCCAGGCACGGAATATGTAGCCGTTGGGAAATTCGCTAAACAGCTTTGGAAAAACGCTATTTAGTAATTTTTCCCATACCTCCGGATTGCGGAAAAAATTTGTAACTCCAATTAATAATTCCTGAAAAAGCAAATCTAACTCGTTCGGATTTTCCTGAAGAAAACGGATATAATGAGCTAATTTTTTAATTTGGTGAACATTCATTCTTCTTTCGATCCGACGGAACAACGTATTTTTTTTGTATAATGAAAAATCGTGTCCCGTCTGTGCTCTGAGCAGGATCAGTATTTTCCCCAGATTACTTTTATTCTCGAAATCGATCTCGAAATTTTGTTTTTGCAACTGACTGTTTCGAAGGAATTCGATCAATTTTAGTGGAAGATCACCGGCAGGGGCAAGAATATCAATATTAACTGAATCGATTGCGCTTTTCGGCATCCCGTCAAATTTGGCTGTTGCGGGTTCCTGAACTGCGGCAATACCGCCGTGTTCTTTTATTGCTTTCAGACCAAAACTGCCGTCAGATCCCATTCCGGAAAGAATAACACCAATACTTTTTTCTTTCTGGTCTTCGGCTAATGAACGGAAAAAGAAATCAATAGGAAGGCGCAAACCACGCAATTCTACGTAATCAAACAGATATAAATAGCCGTTCAGAATTGACATGTTTTTATTTGGGGGAATAACATAAACGTGATTTTGTTTAATCAAAAGGTGGTCTGATGCCTGCATAACTTTCATATTTGTAATTCGCTGAAGTAATTCGGGCATAATACCGACATGCATGGGATCCAGATGCTGGATGACTACAAAAGCAATTCCGCTTTTTTGCGGAGTATTTTTGAAAAATAGTTCTAAGGCTTCGAGTCCGCCTGCCGAAGCTCCAATTCCGATTATAGGGAATCCATTCGAATCGGCAATATTTCGATTTTTAGGTACAGAAGTCTGATTTTCAGTTTTAATTGATTTTTTCACGCAACTCAATTTTTTGTATTGTGTTTTCGACAATTAAATCTAATACATTTTTATAATAGATTCCACAAAATTAAGGAAGACTTTAAAAACCATATTATTTTACCAGAAAACCGAATTATTAATTGATCCCGTGGATAATCAAACTTATTAATGACTGCTGCAATACTTATAATTTTCCTCCACAGAGATTTTATTTTATACTTGTAACTGATTATTACCACATCCTTTTCAGTTAATTTATTGCATCCAATATGAGATTCTGAGAAAAATTTTTAAGGTTCATTCACAAAACTATTTGAGTGATCAGCCGAATTCGGGACGATGTTGTTAAGTCCGAATACGTCCCAGTCGTGTTTATTGACACCTGCATATCTTAAAGAAACATACAGTCAATTAATTTTCTAAAGGTTTATGGTCAGAAGAATTGTTACTTTTGTATTATCAAAAAAATTGATGTTTACAATGACAAGTCTGCATAATTCAGCGAAATACCGAACAATTCTTATTCTTTCATTTCTTTTGATTTATCTGAACACATCCGATAATTATTCTCAGTCCCGGGCGGTATTGTTTAATAACACCGGAATTGGTCCGGAGGAGCGGCTCGCAGTTATGAACCTCGCAGGAATTGTGAACCAGGATTCTTCCCGGCTCTACCTGATGAACGTATATGAAACCTGGAGCTATAACAGAACTGACGAGACCTGGGCTTCAATATATATGGAGCGGGGGAATGTCCAGTTTGATACAATAAGCACACTCGCGGGGCTTTTTTCGCGATTCGGTTCTTCAATCGCAGGGGCAGTAACTTACGATCCGAACAGGTACTATAGTAATTTCAGCGGACAATCCTTCCTTTGGCAGGGTGAATATGCCGTTATACTGGCATCTCTTACCGGGAGAATCGCATTCTCTGCTGCAAAAGCTCAGTATTATGGACTTGCCTTAAGCGATAGCGTGCTCGTGGAGGATGAATTTGACGGCGATGCCCCGGTTATGCTTCCGGCAAGACTCGAAAACTCCGGTCTTCCGTGGAATATTTCGGGAATGACCGAAGAAGCTCGTTATCTGAAAATTGTTGAATGGGGTATTGCCAATCTCCTTCCAAGATGTAATCCGGAAAAATTTTATATAAGAGAAATAACAGATTTTACGGCAGCTAAAAAAATGTTTCAGGTAAATTTTGCCGGCACAGGCAGTTTGGATTTCAACAGCCTTTCGACTCAGAAAGCAGATTTGCTTGAACAGATTCTTACGTATTATTCAGATAAAAATCCAGGCAGCATATTTCACATTTACGGCTGGATGCATCCCGAGCCGCTTATTCAGTGGTTTGCCTTTTTTGGTGCCTCATTCCATGAAACACTTTTGGGAAATCTTTCCTGGCATTCAGCTTTTCCTTCTGACGATTATATCTATTCTCCGCCTGTAGTACTAAATCCGAATTCAATCAATATTGAATCTAAGTATTACGTTACATTTGTCGGAACGGAAGGTGATGCCTCGAACTGGGTAATCGGGCTTCAATCCGGAGCCTGGCTTTCTGCCGAAAGGGGTGATATTCCCATAAACTGGGGCTGGAATCTGCACCTTTTTGATGAGATGCCTTTCCTTGCAAAATACTATTACGAAACTGCAACCGGGAAGGATGGATTTCTGGCGGTAACTTCCCCGCTCGGATATTTTTATCCCGATCTGCTTCCTGCGGATAAAATAATACCGGCGCAGGAGGAGACCAGAAGATTGATGGATAAATTTAGTATGAGGAATATGTATGGATATAAACATTATGCCCCAAACGGGTATATCACATACAGGGGCAAAGGTATCAGCAATTCTTACAATTTTGTCAGGTACGGTGAATTTCAGACTGCTGCGGATTGTGATCTGACTTTTGTTTTCGACCCGCAACTAATATCGCAGCGGGCTGTGATAAGAAGCGGAGCATTGTTTTTTAATCATACAGGAGATAACAGTTTT
Organism: Ignavibacteriales bacterium; assembly: GCA_021740915.1. Taxonomy (GTDB): domain Bacteria; phylum Bacteroidota; class Ignavibacteria; order Ignavibacteriales; family Melioribacteraceae; genus JAIOYW01. The sequence continues at coordinate 41,821 of JAIOYW010000010.1, read as the reverse complement.
TATGGGGATGTTTCTGATCTGGACGCAGCCGCTTCAAGAATAATTACCAATATTAAAAAACAGAATAAACCCGGCTTTCTTTTAGCCGGCTATCAAAGGCTTCGGCAAGATGATTTCCAGAACAGAAGCGATCCTTCAGATGCTGATATATCACTGCCAAGGCTTAAACTGCTGATGGATAAAATAAAAGCTGATCCGGCTGCCGGTCCTTATGTTGAATTTGTGACTGCCGAATTATTTTCAGCGCTTCTCCGGAAACAGAGCGGGCTTTCAGCGGAGCAGGAAAATATTCCAGCCTCATACACACTAATGAGTAATTATCCCAATCCTTTCAATTCTATGACCAGAATCCTAATCAATGTACCTGAGAGCGGAGAATATTTACTTACACTATACGATATGCTTGGCAGGATTGTGAAAGAAGTTTATAAGGGAAATCTGCAAGACGGTGAATCGTCCTTATTGCTTGATGCAGGGGAGCTGAATTCAGGCGCTTTCGTGCTCAGCCTTGTTGATGAAAAGGGCAGAAGACTAAACCGGAAAATATTACACCTGAAATAGGCTGAAGGATTTATGGAACGAAATCTAAAATAAACCGTCAGCTATCTGCGGGTTTATAGAATTTCGTAACGAAACAAAGGAATTTTTACAAAAATCAGAAGTTTGTTGTAAACTGTTTTCCTTTATGGAATCTGGCAATTATTTCTGCCGCTTCAGCGGGATCATCGGTTACTGAAAACAGATCCATATCTTCCTGATTTATATAACCGAAACCGAGCAGTTTCTGCTCAATCCATTCTACTATTGCCCCCCAGTAATCAGAGCCAAGCAAAACGATGGGGAACTTTGTTGTTTTTCCTGTCTGAACGAGGGTAAGCAGTTCGAAACATTCATCTATTGTACCGAATCCGCCGGGCAGAAGGATATAGCCCTGGGCATATTTAAAAAACATAACTTTTCTGACGAAAAAATACCTGAAGCTGAGAAGTTTATCGGGATCGATATACTGATTATGCGATTGTTCGAATGGGAGTTCAATATTAATTCCGGTTGAGCTGCCGCCTGCATCTTTAGCTCCTTTATTGGCAGCCTCCATAATGCCCGGACCGCCGCCGGTTATAACTCCCAGATTTCTCGCAACGAGCTCCGCAGCAACCGAAGATGCCAGCTTATAGTAGCGGTCTTCCGGTTTTGTCCTTGCTGATCCGAAAATAACGACGCTTGGTTTGATGTGAGACATCGTTTCAAAACCTTCAACAAATTCAGTCATAATCCTGAATATCCGCCAAAGATCTTCCTGTGAACTCACAAGTTTAGCTTCATTTTGAGTAAGGTTTTCCGGATCGAATTGCATAAATATCCTTGTTTTTAATTTTCTAAGTAGTGGAAGTTATCCTTTCGTTTTTGGAAACAAAAAATGATCTGGATGTATGACTGAAAATAAAGAAGGATTATTCCTCATCAGGCTTTTCTGTCTCATCATCAAAAGTATTGAGAACCTGAAATCTTGGTCTTTCAGGTTTTTTACTTTTTTTCCGTGGAACAATTTTTATCTCCCTTTCCTTGCGGGAAGGGGCTTTTGCAGCAGATTCATTTGTAAGATCGTTGAGTGGCGTAAAAAATTTTGATGCCGGCTTATCAGGAATTTTCTGAGCTTCAATTTTTGGCTTAACCGGCAGATTCACCTTTTCTTTACCATTTGAAGCATTTTCCTTTCCGGCTTCAGATAATTTTTCCTTCTCCTTTTTATCTTCCGCAAGAGCAGCAGCAAGGAAAAGGGACGGTTTTTTATCCGTGGGGGAAACTTCCGGAGAAGTGTTTGCGGGCTTTTTTTCTTCGGGTAAGTCCACTTTTATATCGGAAACATGGACATCAGGCGTTTCCTGGTCCAAAGCCTTTTCCTCGGCAGTAGGAAAAAATTTTCTTCTTAGTACTGTTCCAGCAATAATTAGAAATAAAAATGCCGCCAGATAAACCAGCGTCTGCGCGATTATCGGGATTAATTCCATAAATGATAAATTCTGAAAAATTGGTTAGGAAAATAGTATTTTCGAAGCAATATAAATAATTTTTTTATTTTATCACTCCCGTTTAATGATAATTTACTAAATGAAAATGAAGGCTCAGAATGAATGAATTAACGTTGCTCGATAAAAGCAACTACCTGCGGGGTCTGCTCATTGTGATTAAAAAAGATAACCGTGTTGCGCCCCAGGAGAAAGAAATGATAAACGGTTTCTGTAAGCAATTGGGTTTTGATGTGACCTTTTGCAGGAATGCAGTGGAGTCGCTGCTCGAAAACGAATACATATCCGATGATCCGCCAAAATTTTCAGACCCTGAAATTGCCCGTTATTTTATTGAAGATGGTTTCAGAGTCGCCGCTTCCGATAACGATATTGATCCGCGGGAGATCCTTTTTCTTCAAAATGTTGCGCTGAATAACAGTCTTGAAAAAGACTGGTTCGAGAATGTAACTGAAGATTGGAAATCCAGAGCATTAAGCGGTGATAGAAATGGCGGATTTATTATTAATACTGATGAAAGCATTGTTTGAACTGATTTCAGTTACCTGAAATCGGATTTTATTTTTTCTTCTGCTTACTTCCCAGGAGAATATTAATTTGTAAAATACTCAACAGAGAACTCAATCCGGGTTTTCTGCGTTCAAGATATTTGAAAAATCCAATTTTATGTCATTAGTAAAAAAAGCAAAAATGAGGCCTGGCAATAGTCATTCAAAGGGCATCCATCATGATGATGAAATCAGAGGGACGGTCCGGTATCACTACGAATTCTACAGCCGTTTTCTGAAGAATGAAAGGGATATTATCGTCTGGCTGCCGTATTCCTATAAAAACGATTCGCGGAAATATCCCGTGCTCTATATGCAGGACGGGCAAAATTTATTCAATCCGCGGACTGCCTTTCTCGGTTACGACTGGAAAGTAGATGAAACAATGGCGGCTCTGATTGAACTAAAAAAAATCCAGGAAGTTATTGTTGTCGGAATTTATAACAGCAGGGACAGGATGGATGAGTACAATTGGTTTTCCGCCAAAGGAAAAAGTTATGCCTCATTTATCATCCGGGAATTAAAGCCATTTATAGATGATCATTACCATACTTATCCGGATAGTAAAAATACGGCAATAATGGGTTCATCCTTAGGCGGACTTATATCTTTTCAGCTTGCATGGAATTATCCCGGAACATTCGGCAAAGCAGGCTGCCTTTCCAATTCCTTCTGGGTTGATGAGGGTGAAGTTTTCCGAATGATTAAATACGATCCGGTGAAGCTCAAAGATATTAGGCTCTACCTTGATTGCGGCACTGAGGAAAGACAGTTGATAAATGATAATACTAAAATGTACAGATATCTAAAAAAAATCGGTTACACTACTGGTGAAAATCTTTGCTGGCACGTTGAGGAAGGCGGGAAACACACGGAATATGACTGGGCAAGAAGACTTCACCTGCCCCTGAAATTTCTCTTCGGAAGATAATTATGAGCACCCGGGCAGATGCAATAATTAAATTATTAAAACTGAATCCGCATCCCGAGGGCGGCTGGTTCAGAGAAACTTTCCGCTCAGGGATCATGATTAATGCAGATGCTTTGTCCGCAGTGTTCCCGGCTGACCACAACGCAGTCACATCAATATATTATTTGCTCACCCTAAACAATTTTTCGGCTTTTCACAGACTAAAATGTGATGAAATCTGGCATCATTATGAAGGAGGAGTTGTATCTATTCATATAATTTCCCCTGATGGAAAATACGAGTTGATAAAATTAGGAAAACTTTCAGATGATACATTCCCACAGGCAGTTATTAGCGCAGGATGCTGGTTTGCAGCTGAGATAGCTGATGGTTCGGAATTCGCATTAGTCGGATGCGATGTTGCTCCCGGTTTCGAATTTACTGATTTTGAACTTGGAATCCGCAAAGAACTGATCAAGAAATTTCCATTGCATAAACAAATTCTGAATTGTTTGACCCGTTAATCTGTTTTGCCTTTGAAGGATAGGCTGCAATCATTAGATTTGCGTAATACAATGTTCTTAATAAACAAAGCCTGACAATGAAACCGTCTTTTAGAGTATTAATCCCATTATTATTTGTTATGAGTCTAAACGCACAATCAGTTTTCGAAAAAGAAATATTTCCAGGTTCCTCTGAAAATTTTCATCATGTTTTAAGCAACATGGAAAAATATGAAATTCAGATAATTTATACCCGGATTGACAGAAATGCAGAACAAGAACCCATGTTCAGCAGATTCGATTTTAATGTGGATCCGCAAAGATATTTCTACCCTGCCAGTTCAGTAAAATTTCCTGCTGCCATACTCGCTCTTGAATATCTTAATAATCTGAATATTGCCGGGTTAGACAGAAATTCACGGGTTCTCATTGACAGTGCAGGATATTCTCAGTCTGTTTCTGATGATCCGGATAATTCTGTTTCCTTATTTATCGAAAAGATTCTGCTTGTCAGCGATAATGATGCGTTTAACCGTCTTTATGAAATTCTTGGACAGGACTACATAAATAAGCAGCTCGCTTCAAAAGGCTTTAAAGATACAAGAATAATCCATCGTCTTTCTGTGCCATTCTCGTTCGAAGAAAATAAACGAGTTAATCCTGTGAAATTTTTTGACGGGGATAAGTTACTTTACGAATTACCGTTTCGGTTTTCATTTTTCGAAAACAGTATCTCTCCCTCGGGGCAATTAAAGGGAAAGGGTTTCATGAGCGGGGATAAACTTGTTGAATCTCCGATGGATTTTAGTTCGAAGAATTTCCTAAGGCTCGAAACACTACATGAAGTGATGAAATCAGTTGTGTTCCCCGGTGCGGTTCCCGAGAATCAAAGATTTAATCTCACACCGGATGATTATAATTTTCTTTACGAATATATGTGTATGCTTCCCCGTGAAAGTGATACTTCGAAATACAACTATAGAGAAACCGGAGATCAGTATGTTAAGTTCTTTAACTGCGGATATGATTCAATACCATTTCCGGCAAATCTTAAAATCTTCAGCAAATCAGGCTTAGCTTATGGATATCTGATAGACAATGCATACATAATTGATACTGATAAAAATGTTGAATTTCTTTTGAGCGCTGTTATTCACGTAAATGGCAATGGGATTTTTAATGATGATACTTATGAATACGATAAGACGGGGCTTCCTTTCCTGAGTGAATTATCTAAACTCATATATGACTATGAATACCGCAGACAGAAAGAATACGTGCCGGATCTGACTCGTTTCAGGTAAGTAGTTTTCAGGTAAATTCAGTCTTTATCCTGAGTGCATTTCCCAGGATATCGAGGAATTCATCAAGGTTCAGACTTTTAAGACCAAACATTTCGAGATGGGGATTGCTGAATTGAACATCCAGTAATTGAAAGTTTTTTTCGTTCAATCTTTCCACAAGTTTAACAAGTGCACATTTTGAAGCCTGGGATTTAGCCGAGAACATTGATTCACCAAAAAATGCTCCGCCAACTGCAATACCATATAAACCACCTGCAAGCTCACCATGTAGATAAGTTTCAACGCTGTGCAAAAAGCCAAGATTATGCAGTTTTTGGTATGCTGAAATGAGTTGATCGTTTATCCAGGTTTCTTTGCGGTCAGCACATTTTTTGATAATCGTGATTGGATCATAATCGAATCTGAATGAAAATTCTGAAGTCTTTAAAAACTTTCGCAGTGAGCGGGGGATATTAAATGAATCGAGCGGGAGAATTGTTCTGATTTTTGGCTGATACCAATTTATCACCCCGGATTCATCAGCCATGGGGAAAGCTCCGGAAGAGTAAAGATAAAGCATCACTTCCGGGGTGAGGAATTTATCCAATTTTATTTTAGCCCGGGTTCGTGCAGGTCTGCCATGTCTATATCGTCAAAGAAATAATTTAACGGATTCATCGCAATTCCATTTTTCTTTACTTCATAGTGCAAATGGGGTCCCGTGCTTAGACGCCCGGAATTACCGGAGAGAGCAACAAGCTCACCTCGTTTAACTTCCTGTCCGATTTTTACTTTCGCCCGGTACAAATGTCCGTAAAGCGTTTTATATCCAAAACCGTGATTAATTTCGAGAGTTAATCCATATCCGCCTTTAAGACCAACAAATTCAACTACTCCGTCTCCGGGTGTGCAGATACGGCCGCCGACATCGGATTTGAAATCGATCCCTTCATGCATCCGCCGGACCTTAAGAATAGGGTGCAACCTCATACCGAAACTATCGCCATACCCAACATCCATCGGTTTAACAGCAGGAATATGTGCAAACAGACTGTCCCTTTTTTTGAGTTTATTTTCGATCTGAAAAATATTCGTTTTCTCAAAATTCATGAATGCAGCTAATCTTTCTGCCTGTGTGATTATTGGATTTACCCCGATAGCATTGTCTTGTTTACCTCCTGTACCAAGGTTTTCAATATCGAACCTGGTTGAAGGAAGATCAACAGAAACCCGCAAATAGCCGGTTTGTGCAGAAATTTCAGACAAGCCCTTTTCAAGTTCCAGAAAATCCATTTTCAGATTGTCAATTTTTTGCTGAAGTATCCGATTTTTATATGACAGGTAATCAATTCCACGATTTGAGGTATGTATGAAGAAAACTGTCAGGAAGATGGCAGCAATGAAGAAAGATATCAGCATTGCTGTAGCAAGTGTTTTGAACTTAAAATACTTGATCTCTATATATTTTAGTTTTTCCGGTGAAAAAAAGTAAAATTTTGCCATTGGTCTCAAATTAGTTTTAAGATGTATTGCAATAATCGTGCTAAGATATATATAGGAATAACCGGCACACTGGGAAACTTTAAGCAGGAGACAGAATCTGTTTTATTTCAATTGGTTATGCGGAATCTCCTAAGTCAGATTAACTTTTTTTCAATAAAAAAATTACAGTTCACAGATTATTCGATATAAAAATAACAAGTAATTCTTACCAATACAACTTTTTTTTTCAGTTTTTTTATTTTTTTTTAATATTAAAATTATAGCAGAGCTGAGCGAATTTTATGGAGCATTGAATGATAGAAAGTCAAACGTTTTACCAATGTAAGTCAACACTGTAATTCTCCTATTAATCTGACCGGTAAATAGGGAATAATGTCAGCTTGTGATTTAGTTTAACAGAAATTTACTAATATTATAAGTAAATATTCCCTTACGGAATACTCATAGAAACATAAAAAGGAATAGGACTTTCAGCAACCGTGATCATAAACATTTTTTCTGCGACCGATAAATGACAGGCGAAACCCCGATTACTTATAAAATGGCATAAAAAGAGATTTTGAATACAGATCCGATCTGTATTTATTATGGCAGATCTATGGAGCAGAAAAAAGTCCCGCCCTTTACCAGCCGAAACAGATTAAAGGAAAACAATTTTTGATTATATTAACAATTATCGTATCAGGGAATTGACAATATTCCAGATCAGGATTCAGATTCAGCAATCAGACCAGTAACAACGATTTTTTAAAACAGGTTTTACGGTTAGCAGAAATATAAGATACCCCTTAAGGATAAAAATAAATGGCTGAAAATGCAAAATTTTTAGGAGTTGAAATGAGCAGCGAAGAAAATAAAATGATTAACCAGCATATAAATACAATACGTTTTTTAGCGGTGGATGCCGTTCAGAAAGCAAATTCAGGACACCCCGGTATGCCCATGGGCTGCGCGCCGATTGCATATCTGCTGTTTGGAAAAGTTATGCGTCATAATCCAGCCAATCCTAAATGGATAAACAGAGACCGATTTGTGCTTTCTGCAGGACATGGAAGTATGTTGCTGTATGCCGCACTTCATCTTTCGGGATATAATGTCACTTTGAACGATATTAAAAATTTCAGGCAATGGGGAAGTATAACTCCGGGTCATCCTGAGTATGGATTGACTCCCGGAGTAGAAACTACTACCGGTCCGCTGGGACAGGGTTTTGCTAATGCAGTCGGTATGGCGTTAGCGAAAGAATACCTTGCTTCGGTTTTTAATAAGGACGATTTTCATTTGATAGATCATCATATTTATGGTATTGTTAGTGATGGCGATCTGATGGAAGGCATAACTCATGAGGCTGCTTCTTTTGCAGGACATAATAAACTGGGCAGTATAATTCTGTTTTACGATAATAATAAAATAACGATCGACGGCAGTCTATCCTTAGCAATGAGTGAAGATGTAGGAAAAAGATTTGAAGCCTATGGATGGCATGTAACTTATGTTGATGATGTTAATGATACAATCCGGCTTGCTCAGGCTGTAACTGAGGCACAGGCAAGTGGTTTACCCTCGCTGATTGTAACGAATACCGTGATCGGTTTCGGGAGTCCGAATAAACAGGGCAAATCATCTTCACACGGCTCACCGCTGGGAGTTGAGGAGATCACGTTAGCGAAAAAAAATCTTGGCTGGGAATTTGAGCAGGACTTCCATATACCCACTGAAACAGCGGAATTCTTCGCACAAATAAAAATTGAAGGCGAAAGAGAGGAGGAGGAATGGAATGAATTGCTGAGTTCCTACCGTGAGAAATATGTTGAAGAAGCTGAATTGTGGGATAAATTTTTTAATAGCACCGATTCTGATTGGGAAAATTCAATTCCCCATTTCAGTAATTACGGTGAAAAAATGGCGACAAGAAGCTCAAGCGGGAAAGTTTTGAATGCAATTGCACCAGCGCTTCAGAATCTTATTGGAGGGGCTGCGGATCTTGCGCCTTCGAATAATACGGAGCTTAAAGGATTCGAAAATTTTTCCGCCTTATCGAGGAGCGGCAGAAATATCAGGTTCGGAATCCGGGAACATGCTATGGCTTCTATTATGAACGGAATGGCAATGTATGGCGGAGTAATTCCTTATGGCGCCACATTTCTTGTTTTCTCGGATTATCTCCGTCCCGCAATAAGAATTGCAGCATTATCTCATGTGAGAACTATTCTCGTTTTTACGCACGATAGTATCGGACTTGGAGAAGACGGTCCTACACATCAGCCTGTTGAACACCTTGCTGCATTAAGAGCAATTCCCGGCTGCGTTGTCCTGAGACCCTGCGATGCAAATGAAACAGCAGAAGCATGGAAATTTGCAATTAAACATCATTCAGGTCCCGTGATGCTTTCACTTACGCGTCAGGATGTCACTATCCTTGACAGGGACAAATATGCTTCAGCCGGCAATCTGGAAAAAGGGGCGTATATATTAAAGGATTTTGGCGGAGAGCCCGAAATTATTCTTATGGCTTCAGGAAGTGAGGTTGAGATTGCTATTGAAGCTGCTGAAGCGCTTTTGAATGAAGGAATAAACTCACGGGTTGTCAGTTTCCCCAGCATGGAATTATTTGATCTTCAGGATAAAGCTTACAAAGAAACTGTACTGCCTTCAAATATTAACAAACGTATTGCCGTTGAAGCAGGGGTGTCGCAACCCTGGTACAAATACTGCGGAATTGAAGGCGGATACGTTACAGTTGATAAGTTCGGCGCATCCGCACCCTCCGATGTGCTTTATCAGCAGTACGGGATTACCAGCGGAAGTATTATTTTAAATACAAAAAGAATGCTGAGTAAATAAGCCGGGTTAAAAAGCAAACTTAATCAATACAAAACCGCCGACAAGTAAAACCGTAAAAAGTATTGCAAGCAGATCGAAGTATTTGTCTATAAATGCTTTTATTGTTGCACCATATTTCCATATAAGAAAGGCTACGAGGAAAAACCTCGCTGATCTGCTTATAATGCTTGCGATTATGAACATTGTGAAATTTATCTGGAATGCTCCGCCTGAGACTGTAAATACTTTGTAGGGAATTGGAGTGAAGCCGGCGGTGAATACAATCCAGAAATTCCACTCTTCATAAAGAGCTCCGACATTTCTGAAGAGTTCATCGGTAAATCCGGGAATATTATTAAAGAAAAACATTGCCAGAGAAGAATACTGAGCATCGGAATTCCACCAGAGGTAGTGTCCGATAAGATAACCCAGAACCGCGCCGAGAATTGATCCCACGGAACAATTAAGTGCAAGTTTAAAAGCCTTGGACTGAGCACCGAGAACGAGCGCAATCAGTAGTGCATCAGGTGGAATTGGAAAAAACGAGGCTTCAGCAAATGCAATAGTGAACAAAGCCAAAGCTCCGTAAGGGGTATCTGCCCAATGCAGCATCCAGTCATATAATCTTCTGACAAACTTCATCAAAACTCTCTTAAAATGTAAAGCGCAATAATATGAATTTTTTTAACCTGAAAAAATTTGTGTTTATATTTTGCTGATCAAAATAGAGCAGTTTATCTAATTTGGAGATGATATGACAGAACAAAAAGCCGAGAGGCTCCGTTCACTTGATGTATTCAGGGGAATAACAATAGCGGGAATGATACTTGTGAACAATCCCGGAACATGGAGCGCTATTTATCCCCCGCTAAAACATGCTGAATGGCATGGATGTACACCCACCGACCTGATTTTTCCTTTTTTCCTTTATATCGTCGGTGTAGCAATAACTTTTTCGCTCACAAAAAGAAAAGAACAGGGTACAGACCAGAATAAACTGATACTTCATATATTGAGAAGATCAGCCGTTCTTTTTGGATTGGGACTTATTCTTGCCGGTTTCCCATATTTTAATTTAAGTGAGATCAGGATTCCGGGAGTTCTTCAAAGAATCGGAGTAGTTTACTTTATTGCTTCGGTTATGTTTCTGAAACTAAGCACAAGAAATCTGGTGATTTTCGGATCAGGCTTTCTTATACTTTACTGGATTCTGATGTCATTCATCCCTGTTCCCGGGGTTGGTTATCCGAATCTGGGTAAAGAGACAAATATGGCTGCCTGGATCGATAATATGATTCTTCACGGTCACATGTGGAAAGCCACAAGGGTGTGGGATCCCGAAGGGATTTTAAGCACGGTACCAGCTATTTCCACCGCAATTCTTGGTATTCTTTCCGGTATATGGCTGAGGAGAAAGATCGATGTATTTGAGAAACTGACCGTATTTTTTGTAGCAGGAAATCTTCTAATGCTTGGCGGATACATCTGGGACGGATTTTTCCCGATGAATAAAAGTATCTGGACAAGCAGTTACGTGCTTTACACAGGCGGATTGGCGATTATATTTCTTGGTATATGCTATTATCTGCTTGATATTAAAAAGATTAATTTCTGGGCAAAACCCTTTGAAGTTTATGGACTCAATGCCATCACAGTTTTTTTTCTTTCCGGTATTGTCGGGAGAATAATGTACCTGATAACAATGACTAGCGCAGACGGGCAGGAAATTACTCTCAAAGATTATCTGTTTTCCAATCTGTACTTATCCTGGCTCGATCCTATTAATGCATCGCTCGCCTGGGCGCTCAGCTATATATTTATCTGGCTGGGACTCATGTGGATACTTTACGCCAGAAAGATATTCATTAAAGTTTAGCAGGACAAAGAATTCAAGTTCTGTTTTTATTCATTTCGGGTTCCGGAGAAAATTTCCCGGAACCCGTTTTTAATGATTTTAAGTTTTCCTCTCATTACTCCAATTGATCAATCCTGCAAGATTTTATTTCAAATTACAATTCCTCTGTGCCCGGTTACTTGCCGCTAAAACCGAAACTGAAAGCCTGAATTTGCCTGTCAGCATGGTTCCGCTCTATAATTTACTTAGCCAAATTCAGCATAAACGGCAATGTGAAGCGCTTAATAAACATCATAAGATATTAATTTATAATTATTTACTTAATTAGATAGTATATCTTAAAATAGTTGTAATAATATTTGGAAGTTTCAGAATTGCCTCGTAAATTGCTAAAAAAATTTAGGAGAAAAAAATGCCGCTTCTTTTTGAAATGAAAACGATTCCCGATCTTTATAAATTTTTGGCCGGGGATTTTGGAAAAGCACAGACTAAACCCTTGCTGAAATATAAGTACCAGGATAAATATGAAGATATTTCGTATCAGGATTTTGCAACAAACACTGAGAACTTTGCTTTAGGCCTTGCTTCACTCGGAGTTAAAAGAGGTGATAAAGTAGCAATCATCTCCGAAAACCGCCCGGAATGGAAATACTCGGATTTTGCAATTCTTGGACTCGGAGCAGTCGATGTCCCTCTTTATCCTATTCTCACAAGCGACACAATTGAATTCATTCTTAACAACTCAGAATCAGTTGGCATAATTGTATCCAACAAGTTTCAACTGAATAAAGTATTAAAAGTAAGGCAAAACACACCGCATCTGAAATTCATAATAGTAATGAATGAAATAAATACCGCAGAATATGAAGGAGTAAGTAATTTTACTGATATTCAGAAAAAGGGAATTGAGTTCGGTAAGGGAGACCGAAACTACTTTTTGGAGAGCTGCGACCTCTGCAATGAAGATGATCTCTGTACGATAATATATACCTCCGGGACAACCGGCGAACCCAAAGGTGTAATCCTTACACACAAAAATATTGTTTCCAATGTTCGCGGGGCCCATGAAGTATTCGATATGAAAGTGACTGATGTATTCCTTTCGTTCCTCCCGCTCTGTCACATTTTTGAGAGAATGGCAGGATATTATACCGCACTCTCTGCCGGCGCAACGATTGCATATGCTGAAAGCATTGAGAAAATTGCACAGAATATGGTCGAGATCAAACCAACACTTATGACCGCTGTGCCAAGGCTTTTTGAGAGAATGTACAGCCGTATTAAAAAGAATTTTGAAGCTCAGCCGGCTAAAAAGCAGAAAATAATCAATTGGGCGCTTGAAGTTGGTAAGGAGTACAGAAAGGCAAAAAAATCTGGTGGTCAGCCTCCAATCGGACTTAATATTAAGCACAAACTTGCAGATAAACTTGTTTTCCAGAAATTGAAAGAAAAAACCGGCGGGAACCTTCGATTTTTTATCTCAGGCGGCGCTGCGCTATCAAGGGAATTAGGAGAGTTTTTCGATACAGTAGGAATTCTTATTATCGAAGGATACGGTCTTACCGAATCATCGCCTGTTCTTGCATGCAACCGGTTAAATGATTACAAATTCGGCTCGGTTGGCAAAATTTTCCCGGGTGTTGAAATAAAAATCGCAAAAGACGGAGAGATTCTCGCTGCCGGTCCCAATATTATGAAGGGATATTATAGAAATAAAAAGGAAACCGATGAGGTTCTTAAAGACGGTTGGCTTCATACAGGGGATATCGGTGTTTTCGATGCTGAAGGTTTTCTAATCATCACAGACCGGAAAAAACATCTTTTCAAAACTTCCGGTGGAAAGTATATAGCTCCCGCTCCTCTTGAAAATCTCTTCCTTTCGAGCAAATTCATTGAGCAATTTGTTCTTATCGGTGATAAACGGATGTTTCTCAGCGCTTTGATCGTTCCGGACTTTGAATCTATCAAAGAATATGCTGATGCTAACCGTATTCAATATAACAATGTTGAAGAGCTTGTAAATATGAAGCAGATTTATGAGATGCTTGAAAAAGAACTTGGGCAGATACAGAAAAACATAGCAAACTATGAGCGCGTCCGCAAATTCACGTTGCTGGATAGACCATTCTCAGTGGAAACCGGCGAACTCACTCCCAAGATGAGCGTTAAAAGGAAAGTTATCGAAGAAAGGTACAGAGATCTTATAGAAGATATGTACAGGGATATGGAGAATTAATTTAACCTTAGTTTATTTCCCGGGGATCAGTCATTACACTTTTAAGGCTGATCCCTTTTTTTTATCTCAGATCAAAAAGTAATATTTGACGGAATCTCTTTCGCACAATTAGTTGAAATTCCTATTCTCTTTAAATATAACGATAACAAAGCAGCCACACCCAATATTAACGAGAATAAGCCAGCAGATAAAACATAATATCAAAATTCATTCCTTAAAAATATTTATATTTATTGTTTAAAAATTTTTCAGGTCAAGGAAAATTGAATACCGAAAAAATATTAGTTACATCAGCGCTTCCGTATGCAAACGGTCCAATTCATCTCGGTCATCTTGCCGGAGCTTATTTGCCTGCCGATATTTATGTAAGATACCAGAGGCTGAAAGGAAAGGACATTGTTTATGTATGCGGCTCTGATGAGCATGGTGTTGCAATCACCATAACAGCAGACAAGGAAAATAAAAAGCCAAAAGAGATCATTGACAGATTTCATAATCAGAATCTGGATTCCTTCAGAAAATTCGGTATGAGTTTCGATATTTATTCGCGGACAAGCACTCAGGTGCATCATAAAACCGCAAGAGAATTTTTTACCGCATTTTATGAAGCCGGGCTTTTCCGGGAAAAAAATACGTTACAGCTTTTTGATGAAAAAGCTAATAAATTTCTTCCGGATCGTTATGTTGAAGGCATTTGTCCAAATTGCGGATTCGAGGGAGCAAGAGGCGATGAATGTGAAAATTGCAGCGCAAATTACGAACAGACAGCACTTATCAATCCGAAAAGTAAACTTACCGGAGAGACTCCTGTTCTGAGAGAATCCTATCATTGGTTTTTCCCCCTGGATGAGTTTCAGAAGCGGCTTGAAGAATACGTCGAAACAGCGAGTAAAAAATATCACTGGAAAGAAAATGTTTTGAATCAGGTTAAAAGCTGGTTTAAGGATGGACTTAAGGAAAGAAGTGTTACGCGGGACCTTGACTGGGGAGTTTCGCTGCCGCTTGAAGAGGCGAAAGGTAAAGTGCTTTATGTTTGGTTTGAGGCTGTTTTGGGGTACATTTCTGCAACAAAAGAACTTTTTGAAAGCAGAGGTGAACCCGAAAAATGGAAAGAATACTGGCAGAATCCTGATACCCGGTATTTAGCATTTATCGGTAAAGATAACATTGTTTTCCATACAATAATATTTCCTGCCATGCTCATGGCATGGAATGACAACAGACCGGATCAATACATATTGCCTGAAAATGTTCCTGCGAATGAATACCTGATCTTTGAAGGAAGAAAATTTTCGAAATCAAGAGGATGGGGCGTTTACGTTGGCGAATTTCTTGAAAAATTCCCTGCCGACCCTCTAAGGTATTGTCTGGCTGCTAATAGTCCCGAAACAAAAGACGCATCATTTTACTGGAAAGAATTCCAGATGAGGAATAATTCTGAACTTGCTGATATATTAGGCAATTTTATTAATCGTACTCTCACTTTTACTTCGAAAAATTTTGAAGGCGCGGTTCCGGAAGCCGGTAAACTTGAAGAAATAGATAGAGAATTCATTGAGATAATTTCAAAGACCCCTGAAATTGCGGGAAATCTTTTTGAGCAGTATAAAGTAAAAGACGCACTCACCGAGCTTATGAATCTTGCGAGGGCTGGCAATAAATATTTCAACGACTCCGAACCGTGGAAATCTGTGAGGACTGATAAGGAACGATGTGCCACCACAATTAATCTTTGCATTCAGGCAATATATAGTCTTGCAATTCTGTTTGAACCAGTTCTGCCGTTTTCTTCAGAACGTTTACTCAAAATTCTTAATGCAGAAAAAAAGGGCTGGGATGAGGCTTCGAAACTCAATCTTGCAGCAGGGCATAAGCTTGGCAAAGCAGAAATTCTTTTTGGTAAGATTGAGGATAAAGTGATAGATGAAGAAATAGCAAGGTTTACTGAAGAACCTGCCGCTGAAAACGTTAAGTTGATTGAATATGATGATTTTGCTAAGATCGATCTCAGAGTAGCTGAAATTTACAGCGCCGAAAGGATCAAGAAGAGTGAAAAATTATTAAAACTCCAGGTAAGAATTGGAAAAGAGAAACGACAGGTTGTTGCCGGAATTGCAAAATTTTATGATCCGGAAACTCTTGTCGGCAAAAAGATCATTATTGTTGCTAATCTTAAACCCGCAAAACTTTTCGGACTCGAATCGCAAGGTATGGTTCTCGCTGCTGAAGACAGCCAGGGGAAACTGCAACTCGTTGAATTATCCCCCGATACTGAAACTTCGGCACGCGTAAAATAATTTTGAATGAAACCTTTTAACTTTAATTTTTTATAAGAGTACTGTTATATAATGTTGATGAACAAATTAGGAGGATACATATGAAATCAGGAAGAAAATTTCTTCTGATTTTAGCTTTTTTTGCAATGCTTTACGGTTGTTCACCCGAAGCTTCCAAAATATTAGTGGCTGAATTTGGCGATGAGCAGGTTACTTTGAATGAGTTTGAGAACGCCTATGCAAAGAATGCCGGTGGTTATGATGAAGCCAAGGATGACTCTTTATCCAAATACAAAAACTTTCTCGATCTTTATGTGAATTTCAGAATGAAACTTGCTGATGCTCATTCAAGAGGATTTGAATCGGATCCGGGTCTTAATTCTGAACTGAATGAATATAAAAGAAAAGTTGGTGCCTCATTCATTATTGAAAAAGAATTGGTTGAACCGGCATTAAAAGAATTATACGATAAGAAAAAACTGGAATTCAGGGTCAGCCATATAATGCTTAAAGCTGATACTGCCGGATCAACATTCTGGAAAGATTTTGCCGATACTCTAATCGGAAGGATCAATAACGGAGCCAGTTTCGATAAACTTGCAATGGAATATTCTCAGGACCAGTTTTCTAAAGCAAGCGGCGGGGACATTTATTATATCACTGCAGGACAGATAATTCCGGAATTTGAAAAAGCTGTGTTTGCGACTGAAGCAGGTCAAATATATCCAACGCCGGTCAAAACAAATTATGGTTATCATATCATCAAGGTAACTGAAAAAAAGGACAGGAAATATAAAATCAGAGCAAGTCATATCCTGATCGATTTTATGAACGATGAAGGAAAGGCTGATACAGCATTTGCTCTTCAGAAAGTCCAGGAAGTTGCATCAAAAATAAAACAGGGTGAAGACTTTGCAGTTCTGGCACAACAATATTCAAAGGATAAAGGAACTGCTGAAAAAGGCGGTGATCTCGGTCAGTTCGAAAGAAGAATGATGGTTAAAGAGTTTGATGAAGCCGCATTCAATCTTAATGTCGGAGAGGTTTCAGATATTATTCAGACAAGGTTTGGTTACCATATAATTAAACTTACGGAAGTGATTGATTTCCCCTCTTTTGAAGATGAAAGAAAAGGATTACGCGCTTTATACGACAGGCTGTATTACAAAACAGCTTATGATCAGGTAATAAGTGATCTAAAGACTAAATACAATTTTAAAGCTGAAAAAACAGCTTACGATATTATAGAAGCTGATACATCAGGCGTTAAATTCTATGAATACGGTAAAAGTTCTCTGCATGAAAAATTGAAAGATGTAGTTTTATTCGCTATTGCGGATGAGAATTACTTGTTTGATAGTCTCGTATCCAGGGGAAAAGCCGATACTCGCTACAGAAACAAAACTATTGACAGTGCTACAGTAGCTGCAATTGAAAAAGACTTCATTGGAGATATGCTGCTTGCAAGGAAATCTGAGACTCTCGACAAAACTAATCCTGAATTCAGAAATCTGATGGATGATTATAAAAATGGTATCTATATCTTTAAATTGCAGGAAGACGAAGTATGGAATAAAATTAAAGTAGATAGCACAATGATGGTGAATTATCATGAAAAAAATAAGGAAAAATTCACCTCACCAGATAGGGTTGATTATAGTGAAATCTACTGCCGAAAAGATTCTGTTGCAAATTCATTCTATCAGGCTTTACAAAACGGGGCAGATTTTGATTCGCTTGCAAAAAACTATACAGAACGTAATGGTTTCAAGGAAAAAGCAGGAAGGTTCGGGTTACAGGAAGTTGGCGATGATGTACTCGACCAGCAGGCATGGGCTTTAGAATCTGAAGGCGATTATTCCAAACCTTTCGGAAGCGGAAGCGGGTGGTCAATTGTAAAACTTAATAAGAAAGTACCTGCCGGACTAAAAACTTTTGAAGAAGCCCGTGCAGAAATATCAGGAATTTTACAGGATAGCGAAAGTAAAAGACTTGAAAGAGAATATACCGGAATGCTAAAAGAGAGATATAAACCGGTGATCAAATATGAATCACTTGAAAAAGCATTTAAAGAAAAGAAATGATTTTTTGTTGGTGCTGATTTTTCTTTTGGTCATTGCATGTACTGACCCAAAGAAAGAGGACGAATTTAAAGTCAGAATAAATGGCAATGAGCTTACCGAAGAGAAATTTTCGGAGCATATGTCGAAAGACGCTAATAAAAACAGGTATGAGAGTGAGGCGCTGAATGATTTTATTGAAACAGAGCTCTTATACCTGGAAGCTCATTCAATAGGTATAGAGAATAATCCGGATTATATCGAGATCACAAAAGAGTCGAATAAGAAACTTGCGGCTGCATTTTTTCTTGAACATTATTTTAGCAATAATGAGATATATGTTTCTGAAGAAGGTCTTGCTAATTATTATAAAGAGTATTCAAACGATTTTCTCGTTGAAGATGCAGCATTCGTTTTTAATGAGATATCATTCCGGGATGAAACCAAAGCCATTCTTTTCAGAAATAGTCTTATAGAAACCGACTGGAGCAGGTCGGTTACAGCTTTTACAAATGATCAGGATGTTAATTTTATTGCGGCAGATATTTTCCGCCGTGAGCTGCAGATTGGTGATGACAGATTGATGAAAATTATGCGAAATCTTAATATCGGTGAGATCAGTATAATTCTTGAATTTGGCTACAAAGATTACAGAGTGTATCAGCTTTTGTGGAAGTATTCAGCCGGAGACCTGCCTGAACTTAAGCATATAAGGAAAGATATAACTGCTCATTACAAGTATTACATGAAAAAAGCTGCATATAATTCGCTTATTAAAGAGTTGTATTCAAAATATAACGTGGAATTTCCAAATGATTAAAAGTATCGGTAAATATGTGATGTTTCTGTTTCTGACAGGATTCTTAAACGCCCAGGAAGTTTTGGATAAAGTTGTTGCTGTGGTTGATAACGAGATTATTTTAAAGAGTGAACTCGAGAACGAGGCGGCTTACTACGCAATCCAAAGAAATCTGAACCCAAAAGATCCTGAAGTTCTCAAACAGATACTAAATCTGAAGATCGAAGAAAAACTGCTTTACGCCCAGGCCGCTTTGGACTCAGTCAATGTTTCCGATGATGACGTTAACCGTCAGATAGAAAGCCAGTTAAATTACTTCATCAAGCAATACGGATCTGTTGAGAAAATTGAAGAACTCTACGGTATGTCCATCGACAGGATAAAACGGGAATTTCGCGAAGAGACACGCAAAAACCTCATGGCACAGACAATGCGCCAGAAAAAATTCGGTCTTATCGAGATTACGAGACCCGAAGTAGAAAATTTTTTCAATAAATACAAAGATTCGCTCGGAGTTATCTCCGAAAAACTTAAGATTGCACACATTTTTATAAATCCGAAAGCTGGTGACAGGGTTAAACTGGAATCACTTGAATTGGCAAAATCCCTGCTCGATTCTTTAAAAGGCGGGGCACCATTCGAGGAATTTGCAAAAAAATATTCAGGCGACCCCGGGAGTGCTGAAAATGGGGGTGATCTTGGATTTGTAAAACGTGGTATTTTTTATCCCGAGTTTGAGGCGGCTGCTTTTGCTCTTTCAGAAGGAGAATTATCAAACGTTGTTGAATCGCCGGTTGGTTTTCATATAATTCAGCTTATTGAAAGAAGGGGCGAATCAATACATGCCCGACATATCCTGATCAAGATAAAATCAGATGATGCAGCCGATCTTCGTACTATTGAATTACTATCGGAGATAAAAGACAGTTTAACAAGAGGATTGAATTCCTTCGAGTATTTTGCTGAGAAATACAGTTCCGATAAGGAGTCGGCGAAAAACGGAGGACTGCTTGGTGAGTTTGAAGTCAGCCAGTTGGATAAAACCCTTTTGAATACAGTTTATAAACTTAAAGAGGGAGAAATAAGCGCACCTAAACGCCTGGATATTGATAGAAATTCTTATGGATTCCATATAGTCAAATTGCTGCAAAAGATACCCGAACATCTGCCAACAATAGATGGCGACTATAATGAGATTAAAAAGCTGGCAGAATACGAGAAGAGGGAAAGACTTTACAAAAAGTGGATTACTGAGTTAAAGGAAAAAATCTTTTGGGAAATCAGACTTTAGGTAAGAAAATTGACTAAAATAAATGCAGGCGGCGACGTCGAACAGGTAGAAAAATTAAAAGAGAGTGTTGCTGCAATCAAGCAGGAGATTGCAAAAGTAATCATCGGTCAGGATAAAATTATCCATGATCTGATGATCAGTATTTTTTCCAAAGGGCATTGTCTTCTAGTTGGTGTGCCCGGGTTGGCAAAAACCCTTCTGATAAAAACTCTTGCAGAAGTACTCGATCTTGATTTCAGCAGGATACAGTTTACACCCGATCTTATGCCGGGAGACATTACCGGGACTGAAATAATTGAAGAAGACCCAATATCAAGAAAGCGATTTTTCAGATTTATAAAGGGTCCTGTTTTCGCCAATATTATTCTGGCTGATGAGATCAACCGTACCCCGCCAAAAACCCAGTCTGCTTTGCTTGAGGCTATGCAGGAATACAGGGTTACGGCAGCAGGACAGGTATATACTATTGAAGAGCCGTTTTTTGTTCTCGCCACTCAAAATCCTATTGAGCAGGAGGGCACCTATCCCTTGCCCGAAGCACAACTCGATCGTTTTATGTTTAACTTATGGCTCGATTATCCTTCATTCGAAGAAGAAATAAAAATCATCAAATCTACCACAAGTTCATACAAAGCCGTCCTTAATAAAATTATCAGTGCCGAAGATATTATCAGGATTCAGGAGCTTGTAAGGCGGGTGCCGGTGAGTGACAATGTAATAGAATACGCAGTAAAGTTTGTAGGATATACAAGACCTGCAGGGAATGCGCCGGATGATATAAAAAGCCTTATTAACTGGGGTGCGGGTCCAAGAGCATCACAATACCTGATTCTTGCCGCAAAAACCCGTGCGATATTGGATGGAAGGTTCACTCCCGATATCGAAGATGTGCGTGAATCTCTGCTGCCTGTTTTAAGACACAGGATTATTCCTAATTTTAATGCTGAAGCTGAGGGAATAAATTCTCCCGAGATTATCGGGAGAATTCGAAAGATTCACTAATCTTTTTCCGGGAATTTATAATTTTTCGGAATAACGACAATACCTGTATCCGAAACAAAAAATCTTTTTTTATCAGCATCGGGATCAAATCCGATTTCCGTTCCTTCGGGGACTTTCACATTTTTATCGATAATGGCTCTTCTTATCCGCGAATGTCTTCCGATATTACAGTTATCCATAATGATCGAATCTGTGATATAACAGTAACTGTTGATCCTGACATTAAAACCAACAAGTGATCTTTCCACAAGCCCGCCCGAAACAATTGTACCGTCTGTTACGAGAGAGTTAAAAACTCTTCCGACCCGTTCTCCTTCATGTGAAAGAGTTTTTGCGGGCGGATACTGAAGTTGTTTTGTACGCAGCGGCCATTGGAAATCGTAGAGGTTGAAGTGTGGATTGACTCCAATCAGGTCCATACTTGCCGCATAATAACTATCTATTGTTCCAACATCAACCCAATACGGTTCTGACTTCTTGTTTTCATCAACGAACTGATATGAAAAGATATTATAACCATTCTTAATCATGTAAGGGATAACATCCTTGCCAAAATCATTGCTCGAAATACCCTGCTTCTGCATCTGGATCAGGACATATTTCAGCACATCGGCATTGAAAATATAAATACCCATATTAACGAACGAACGATCAGTTCTGTCCGGAATAACCGGAGGGGCATCAGGTTTTTCAATGAAAGAAAGCACACGGTATTCGCTGTCAATTTCGATAACACCAAACCGCGAGGCAATATCTTTGGGGACATCATTGCATGATATAGTAAGATCAGATTTTTTATCAGTATGGTATTGCAGCATTTTAAGATAATCCATCTTGTAGATGTGATCGCCCGATAGAATTACAACCCACTTATAATTACCATCGTCAATAAGATTGTAATTCTGAAAGATTGCATTAGAGGTGCCCATATACCAGTTATTACTTATTTTTTGCTGCGGAGGCACCGAATAAATAAACTCTCCTAATTCGGGATTAAAGATATTCCATGCTTCATAGATATGTCTGTTGAGTGAATCAGATTTGTACTGCGTGAGTACATAAATTTTCCGCATTCCCGAATTGAGACAGTTTGAGAGAGTAAAATCGATGATCCTGTATTTTCCACCAAAAGGCACCGATGGTTTTGTTCTATCCTTCGTAAGAGGAAAGAGCCTTTCGCCTTGGCCGCCTGCAAGGATCATTGTTAAAGTTTCTCTTAATAAAGAAGAACCGGTTTGAGCCATATAATTTCTCTTTGTTTAAGTATAGTAATTTTAATAATATTAAATTTGTTGTGCGTCTAATTCAATAATCTTGTAAAACCAATATTTAAAGATTCATTTGATGAAAGTCAAGAAAAATCATATTTATCTTATTTTTATTTTTTTTCTGATCGTGCTTTTTGCCGGTTTCATTCTTATACTGAATGTAAATCTTGAAAAAGCGGCGCTATTTTCAAGTTCTTTCAGAAAAATTGCATCTCCGTTCATCTTTTCAAAAGATGAAATTTCCTGGAATGGAACAAAAACTTCAGATAAGATAGATATTAAAGTTTATGATATATCGTTGAGGATTTTTCCTCAAAAGAGAACTATTGACGCTGAAGTAATTCTGAAGGGGACTACACTTGCAAAAATTGAGAGTGAGATTTTTCTTAATTTTTATGATAATTTGGAAATCGAGTATCTTAAATTAAATGGTTCTCCAAGTGAATTTGAACAAAATAACGATAAAATATCAATACCATTCCGTGGCAATGCCGGTACTGATTTTGAAATACTGGTAAAATATAGTGGTAAACCAAGCAGCAGGGGTTTAGGTTCGTTCGAAATTGTTGAAAAGGAAGGTAATTTCATTCTTTACACAATTAATGAACCTGTTTATGCTTCCACCTGGTTTCCCTGCAATGATATCCCTGCCGATAAAGCATTATTAAAAATCGCAATAACAAATGACAGTTCATCGGTATCAATTTCAAACGGCCGATTAACTGATGTTTCGAATAATGGTGATACAAAAACATACTTTTGGGAATCAGTTTACCCAATTGCCACCTATCTTATTGCGGTTTACTCAGGGCCATACTCTTCATTTAGTGATCAGTACGTATCCATGACAGGCGATACACTGGATTTACAGTATTACTCCTTGCCAGGGAATCTGGAAAATGCGAAAAAAGATTTTGCTTTTCATCCAAAGGCTCTAAATGTATTCGAGAAGCTTTTTGGTCCATATCCATTTATTAAGGAAAAATATGCAGTTGCAGAATTTCTATGGAATCATGGGGCAATGGAAAACCAAACCATCACCGGGATCGGGACGGAACTGGTTGGGGGACTTGGACTTTTCGAGAGTATGCTCGTACACGAACTTTCCCACCACTGGTTTGGAAATTCTGTCAGTCCGGCAAACTGGAAAGAAATATGGCTGAATGAAGGATTTGCAACATATTGTGAGGCGTTATACTATGAATACGTTGGCGGAAGAGAAGCACTATTTTCATCGCTTCCTCTGGAAAGCCCGGATTACGATGATGTCACGCTTTATAATCCCGGGAGGTCACTGTTTGTCAATACTGTATATTCAAAAGGCGCATACGTTTTGCATATGCTCAGGCGGGAGATGGGGGATGAAAAGTTTTTCTCCCTTTTAAGGGAGTACTATAAGAAATACTCATACTCTAATGCCACCACTGAAAATTTTAAGGAACTCGCATCAAATATCTCGGGTAAAAATCTGGACAGTTTTTTTGATCAGTGGGTAATATCAGGAAAAGGAAAAATTGAACTGAAATACTCTTTTAATCGCAGTTCAGGAAATGAACTATATATTCAACTGGATCAGTGTCAGAAAGGTTATCCAGTTTATAACTTTCTGTTGGATTTAAGTCTGACTTCAACAAATGGGATTGTTACAGATACAACGCTAAGGATCAGTAACAAATCATTCAGGTTTTTTATTCCGGGCGGGGAAAAACCAGAAAAAATTGATTTTGATAAAGAAAACTGGCTTCTCGCCTCAGTTACCAAGAAATAAAAGGTTTTATTTTGTCATCAGATTATTATTTCATTTCAGATATTCATTTAGGTTTTTCAGAAAAATCGATAGAGACTGAGAAAGAAAAAAAGCTTGAGAAATTTCTCTATGAAATCAGAGGTAAAGCCGATACTTTATTTATTCTCGGCGATCTTTTCGATCATTGGTTTGAATACAAGAAAGTAATACCTAAAGGCTATTTTAAAACTTTCAGCGCCCTTAATGAACTTGTCGAAAGCGGTACAGAAGTGATTTACTTTATCGGCAATCACGATTTTCTGCACTATGATTTTTTCAGAGAGGAAATCGGAGTAAGACTGATCCATGATTCTGCCGAATTTACACTTGGGAGTAAAAAGTTTTTTATGGCTCATGGTGATGGTTTGATGGCAAATGATACCGGTTATAAAATTTTGAAATATTTTCTTAGAAACAATATTACCCAAAAATTGTTTACACTTATTCACCCCGATATTGGATTGTGGCTTGCCGGATCGACGAGTAAAAAGAGCCGGGTTTATACAACAAAGCGGGATGTAAGGCATAACGGAGACCGCCTTATTACTGTTGCAAAAGATAAGCTTGATTCAGGGTTCGATTATGTTATTTTTGGACATTCGCATATTCGGAATAACCTCAATTTTGGCGAAAAATATTATATTAATCTTGGAAGTTGGATTACTAAACCATGCTATGGTATCTTCAGCAAAAATAAATTTGAAATAGTTGAGATTGACAAATAATGGCTAATAAAAAGAACAATTCAATTAATAAAAAAAATATTCGACTTTTAATCGTAAGTTTTTCATCGGTAGTAATAATTGTTGCAGGGTATTTCTTTTTCTCTTATGTTTTTTCCGGACTGCCTTCGCTTGATCAGCTTGAAAACCCAAAGCAGAGCCTTGCAAGCAATGTTTTCAGTACAGATGGTGAATTGATCGGACAGTTCTTTATTGAAAACAGGATTGAAACTAATCTGGACAGTCTTCCGCATACATTGATTGATGCTCTTGTGGCTACTGAAGACCGTAAATATTATGATCATTGGGGAGTTGATCTCGAGCGGTTTGTCAAAGCTATGCTGAAGAACATATTCCTCCTGAAAAGGGAAGGCGCCAGCACTATAACCCAGCAGCTTGCCAAAAACCTTTATGAACTCAAAATTCAGGAAGAATCTCTTTTCGACACCGGAGTAAGAAAAATAAGGGAATGGATAACTTCTGTTCAGATCGAACAGAATTATACAAAAACCGAAATCCTGGAAATGTACTTTAATGAATCATTTTTTGGCAATTCGGCATATGGAATTGAGATGGCAGCAAGAGTGTATTTTGATAAGGAAGCCCGGTATCTTACTGTACCTGAATCAGCACTGCTTGTAGGAATATTAAAATCGTGGGTCTATTATAATCCATACAAACGATATAATGATGCATTGCGGAGAAGGAATCTGGTTATGTATAATATGGTTGATGCCGGTTACCTTTCAAGGGAAGAATATGATAAATTAAAAATTGAACCAATAAAATTATCTTTCGAAAAAGTAACAAAGGGATTCAGCGGTGACACTGCTCCGCATTTTATTGAGTATATAAGACGACAGCTCGAAAAAATGTCAGAAAAATACGGTTATAATCTTTATGAGGATGGGCTTTCAATTTATACAACACTCGATAAAAGAATGCAGGATATTGCCGCCGCCGCCGCCGCCAGACACCTCTCTGAATTTCAGAAACAGTTTGACCAGTACTGGAAGTGGACCAGGAATAAAAAGCTATTAGATGAACTTGTTGAAACGGCGATAAAAAACAGATTCGAATATATCAGAGCAAAAACAAAAACAGAAAAAAAATCGGTATTTCAGAAACTCTCAACCAATGAAAAATTTATCGATTCTGTAAAAAATAATGCCCAGAAAATTGAGGTTGGTTTTGTTGTGCTGGATGTAAAAACCGGTGAAATACGTGCTATGGTTGGAGGAAGGGAACATTCACTCGGAAGGGGGCTGAATCATGTTACGCAGATAAAAAGGCAGCCTGGTTCCGCATTCAAGCCAATAATATATTCTGCCGCAATTGATAACGGACTTTATCCAGCATATCCAATGCTTAACCAGAGATTTTCGTACCCTGCCGGAGATGGGAAGATTTGGAGCCCGCAGAATTTTGATAGGACTACCGGGGGTTTTATTGCACTCAGGGATGCTTTAAAAGAATCGCTGAACATTATCAGCGCACGATTGATAATTGAAGACCATGCACCATTATGGAAAATCGGATTATTCGCTCATAGTATGGGTATTAAAAGTAAAATCGACCTCGTACCTG
The DNA here is from genome assembly GCA_021740915.1 of Ignavibacteriales bacterium. Classification (GTDB taxonomy): domain Bacteria; phylum Bacteroidota; class Ignavibacteria; order Ignavibacteriales; family Melioribacteraceae; genus JAIOYW01. The sequence continues at coordinate 15,342 of JAIOYW010000010.1, read as the reverse complement.
CAATTGCGCTTGGAGTTGCTGAAGTTTCTCCGCTTGAACTCACCAATGTTTACGCAACGATAGCCAATAAGGGCGTTTATAATGAGCCGATTTCTATTCTGAGGATAGAGGATAAAAATGGAATTCTTATAGAATCATTTTCTTCCTCGACCAAAGAGGCAATTTCAGAAGAAACCGCATATATAATGACTGATATGATGACTTCGGTTGTAAATGAAGGAACCGCTTTAAGGGTCAGAACCTCGCATCAGTTTTCGAGACCAGCCGCCGGAAAGACAGGAACAACTCAGGATTATGCGGATGCATGGTTTGTAGGTTTTACACCACAATTCGCTGGCGGTGTCTGGGTCGGTTTCGATGACAGACGGGTGACTTTTACTGGCAGTTATGGACAAGGCGCTAAAGCAGCTCTGCCGGTATGGGGTTACTTCATGAAAGAATTATATGATACAATTGATTTTCCTCTCGAGTACTTTACTGCTCCTGAAAGCGGAAATGTAGTTTCAGTTAATTTTTGCAGGGAATCAATTTATGAATATGGCGATCCGCGTCTTTCTTCCGGAGATTGCAGGACCGGAACATTAACCGATCTTATTAATCTGAAAGATATTCCACTGCCTTTTAACGCTTCCCGTGATGCAAGGGTAAAAATCGATCATAAATTTGATTATGTTGACAGTCTTGCAAATGAAGCTGCTGAGATAAGATAGGAAATATTCAAGAACGGCATTGAAGCAATAAATATTACTGCTCCGCTGATGCAGCGGAGCAGTAAATTCAAAATGAATTCTGAATCAATACTTTACTGAACAGCCGTAAGGTTTGCTGAGTTTAACTTCCACTTGTTTTCCATTTAATCCGCTGTTGAGAGCCGCGGCTACATAATTTTTTGCTCCGTCGATATCACTTTTATCTGTTGATGGTTTATCATCAATTCCCCCGGCATAGATCAGAATTCCTTCCGGATTAATAACATACATATGCGGTGTAGTTTTTGCACCATATTTTTTGCCGGTTTCACCGTTTTCGTCTATCAGATATGCGCTGAAAGCAGCGTTATGATCTGCAGATCTTTTGGTAATCTCTTCGTTTGAGAAATTGCCCTGTTTACCTGGTGCAGATGAGCAGATCGCAAGCCAGACAACTCCTTTCTCAGTGAATTCTTTCTGTAATTTCTGCATATTGCCGCTATCGTAATGTTTTTTTACAAACGGGCAATCATAATTTATCCATTCGAGCACAACAAATTTGCCTTTAAAATCGGAAAGTGAATGTTCCTTCCCCTTACTGTCTTTTAGTTTAAATGCCGGGGCAGCCTCATCTATTTTTGCATCCTGTGCCTGAATAACTAAAGCCAGTGCAATTAATAACAGGAAAAAAGAATTTATTTTGCGCATCTGTGGATCTCCTTTATTGTTTGATTATTAAATTTTTAATATTCTCGCTGACAACAGAAGATGTAATTATCTCCGGAAGTAAAATATGTTCAGTGCCGGTAAACAAGACATACAAAGGCACACTGTTCCTTTTGAAGCGTCCGAGTTCTCTCGTAATCGCCTCATCTCTGTTTGTCCAGTCAGCCTTTACCGGAGTAATACCATATTCCCTGAACAATTCCGCAATCTCCGCGTTCTCAAGCGCTACTTTCTCATTTACCTGACAAGTAAGACACCATGCTGCAGTGAAATCAAGGAAATATCTTTCACCATCGGATTCGAATTTTTGGATTATTTCAGGAGAATATTTCTGCCATTGTATATTATCATTCCTGCTGCCGCTTATTGCAAGACTATTTTCATTTGCCTTGATTGAAGACAGAGGTAAGTAAAGTGCAAAAAGCAGGATTAATAAGAACAAAAACAAACCGGAAAAACGAATAATTCGTGAATTATAAGGTTTTTGCAAAAACCCATAAATCCATGTCCCGAATGAAGCGATAAGGAAAGCGGAAAATAAAATTATGAGTAATGATGAATCAACTTGAAAAGACAGCACCCATAATAGCCAGAGAATTGTGCCAAGAAGCAGGAAACCCATAAATTCTTTAAATCTTAATATCCATGAACCCGGCTTTGGTAAAACTTTAACGGCAGCCGGAAAATTTATTATCAGTAAGTAAGGAAAGGCCATACCTAATCCAAGAAACAAGAATACAACGAGCGTAATCAAAGGCGGCTGCGAAATCGAAAAACCTACTGCTGTGCCCATGAATGGTGCAGTACATGGTGTTGCGAGAAGTGTTGCTGCAATTCCGCTCAAAAATCCGGATAGGTTTTTTCCACCGGGTTTCTCCATTCTTGCTCCCGCGGCAGAGAAAGAGGAACCTAAATCGAAGAGACCGAATAAATTAAGGCTGAAAATCAGAAGAAATATTGTCAAGGATATCACGAATTCAGGTGATTGCAGTTGGAATCCCCAGCCCAGTTCTGACCCGCCTGCCTTTAAGATCAGCATAATAGCCGCAAGCGCTAAAAAGGCAAAAACAACTCCTATAGTATAACTTAGGCCATGTCTGAGCAGATCGTTTGAATTTTTTCCGGAATGCTCAATAATTCCCAGAATTTTTATTGAAAGAACCGGTAATACACATGGCATAATATTTAGGAGGATTCCACCGATAAATGAAAAAAGAATAACAAGTAATAACGATGGATCTGAATCACCGGTTTCTGTGGTGAGCGGAACTTCGATTAAAAGAGCCTTCTCAGAACCAGCACCGCGCCAGCCATCAGATGAAATAAGAATTCCACGGAGAGTATCAGGCTTACTTACAGCAAAGGGATCGAGGCGGAGATTAAGACTGAATCCGCTTTCCATCCGGGTGAAATTCTGATCGGCGGCATTATGGAAAACCCCGTTTTCAAAAGGAAAAAATTCTGCCCCTGTGAGGTTTCTTAGCAACTCATCATGCGCTTTTGCTGTGAGAAGATATTGATTGTCATTTGCTGTGAGGCTGAATTGCCAGTCGGGAATCCTCAGCGGCTGATCAAATCTTGTTTTCTGAAAAATTTCGAGATGGCGTAAATCTGATTGAGGCTCAATGTTCCGGACTTCGCGGTCGAGTGTCAGAGAAGCCCTGCCGGGGAGACATTCGACTTTACATACAAGCCAGTCAACAACTGCATTGAGTTTCAGAGTTTCTGCTGAAAAGGAATCAGGAACACTAATTTCAACAGGAAGAAGTACTTTTCCTTCGTAGCCATAATTTGCGAGGTCACCAAGATAGATTTTTTTTGGGGCAGGCCATAGGATATCCGAGTGAGAAACACCCTCAGGCAGTTGCCATGTAATTTTGGTTTCTAAACCTGCATCGCCGGGATTTAACCAGTATGTATGCCAATCAGTATCTATTTTAAGAACAACACCAACGAGAAATTTACTTCCAGGCTTAACGGTAAGATTTTCACTGATCAGTTCCGCTTCGACTTTGCCGACTCTAACTGATTGAGCAGATGAATAATAAAATGCAATAAATATACAGAGTATTAAAATTTTAATTTTATCAATACTCCTGTTTTTATCCCGGAAAAAAGGCGTATCAGTAATCATAATGAAGTCTATTTATCAGTGACTTCCGGAGATATTCGGGTGTGCAGGTGTTCCTTTGTTTGCATCCAAGAAGATTCCTGACAGCAATCTGAATTATTATCTCATCTTTTATCAATTTATTGTCAATAATATCGAGTAATTCATTTTCTCCCTTGGAAATTCGGTCAACATAATCTATTATCTTTTCATAGTGAGAGTTATGAAAGTACGGCTTCATTCCCGACGCTCAATTCACGCTCGATATAACCTTTAGATCTGGCGTACCCATGCAGTTTAGAGTATAACATCTTTCTCGCTCTGTGAAGTCTTGAGCGCACAGTTCCTACGGGACAAGCCATAAACTCGGAAATCTCCTCGTAGTTATATCCCTCAATATCACTTAAAATTATTATTGTCTGAAAATCAACAGGTAAAGTGCCAATTGCTTCGGTGATCTCATCGTCAAGAACATTACTGAAGGCATCACCGATCACATGCTGATATTGAACTTCCGAAGATTTAACATTTTCGTAAAAGTTTTGAATATCATCATAATCAACTTTTGCGGGTTGTCTGCTTACTCTTCTGAATTCATTAATAAATGAATTCCTCATAATACTGAATAACCATGCTTTAAGATTTGTGCCTTCCTGGAATTTATCCAGAAACCTGAATGCCTTAAGCATAGTCTCCTGCACCAGATCATCTGCATCGTCCTGATCGTTAGTCATTTTCAGGGCAAAGTTGTAAAGTGCAGAAGTGAGAGGTACAATGTGTTCTTCAAATTTTTTGTATTTATCTTTCGAATCCGTCATTTCAAAACTAATTGCAGCCGTCATTTTTTCCTCCGGTTTATACTGTAAATATATTTTTTGATTGAAAAGTTCATTTTGAACTCAAAATATTTATCGCAGCGTATGATCAAACAGAAGATGAATGAAGATCAGCCATTTTCACAACTTCGGCATAATCCTTATTTTATAGTTCATCGAAAATACTTTGTTAACTGACAGGGTTTAGAAAAAATCTGGCATTATCCCCTGGGGAAATTGCTTTCTTCCTTCAAATAGGTTATAGCTGATTAGTAATTTGAAACTCTGTCTGCAGCAGCATTGTACCTCGAACTATAAACTAAATTTATGAGAGAATCAGAAAGCAGTTTACATATTTTATTGTATTAGAAATTGTTTTCAAGGTTTAACCAATGAGAATTTTGGATAAAATGCATCGTCAAACAGCTATTCAAATAAATTGTCTGTCCAGGAAAGGAAAAACACTTTTACTTTCTATCTTTATATTTGTTCTATCAATCCAGTTGAATGCACAAGGAAGGATTCTTGCTGTGGGCGGCGGATCAGAAGATTATAATTCCTGGAGTGACGGGGCGTATTCAAAGGTTGCAGAAGGATCAGCCAAAATCCTTATCTTATCAGTCAATGACGAAACAAGTTGGCTCCCAAATTATTTTCTTTCTTTGGGGGCTGCATCAGCAAAGAATTTAAAAATCAATTCTAAAAATTTAGCTGATAGCCAGAGTATGTATGATACATTAAAAACCGCAAATGCCATATTCATTAAAGGAGGGGATCAGTGGAGTTATATCGGTACCTGGAGAAATACAAAAACTGAACAGGCGATCAAAGAAATTTACGATTCCGGAGGAATTATTGCCGGAACCAGTGCCGGAGCAATGACTTTAGGGGAATATGACTTTTCTGCCCAGGCTGGGAGCGTTTACCCCGGCGAGTGCATTCTTAATCCGGAGTTGAATTATATTAGAATAGACACGACTTTTCTGAATATTATCCCAGGAGTAATTTTCGATACTCATTTTATTGAACGGGGACGCTGGGGCAGACTTATTCCTTTCCAACTTCGTGCGTATCAGTCATATAACAATAAAATTACAGGAATTGGCATTGATGACAGGACTGCATTATATATTGATTCTGATGGTGTGTGCGAAGTTTTTGGAAGCGGAAGTGTTTCAGTTTTTAATTTCGATGAGAAAACTCAGTTCAGTATTGATGCCGGGCAGTATTACATTGACCGACTGAAGTGTGATATGTTAGTTGAAGGCTGGAAATATGATCTCAATGCAGGAGAGGTCAGCTTTTATCCTCCTTCGGCTCTCGATTTTATACACTCCGGGAACGAGAATTACCCTGAAGGTGATATCTACATATCCTCCGGTAAAAATATTTTTGGGAATGAATTATCGAATTCTCTGAATTTATTCTCAAATAAAGCTGATATGAGTAAGCTGCTTGTGATTTTTCCTTATAACGAGCCGAATACCGCAATACAAATGACAGATTCTCTTTTAGCCCGGTCAATTTTTTCCGATCTGCTTCTCTATTCTGAAGCAATCAATAATGATCCGGCAAGTGTGCAGTTAATCCAGCAGGCAAGTGCACTGATCATTGGCGGGGAGGATTTAACACTGCTATCAGGGCTGAATGGCAGCCATTCACTGGGTAATAAATTTCGTGAAAGAGTGGCAGCCGGTCTGCCAACCCTTTTTGCAGGAAACACCGGCAAACTTGCCGGAGAATTTTATGTCGGGAATACTGACAGCAATCCTTACGCCGCATATCGGGGTTTACTGACTATAAATTCAGGACTTAATCATTTCACCGATTTGATCTTTCAGTCAGGAGTTTTCAGACACAGCGATTATTATGAGAACCGGTCTGCATCAGTGCCTTTGGGAATTGTTGAATGCAATCGCGATTTTGGCGTATTTGCTCAGGACGGTTTAAACCTTTTTTTTGAATCGACTACAAAGACAATCGAGAATTTTGGCAATAGTGCTGTGATTTATATCAGCGCCTCAGAATCAAGAAAAACTGACAAGTCAAAATATATAATGTCAGGAGCGAACTCTCCACGGCAATCTGTAGCAGCAGATAATCTCCGGTATTCAGTTACAAATTTCGTGAATTCATATTCCCTCCTGAGCAGGAGTTTTAATAATGTCAATAGTGTGCAACCGGCATCCATTCTGCCAGACGATTTTACGGTCAGTGTTTATCCAAATCCTTTCAATCCGAACGCTACTTTATACATTCAAACTAAAGACCGGAGCCATTTGAGAATATCTCTATGGAATATTTTAGGTGAGGAGCAAGGGGTAATCTTTGAGGGGTATTGTAACAGGTCTTTAAAGTTACCGATCAATTCTGTTGAGCGGAATCTAAGTTCCGGAGTATATTTTATTATGTTGCAAAATGGTTCAAAAGTAAAATCGCACAAAATAGTGGTTCTAAAATGAAAATATTTTTTATTATTCTGCTGACATTTTCGGAAGTAGTTTTTAGTCAGCAAATTTTTGTTACTCCTGCCGAATCGAAGAATTACCGGGACTTAACATCTTATGTGGAACTCGAAGAATTCCTGCTCAGAGCAGACACGAATTCAGAAAAAATAAATGTTGAAAAAATATTAGAACTTCAGTCTGGCAGGAAAATATTTCTGGTAAGGGCTTCAAGCGGTTCTGTTAAGCCCGCCTTGATCATCTTTGCCCAGCAGCATGGTAATGAGCATGGGGGCAAAGAAGCAGCGCTATTACTCATTAAGCAAATTGCATCAGGTGATTTTGAAGATGCCCTAAAAGAAATTGACATCTATATTATACCGCAGATAAATCCTGATGGCAATGAAAAAAATATGCGAAGAAACGGAAATGGCAAAGATCTTAACAGAGATCATCTTATCAAAATGCAGCCCGAAGTCATTGCTCTTCACAAAGTAATAGACAGAATCAAACCATTTGCTGCGCTTGATGTGCATGAATATTATCCATATTCTGAATCCTGGAAGAAATTCGGATACATAAAAAATGATGATGTTGAAACAGGTTGTCTTACAAATCCGAATATTGCTAATTCAGTTATCGATTTTTCCAAGAGTAAAGTGATACCATATATTGCGGAATTTATGGCAGAGAGAGGTTATATTTTCGGAGAATACTGTGTCGGGGGTCCGCCAGATGAGAAAAGAATGCGGTTCAGCACAACTGATATTGATGATGGAAGACAGTCTTCGGGAATGAAAAATATATTTTCATTCATTCAGGAGGGGAAGAACGGGCGGGATTCTGTTGATAACCTTGAGAGACGTGCGAATTCGCAGATGAATGGTATGGCTGCATTTATTAATTTCTGTGCAGAAAATTCTCTTAAAATACAAGAACTGCTTAAGAATGCCGCTATTAAATATCAGGAAAATGATTCAGCGGTGATCAGAGCAGAGCATATTTATTCTGGCGAGCCTGTTAAACTGAATATGTTATCTCTTTCATCCGGCAGAGATACTGTGCTTTCAGTTGAAAATTTTCATTCAGTTATTCAACCAAAGCTCAAGGTTAGTAGCTGTTTTGGCTACATGATAAGCAGGACTGATACAAATCTTCTCAACTGGGCATCCCGAAATTCGCTGATTATCGAGAGTATAGACAATCTGCCTCCTGATTATTTAGTTCAGGAATACAAGATGCTCAGGGACAGCAGTGTGGTTATTGAAGAAATAAATGTCAATAATTTCAAAGGTGAATGGATAGCAGCCAAAAGAACTGATTTATTACCCATCGAATATGTTGTGATCCGTGAGCCGGAATATCTTAATCCGGGTTTTCTTGTAATGGCATTCGAACCTTGTTCTCAGTATTCGCTTCTGAATTATGAGGATTTTTTATATTTAACAACAACTGAAATATTTTCGATCAGAAAAATTGTAGCTGCCGGAAAGTAAATTGTATGGATGCTGCTTTTGAATCCGGATTATTCCCAAAATTTCTTAAAGAAAATATATTTCCGTTTGCAGGAAAAAATGAAAAAAAATAAAATACTGATTGTTGACGACCAGCCGGATAATCTTTATATTCTAAATGAAAGGCTCGGAAAAGTAGGTTTTGATGTGATAACCGCCGGTGACGGTTATCAGGCTGTTGAAAAAGCAATTAACGAGCAGCCCGATCTTATCCTTCTCGATATTATGATGCCGGGAATATCAGGATTCGAAACGTGTTCTACTCTTATCGCAAATGAGAGAACAAAGAACATTCCTGTGATTCTGGTAACTGCGCTCTCGGGTCCCGAAGATATAAAAAAAGGATTGCAATCAGGAGCCTTTGACTATATTAAAAAACCATTTAATAATACTGAGTTAATTGCCAGGATAAGTTCTGCATTAAGATTCAGTGCAGCGAATAAGCGGCTTCTTGAACTTGAAAAGATTAATACTTTTGCTGCAACCGTAATAACGGCTGACCATGAGATAAAGCAACCGCTCACGCTGATAAATCTTTCGATTGCCGCGATAAAACGGCACCTGAGTCAGGAAGAGCCTGATAAGGACATGATAAATAAGAAGGTTGTGATTATAGAAAATGCAGCCAGGAGTATTAATACAATTCTTGAAAAACTTCGGTCAATCAAGAATCCGGTGTTTATGGATTATGTAAATAATCTTAAGATGATTGTACTTAATAGCGAGAAAGAAAATATTTCAGAGTAGCCTGTTGATTGTAAAGAGCAAATGCTCAAAATTATAAGGTTTTTTAATGATAAGATCGACGGTTGCTTTTTCTTTTGGGGACATACTCTCCTCAACTGCGGATCCCGAAGCAAGGATAATAGGTTTTGAATAATTTTTCTCGCGGAGTTTCAGAGCAGCCTCAAGACCGTCGCCTCCCCGAAGTTTTTTATCAATCAACATTATAGCAATATCCGGAGATTTTTCAAATTCTTTTAGGATGCTGTTTGCAGAACTGACAGTGATAACCTCAAACTGATGAAACTGAAATAATTCGGTAAGCAATTCTCTAACAGTTAATTCATCCTCAGCAATAAGAATTTTTGATCTTTTACCAGCAGTGGTGGTTCCGGAAATTAGATCACTGGTGGGGAAGTAGATGCTGAAAGTTGTTCCTTCATTCAGTTCGCTTTTTAGTCTTATAGTTCCATTGTATTTTTCAACAAGTTCACGGACAATCTTCAATCCAAGTCCGCCCTCATAATTCTTAATCTTAGTGCTGATACCTCCGTTAATGATTCCCGCCTTGATTTCTTTGGGAATACCGCAGCCATCATCTTTCACAGTAAGTTTGACATGGCTGTTCTTCAATTCTGCGTTATCAAGAGTCGAGATCCCAATATTATTCTCGATACTTATAAAAATATTACCTGTTTTATCTATTGATTCAATAGCATTTATTATCAGATTGTAAATAATCCGGTAAAAATCGATTTCTCTTCCAAGTATTTTGAACTGGTTTCCCGGGCAGGTGAAATTGATATTTATTCCCTTATTTAGATTGAACTCAATATGGCTGATTATTTTTTCTATAATATGCCTGAAATGGATGCTTCCTATATCCTGACTTTCATCTTTTTTCTGGCGGAGTATTAAGTTATTAATCTCAACACCTCGTAGTGAAGCATCTTTTATCAAACCTACAAACCGGAGTTTTTCCTTAATCACCAATTCATCAGCTAATAACATTTCGGAAATATTAAGAATAGAATTAAAAATGTTATTCAAGTCGTGAGAAAAAGCCCGGATTTCAGTTCTATCATGTTTTGTTTTTATATCAGTTGAATTTACGGCTTCAGGGAAAATAAAAATGTAAAATTCTGAATTTTCATTAAAAGAAATTTTTGAAGAGAAAAATTTTCTTTCCGTGATCATATGTTCTTCGAAATCAGCTTTTTTCCCCTTAAGAGTGAATTCAACCAATTCGTTCCAGAAAACTGAAAAATTGTTTTCGGCCATCAGAGAATCGAAGATTAAATTCGAGCGGATCAAAATTCCATTTAAATCGATGAAAGCAATACCAGTCCCATTCGAGGAAGTGAGATCGGTGATCGCATTGATCAGTGTTATTGCATTTTCGATTTCTTTTTTAGCCACTATATCAAATTGTATTTTCTAATCTTTGTATAAAGAGTTTTCTGACTGACACCGAGAGCCCTTGCGGTCTCCTCACGGTTGTAATTGTTATAAACAAGTGCATTTTTAATATGAATTTTTTCCCATTCTTCCAGGGAAAAAATCTCTTCGCCTAAATGCACCCTGTTTTTTGTTTCTTGTTCGACTTTGTTTGTAAGATTAAGATCCTCGATACGAATATATTCTCCGTCAGAAAAAATGATTGCTCTTTCAATAATATGTTCGAGTTCTCTAACATTTCCCGGGAAATCGTAAGCCATCAGATAGAGTTCAGCTTCTTTTGAAAGTTTTTTCAGAGAACGGTAGGGAGATTTTTTCTTTAGGAAATATTCAGCGAGCAGAATAATATCCCTGCCGCGTTTATTCAACTGCGGAATAGTAAGAGTTATGACATTTAATCTAAATAATAGATCCCTTCGGAAATTATGGTTTTCAGCTTCCTTCATGAGGTCTTTATTGGTAGCCCCGATAACCCTGACATTGGATTTTTGACTGCTGACACCTCCGATTCTTCTGAATTCTCCGTTTTCAAGGAATCGAAGGAGTTTCGGCTGAAGAGCAAGGCTCAATTCACCGATTTCATCGAGAAAGAGTGTTCCTTCATCTGCAATTTCAACAAGTCCCTGCTTGGATGTTTTTGCATCAGTGAAAGCACCTTTTTCATATCCGAAGAGTTCACTCTCGATCAACTGATCTGGTAGTGAGGCGCAATTTATTACTACGAGCGGCTTGTTGTTTCTTTTTGAATTCTGGTGGATAAACTCTGCAAACAATTCTTTCCCTGTGCCTGTATCACCCTGAAGCAGAATATTCGAATCGGATTTAGCGGCTTTCTCAGCAAGATTGATTAGGTCCCGCATTACTATGCTTTCTCCGACTATTTTTCCTGGTCTTGCCTGTTCAACCCTGTTCGCAAGTATTCGATTTTTTTCAATGAGATCTTTCTGGCGGAGTGCACGGTCTATTGTAAGTAACAGAACATCGAGATCGTAGGGTTTGGTGATAAAATCGTATGCGCCATCCCTGATACAGCTAATGGCTGTTCTTACATCCGATTTTGCAGTCAGGACAATTACCATTAAATTTTCATAGCTTTCACTGACTTTCTGCAGTACAGTTTCGCCATGAACTTCCTTCATTTCAAGATCAAGCAGAAGTATATCATATTTTTTTTGTTCAATTTTTTCGAGTGCGTATTTTCCATCAAGAACAAATTCAGTTGTATAACCTTCATGAGTTAATTCGTCCTGAAGAAGTTCGCAAAGAACTGCATCATCATCTGCAATGAGTATTTTTGCTTCTTTTTTCATTAAAACCGGAAATTATTACTGGTTCGTTAATATAACGTAATATAATCAATTTCATTGTGTCCTGGAGAACAACTAACCCCTATTTTTGGTAATTTTAACTGGATTGATGAAAATTTTGATCGTAAAGCTGATCAGCCTAAATTTATCATAGTAAAATATGCATACAAAATTTGGGTGCACACTATTACAACAAATTTTACAAACCTGAGTCTAATTAATAAAGAAAGACTGGTAATTTGACTGATAAAGAACTGATATCGAAAATCAAAGAAGGAGACATGGACGCATTTAGCGAACTCGTAAAAAGGTATGAGCATTTTGTTATGAGTATTGCATACTCCTACCGAAACAGTTCTGAAGATATGAAAGATATCTATCAGGAAGTGTTTATGAGGGTTTATAAAGCCATTAAAAAGTTTAATCAGGAAAGTGAATTTTCAACCTGGTTATACAGGATTTCGGTAAATGTATGCAATTCATTTTACAGGATCAGTAAAAAGCGAAAAATGGAATCGCTGAATGATTATTCACATGATGAGGACGGTGTTGCCATAATTGCTCATGAACCAGTTGATCACAAAAACGATGTTCATGAAAAATATATTCGGGATGAATTAATAGTAAAAGTTAAAAACATGATGGAAGCTCTTCCGGAAAGACAGCGGATGGCAATCACTCTTAAATATCTTGAGGGACTTAAAATTCGGGAAATTGCGAAAATAATGAGATGCGGCGAAGGGACAATTAAAAGATATATATTTAATGCATCCGGAGTATTGAGAAAAAATTTGGAACCTTATATTTAATTTATAGGGAATGAATATGAACGAAGAATATTATACTAATCTTTTAGAAAAGTACAGAATCCTCGAAATAGAAACAGAGGAGCTTGAGCAATTGAAGCGGCATACAGAAGTCTGCCCCTCATGTCTCAAAGAATTTATAAAGTACACTTCCTTTATTGAGGTATTTAAACAAATTAAAATCAATTCTGTGCAAAATATTGATTTTGATACAGAACGGTTCAGATTACTAAATAATATCGGAAACGGAAATAAACAAAATGAAAAATTATCTTTGATTGAATCTCTCAGTGACTATTTGAACATTCATAGAATAAAATATTTTGGTTATGGATTTGCATTGATTCTTGCCGGCTTTTTAATAGGAAGATTCTGGCTTTTTGAGGGATTTGATAAAGGAATAGAGAAAGGTTTACAGGAGTCTATGATCACTGAAAAGCAGATAGAGACCAGCGAGGATTTGATTCCTGCTAAATCCAATACGGATATCATAATCGAATCTCCGGAAAATAAAACGGGTTCATTAAAATATGCCGGACTAACAGAGGATGATCTAAAATTCAGGCTTATATCGGAATCACTTACAGCAAGTGGAAACGCAGGTGCAAAACTCAAAACGTTTACCAATATCGCAGACCAGAAGAATCCTTCGAAATTCATCCTCGACGAATCTATCAAAAAGGTGCTGATACTCGCAGTTAAAAATGACGATAATCCAGGCGTGAGACGTCAGGCGCTCAATTTACTGGCAGCTTATCCTTATGACGAAGAAATAAGGGATGTTATTCTTTTTGCTCTCGCCAATGATAATAATGCCGGCAACAGAATATTTTCCATTAATATTCTTTCTTCTCTACAATATGACGGGGCGGGATTCGAAGGACTTATGATTGAGACACTTAGAAATTCTGCAAAAAATGACAATAACGATTTTATAAAACTTAGAGCAGAAATGCTTCTGCAGGAGGCTTCAAAATGAAAAGGTCAAAAACAATATTTAGGACTGTTCTCTTATTGCTTTTTATTGCATACTCAGGAAATTATGCGTTTATAAAAACCGAAGGCCGTAAATTGATCAAAAGCAGAGTAGAACATCAAAAATACAGCCTTAATGAAAGGATGCAAAATCAGCAGGAAGAAATTAAAAGTTTCCCTGCAGCGAAAGGCGATGATCTGGAAATGCGCGTGAGTCCCGGAGATGTATCATTATTCGCCTGGGATAAAAACGAAGTCCGGATTATCGTAAAAGGAATTGATAAAGATGATCTTGAAAATTTAGAGATGGAAAAACAAGGAAATAAAATCATTGTGCGGTACAATTCTGAATGGAATTGGTCCGCGGATGTTAAGTTCGAAGTTAGTTTCCCTTCGGAATTTAATCTTGATGTAAGAACTACCGGCGGAGATATTAAACTTGAGGGTGAGATTAAAGGAGAAGTTAAACTTTCAACTAATGGGGGCGAAATTTCTACCGGAAATATCAGCGGGGAAACTTATCTGAATACTATGGGTGGAGATATCGAGGTTAAAGATATCAAGGGTGAGATCACAATCAAAACACATGGGGGCGATATTACAGCAGGCTCACTTGACGGGAATTCAGCAAACGTCAAAACGATGGGTGGTGATATAGTTATCCAAAAGGCCGGCGGTAAAGCTGATATACAGACATTCGGCGGCGATATTGAGATAGGAGTTTTGGACGGCGAATCCCGCGTGGAAACTTTTGGCGGCACAATCTCAGTAAAAGAGGGGAAGAAAGATCTGGAACTCAGTACTTTCGGGGGTAATATCATTGTAGGATCATCGGCAGGAAGTGTTAATGCCGAAACAAAAGGCGGAAATATCAAAGTTAAAAATGCTGCCTCAGCAATAGATATCAGAACTCAGGCCGGGAGAATTGAAATTGAACTGACAGGTGATAATCTTAAAGGTGGAAAGGTAATTAATGAGAATGGTGAAATCATTCTTACACTGCCTTCTGATGCAAGAGTTACTGTAATTGCCGAAATAAATGTACCAGCCCGCTGGAAAAGCGATGATGATGAATTCAGAATTGTTTCTGATTTTCCTGTTTCAGATTCTGATAAAACAGCCACAAATGGAACGGTTTCCGGCACGTATGAAATAAATGGCGGGGGAGAAAAACTAATACTTAAAACCAAATTTGACAATATTTATATCAAGAAAAAATAACCCGCTAAAATTTATTTAGAAATATTTTTTGGGAGGTTGTCCCGGAAGGCAGCCTCTCTTATTTATTGTCAGTTTGCAATTCAGAAAAGTGACCTTTTTTGCCGACAAATACAACGGTATATATTTTCAGATTATCCAATTCCCTTATTTCGGGTTTTTGCAGATACCTGTTAACTTGCTCTTTTGCGGCTTCCATTGTTTTGCCAAGTTTTTTAGATTCACCTTTCTTCAGATACTTTAATTCTATCAGGAACTGGTAATTGGGTTTATACGGCTTTCTGAATAAATACATCAGATCAGGATATTCTCCTTCTACCTCTGCTTCGCTCTTAATTATATAGAGCTGGGATAATGAGGCAAGAGTAATAAACAGCATTTTTACGTACTTCTCATCAAAATTCTGGTAATCTCGATTGCTCAGTAAATCAAGAACTTTTTCTATCTCTCCTATCCATCGTTCCATATTGTTGTTTAAGGCTAAATCAATTATCGACTGCTGAAGATTACTTACATTCAAAGATATATCAAACTTATTCATTATCTCGTCTTTGAAA
>JAIOYW010000026.1 GCA_021740915.1 Ignavibacteriales bacterium | reverse complement strand
CAGCCACCGCTCGATAACCCGGTTGTTGAGTAGTTCCGCTCGACGGGACGTATCGAAACAACCCGCATGCCCATCCTCAGCCACCGCTCGATAACCCGGTTGTTGAGTAGTTCCGCTCGACGGGACGTATCGAAACAACAATTCCAAATGCCTGGACAAATGAGTTGAAAATGTAAATAGGGCTCCATTAAAGTTTTTCTCACTGCAAATTCACTATTTTCTGCGTTTAATTGTAAACGAAACCAGATCAGTGAGCTGTAATTGACCAAGTATGATCTATCCCGGATATTTTTCCCGTTTCGGTTGAAATATCAGTATTGATACATTAATTTGCGGACTCAGTACATGAAAAAGTGTTTTCATTTTATAAAATAAATACACACAAGACTCAAATAAAGTATCCTATGAGTGAAGGTTATATGTACATACTTGAATGTGCTGATGGAAGCTTTTATACCGGAAGCACAAAGAATCTCGAACGAAGACTTTGGGAGCATCAAAATTTGCTTGGGGCGAATCATACTAGAAAACGCTTACCAGTGAAGTTAGTTTATTACGAGGAGTATTCAAGAATTGATGATGCTTTTTACCGTGAAAAACAGGTGCAGGGCTGGAGCCGAAGAAAGAAAGAAGCATTGATAAAAGGTGAACCAGAACTGTTGCCGCAACTGGCAAAGAAGATTTTCCGGCAGTGAATCAACGTGGCTTCGATACGATCCGCTGAAGCGGATCACTCAGCCACCATTCGAAATCACCCGGTTGTTGAGTAGCTCTTCCTGTGAAGCGAATCGAAATCACTTGGTTGTTGAGTAGTTCCGCTCGACGGAACGTATCGAAACAACCGCCGAGACAATCACTCAGCCACCATTCGAAATCACCCGGTTGTTGAGTAGCTCTTCCTGTGAAGCGAATCGAAATCACTTGGTTGTTGAGTAGTTCCGTTCAACGGGACGTATCGAAACAACCCGCATGCCCATCCTCAGCCACCATTCGAAATCACCCGGTTGT
The DNA here is from genome assembly GCA_021740915.1 of Ignavibacteriales bacterium. Lineage (GTDB taxonomy): Bacteria > Bacteroidota > Ignavibacteria > Ignavibacteriales > Melioribacteraceae > JAIOYW01. The sequence continues at coordinate 34,779 of JAIOYW010000026.1, read as the reverse complement.
TGAGTAGTTCCGCTCGACGGGACGTATCGAAACAACCGCTCCTTGTAATATTTCAGATAAAAAAAAAGCCGGCGGGGTGGCTAATCCCTCCGGCTTTCGTTTATTTTGAGGCTAAACTAATTCAGGCTCGTGCGCTTTCGATTTTTTTCGTTCGTTAACGAAATCAGCAGCGCTTAAGGCAGCAATTGTACCATCTGCAACCGCCGTTGTCACCTGTCTGTAACGCTTGGCTATTGAATCGCCCGCTGCAAAAACACCGGGGATATCCGTTGCCATATTAGCGTCAACTATAATTTCTTCATATTTATTCAAAGCAACTTTACCTTTGATCGCAGAAGTATTCGGCACATAACCGATGAAGATAAATACCCCGTCAATATCGTGATTTGTAACTTCACCTGTACGAAGATTTTTGATATCGACATTACTAAGCTTTTCATCACCGGCAAACCTGCTGATCGTTGATTCCATAATAAAAGAAATCTTCGGATTGCTTTTTGCTTCCTCAACATAATGCGAAAGAGCCTGGAAATGATCGAACTGATGGACGACAGTCACCTTTGAAGCATACTTTGTAAGCGAAACGGCTTCCTCCAAAGCGGAATTTCCGCCGCCGACAACGAAAATTTCCTTATCCTGGAAAAAATCGCCGTCGCAGGTAGCACAGTAAGAAATTCCCCTGCCTTTGAATTCATCCTCACCGGGCACTCCAAGTGTCCTTGAGCGCCCGCCGGTAGCAATAATTACTGCATCTGAAGTGAAAGTATCCTTATCGTTCACGGTCACAGTTTTAACATCTCCCTCGAGCTGCAGATCAGTTACCCTGAGTGCGCTTTTAATTTTGCAGCCGAATTTCTGCGCCTGCATTTTCATATTGCGTGCAAGCTCGTATCCGCTTATAGATTCTACCCCGGGATAATTTGCAATCTCGTGAGTGAGAACCATCTGTCCGCCGACAGCGCCTTCATTGAGGATAAGCGTTTTCTGTTTGGCGCGCGAAAGGTAAATTCCTGCTGTTAGGCCGGCAGCGCCTGCGCCGATAATTATTACATCATAATGTGTGGACATTTTAATACCGTAACTATTTACCGTTAACAATATATGTATCGAGGTTAGATGTTACCTGATCCATATTCTGGATACTGCTTGTTGCCTTAACTACTTTGCCGTTTTTATAATAAACTGTAAAAGGCAGCCCGGCAAATCCGCGGCATTCAGGAAGATTGCGGATAATGGCAGCATCGGGAATATCAAATTCCATATCTGCAAATTTTACGTTTGTATATTCACTTTCAAGTTCTTCCATAACTTCATATACCGGAATACACATCGGTCCCATTCTTCCGCAGCATATCATTACATTTTCGTTATTTGCCAATAATTCAGCGTGATCTTTTGTTGAAAGTACGTGTGTCAGATTGGTTCTGAGCATTTTAATCTCCTTAGATGAAAAAATTTATTTACAGTGTGATGTTGAAAATCGAATACAGATTCAAAATTTATTTCAGGTGATAACTGGAAAGATAAACTAATCCTGCACTTAATTGATAAATTTAACAGGGTCCGATTAAACTTACCTTACCTGAATAGAAATATTGTAAAGCAAATTATATTGCAATTGCGGGCTTTGTATTAATTACTCCGGATGAAACATAGCCGGCGGATGATACAACATCAGGTCAATTGCCGGTGACTAAAGTAAAGATTTACTAAATTTTTGTGATCGCTTAATTTCTATTTACACAAACTATTTTACTGTCTCATTTTTTTATGCTGAAGAAAACATACTCCGCAAAAAGTGCGTAAAAAAGCATTAATATTCTCCGTACGATCTCTTTTGTTCCTCTTATTAGGCTGAATTGCCGAATGCAGCTTTGGATTTATTAATGATCTTTCGAGGAGTTTTAGTGTGGAAAATTGTTTTCCGGTTTTAGCTGCTTCGGATTTTTACTGATGGAGATGTTTTTCGAAACCGGTAAGCACCATGGTAGTAAACTCTCCTGATTGTCAACTATTATTTGGATCATTTGAATAAATCAATTGCACTTATTTTGCTTCCCACAAAAAATATTCTTAAGTCTGGAAGTTGGTTAAGCTATTCTGTTACTTCCCTAAATTTGCCGGAAACATATTTGTGAATTATACTTGCCACTAAAGTTTGATAGGGCATTCCTTCTTCCAGTGATTTTGCCTTCAAATTAATTAAATCTCTTTCAGTTAAACGAACATTAATCCTTTTGTTTTTAGTAGAGGTATTCCTTGCATATCTCTCATATTTCGCTTTTTGCATTTCAAGGTCTTTCACTGAAACCCATTCATCATTTTCATATGATTTTAATATTTCCTTTTCATCTTCGTTTAATTTCATTTTTTCTCCGTATTTAAGTATTTTTTTGTTGCTTTACGGCTTGGAATAATAGTCTTTAGAAAAACTTTTTCTGCATCCTCAATGAATGGGACTAAATAAGCGTAAGATTCATATTCAACTACATATATTAATTGATTCTTATATTTATCCTTATTTGGCTGTTCAATTATATCAAGTAAATATCCAGACTCGATTTGACTGACAATTTTTTCAAAAGAGAGATTCCTTCCCTTTTTCAGGTTTTCGTTCTTTTCATCGTTCCAATCAAAATATTTCATGATCACCAATAATTATTGTCTGCTTAATAGGCACACATAAAATATACAACAAATTTATATCTCTGTCAATTTATTTTGCGGAGGGCTAACAATTAAATCGGCTCTTTTAACCGAATCAAACAAACACTCACAAAAGGCCAGAATTTGCATACCTCTAAATATGTTTAACTTTTATCATTCTGGTCATAATATGGACTACGTTGAGTATGCAAAGCAGGCGATCGGGCGATCCCGGAGCAAAATGTTATATTGAGTATGGCTGTTTAAGCCTTCTATTGCTTGTTCATCTGCACTTTCGGAAGCCGCCTTTTTAATAAATTTAATTCAGGCATTTTCCATATTCATCTGAAGCATAAAAGGTTTGAATTTCTGGTAATACGTGGTTTACGTTCTATAAAAAAGTACTTATTTCTTTTTTAAATAATGTATAAAGGTTTTGCGAATTCTCTACTAATGGTTCCAATTTATATGGATACAAATCGAGTGCATAGGCGTGACTAAAGAAGTGGCGAAAAGCTAAATATTGCCCCAATAAATTTTTACATTTTTCAGTAATAATTTTTTCTTTAACAGATATTTCAATCAATTCTTTATGCCAGGAATGACCTTCAGGCAATGGAATATCTTGTGCTATAAAGATCTGTTTTAATATATTCTCAATCCCGTTATAGAAATTATGTAATAATGCAGCTACACCAGCTAATTCTAATGTTGATAAATAGGGAAGCTTAATGTGAGGCGGCATTTCAATAAACAGCTTATCAATATTTTCTAATTCAACAAGAATTTTCTCTGCTAAACTAGCCATAAATTAAAATACCTTCTGATTTTATCATCGTGTTTAATAATGAATTTCTATTAATATCGATTAAATCTACCGGTTTAGATAGAGCAAAAATCAGCTCACTATAAAACTTAAAAAATAGTGAATCTGCAATTCCTTCGACAGCTAAATCAATATCCTTTGGTTCTCTCTCACTCTCAAGATTCGAACCAAACAAATAAATTTTTGAAACATCATATTTCTTTGCTAATTCAATTAAGCGATATTTATCTTCATTTGAAATCATACTTAAATCTACTTTAATGTATTGTATTTTGCAAATCCACTTGCAGTATAACGCCCATTTAACCAGCAGACCGTTAAGCCGGCGCGTTCGTTGCGTAAGCAAGGATTGTTATCAGCAGGGCTGTCAAAGTTCAAATGTTTGTTATGCTGCTCTTACATTTACTAAACTTATGATATTTCCGAATATATAACAGTAGAATTTATTTTTAGATCAGGATATAGATCATTTATTTTTTCAATTACGATATCCGGTTTTACAGTCTCGCGTTTTCGTTTTAAAAATCTCCGGGGCAGTTTCAAAACGATTTCCCAAAATCACATTTTATATGGAGGGCTGCTCATCGGGCGATCCCGGGGCGAAATATCATATTGAGTAAGACTGCTTAAGCCTCTTTTGCTTGTTCTTCGGCACTTTAGAAAGCCGCCTTTTTAATAAATTTAGGCATTTTCGATTTTTATCTGAAAAATTATATTACTTAAAATTCAATTTGATACGATATGATTCGTTTTAATCCGATAAATATCCGAAAATTTCGATACGATATGAGCCTATAATATACGATAATGGTTCGGTCAGATACCCCGCCACGGATGGGGCTATACGTCGTTCGGTATTGCGTGGCCGCGAACCTATCACCTGTTACGAACTTTGCCCGCGGGAACCGGGTTTGCATTTATTTAGTATCTCTTCTGTTGTGCGTTGGCTTGGCAGCTCTTTTGGCATTTTGAGATTTGGGCCTGACTTGGGGGAATACCAAAAGCAAACCTGCAACAGGCAGGAATGGCGGCGGGTTGAAATGCTGGTTATGTTGCCTATTCAGAAAACAATTCTGATAAAACGTTTAAAACTTTTTTCTGTGTATTTTTATTCAAAGTATCTATCTTTTTTATAAGCCTTGATTTGTCTATTGTTCTGATTTGATCTAATACGATTTGACCTTGCTTTCCTTCAACTTTACAAGGCACTCGAGTGGGGTAGTTTCTTAACCTGGACGTTAATGGAGCAATTATAATAGTGGAAATATTATGATTCATTTCGTTGGGTGAAATAATTACACAAGGTCGTGTTTTTTTAATTTCACTACCAATAGTCGGATCTAAATCCACGTAATACACTTCAAAACGAGAAATCATTTACCATTCCCACTCTTCTTTATCCCATGATGATTGACTATTTAGTTCTTGAGAATCCAACAAGATATCGTCATTATTTTGAGACATCTTATGAAATTTAGAATCCCAAGATTCTCTGGGTTTAGAAATTGGCTTTATTATTATTTTACCATCCGTAACTTCAAGTTCGACATCATTTTTAAGGCCACTTTCATCGATAAAAGATTTTGGTATTCTTACACCTCTGGAATTACCTATTTTTACTATTTTTGTTTTCATGTTTTCCCTTTCTTAAAACGTATGCACAATGTAATCACTTTTACCCAAATAATCAATTCTTTTTTTTTCGGCATTTTTACTTGGCAACATAACGGTGTGGCCTTTCACCCGCCTCCTATAACAGCAATGCAGATTAAAACGACAAAGTCAAAAATTTAGCAAACTGCCATGTGTGAAAAGGCAGTCGAGTTGATGGCTCGTTAGAAAGCTTATTATTTACTTAACCAATCGATAATAATTGTAATTACATTTTGAAAATCATTACTATAACTATGATCCATATTTTCTAATTCAATATAAGTAACATCCTTATTCCCAAAAGCATCGAGATAGTTTTTTAGATACAATGAACTGGCAACAGGTAAGTTTTCGTCATTTGACCCTTGCAAAATTAAAATAGGAATATCAATATTCTTATATTCAACTGACGGCTCAAATTTCATAAAATCTGACCATTGTTTGTAAGGATGACCCATATAAAAGTTTGATAATGAGTTCGAATTATTAAGAATATCAGTATAAACAGAATCAACTTTGAGTGTATCCAGGCCTCTTTCTTTATAATAGTTTTTTATTAAAGTATAATATGAATGACCGCCACCGGAAAGATTTACTATTTTTGAGATACTCGCTTTACTATTCAAATCATTATATACCTTTGGTAAGATCATTCCACCTTCGGAAAATCCGATCAGATAAATGCTTTTATATTTATGATTGACTAAAAACTGATCAATCGAAGACACAGCTGAATTAACTCTGCATTTCAAGGTAGTATAACTTAATTTTATCGAATCTTCAGAAAAATCTTCACCGGTATTTATGTTCATTTTATCAGGTACAAGTAGATCAAATTTTATCGGAAGATCCTTTTGCAACTTATAAGCCAATGAAAACGATTTCCAGGGAAATATGGAACCTTTTATTCCTAAGGTAGAAATAAATGAAGCACCATCTAAATAAATTATCAAATCCTCATTTATTGAATTTTTCCCGCTTCGCTTGAACAAATAATAATTTGTAAATCCATTCGAATCGGTATGGGTAAATACTTCAAATTCATTATATGAACAAGAACCGAATAAAAAGATTAAAGATGCAATTAAAATATTTCTCTTCATATTTTTAAGCTTAAATACGGTGTTGCCAATAACCGGCGCACCCAAACAACGATGCCAATTAATAACAAAAACAATTTATTAAACAGCAATAATTGAAAATGTGATTCGTGATTGAGAACTATATTTATTAAATAAATAACGTTCCATTGAAAACGCTGCCCAGTTGAGCGGCTTTTTAGGTGGGAATCTTAATTTCTTTTATCAATTACTGATTTAATACCATAACCACTTCCAACACCACCCGCAAATGTAACCGTAAGTTTTAATATTTCGGTAAACATTTCTTTATCAAGAGGCAGAAGGAATGTAATAAGAAAAATGATAAAACCTAGTGCGATTAATGTATATAATAGATAAAACCAACGGTTAGAACTTTTTAGTTTATAGATGTTATCATCATCTCTTTGCGAGTAGTCTAAAAATTTATCAATATGTTTTTCATTAAATTTTTCAAATAATGGATGAGTTACTCTACCAATAGAAGAGGATTGCATCATAGCCATTCTAAAAGATTTTCTTACTTCTGGCGGCATATCTTTCATAGCTTCTTCTACGGCAGCATTGTCAACTTCTTCTTTTCTTTTCTCTACTAAAGAATTGGGTTCTGTAACGTCTTTTTCAGAAGTGCCTTTATTTACTGTTTCAGGTTTACTAATATCTTTCTTACTGTCATCCATTAATATTTATCCTTGGAGAGACAAAAAATGTGTTATAAAATTATTTTTTTTACCAAATAATTTTTGCTCGAATCTCTGTTCAATATAAAAAGCTAATAAAGTTTCAATAAGTTTCTGAAATACTTCTTCTGAAATTTCACCTTGTTTAAATGAGTTTGTAAGATAAAGAGCGGCATTTTTAATTCCCTTTGGATCCAGAGTTTTGTTAAAATCAAATAACTCATCATCCAAAGAAATATTTTCAGGATAAAACGAAGTTTCTAAGAAGTAGCTCATAATAATTGTCTTTCTTTTGATATGTACGGCGTTGCAACTAAACCACCAACTTATGTTGAAAATTAGTAATTTTTTAGCAAAATCCACAATTAATTATCGATTTTTTTTGCTTTTCAAATATAAACAAATTGCCCTGACCTTATGTTCCACCAAACGGCGTTGCTGCTAACCGGCGCACCCAAACAACGATGCCGCTCGAATAACAAAAACGAACCTGCCTGACGGAAGCAGGAACGGCGGACGGGTGGAAAAGCCGGTTAGTAGCATCCGGACTTAATAATTTGATCTCTATTAAATTAATAGAAATTAAATTACTTTATCTTTCCTTCTCTGAGTGCTTTTTATTTTTCTATTTTTCGCTTTGATCTTTTGCTTTCTGATAAATTCGCTAATTTTTTCTCTTTCTTTATCAGTTAACGGTGGACTTTCAATAATAAAATCCACTCCATCTGGTTCTTTTATATGCCCCATTTTTATGTCCTAAAATATTTATTTACTAAAATTCTTGCTGATTTCGTGTCAATAATCATTCTCTGATTACTAATTGGATATGCGCCTAAAGTAGTTTTATAATGCTCAAGAAGTTGTGTTTTTGCTGTAAATGTAACATATCCTTCGTAACCTTTTTGAAAAGATACTTTACAGGCATAAGCTACTAAATTGCCTGCTACTCCTTCGTATAATTTATTCTTTCCTATGTTAAAAGGAGAGCTCTCCAATAAATTCATAAGGATATGGTCTCTTTCAACTGTAATGCTTAGCAAACCCTGTATAACTAAAGGATTATTCACGATAGTTAGCTTATATACTTCTTTTGTATCATCGTTAAATTCTTCTTTCCAATTAAAATTCCAATCCTTACTTTTAGTAATATTTCTCATATCTGCTTTTGTTAAAACAGAAATTTCTGTTTGAAAACTATCACCGGATATTGTGTTTACGATTGAGTTACTAAGTCTATCAACTATAAAAATTTGCTCAATGGTTTTCTTTGAGACCATTATGAAAATTATCCTTAATTTATTGTATAATATAGGTATCTTTACTATTCATCGCAATCAAATTTTACCTGGATAATTAGAGAACATGTTGAAATTTGAAAAATGAAGCAACTAACGACGTTGTGTTTATGCGAATACCTGAATGATACTGCCGCCAAATATTAAGTTTTACTGATTATGCTAGTTAACTATTTTCCAACTTCATAAAAACAAAACCAAGCCGAACTGCAAACCTGCCAGCAAGCAGTACCGGCGGCGGGTTGAAATGCTGGTGATAAAACTTTTCTTAATACTTAATCTTAATTCATCAGTTTAAATCTTTCTTTTGGGTTATCAAACGAAACAGATTTAGGATCAAATATTTCTGGATTAAACTCTCCACCTAACCATTCAATCATTTCATTGTATTCTTCATTTTTGGGACCACTCAGAACAGATAATAAATTGTAGTAACCACCAATTCCGCCACAATCTTCCGGGGGACAAGCGAGTTGCCCCGCAATACATTTCGGATATTTCTCATCAACTGCTGCTTGTAAGATTTTCTCAAACTTGACTGTGTGTATCCACGAATCCCCAAAATCATACTCGTATCTTGCACTAAGATTACTCTCATTAAAATACTTTGATATTTTGATTTTATGGTCGGCTAAAATATTTCTACCAAATGCGTCGTATTCTTCATTAGGGATTCCAATCTCAACTTCAATTTTTGTTATTGGGTCTTTTATTGAAAATGAATGAAGGTGGCAATCAAGCCAGCCCATAGAATCCTGGATAGCAACATGTAAATCCCAAAACGAATAATTAGAAGGGACTAATATCCTTCTCCAAATTGAGGGTTTTGAACCGGTTAACGTAATTTTGAATTGATATACTTCGGTTATTTTTTTACTCATAATATTATCCAATTAGTTTTATAACGAAATAATTTAGTAAAAATAACGGTGGCGTGTTTAAGCGAATGCCAAATGGTTTCCGCTGTCACATGCTACGATTTATTGATAATGTTATTTAATGACTTCTCAACTTCATAAAAACAAAACCAAGCCGAGCCGCCAACCTGCCGGCAGGAATGGCGGGTGGGTGGAAATGCTGGTTAAATGCATCTTTTATTATTCGACTGTTTTCAAGTTCAAATATTCTACAAAAGGATCAAAATCTTTATCGTTATGGAGCAACACTAAACTGTTTTCAATACAGAAAGTAGCGATTATAACATCTATTGTTTTCCGAATAGTAATCCCTTTTTTTCTCAGATATCGATAATTCTTTGCGCTTTTAATTGCGATTTCTTCGCCACAAATAGGAAGGCATGGAAAGGCTTTTAGAATTGTGGAAGCTTTTTGGAAATCCTTATCACTCTTAAAGCCTTGAAGAACCTCAGTTAGAACGTAATCCCCAAGAACAACGATTTCTTTACCGAGTAATAAATCTAATTTTTCAACTTGCCAATTTTCTGCACCATTGAAGTAATCTATAAGAACCGTGGAATCGAGAAATATCATTTATCAGTTCTCATAGTATCAATGTCACCTTCCCAGGTCAATTTTCCTCGCAATGATTTTAATTGAGACTGTTTTTTTACTTTTAATAATAATTTCAAAGCTTCTTCAACAACTTCTTTTTTTGTTTTCAATCCGGTTGTTTTTAAAGCTAAGTCCATTAATGTATCGTCTATGACAATATTTGTTCTCATTTGTTCACCTCCATAATGTGTATTACATTGACAAATTTACACATTATATTACTTTAAGCAAATTCACACTAAGCATATAACGGCGTTGCAAATAACCTGCCGGTCGGCAGGTGTTACGACCGGCGGAAGCATTCCGCTTGCAGCACTGGTTATATGCGCTTCTTAATTATCTCTTCCTGCTTTAGAAGTTGATGTCCTTCAAATACGGTAAGAATATCTATCGAGTTTTTCTTAACCAGGTAAACAATACGATAATTTTTATGTATCAGCTCACGAATATTGTCTAATGATAATTCCGGCACAATTCTGCCTTTTTCCGGATAATCAGCTATTGTCTCTGCAGCAGAAATCAACTTGTCAATAAACTCGATGGCTGCAACAGGATTGTCTCTTGCGATGTATTCTTCAATAGCCTGCAGTTGAATTAGCGCTTCTTTTGTCCAGAATAGTTTCACTTATCTTTTCCGGGTCTTGTTTTTTGCAATTCACTTCTAAGTTCGGAAGTTGAAAATACTTCTCCTTTTTCAGAATAAGATAAACCGCGTGAGATTGATTCGATGAATAGTTTTGTTTGTCTTAAATCATCAAATTCTGAGGGAGAGATTAATACACCGGCAGGCTTACCATTTTGTGTTATAATCAAAGAATTACGTTTATTCTGAATTTCTTTGAGATATTTGGCCAATCCGGATTTAAATTGACCAACCGGGATTATATCGTTTGCAACCAGAATGTTTTTCATATATGCATCCTTATATTGTCTTTATTCCGGACTAAATATAAGCCTATATTACGACAAGATCAAGATTATTCTCTAAGCAAATAACGTCGCACTTCAGGGGTGCCCGCTTGCGGGCATCCCCTGCAAGCGCTGGTTAGTTGTCTTTGCAACCAAGCTGGCAGCCCAATACCCTGACTCAGCTGCTCCTTCTGTAAAAGGCATGCTCATATAGTCCCCCGCTAGTAGCACCGACGGTACTTGCTGTGTGCTGCGTTGGCGGTAACTACGCAAGGTGGCGGCGCGCCCTACTGGGGATAAGGGCTCTGCCGCAGGCCAACGGTACACCCGCGATTGCTTAATACGCGTGGGTAGTGTTGGGAAATAATCGCTGACCGACTGAGCGGCAAATGCAACGATGGCATTGTCTGCGGCCTGCATTTGTTCAAGCGCGGCACGGTGAGACAGCATGATGTTGAACAAATGGCCAGCCGCATCGTCTCCTCGATTCTTATTGTTTTCAATACCGACCGCCGACACAGCAGTACGATCCTTGCGCGGAATAAGCAAACCATAGATGTTTTTCAAATTGCTCGGCAATGCGAAATCTTTATCGGTCACGCAGGCGATATTGATGCTGGCACTGTAAGGCGTGGCGAGTAAGGCTTGCATTTCCTCATCCATCCTTTTCTCCAATCGCTGCACGATCAAGTTTTTGGCTACTGGCGCAGGGACAGCAACAATCACATGATGTGCCGTCAGTGTTTCAGAAGCGGTATGGACCAGCACCTTGCCATCCAGACATTCAATGGCGTGCACCGGTGTATCCAGCTTTAAGTTCATCCCTTGTGCCAGTGTTTCAGGCAAGTTGCCAAGACCGTATCGTAGTGAAAGCGTTTTTGCTCGCCGGATGCCAAAAGCCGACAATGCAACCGCCATCGCTTTCGATGTTTCTTCTGGCGTTTGAAAATAGAAGCCCTGAAGCATCGGCTCAAACAGGTATTCCGTGATGGGGGGATCAATCTCGCGATTAGACCAAGTACTTGTGCTTTCCGTGTCAAATTCCATCCATTGGCTATAGTCGCTAAGCGACAAATCTTTTTGCTTGCGACTAAGTAAAAGCGTGTTCCATGCCAGCTTCAGCATGGGATAAAAGCCAAATAGATTAAGGGCATCGAGAGGACGACTGGCTCGCAAGCGGCGAGGCTGACCAACCCGGACAATGGCGCTGCACTGCGATGTTTCGCATAGTTGTTGTGAAAGTCCCAGATCACGCAGCATGTCGATAATAATCCGATACTCGGTGCTCAAGAACTGAGCACCACGGTCGACCACATGCCCACCAATAGTGTCGCTGGTCATCCGACCACCAACACGGTCGGCGGCTTCGATGATGATTGCTGAAATGCCTTTTTGCTTCAGACAATACGCGGCGGTTAAGCCGGCAATTCCTGCGCCGATGATGACAACGGGCGCATTTGATGTGATGTTACTCATAGACATATAACGGTGTTGTGCAGAAGCCCATAACTACTCTGCCACATTTATTAAACAATTTTTATTTATCACTAAACTTACATTTACAAATACAGCCAAACAGCGATGCCAAAACGGTAGAACAAACTTTATAATTTACAAATGCCGAAAGCGAAAACGCTGTCGCCTTGAGTCCACAATAATGGCGTTGCCGTCAAGTTTATTTTTAATGAACTTTCGATTGTCCTTAACAAGTAAACCTGCCTGCCGCAGGCAGGTGTGACAGACCAGCGAATTGGTGTCTTAAGTACCCGTGTTTGAGTCTTGTTCCGAAGCTCGTATAGTTTTTATTGGAGATAGCGAGATTTCTTTTTCGCTAATCCCGTTTAGCAGCTTACATTTATTTTACACCTTCGGACTTGTTAACGACTTCTGATTATTCATTTCCGCATAGCGGAACAAGTAAAGGAGTTAAACCGATGGCAAAACCAAAGAACAAACTTTCTGTTGTTAACAACAACACTGCCGGCATTGATATCGGTTCGCGTAAAATCTTCGTTGCCATAGCCGATAAACCGGTCATATCGTTCGGTACTTTTACCGACGATTTTCTACAGTGTGTAAGTTACTTAAAAGAAAACAATATTTCATCTGTGGCTATGGAGGCTACCGGTGTTTATTGGATTTCTCTTTATGATCTCCTCGATCAATCCGGCTTCGAGGTGTTCCTCGTAAAACCATCTCAAGCCAAAGCCATTCCAGGCAGAAAAACAGACTTACATGACTGCCAGTGGATTCAGCAGCTTCACAGTTACGGTCTTCTTCGCTCATCTTTTATACCACCTCAGCACATCCGCACCCTTAGAACATTCGTAAGACAAAGAAGGGATAATCTTCAAGCTGCAAGCGACCACATTCGCCGCGCTCATAAAGCCCTCGAACTGATGAATATTAAGCTTCAAAATGTCATCACGCAGATAAACGGTAAAAGCGGCATGGCTGTTCTTAATGCTATTATTGCCGGTAACCACAATCCGGAAAAGCTTGCCGCTCTTTGTGAAGACAGCATACTAAAGAAGAAAAAAGATAGAGTAATACTTTCATTAAAGGGTAATTACTCGGATGAAAACATATTTCTTCTTAAACAAGCCGGAGAGGCTTACATGTTTTATATGCGTCAAGTAGATGAATGCGATAAAAAAATTGATAAACATCTTTCTCTTCTTACTCATGATTTACCAACACCGCAGAAAATTAATAATCCAAAAGCCATTCGTCATCATAAACCCAATGTTCAAGACCTACATCTTAAACTTGTTAAGCTCACAAGGAGGTAAAGACCCTTCGCAGATAACCGGACTTACTGACTCTACTATGCTTCAAATTATCGCTGAAGTGGGAACAGACCTTTCTCGTTTTCCGACTGAAAAACATTTTACCAGCTGGCTTGGTCTTGCTCCTAATTCTCATCTATCCGGTCTAACAAACAAAAAGGAAAAATTTAAGCGCCACACTTCTGCCGGTCAGATATTTCGTCTTGCGGCACAAGCAATTGCACAAAGCAAAAATCTTGCATTAACTTCATTTTACCATCGTATGAAATCTCGCAAGGGGGCTGTAGGCGCAATTAAAGCGACAGCGCGAAAGATTGCGATAATATTTTACAACGTAATGACGAAAGGAATTGATTTCGTAGAACAAGGCATCAAACAATACGAACAGAAAATCAAAGAACATCAATTAAAATACTTGAACAAACAAGCTAAACGCTTTGGATTAGCTCTAACTCCTCAACTACAAGAGTGAGTTCATTAGCAGCATTGGCTTGTTAGCTGTATTTTATTCAGGCAATAACCGAATTGAATGTGCTACCTTGCCTCTTTCGTTTTCTGATGGAGCGAATTCAATAAATAAACCAGTATGCATTACCTCCCAATCATTTTCGTTAGTCAAGTCTCCGCGATGGAAAAAAAATGTTTCTTTGTTAAAATTTTCTATAAAACCATAATTTTTCGATAACAAAATATTTGTGATCATTCCAACCATTCTATCTGAAGAGACAGACGACATTTTGCTCGCATCGAATTCGAAATACTTTAAAAGTTGTTCCTTTATTAGACTAAATCTATCGGATTGAATTAAATAGGAAGAGTATTTTTTAAATTTGTTATGGACATCTTGTTTTGTAATTATAGGATTTTTTCTATTGCACCTTAAATAATATGTGAAGCTATTTGCAAAACAATTAAGAATTTTAAAATCGATTTCAGAACAACTAACTGAATTATCAAATATTATGAATGATTTTTCTAATTTCGCTATAGCTTCATTGTAATCTTTTTTAATTGAAATATCATCCTCAGCCCATCTGCGATAAAAATCAATAATTAAGGTAGAGGATACTTTTCTATCTTTTGCAGTAATATCTGAGGTACAGCCTCTCATAGTTTCCAATATATTGATGGCTCCTTCGAAATCACCTAAATAACCAACACAACGAGCGTATAATATTTTAAGATCAGATGCGTTAGGATTTTGGTCAAGCGCTTTTTTAGCATATTTTAATGCGTCATTCGTATCTTCCATTTGATGTAAAAGAAAACCAGCATAAAAATATAATAATCTAGCATTAGAAGGCTCAAGTTCAAGTGCAGTTTTATAGTCGTTTTCAGCACCTAATAAATCACCCTTTACTGCTTTAATGAATGCTGATACACGATATATTTCAAAGTAATTCGGGACAATATCTTTTGCGGATTTTATTCTTTCTAATGCACCTATATAATCTCTTGTCTCTGGTTTAGACAATTGCATTGCCTCTTGTAAATATCGAGCAATTACGCGTTCATTTTTAGTTCTAATTGTGAATGCATATAAGTTGAATTCATTCGCAGTCGTTGCCCTCTTAGCTTCTTCAAAGCCACCTAATAATTGTTTTCGTTTTTCGCTAATTCCCTTAATAAAATCTTTGTCAAGGGGATATTCAGAAACAAGAAATTCACGTGCAAAATCACTAACATTATAAATAGGTTCAGATATATCAATTTTAGAGGAAAAGTCACGTTGAATCAAAGTAGTAGTTAAAAGTTGATTTAACGCCTTCCTTAGCTCAAGTGGTTCAAGGTTAGTAATGAAATTTAACTCAGCATCATTTAAAGGTTTACGCGCTGCTAACATTGTTGAAATAACTAACTTTGAATTTAAAGTTAGTTTATCATACACATTACTAAGACAAAATTTTAATAAGTCAGATTTATTATTCAATATTTCTTTTGGGCTTTTTCCAATGTCAACAGAGTTTATAAACCACTTCAATGCCAAAGGATTGTAATGTAATTGACTCGAGATCTCTGATAATTGTTTGTTAGAAAGTTGTTTAAGTATTTTAGAGTTTCTTACACGTGCAATTTCACGTACCAACTGTGCTGATTCGCGTTCGGTAAAACCTTCAAGTATTCTAGGATATTCAAGCTCGCCTAAACCAAGACGTGATGTTATCGCAATCTTAGCTTTTTGTTGAGCTTCTCTAATAAAATTCTTTATTTCATCATCGTGTATTGTTTCCAAATTATCAATTATTAATAGAACATTAAATTGATCCATAAATTCAAGTATATCGAGAATATTTGATTTCAAGTCTTCACTTGGGGTGCCAAATTGACTACTAATATCACCAACAAATGAATTAAAATTATTAATTGAATCTTTAATTGCTAGAATACCATTTGCAGATAGCATTGTAGTTTTAGCAGAAGTCCATATTATCGCATCAAATGGGCAATTTTCATTTAAGTCAATAATATCATATGCAACTTTTAAAATTAATGCACTTTTACCAACACCCCCATCGCCAATTATACTTACTACTCTATTAGTCCCAAGTATTAATTTTGATATACTTTCACAATCATTTTCTCTACCAATAAAACCAGATTCATCAAAGTCAGGCATTGGCAAATTATGGTAAACTTTGTTGCTTATTTTCTCAACATCTGGAATATTATATGTTAATATTATAGAAGGATCGTTTTCTAATTTTTCCAAAACAGATTTAGTAGACGTCCATTCAACATTACGTTGAGGTATTAAATCAAATGCAAATGTATAAACAGAAGAAAAATCTCCAGAAAGGAGAGGACGGTGATGCATAACGCGGTTCCGAATTGGAATAATACTATTTAATTGTGGCTCTAATCTTTTGATTGTTTTAAAAATGTTCTCTGGAATTATTTCTTTGTTTGAGAACAATATTTTATATGCATCTTGAAAGTAAATATAATCAACTAGCATCTCGTAGTTTTTATTCGGTTCTAGACCAGGATTGTCTTTTGAAAATGTTTTTTTACAATTATTCAGCAAGTTTTCGTCTTTTATATAAGTGCTATCTTGAAAAAAAGGAATGATATTTGTCCTAATCAGTGAACGCAAATCAGACTCAATTGCACTAATAAAAGCATATAAAGTTAATCTTACTTCTGCAACATTATTCATTTAAATTCCTATTTAAGTTATACAGCTAACGGCGTTGTTTTTAAGCCGCCGCCCATAACAGCAATGCAGCTAAAAAAACAAATACCAATAATTTATTAATTACTTCGTTTACTCAACTACATTTAAAGAGCAACTAACTTTTACAACGATACTTTGTTACCACACAAATGCCGCAACGTTTAAAGCGGTCGGCTTGTAAAACTGGTTAGCTGTGTCATTTACTCCTCAAAATAATCCGAATCAATTTTCTTAATTTCATAAGTAGAAATTGTTGATACACCTAAGTTAAAATCTATCATATATCGAGATAGTTGCTCACCGTCAATAAGAACAATTTTCGTTTCATTCTTTGGAGTATATTCTAATGCATCTTTTGAAAAATAGGATGTTGTGATAAAAATACCTTTCTTCGCCCCTTGACCAGCTAATGCACCAACAAATTTTTGGAGTTCTGGTCGACCGACCACACCTTCCCATCTTTTGGCTTGAACATATATTACGTCAAGTCCAAGTTTATCCTCTTTAATTATACCATCAATACCTTCATCGCCACTTTTGCCAATAGATTTCCCAGCGTCTTTAAGTGAACCGCCATAGCCCATTTTAACTAACAATTCAATTACCAGACGTTCAAAAAAACTTGGGGATAACTTCTTTATCTTTTGTAGTAACTCTTGCGCTAAGGATTTTTGAATTCTCTGGAAAGAGTATTCTAAATTTTCTTCAGGAGTTAAGTCGTTATCATCAGAATCGGGAATGCTTTCTTCAGAATCATCTACCTTACTTGTTCGCTCTTTTTTAAAGTTCTTGGTATGTTCGATGTATTCTGGAATCGTTTTTAATAATTTCAAATTCACCTTTTCGGGCTGTGTATTTAACAGTTCTAGACCATTTGTTGTGATTTTATAGTGAGCCCTTTGTGTGTTCTCAATTAAGTTCGCCATTTTTAAATGCGCTATTGCCCAATAAACTCTGTTCTTAAAAATGCTTTGAGTCCCACTAGGTAATAATTGAGCCAAATCTTCTTCTGTTAAATTAAATACTTGAGCCAAACTTTCAATTGTATCCGAAGTCGAATGCTCTAAATTATCTGAATAGTATTTTAATAAGGGAAGCATAATAGTTTGGAAATCAGGAATATTCATTTTTATCTCTCTTAATTAAACAGCTAACTATATATTAACCCGATTGTAGCACTACCATTTATCGTGTTAGAGAGAAATCTCAATCGTGCTAACAAACCAGCCAATCGGCGTATTTATTTAACAACTTATTATAACTTAATGCCTTTCAGCATTCTTAATTTCTTTCCTCCGCGCGTAACCCCGATTATTTCGTCGGGCTGACAATCCTTAATCTAATCGGTCTAACGGGCTCTTTATACCTCCATCCATTAAAATGACATGCGCATATAGATAGCTGTTGTTTTGTCTATCTTCATATTTTGCAATGTACGTCCCGGGTTTTTTCGAAAAAAAAAGTTTTGTTTTGTGATTATTTTTATCTGAACCGCAGAGGTATATCCCCGCACAATATCGGTAGGCGCTCAGATTAATGAGCTGCGAAGTAAACAGACCTGATACTAATGAAGAAAATTCCTGCAATGAATAATTCCTCTCATGTTAAATACAACATAATAAATATTGCAAAAAGATCAAAAATGGGACAGAGTGTCTTGTTACTTTTTTTTAACCTGGGTCAGGCAGCAGAAAACGCCTCCGGAAAAGCGGCGGTACGGGATATTTGCCAATGCCCTGTAAGCCATTCCTTTTGTTTAAAAGCCCGGGATCAGGTCATTAACAGGAATAATTTCAGGCTTTTTCCATTTCCATCTGTAACATTACAATCCAAATCAAAAGAGCAGCTTACTTTTACAGTCAACGTCAATAAACTGTCAAATGCCGCAAAGTTAAAAGCAGCCGTTTTGATCTGCGGGTTATAACACATTTTATTATTTCTTAAACACGCATTTAAATGATTCTGGATAATCAGCTAAATAATTCATTTCATCTTCATTAAGCTCAACACTGGCTCCCCAGTTTTTATAAAACGTAAATGCCTTCGTTATATATTCTTTATTTATTTCTTTCGTATAATCTATAAAATATGCGTTTACTTGTGCTTCGTTTGAATTATCTATGTCTATTACTTTTACTGCATCATTACAGTCAAAACTAAACTCCTTTAAATCAACAATCTTAATCTTAGCAACGCCAGGGGGTTTTAAAAAGATTTTTCTTTCGCCAACTATAGTTGGTGTTTCGTAACATTTGTAATATATTTTCAAATTATTGATATCAAAAACAATACTCCATTTAGTAAGTGGGCCTTGACTAACTTTGTTTAATATATCAAAAGCGTACTTTATTGATGTTGTGTCTGTGGAGTTGTTTTGATTCAGTATTTGGCTTGCTGCAGCACAAAAATTATAAAGTGACCGATCATTATTGGTGTTACAATTATTATTGTAACATTCCAATGATTCCGAGTACATACTATTAGCAAGAACCGGAATTTTAGAAGTGTACCAAACCATTTTACCATTTTGAAATTCTATTACCGCAGCATTCCCGAAAGTATCTCCAACTAAATAGTGAAACTTTGAATTGGGATCGACAATTCTTATTAATGAATCGCTGTTTATAACTTCATCAATAGAGGCACAATTATCAAGTTGAAACTGAATCCATTGACAAGCACCAATGGCTGGGCGGTGATCTTTTTGAGGATATATTGTTGAATTCAATCCCATTTGTTCAATGACCAATCCCTTTTCATTGATTCCTCCAAATGGTAGATCTCTACCAACTTGGTTAAAGGTGATACTACCATATTTTGATATCCACTTTACTGGTGTTTCTGTGGAATCAACTAGCGATGCCTTTGAAACACCTCTGGGATTGACCATCAGTAGCCCGGTTCCGGTTATCCAATCAAAATTATGCCCCATTAATAAATACATACTATTCTTCAATATAAAACTTGTACAAGGATAACTTGTAGAATACATTAATAACAAAATGAATACTACCTTGATGAGCAAATGTACTTTATTCTTCATATGCTCCTCCAATTATGCAATAATTTAATACTAGAATAGAACTAAACCTTTCTTTGTGTTATGACTATTAATTAAGCTCAAACCTTGAATGTTACCCTGCATAGGTTTGCAGCATAAAATTCCTAAACTTTTATCCGTCTAAAGGACTTATAATTCCTGCACCCAAATTTGCTGAATCAGTAAATTTCATTTTTTATACATGTTAAATAATTTCCGTAACAGGCGAGAAAGATTTCCGAAAAGTTTTTGTTTTGAAATTAGTTTTAGCTGAACCGCAGAGGCATTTCCCCGCAATTTGTCGGAAGGCGCTCAGATTACTGAGCGGTGGAGTGAACTGACCTGATATTACTGAAGAAAATTCCTGCAACGGATAATCTCTCTTAGTGTCATTTTCAAAATAATATTTATCGGATCAAAATCAAAAATGAGATATGCTTTACTTTTATACTTCCGAAAAATGACAAAAAAAAATATAAAAACTTAACAGGGATTACGGTTGTAAACGGGACACTATAAAAAGAGAGAAAAAATAAGCAGCGGTGATTTCATCCCGGATGAAATCACGATTGTGAGGTACAGAAAAGACTTTGCCGATTTTTAAGACGTATATCAAACGTTAATTTATTTTCCGGATGTCTCCGTAAATATTTTTTGTTCAATTGTTGAATCCGAAAAGATTTTTTTTCATCATATCATGATAAAAAATCAGAATATTGGTGTTATGATGGAAACACAACCAAAAGTAATTTTATTTTCAACTCCTACATGCAGTTTTTGTGTCCAGGCAAAAAGATATTTCAGGGAAAAGAATATCCGTTTTACTGAAGTGGATGTAAGCAGGGACCAATCGGCAGCCATAGATATGGTCAGAAAAACGGGACAGCGCGGCGTACCGGTTATTCTGATCAATAACCGCCCTATTGTGGGATTCGATAAACCAAAAATTAATTCAATGTTAAACATTCGATAGGAAGTATATCATATGAAAATCAAACCGATGGACGACAGAGTGCTCGTAGAGCCCGCACCGGAAGAAGAAAAAACCTCTTCAGGACTTTATATTCCTGACACAGCAAAAGAAAAACCGAGAGTCGGAACTGTTATCGCAGTTGGAACCGATGAAGATCTCAGAGAGAAAATTAAAGAAGGCGATAAAGTTCTTTTTGCAAAATACGGCGGTGAAGAAGTTGAAAGCGATGGAAAAAGCTATAAAATGATTCAGCGTTCGGATATTCTTGCAGTCATTGAAGACTGAAAGTTAAAAAAACCGGCAGGGAACTGAATCCCTGCCGGCTTTAATAATAAATAGAATTTCAATCCTCACTTTAAAAGCAGCATCTTCCTGGAAACAAGTTTATCCCTGAAACTGATCGTATAGATATAGACCCCTGAGGAGAGACGGGCTCCGTTGAACGTCTCGGTGTAGGTTCCGGAATGCAAAAACTCATCCTTAATTGTTGCAACTTTCTCGCCAAGAATATTAAACACTTCCAATTTCACATTACCCGCAGCGGGCAGGGAATAATCTATCCTGGTTGTGGGATTAAAAGGATTAGGGTAGTTCTGGCTGAGAGTGAAAGTTTCCGGCAGGATTTCATTCACCTTAACGATATGATAAGCATTTGTCGGTTTGAATGCAAAAGTATCCTGTTCGGTAATTTCTTTAAGCGTTCTGATAAAAAGCGTATCCCCGCTTGAAGGTAATCCGTTATAAAAATCGAACAAAATTTCATAGCTGGTTGTTGCTCCCGCAGGATTTGTGGGTCTTAAAATAACCGGTTCCTGAAAATCCCATTTACCGTTATTCCTGAGAGAAGGCGTTGATTCGTTAATCATAAAATCACCTTTATTGTAATCCGGCTCGGTAAGTAAACGGAAAGGGCAGATCACCGGCTGCATTAAATGATTGATAACTGTATCCCCCGGATAAACGTACTGTCCGTTCGCAAGAGTATCGAAATTGTTAAAGACCATAATCCAGTCTTCGGGTGCGGCAACTTTCGGATTCCCGATTGAGGGGGGATATTGAAACTGATATGAGCCGCTGAGATTAAAATTATTCAGATATGTATTATGACCATCTATTCTTGTTTCCTGATCAATAATTTTAAGTTTCAGTCCATCGAAGGCAGGTGTGGAAACATTTGGCAGTAATTCCTGCCCCTGCACTTTAAAAGTTCCCTGGGTAAGATTCTTAACGCTGAAAGTTTTCTGGCTTTCAGAAACAGTAAAAGTGATCTGATAATCATCAAAGCGGAGAAGGCTGAGATCGGAAATATCCAGATGAGCGACAGGAGTTGCCCGCCCGGCTGTGCGTTTAATTACGGTGTCCTTAAAAGCCGCTTCACGTTCCCATATTTCAAATACCGGTGTAATGATGCTCGTGCCGGCAATTCCGTCTGTTCCGGAAAGCCGTAAATAGTATGAGTCCGAGTTTGGGATTAAAGTTGTATTCAGAGCATAATAAACTGACCCGACCGGATACGGTACATTTGAAAACACAGGGAAAAATGGACCATTCGCAGCAAATCCATATTCAAGCGACATAGTAAGATTTGAATTATCAGCATCTTCGGCAAGAAACTTTATAAGGAAACTATTCGACCTTATCGTAAGTGAATCGAAACTTGTAAGAAATTCAATTTCCGGGACGGCATTCACGGGATTATTTACAGTGAAACGTGAAGTAGTTGAATAATAATATCTGCCTTTTTGCCCGGGATCGTATGCTACAGCCCGGAGCAGATAGTTAACGCCATCGGCATCAGCCTCTGTGTCCCAGAGATACTGCGAAGGAGCAGCAGGAAGATCGTAAGCGATAGTCTGCCAGGATTTCCCTTTGTCCCTTGAATATTCGAGGAAAATCAATGCGGCTGGGTCGCTGCCCGAGTAATTCCAGTTAACAGGCACAATTCCGCTAACAGGATTTGAAGCATTAAAATCGAGAGAGACGGCATAAGCAGGGTCGCCTTCATTTAGTCCGGCTACATCAAGCATGTCCAGCCAGTTATAGTGGAAAATGAGGTATGCGTTGGTCTGCATAAGACTGCTCAGATTTGCCCCGCAAAAAACTGCCAGCACAATATCCTTACTTTCGCCCGGGGCAAGTGCAAAGGGACCTGTGCCCATATGAATCACATAATCTGAGGAAGTCGTTAAAAGCTCTGAAGTGGAATCGATGCCTGCCTCAAAATTGCTCCAGACCAGAGGATCGTTAAGCGGAACATTGGGCAGGGAATTTGTATAAACCATAGGTTTGAATGCTGTCATTCCAAGATCGCCGGGCGTTTCAAGAAAACGGAAAGAAAGGAATCCGGCAGGTTTGCCGCCCATTCCGGTCATATCTGCATCGTAACAGTAAAAAGTATTTGAGCTGTAATGATCGCCCGGAAGTCCCTGCAAACCTGTATATCCGATTCTGTCATCTGCATAATCGGAAGCGCCGCCTATGTGAGGATCGCCCCAGTAACCAAAATAGAGCTTGCTGAGAGTTTTTGGACTTTCATTAGTAAGTTTTGTTTTAATTATGATCACATCCCGCATTCCCCCGCCGGGCTGGTAAATTCTCGTTTCAGCCTTAACGCCGAGACCGCGCATATCAGAGTTATCGGGATTCGGGAAATAATTAAACTCTTCGTTCGTAAAATCATCCATAACAAAATATGCCTCATCAAGTCCGATTGTCTTCCCGAAACCAAGTTCGCCGTACCACTGATTGCCCCAGTCATCGAGCCATGATCCCGGGTCAGCCCTTGTTGGAAGATTTTCAGATTGTGTGTTGGTAAAGCCCGTTCTCGGCAGCCAGCCCCATTTGATGCCTCCTGTGGGATCGTAATCGCCGGTACCTGGGCGGATACTGCCATCGCTGGTTATCTGAAGCGTCTCGCCAGAAGCGCCGGTTACCTCTCCGCTGAGTACCGGAGCAAATTCGTACATATATCCGAGGTCTTTCCATACGAAATCCAATACGCCTGATAACACATTCGGCGCACCGATTGCACCGTAATTATAACAGATCAGGGAAATCTCGTTTGAATGAAGTACTCCGGGTTTAATATCATAAATATCCCCCTTCGTTTGCGGCAAAAAGGCAGTCGTCAGGAAAAGAAATAACAGAACCGCTGTAAGAAAAGAAATAGACTTAACTTTCATATTCTACCCCGAAGAAATGAGAAATGCTAATGAAACTTAACCAAATTCAAGCCTGATGCAAAACAAAATCACACCCCTTCGTAAAAGATAAACATCTACTTAAAAGTATTATATCATATTCAAGATATGTTTAACCTGTTTTTTTAACTGAACACAGATACCTGCCAAAAAGTGCGGATATTTTTACATGCATCCCGGAGGCTCAGTCATCTTATATCCTGTATTCCCAACTTTCCGGAAAAGCACGGTGCCTGCATGTATTTATAAAAACAAGTGTTTATATCAAATAACTTCGCAAAATGACTGTCTGCTTTTGTAATTATTTGCCCTTTTTCTTAGTTTGCTACCTCCACAAAACAAAGATAGAGTATGACATTAAAATCCATAACACTGACTGCCATCCTCATTTTAACAGCATTATTTACAAACATCACCGGTGATAAAGTGTACGTCATTGAGAAAAGCGTGAATTCAGCGCGCATAACAGTTGAGAAGAGCCAGGATAGCTATTATTCAGAAAAAAAACTTGGTTCATTTTATGAAAACGGAATGACGACATTCAGGCTATTTACGCCGAATGCAGTTAAAGTAGTAATGGAATTATTTGAGAAACACGATTCAGAAATAAGTAAACAATATGTTATGACCCGTGACGAGGACGCAGTATGGGAGTGCACGCTTGAGGGCGATTACCGCGGCTGGTTCTATGGTTACAAAGTATATCACAAAGGCGATAACCCCGCAATTGAGAATAAACCTCTCTGCGTTGATCCTTATGCGCAGGTTGTTGCTTCTTATAATACTTATATGACGCCGCGAAGGTCAATGGTTTATGAGCATAATTACGACTGGGAAGGCGATAATTGGATTGAGCAGGACTGGCGCGATCTTATAGTTTACGAAATGCATATCCGGGATATTACTTTCCATAAATCCTCGGGCGCTAAAAGCAGAGGCACTTACAAGGGGTTGACCGAAAAAGGCATCAAAGGCGGACTTGAACATATCAAATCCCTCGGAGTGAATACGGTTGAACTGCTTCCGGCTCAGGAATTCGCAAATATTGAAATACCTTTCCAGGATTCAATTGCCGGAAGGTTTAATACCTGGAACCCTTATGAACGTAATCACTGGGGATATATGACCGCAGCCTTTTTTGCCCCGGAATCATATTACAGCGAGGACTGGGCATCTATTCCGATGGATTCCTGGATGGGCTATGAAGGTCGGCAGGTTAATGATTTCAAGGATATGGTCAAATACTTTCATAAAGAAGGCATCGCCGTAATTATGGATGTGGTTTACAATCATTTATCCGAGTATGAGATCGGGAATCTGAAAGAAATTGACCACGATTATTATTTCCGTAAAGATGCAGCGGGTAATTTTAAAGCAGAAAGCTATTGCGGAAATGATCTCAGAACAGAAAGCCCTATGCTGAGACGGCTTATTGTTGAAAGCATCCTGTTCTGGATGAAGGAATATCATGTTGACGGTTTCCGGTTCGATCTTGGTAAACTCATCGACTGGGAAACAATCGAGGCAATCATTTATGAAGCAAAGAAAATAAATCCTCACGTGGTCTTTGTATGCGAACCATGGGGAGGCGGATACGATCCGGCAGGATTTTCTCTTCGCGGCTGGGGCGCATGGAATGATCAGATACGCAACGGCATAAAAGGCGAAAACCCGAATAATGGTCTCGGCTGGATATTCGGAAGCTGGTACGGCAATAACACGCCTCAGAGGATCAGGAGTTATGTGAACGGCACGCTAATCCGGGATTCTCTCGGTTTATTCCAGAAAAAAGATCATTCGGTCAATTATCTTGAATCTCACGACGGATATACATTGGGCGATTTTATCCGGATCGGAAGCCGCGAAGTTGATCCAGCTAAAGTAATAACAAATATTAAAGCCCATTCGAAACTGACCCCGCTTCAGTTAAAACTCAATAAACTCGCTGCTCTTTTCCTGCTTACTTCGCAGGGAATGACGATGATACATTCCGGGCAGGAATTCGCCAGGTCGAAGGTAATACCAAATGATATCCCTGAAAATGATCCGCATAAAGGTCTGATCGATCACAACACATACGACAAAGATAATGCCGTTAATTATATCGATTACGAAATCGCAGATATTAACCGTGAACTGCTCGATTATTATAAAGGGCTTATATCACTGAGGAAATATTATCCTGCTTTCCGCCATGCAGCTTATGAAGAGATCACCTTTGATAAAAACACCGGACGCCCGTTTTCGCTCTCATACAAAATTGAGCACGGCGTTGAGGTTTTTTTCCTTGCTTTCAATGCAAACCGCGATAAGGATGTTACTTTCGAGCTGCCCGCCGGGGAGTGGGAGGTACTTGTTAATGAGTATTATGCCGGACTGAAACCGCTTGGAGTTTTCTCGAAACAATTGACGCTTCAGTCAACTTCAGGAATTGTGCTGAGAAAAATAAAATGACAGTAAAAAGCAAGTTATTAGTATTGGTTCTTTTTCTTTCTTATTCATTTTACGGGCAGAAGGATTCTTCTCTCGTGTGGATAAATTCTCTGGATTCGACTATTGTTACTGATGTCCGGTATGCAACTGCGGATAATTTTACTGGGCAGGTGCTTTATAGTTCATCGAAAGTGTTACTGAGAGCGGAGGCAGCAAAAAAAATTGTTGAAGCCAATGCACGTTTGTTGAAGGAAAAAGGACTCCGGCTTAAGATTTACGACGGCTACCGCCCTCTTTCCGTTCAAAAAAAGATGTGGGTGATTATGCCCGATGACAGATACGTCGCAAATCCGGCAAAAGGCTCTCGCCATAACCGCGGCTGTGCGGTTGACCTTACTATAATCGATAAGGATGGTAACGAGCTTCCTATGGGTACCGCTTACGATGATTTCACCGAGAAAGCGCATTTTAATTACAAAGGTTTATCGTCTGAAGAGAGAGCGAATCGTGATTTATTGCGTTCGCTGATGATTGAATCCGGATTCGAACCTATTACCTCGGAATGGTGGCATTTTGATTTTAAAGGCTGGCAGGGATATTCGATTCTAGATATTCCTAATTGATCCAAATAACCGGAATGGTTATCGATGGGCTGGCGGGTGGATATGGATTTTGATGGTTGTTTGTCGATATTGCACGGTTTTTGTCGTTGATGTTTGGTTTGTCGTTGATGTTTGTAGAGACAGGTCTTAGACCTGTCTCTACAAATCGTATATCGCACATCACATATCACATATCGCATATCGCATATCACATGTCATAAAAACATATGCGTACACATGCATTCGTATATACAAAATATTTGATGGATAATGACCGGTGCGTTTTTTATTTTATGATTAAAAATTAAAACGGATCATTAATAAAATACAATCGAAATACATTTTATATGACACGCCACAAATGCGGATAATATATGACATTGTTCAGAAACAAATACCGTATTGAATCTACCCGATTACCGAAATATGATTATTCCTCACCGGGAAAATATTTTATTACTATCTGCACTAAAAACCGTGAACGGATTCTATCCGGGATTGTGAACGGCTGTGTATCACTTTCTGAGGAAGGTAAAATTGTCAGGGATTGTTTTCTTGATTTACCGAACCACTATGGTAATATTGAAATAGACGAATTTATTGTTATGCCTGATCATTTTCATGGGATAATCGAAATTAAGGACAACCAAAATCCCGAAAAACAACATGGGTTATCAGAATTTGTCCGTGCCCTTAAATCATTTTCTGCGAGGAAAATAAACGAAATAAATGGAACAGCCGGCAAACAAATCTGGCAATCCAGATTTTATGATTCCATCATTAGAAGCGATGATGAATTATTTCGAATCCGCACCTATATTCGCGATAACCCTAAAAACTGGGGAAAATGATCACAGTTTCAAGAAGATTCTATCACTTAATCAGCATTACTTTAACTGACTTAGTAATGGTGTTATCTTTATCTGAAAGCTGAATAAAATAAACACCGCTCGGATTATCACTAAAATCCAGTCTGGCAGTATTTTTTCCGGCTTGTTTTTTCGAATATGATTTAATATTTACCTCTTCCCCTCTGATATTAAATACCCGTATTTCCATATTGCTTTCTTCCGGCAGATAATACTCGACTGTGGTGGATGGATTGAACGGATTAGGATAGGCGCCGATTATCCTGAAATCAGATGGAATAGCATCAAATAGTAGGGTTGTCTCTGCAATCTTGGTCAGGCTGCCGATAAAATCGAGCTGGTACAATTCATAGAAATTCCTGCCGGAAAGCGGATTATCATCATTGAAACTGTAATTCACAACCTCAGCAACAGAGCCTGAGCCCGTGACAAAACCTATCTCCCGATTGTTCCGTAAAATCCTGAATCCTGCATTATTTGTTTCGGTTGCAGTCTGCCAGGCGAGCCTCACGCTTCCCTTTTCTTGCAGACATGTAAAAGAAAGCAGTTCCACCGGCACAATCGGCTCATAGAAAGGCATGTATTTTACGAAGCCATGAGCGGCATTGTCCGTTTTATGATAAATATGTTCCTCAACGGAAGCCGAATCGTAAACGCCCCAGTCATTATTCTGAGCATAAACATCATTCGTACAGTTATTGTATAAGTCATATATCATGCCGCTATTGCCGTTATCATAAATACTGTTGTATCCGTCATCGGTTGTATCAGCATTTTCTATGTTCCCGATATTAGGCTGAGGACCTGCCTGTACAGTTGTGCCATTCTGGAGAGTTATACCCCAAAGATTTCCGGTAATAGTATTTCGTGTTATAACCGGAGTATTAAAACTGCTGCCGTTGAGGTTTATTCCGCTGCCGGAAGTCATAGGATCAGGACCGATATTATTATTTTTAATAACATTATTCTTCACAAGCACATTAACTATTCCATTCGACGAGCTGTAAAGAGTAATACCGAAAGCATTATTTTCGATCAGATTGTTTTCGATAACGGAATTCGAAAATGAAGTGGAGCCGCTGACCCAGATACTGATACCGCCCGTTTTGGAATTGGCGCTGCCTTTGATATGATTGCTCCGGATAACCGGTGAATTATTCCCCTGCAGCCCGACGCTAATCTGATTTTTCGCGGAAGTGTTCTGAGTGTTATTATCGAACAGGTAATTAGTTTCGATCAGCGGAGAAGATGAAAGCGTCATGTTGATGCCATATTCATACGATCTTTCAATCACGCTCCTTTTTAATACGGCATCCGAGCCGCTGAGATTGAGCCCTCTGCGGCATTTGTAGAAATAGCAGTCCTCAACAACGGGAGAAGCATTTATCGCCCTAACTCCGTAATATGCTGAATTGATATATGTCCAGGTAACAATATTTTCGCCATCGATACTTGTATCCTCGAATTTAAGTCCCTGCCACGAGCCGGTAGAATCTTCCGCGGCTCCCTTCAGCATAACATTAAGCTGCGGAGTTCCCTCAATACGTAAAATCCCCTGAGAATATAATCCCGAATTCAATACGCTGAAAGTAATTTCTGATCCTCCGGGAACTGTAAGGCGGTCGGCTGCCGAAACTGTGACTTCCTGCGTGATTGTATATGCCGGATATGATCCCATAACAACACCGCCGGAGTTCAGGACAAGATCATCTATCGTCCAGTTAACACCGGTATTTGGTGTGGAATACTGTGCTGAAATACTTACGGATAATACCACGATCAGCAAAGAAAATAATTTTGAGTAACGCATCGCTTCACCTGTTTGCATTTTAATATGCTTAAAATTAAATAATCCTGAACTTATTTACCGAACAGAAGAAAAAATAATTGAATAATAAAAAATAGCGGGGTGAGAAGGCTTTAATTTTCCGGCGATGAAATGCCCTTATAAGAACAAATAACAGTATTATCAGATTGATCTGCTTCAAACAGAAAGAGGGACTCTCGTCCCTCTCAATGTTCCTAAAATACTATGCTCTGATAAATTAACGGAGCAGCATCATTTTCCTTACAGAATTGAATTCGCTGCCGTCATTTCCTTTTGCGCTAAGGGTATAGAAATAAACGCCGCTTGAAAGATTCGAAGCATTAAAATTAACCTCATAAATTCCGGCATCCTGCTGACCCTCAAGCAGAGCGGCAACCTCATTCCCTAATACATCGAATACCTTGAGGCTGACTGTGCTTTTTACTTTCAACTGATACGAAATAACTGTCGAAGGATTAAAAGGATTCGGATAATTCTGGCTGAGCGAATAATCCTGAACAATGTTCACGATAGAAAGCTCAATGCTGCCGGTATTTTCCTTCAGGATAAATGAAGAGCCGTCCCTGATGATCGTATTAAGTCCGGCTGAGTTCAGACTGATATCGGCGCCATTGGCGGCGATGCTGACAGGGAAACTGACATTTTCGAATATTACTTTTCCGCTTTCTCCCGGGACGCCGATTTTTCCGCCCTCAAAAAATATTCCGCCTCTGCCTTCAGGAGCAGCCGGAGGCATATCATAATAACTTTCAGGTTTATCGCCGGCAAGCAATAATTTTACCGATCTGCCGTCTGCAGATGAGAAACTGACTGCTGTTTCGCTCAAATCGCGCGCAGGTTTTTTCCCGGCATTGATATTATTCAGATGTATTGTGCCAGCCTGCGATGCACGGACCCAGTATCCTTTTCCTGGAACGAGGTCGTCAACTACAGAATAACCGCCTGAATATCCATAGAAAAATGTTGAAAGTATATCTGCCGGGGTTGTTGTTATCTGAGAAACTGCTGCAAGAGTGTCGTTGCCTCCAACAATATTCCAGCCCGGATTAATGGCGATATTTCCGTCTATTCTTGTGCCGCAGAGATTCTTTGTCCCGGGGGCATCAAATTTCATCCAGTAGCCTTTGTCATTCTGGAGGATATCGCTGAACTGGTAGCCATCGTTATAAGCAAAAGCAGGTGAAACAGCTTCAGGGAAAATATTTGCTGCGCCCATATTGAGCGTAACCACCGGAACTGAAACAAGATTCCAGCCCTCAACAAAATTAATATCGACACATTTAGAATTCTCAGGGTCGCCTCCATAGAAGAAAATGCGGATATCATCAAGATACCAGCCGTCTTCCTGAACACTTCCATCGGTTTTCAGTTCAAAACGGATCTTAATACTCTCACCTGCGTAAGCCGAAAGATCGATCATCTCTTCGACCCATGTCGATTTTGTGCCATCATAAACTGGTTCACCAACAGGCTGAACTCCCTGTCCCGAACCGGAAACAGTATAAGCGCCTGCGAGCGGAGTCCACGAACTTCCGTTATTGGTACTTATTTCAACCTGTCCGCAATCCCAGCTATCCTCAATATCCCACTTAGTCCAGAAAGTTAAAGTTGCATAATCAATAGCTGCAAGACTTACAGGGTTTTTCATTGTCATTGTAACTGTGGCATTGCTGGCATAATCTCCCGTTTTGCTGTCAGTATAGGAATTCGGGGCAGAATGGAAAGACGTTGTAGTGGCTTCCCATTTCGGCGTTGTCGGCGAGGCTGTGATAGTCCAGAGAGAATTCGGATCGTTTGTATCGTCATTAAAAATATATTCCGGCATACCAGCAACGAGATACATTGTATCTACTGACATCACGATGCCGTTTGTAGAGGTTGTAAATGAAAAATACAGCTTTTGTCCGACAGGAGCATATTCAGAAACTGAAAAACTGAGAGGCTCCACCTGATTGAATACCTGCCTCGAGCCGATCGAATCGATCATTACTGCTCCGGCGTTAGACTGTATGTGTTCGGATAAGGACGTGAATACAACCTGCAGGTCGTAAGCTGTTGAAAGTCCTTTATTACTGAGTACCGGAGTGATTGTGTAATCCTCTCCCGGTAAAAAGAATTCTGAAGAAAATTCAGAACTTATAACGGAAACATAATCGCCTGCAATCCAGGTGAGATAAAGATTCATTGTTACATTTTCCTGAGCGAGCGGGAAGATACGGCTCTGCGCGGGCCAGAATCCGTCTGAACTTCCGCCGACTTCAGGCGTAAATGAAATAACTTTGGGTTTTAAGGTTTGTTCGCCGTACATCCAGTCATCGGTGGCGCCGTTAACTTCATAAAGAATATCGCCCGAGGTTCCCCATGTATAATGATTCACAGAGGTCATATCGGCAGCATATTCCCTGTATGCAAGCGAATCAGCGGTTTGTTCAGGAATATAACCCCAGGGAATAATAAGCAGATTGCTGTAAGTGTGATAATTTAATGCGGTTTTGAAATTACGTGAAATAACAAAATCGCGATATACCTGAGTCTCAGGTTCGGAAAAAGGTGCAGTGCCTCTGTATGTCAGATCGCTTGGATTGCCGCTCGAACCATTATTATCGTAGCCCCACTGATAACCAAAGTTACGGTTAAGATCGACTCCTATGGAGCCGCCGGTATTCAGGCGCCTGTTTTTTCGCCAGTCTCCTCCGCCGTTAGGATCAGTCTGACGGTTATACTCGTAACCGTCAACGTTAATAATCGGCATAAAAAATATCTCGCGGTTATTTACGAGATAAGTAACCTCCGGATCGGTTCCGTAGTTTTCGAGCAGATAGAACATATAATAAACAATTGTTGCCATTGCCTGGGGTTCGCGCGCATGAATAAGTGCATTCAGAAATACTTCGGGTTCGTCCTCATCAATATCGGGATTATCCGAGATTTTTACAGCATACATCGGGCGGTTTTCAAGAGTGTTACCAGCCGAAAATTTCTGCGTGATAATGTTTGGATAATTTGTGCGCATCTCATCGAGTTTACCATAAACTTCCTGCATCGTATAATATCCGCCCATGGAGCCAAAACCGAAGCCGGTAACCCCGAATTTCTCAGCGCTTTCACGCCGGAAATCATCTTTTTCCGACTCACTTAGCCCGGGAAGGCTCGCATAATATTTTTTCCAGTCATCAATAAGCACATCGTAATTATAACCCGACGATCTGAGAGCCGTGAACTCTTTCTCATTCAGGAACACGATAAGCGCTTTGTCTTTTGTCTGAAAAGCATGATCAAATTCAAGACCAATACTCCTCAGGTTCCTGATATCTGTTTTGTTTTCGTAATAAATTTTCACCTGACGTATAGTTTCAGCGTTTGCGATACTCATCGCCAGAAGGATCAATATCAGAATGGTACGTTTCATTTTTATTTCCATTGTACTAATTAATATGATATAAAGAATTAAAATAAACATTTTCTCCCGTTCAGGGAAATACAGGCACATGATCTGTGATCCAGGAGAGCGCTCTGTTAAATGATCTGCATCACCTGAATCCTGCAATGAGTTTAAATGATAAATCTTAAGAATTAATTTAGGTATCTTGCATATCGTTTTTCTAAAGAATTAATTCTTTCAACAACTACTTTCCGGAGCTGTTTTTGCCGACTTTTCAGACAATTTTCGAAATTTATTCCGGGGTGCTGCTTCTTACATTTATTACTGTATTAATTGCACAGATAAAAACCCTGAGAAAATTCCGGCAGAAAAACGTCTATTCGTTTGAACCTCCTGATATTTCAGTTGTTGTTGCCGCAAAAAATGAAAGCCTTAACAGCAAAAATCTTATTAAGGTCTTATCTGAACTCGATTACCCCGACGCTCATTATGAAGTAATAATTGTTGATGATAATTCAGATGACGATACGAACAACCGGCTGCACGAGCTCTGCCGCGATCTCCCCAATTTCCGGATAATTCACGGCAACAATAAAGTGCATCCCGGGAAAAAGGGCGCCTTGAAATTAGGTATTGAAAATGCCGCACATAATATTATTGCAATAACAGATGCCGATTGCAGTCCGGGCAGAAAATGGCTCAGTGCAATTGCGGAGGCACATTCAAAAGGATACCAATTTGTATTCGGACCAGTGAAAATAGTTGGCGGCGATTCATTCGGGGCAAAATTCAGCCGGTATGATAATTTACGCAGTCAGCTATTGACCCTCTCGGCTGCCGGCGTATCATTCCCCTATGCCTGCTCCGGCGGAAGCCTCTCCTTCACCAAATCACTTTTTCTTGCAGTCGGGGGTTATTCCGGCACATTAAAAACCCTTTCAGGCGATGATGATCTGCTGCTGCAAAAAGCTCTGGATGCCGGCTACAAAACAGGAACAATCACTGAACCTGAAGCAATTGTTACTACTTATCCCTATAAAGATTTCAGACAGGTTGTAAAACAAAAAACCCGGCACCTTTCAACTTCAAAACATTATAACCTGAAACACTCAGTATTTCTTCTTTTCTGGCATGCGGCAAATTATGTGATGGTTTACGGTCTTTTATACGGGCTGCTTACCGGAAGTGATCTGGTTTACTGGCTTACGCCAATCAAATTATTATCAGACATTATTATTTACCCTAAAATGGCATCGCTCTTCAGGAATGATCTTTCTCTGACCGATTTAATATTTTTCGGATTTATATACGAAATTCTGCTTTTCTGGTTCTTTCTGCTATCGGTTATTAAAAAACAGGAGTGGAAATAAGCTGAATTATTAAACTTTTCCGGCTTCTTATTTGTCTTATATTGCGGCTATACTTTTTATCAGCCAATCATTTATAAAAAAAACGATTAAAATAGTGTGATCGTAATCTAATATTTGGTTGAATACTTGATACTATTATGATTAAAGTCTATTTTAGCACAAATTTTTTCAATTATTAGTAAAATAATTTTACGACTGATAAAATTTTTATTTTTTTTAATTCATTCATATATAAATAAATCCAGAGGGAATACCCGATGAAAAAATCCGTACTCTTTTTTTTGTTTCTCTTTTCAATAGCGATAAATTCAAGTTTATTCGCAGGTAACGGTGGTTCAGACCGTCCCACAGCAGCATTATATGAAATAGCATTCAACGTAGTTGACGGCGTAGGCGGCACATACAATATGGCAGCAGGAATCGATCCTCTTGGAACAGACGGACTGGATGCAGGACTTGGCGAAGCAGAACTACCACCGGCACCACCGGCAGGAATCT
>JAIOYW010000009.1 GCA_021740915.1 Ignavibacteriales bacterium | reverse complement strand
CCATACGGTAGTCTTTCAGTGATCCGGTTACGTTATCCGGGAATACAAAACGTGCGTCAAAGATTCCTGCCGGTGGTGCCGGTGGTAGTTCTGCTTCGCCAAGTCCTGCATCCAGTCCGTCTGTTCCAAGAGGATCGATTCCTGCTGCCATATTGTATGTGCCGCCTACGCCGTCAACTACGTTGAATGCTATTTCGTACATTGCTGCTTCATTAGCACCTTTTTCGCCGTCTTTTGCAGCCATACCATAAACGAGTTCGCCTGCGCCTGAAGCTTTAACCCAATATCCTAAACCGGGTTCGAGTGTTGTAGGCTGATTGTAACCATTTTCAAATCCGAAGAATGCTGATGAAATAAGACCAGCGGGGATTGTTGAGATATTCGCAACATCAACTGCATAATGGAAAGGTCCAACCATATTCCATCCTGCATCAATTTCTGCGTTATCATCAGCAGTCTGTCCGGTCATACCGATATTTTCAGCGCCTGCAAATTTGAGCCAGTATCCTTCGCCAAGTCCCATTTCGGTAACAGTTGTGTAACCGTTATCAAATGCAAATGCCTGTGAAGTAGCTGAGGGGAAGAGTGAGGTTACTGCCATATCCGGAACAACTACCGGACATGAAACCATATTCCATCCTGCTGCAACATCGAAGTTAACTGACATAGCCTGGGAGTAAACTATTTTGAGGCTTGTGATTGCAGTATTTGTAACAGATGCCATATCGGTGGATTTCATGTCAACATTAAGGAAAAGTCCGCCAAAAGCATCCTGAAGCATAAATGAACCTTCAGGAAGGTTATCCGGGTTCCAGCTAAGATTAATCGGGTATCCGGCTGAACCAGGCTGGAATGACATTGTCCATGTAGCTTCTTCAACTGCGTCGCTTCTCATGTCCTTAAGAGATGAGACCGGAGGAGTTACAGGAAGATTAAATCTAACATCAAAAACTCCTGCCGGTGGTGCTGGTGGAAGTTCGAGTTCACCTAATTCGAGGTCAAGACCATCGGTACCATCAGGATGGGTTCCGAATACAATTGTGTTTCCGGCTTTTTCACCGGCAGCGTCGCTGACGTTGATAGAAGCCATAAATCCGGTAACCGGACCTGCTTCACCCGGTATAGCAAAACCGCAGATTTCTGAATAATCCTGGAAATCTCCAACTAAAGTTGTAGCACCGGTATTAATATCGCAGGTTCTCAATTCGCCGCCTGTGGCAACGTTATAAGCTGCGAGATAAAGAGTATTGGTTGCGAGGTCAAATTCAGCGTCCTGTGCATAAGAAGCGTCGAATCCGATTGAACCAACTGAAGTTGCAGTAACTGCGTTTTTGTCGATTTTGTAAAGAAGATCGGTAACGATATCAACTGTATAAAGATCGCCTGCAGCATTACAAGCCAGGTTGATAAATACTGCTGCTGAATTCAATAAACCTAAATCAGTTAAGGCGCCTGTGGCGAGATCAACTGTTAAAAGATTTGTTGAATTTACTGCATACATTGTGCCGGTTGTGTTATCATAGCTCATACCATTGATGTTCTGGAATGAAGAACCAACCAATGTGAAAGCACCCGAAACAGGATCAATTGTGTAAAGGCTTCCGCCTACTGTGCCATCAAAATATGAATAACCATACCAGGTTCCATTAGCCCAGGCGCCGCAGGAGATGAATGCATCTGTGGTTGTGGCAACCATTGGGTTGAGGGTTCCGGGATCCTGAAGTGTAAATGAACCTGAACCTTCAAATAAGGTAACCGGCTCATAAGCTATATAACCATAAGCTGTTGTAATATTTGCGACACCAACGTTTTTGGAAATGCAGTTGTTGCCAGGAACAGGGTCGCCGGCTGCATCAACGCATAATTCAGCTGTCCATCCGCCTAACTGGGCATTCCAGGTATCGAATGTAACTTCAGTCTGCTGTCCTGCGCCAAGATTTGAAACAGGCATAGTAGCTGAATAACCATCAGAAATGGTAAGTGTAGCATTGAATGAAAGCGCTGCGCCACTCATATTCTGAACAATAGCTTTCGGAACAATCTGTCCGGGCTGAACCATTGCCGGCAACATTATCTGAATTGCTGCTGCATCATTATCAAGCGGTGCATTATAATCAATTACGAGATAAGGAACGTTTGTTTCATTCCATCCGTCGAATTTGATGTAATAAGTAACTGACTGGTCGCGTGTTGCGATACCCATATCAAATTTCTGATCTGTGGAAGCGGCTGTAGCAATATCATCCTCAATGCCGTTTCCGAGCATATATGTTTTCCAGCCGGTAGTAAATGTGCTGGATTCGTTCTGATACAGATATGCAGTTGCCTGCAGAGCATTGCCATCAATTTCATTGTAAACTGTAGCAGGATCGGAAGTAAGAGGATCTGCTGACAGAGGAGTTGCGCTCCAGTATGGCCAGTTAGCTGCATTAACATATCCGTGGAATTCAACCCAGTTTACCTGAGCGCCGGCAGGAAGAGCGCTTACATCGAAGCTCATCCAGCCATGTTCCATGTTAACAGCATTAACAGCACTTTGCTGCGTAAAGCTGACACCATCGGTGGTTCCTGTCCAATATGCAACACTCTGTGGGTAAGCAGTAACCTGTGAAGGAGTAGGATCGTTTACAACTGACCATGATTTTGAATTATTTGCGGCATTCGGATCACCGGTCAAATTTGTTGAAGCAACAAAATCATAAGCTCCATAACCAGTTAAATCAGCTTTGGTCTGGAAAGTATAATCTGCTTCTGCGCCGGAAGCGAGTGTGCCTGTAAAGTTTTCAACAACAGGTGTTCCACCGTTCAGAGTATAAGAAACCGGGAAGCCTGAAACTGAGTTATCGCCATAATTCTTAACAACAACTTTAACGTCTTCCATTCCGAGGTCATAACCCGAAACCGGGGTAACTGCGGCTTTGACACCAACGTCGTTGCTGAAGGTCTGGAGAACCTGGATTTCATAACCGAAAACATGATTTGGTTCACCCTGAGCGCAGCCGCCGACAACTGCAACGCCGGGAACTACATCAGTTGAAAACCAGAGACCACCTGCGATATACTGAGCGCCGAGGTCGCCGCTTACACTGTGCATAACACCGGTAAGCTGATTGTTAGCTAAAGAAATCTGCTCAATCTGGCAGCCGAGATCAGAAGTCGTACCAGTAAAAGCCCAGATATAAGGACCGCCATCAGTCTGGTTGTCATATGCCATTCCATACTGACTGAAAGTAGCAGAAGGAACAGGGAAGCTGGCAATAATTGCGCCGGAACGGTTTACTAATTTTATATCATCCGACCAGTTATTTACCCAGAAAGCGTCTGAGTCGCTGTCATAAGCGATAGCGCGGACAGAAGCGGTAGTTGTAATGGTGCTGACAAGTGTTTTATTGTCAAAGTCCATTACATATATCTTAGTGCTTGCAGCGCCGCCATAAAAATATGTACCGTCATATGCCATATCGCGGATACCGGTAACACCAGGAATGGTGAAGGTTTCGATAAAGTTTCCGCTCATGTCATATTTATTGAGGTTAGCGCTGGCCCAAATGGCAGTGTAGTAATACTGACCATCTGTTTCTGAGCCTGCATGACTGACAAGCCCTGACGGTGTTTGTGCGTCAAAGTTTACCAGCAGGTCCCACATAGCTTCTGTGGTTCCGTTGAGTTCACGTGCTGTACCCTTAGGGTCAATATCATTGTTTGTTTTAACAATGAGACCTTTATCGGTCACGTGTTTTTGGGGAACTGCTTTACCTGTATTCTTGTTCTGTGCATTTAATATGGTGACAGAAAGAACAAACAGCAAAGCAAAGGTGAAGAATTTCTTCATAGAACTCTCCTTTGTTTGGTTTATGAATGAATTGATTGAGGTGAAAAAACTATTTATTTCGAAAATTTAATTCTCCTTAAGGTGTATCAATATCAAGTAAAAAACCAATAATCACTATCAATTATAACAAAATAATTAGTTTTATTGAAATAACCAATAAAAATTTATTTTAAATGAAAAATAACGGACAAGATATCTGATTCTGCTGATAATTTTCGACAGAAAGTCCATAAAATCAATGCACAGCCGCTTCGCTGAAGCATATCTCCCCGGTTGAAGAATCAAATTTTACACCGATTCCCCAGGGAATTATATGATTCGCCTTAATATGCCCGTGATCTAAATCACTTATTACCGGGAATTTGAATCTTGAAAGATAATCCTCCAGGACTTCATTGAGGGAAAGCGAGGGTTTCTCCGAATCTTTTTCGCTGCAGTCCGAAAAATCACCTAAAATCAAAGCGGATATGCTATCCAGAATTCCTGAGTATTCAAGCTGATACAAAAAACGATCGATTTTATATGGAACTTCTCCGACATCCTCGAGCAAAAGAACCGGATTTTTTATTGCCGGCATGTATTCAGTGCCAATAAGCGAGCAAAACAGCGCCATATTGCCGCCGGTCAGTATTCCGCTGAAATCAGCAGCTCTGGTGATGGAGTAGCTATTCTCTTTGTTTTGCAAAAGACCAAGGGATTTCGGCTCGGTGATCATTCTCCAGAATTTTTGCTCGGCGTAACTATCAACTTCATCATAAAAATCAACGGCTGCCATCGGACCGGCAAAGGTTACCAATCCCGTTTTCGAAAACATTGCGAGCTGTAAAGCTGTTATATCGCTGTATCCGATAAAGATTTTAGGATTATTCCCGATCAGATCGTAATCAATTCGCCTCAGAAGTCTGCCTGAACCATATCCTCCCCTCGCACAGATGATTGCCTTCACATCTTTATCAGAAAACATTGAATGGAGGTCATCCAGTCGTTCATCATCTGTACCTGCCAGATACCCCCGTTTTTTAGATGCATTTTTTCCTACTCTTACTCTGTAGCCAAATGATTCAAAATATGCTGCCGCTTTTCCGACTCTCGAAAAATCAGCGGGAGCCGAAGCAGGTGCAATTATTCCTATGACATCGCCTTTCTCTAATTTACGGGGCTTAACAATATTCATTTAATTTCCTGTATTCATAATTTCTTTAAAAAATTCGAGGTTGTAAATTACTGATCTCTTCCAGAAAGTCTGGTCATGTTTGCCGGGACGGGAAATAAATGTCGCCTTAACGCCGTTTTTCCTGCATTCGGCCGCAAAAGCGAGATTCACATCATAGGCAAAATCTTCTGTTCCGCAATCTATTAACAATTGTTTATCAGTGCCGGTAATATTTTTCACGAGGTTAACCGCGCTGTTTTTGTACCAGGATTCCTTATTCGAGGCAAAATCACCGAGTGCGCCTTTAATTGTCCATCGGTCTGCAAATGCGGAAATATCGAGAATCCCGCTCATGCTTCCGCCGGCACGGAAATAATCTTTATGTTTGAGAAAAAAGAGCATCGCCCCGTGTCCGCCCATACTAAGACCTGTAATAAAAATGTTTGCTTTGTCAACATTATATCTTTTCATCACTTCCGGTTCCAGATCAGTCCAGAAATGTTTTTCATACTGGACATCAGGTCTGTGAAGGTTATCAATATACCAGGAATCGAAAAATCCGTCCGGAGTTACTATAATAATATTGTATTTATCAGCGAGTGTCTGCAAGTCAACCATCCTGCTCCAGTGACCGTAATCTCCGGAATACCCGTGAAGCAGATATAACAGCGGCAGAGGTTTTTCAGGATTTGCCTTCGCAGGAGAATATATTAATACAGTATCGGGTTTGGGTATGTACTGCTTCTCGAAAATTATCCTATCCTGAGCATTAATAATATTAATTAATGTAATCAAAACAATAATTGAAAGAAATGCTTTT
This sequence comes from Ignavibacteriales bacterium, assembly GCA_021740915.1. Lineage (GTDB taxonomy): Bacteria > Bacteroidota > Ignavibacteria > Ignavibacteriales > Melioribacteraceae > JAIOYW01. The sequence continues at coordinate 187,735 of JAIOYW010000009.1, read as the reverse complement.
TTCATTGATCACTTTTTGTATTCTGTAAATAATACGAGAAATTTAAGAAAATGAATCGAAATGGAATAATAATATTTCTTTCAAAGTGAAAATCAGCATATCAAAAAAGCATAAAAATCTCTGCAAAACCCTTACCGGCTCACCCTGTTCTCTCGTTCGTTAATTTTTTTTATTCTTTCCTTCTGCTCTTTGTTGTTAATCTTCGCAACTCCCGGATAATCCTCACGAAGCCGGTTTATTCATAATCCACCTGATAATCATCGGTATAAAAAACGCTGAGAGCTGAAAGATTATTGCTGCTGATAACCTGAAAACATTATAACCGTTATATTCGAACCCTATACTTAAAATCATGGAAATTATTTTCGAACTTACTTATTAAGGTAAAACCCCGGCAATTCGATAATAATTAAACGTGCGCCCAAAATATTTCCATAATATTAAGTCAGCACAAATAAATAAGTTATTTTATTAAACCGGGCAGTCTCGGCAGTCATAAATAAGTGTATTGGATAAGAAAAAAAACATAATTAATTTAATTGATTGAATAAATTTTGAATCAGATGAAAATTGCTGTTGCCCAGATAAATCCGATAATCGGGGATATCGAAGGTAATAAGAAAAAAATATTAGAGAATTATCTTCGCGGGGTTGGTGATGATGCCGATCTCGTCATATGCCCGGAATTAGTTTTATGCGGATATCCTCCGCAGGATCTTATAGAAAAAGAAGAGTTCAGAAAAGCTGTTGCGGTTGCTGCAGAAGAAATAGCCTTAAAAACAGGCTCTACCGGTTTAATTTTCGGATCAATTACTGAAGAATACGATAATGTGGGAAGCGGCATTTATAATTCCGCTCTTCTATGCTATGGCGGTTCGATCCGTTTTGTCCAGAATAAAACCCTGCTCCCGAATTACGATGTTTTCGATGAAGTGCGCTATTTCGAACCTGCGAAAGATGTTTACGTTAAAGATTTCAGGGGCGAGAAATTAGGCATTTCTATCTGTGAGGATATCTGGAACGATGCCGACTACTGGAATAAACGCAGATATATGCAAGATCCTGTCCAAAGACTTGTCGATAAAGGCGCCTCACTCCTTATAAATATCTCAGCCAGCCCTTACGCTTACGGCAAAAGGGAAGAACGCCGGCAGATGCTCTCCGTTCTTACCAAAACCGATAATCTGCCCCTTATTTATGCCTGCTGCGCCGGCGCTCAGACCGATCTGATCTTCGATGGTGCAAGTATGTGTTTCGATAGCAGCGGAAATCTGAGTAAACTCGGGAAGGTTTATTCTGAGGATTATTTCATTTATGATACCAGCCAGCCTCCGGCTTTTGAAGGTCCTATTGAAGATTTTTTCGAAGCTGAAGTGCTTAACGCTCTGATTTATGGCTTAAGGGAATACGGAATAAAATCGGGATTCACCAAAGCGCTTGTGGGTTTAAGCGGCGGTATCGATTCGGCTCTCGTCACATATATTGCCGTAAAGGCTTTCGGCGCTGAAAACACTCACGTAGTGCTTATGCCTTCTGAGTTCAGCAGTGCAGGAAGTATTGATGATTCCATGCAACTAATCGAAAATCTTGGCATCAAACATAATGTAATTCCGATTCAACCTGTATTTGAGAAAGTTAAGGAAGTTTTGCAGGAAACATTTGCCGGCAAGCCCGAAGATGTTACTGAAGAAAATATGCAGTCCAGGATCAGGGGACTATACCTGATGTCTATTGCTAATAAATTCGGTTATCTGCTCTGTACCACGGGAAATAAGTCGGAAATTTCGACAGGGTATGCGACTCTCTATGGTGATATGTGCGGAGCGCTTGCTGTTATCGGCGATGTTTATAAGACGGATATTTACCGGATTTGTGAATATCTGAACCGGGATAAGGAAATTATCCCGCAGTCAATTATAATAAAAGCGCCTTCGGCAGAACTAAGGGAAAACCAAACTGATCAGGATTCGCTTCCTCCTTACGAAGTTCTCGATAATATATTAAAACTTTATCTCGAAGATTATAAAGAGTTCCGTTTTATTGCCGGACAAAATGGTGACCCGGTAACGACAAAAAAAATCCTTAATCTGGTTGACAGGAATGAATTCAAGCGGAAACAGGCTGCCCCGGTGCTAAGGGTCAGCACAAAAGCTTTCGGTTACGGAAGAAGATTTCCGATTGTTCAACGATGGAACAGAAATTATTAAAGGAAAAGTTATGACAAAATTTTTCAGAATGATCTTGTTAACTGCCATTTTCACTTATATAAATATCCCGGCACAGTTTGGCAGAACCGATCTTGTTGATCTTACAACTTATACTTCATTTTCTGCGGCACATCCCGGCAGCGAAATGAAACTTGCCGTCAGGCTTAATATCGAAGAAGGCTGGCATATAAATTCAGAAAATCCGAAAGATGAATTCCTCATCGGGACACAACTGACTTTTGATCAGGCAGCGCTTCAAAATGCCGGTCTCTCAATGAATAAAATTAATTTCCCTCCCTTCAAAGAACTGAAGTTCGCATTCTCTGATCAACCTGTAACAGTGTTTGAAGGTGAGATATTCCTTACAGCAATAATTAAAGTTGATGCGGCAGCGGCGGAAGGATTAAAAGAAGTCCCCTTCACACTCACATATCAGGCGTGTAACGATGCAAGCTGTATGCCGCCTGTGGATATTCAGGACACACTCCGCGTTGAAATTGTGTCGAAAACGAACTCTGTTTCTGAGATAAACCAGGATATTTTTGCGGATTTAAATATTGAATATACGGCTGCACCGCAGGAATCTGAAGGCGATTCGCTTGCAAAAAAGCTTGAGGAAAGCGGACTTATACTCAGTCTTCTTTTTGTATTCTTAGGCGGTCTTGCACTGAACCTAACACCTTGTGTCTATCCCCTTATTCCTATAACCGTCGGGTACTTCGGCGGTCAGAGTGAAGGAAGCACAGGCAGACTTTTTATGCTGGGTGTCTTCTATGTTCTCGGTATTTCGGTTACTTATTCTATAATAGGTGTGGTTACTTCTCTAAGCGGAGCCGTTTTCGGAGCCTTGCTTCAGAATCCTCTCGTAATAATCTTCGTAGCTCTGGTACTGCTGGTACTCGCACTGAGTATGTTTGGGCTATATGATATTAAAATGCCCGATGCATGGGTAATGAAAGCCGGCGGCGCCCGTTCCGGAGTTGCAGGCGCTCTTTTTATGGGTCTCACAATGGGAATTGTCGCAGCCCCCTGTATCGGACCTTTTGTTCTCGGACTGGTTACTTATGTAGCAGCCAAAGCCGACCCTTTTTACGGCTTTATGATGTTCTTCTTCCTCGCTCTCGGATTGGGAACGCCTTATTTATTCCTTGCCCTTTTTTCGGGTAAGATCAAAAAACTGCCGAGAGCCGGTTTCTGGATGGATGCAGTCAAGCATATATTCGGATTTATTCTTGTCGGGATGGCTGTGTATTTCATTCTGCCCCTTCTTCCGAAGCCATTCAGTGAGTACCTGCTGCCCGTATATGCTGCCGGAGCAGCACTCTACCTGCTTTTCTTCGATAAGCTCGCAAATAATGTGAAGGGATTCCGGATATTCAAAATCGTTTTCTCGGTTATTATTCTTGCTGTTTCAGTTTATTTTATGATTCCCACAGAAAAGAAATCCCCGGAATGGGAAAGCTTCAGTTTTTCAAAATACGAGAATGCAATTGCTTCCAATGAGAAAATTATGCTGGATTTTTATGCCGACTGGTGTATCCCCTGTAAGGAACTTGATGCAATGACTTTTTCCGATCCCCGCGTGATTGAGCTTTCCAAAGATTTCGTCCCGATGAAAGTCGATCTTACAAAAAGCACTTCGGACGCTTCGGAAGAAGTCCGGAAGAAATTTGAGATCAGAGGGGTTCCTACTGTAATACTTATTGATTCTAATGGCAAAGAAATATCCAGAATAACCGGGTTTTTAAATGCCGAAGAATTTCTAAAACTTATGAAAGCAGTAAATTGATGGCATAAATCTTGATAATTAATTTAACTTAATATACTTTTCATTAAAAACAGAGTTCAAAACAAATGGCTGAAATCAAAGAAAAAGAGATACAAAGCCTGAGCGAAGTGACAGTCCGTTTTGCCGGGGATTCCGGCGACGGTATGCAGCTCACCGGTTCACAATTCAGTGACACCACTGCTATTGTCGGAAACGATCTTGCAACATTGCCCGATTATCCTGCTGAAATCCGCGCACCCGCCGGAACACTTTACGGCGTCAGCGGCTTCCAGCTCCATTTCTCATCAAGCGATATCCACACTCCCGGCGATAACCCGGACGTGCTTGTTGCTATGAATCCCGCAGCATTAAAAATAAATCTGAAAGATCTTAGACCCGGTGCAATGATTATTGTTAATACTGATTCATTTGACCCGAAAAATCTTAAGATTGCACATTACGATACCAATCCACTCGAAGATGATTCATTATCCGGTTTCGAAGTTATTGAGATACCGATAACAACGCTTACTACCAACGCTTTGGAAGGAAGTCCGCTCAGCATTAAAGAAGTTACAAGAAGTAAAAACTTTTTTGCACTCGGATTAATGTACTGGCTGTTTAATCGCCCGATTGAGCCAACAATTGAATGGATCCAGACAAAATTTAAAAACAGCCCTGATATTGCAGATGCAAACCTGAAAGTACTGAAAGCCGGTTACTATTACGGAGACGCAACTCAGTTATTCTCTGCCCGTTATATCGTAAAACCTGCCGCTCTTCCTAAAGGAACGTACAGGAATATTTCCGGTAACGAGGCTTCGGCTCTCGGAGTTTTAGCAGCTTCATTAAAAAGCGGACTTGATCTTTTCCTCGGGACATACCCAATAACCCCGGCTTCCGATATTCTGCATTATCTCAGCCGCTACAAAAATTACGGCGTGGTTACATTCCAGGCTGAAGATGAAATAGCGGGAATGGCTTCTGCTATTGGCGCTGCTTATGGCGGTGCGCTTGCTATCTCAACGACTTCAGGTCCTGGTCTTGCTCTGAAAACAGAAGCAACCGGACTTGCAGTCATGACAGAATTACCTGTCGTTATTATTAACGTACAGAGGGGCGGACCAAGTACAGGTTTGCCGACAAAAACCGAACAGGCTGATCTGATGCAGTCTCTTTACGGACGTAATGGCGAATCCCCGGTTGTTGTTCTTGCCGCCTCTACTCCGAGTGATTGTTTCTATATGGCTTTCGAAGCTTGTCAGATAGCTCTAAAATATATGACTCCGGTTATCCTCCTCACCGATGGTTATATCGCCAACGGTTCTGAACCCTGGAAACTCCCCGAAGAAAATGATCTGCCTGAGATAAAAGTTAATTTCAGGACTGAAAAAGAAGGTTTCAATCCTTATGAAAGAGATGAAAACCTCTCCCGTCCCTGGGCAGTTCCCGGAACAAAGGGACTCGAACACCGCATCGGCGGACTTGAAAAAGAAGATGTTACCGGAAACGTAAGTTACGATCCGGAAAACCATCACAGAATGGTAACTCTCAGAGCCGAAAAAGTTCAGAAAGTTCAGCAGGATGTACCCGATCTCCAGATCAACGGCGACCCCGAAGGCGACCTCCTCGTTATCGGCTGGGGCGGCACATACGGCGCTATTACCGAGGCTGTGAACAGATCGCGTAAGGCTGGAATGAAAGTATCCCAGATTCATATAAAACACCTCAATCCGCTTCCGGCGAATCTTGGAAAAATTATTAAATCCTTTAAACAGGTACTCGTTCCCGAATTGAATATGGGTCAGTTGGCTTATATTCTCCGAAGCGAATATTTTGTTGACGTTATTAAATTGAGCAAAGTGAAAGGACTCCCGTTCAAATCGGTTGAAGTTCAGAATAAAATAGCCGAAATACTCGGAGGCAACAATGGAAAATAAAACTATAGATACACAGGAACTTCAGGTTAAATTAACCGCCAAGGATTTCTCATCCGGTCAGGATGTGAGATGGTGTCCGGGCTGCGGCGATTATTCGATCCTCGCTCAGGTTCAGCGCACTTTTCCGGATATCGGAATTAAAAAGGAAAATATCGTCTGGGTCTCCGGAATCGGCTGCTCAAGCAGATTCCCTTATTATATGGATACTTTCGGATTCCACGGAATTCACGGAAGGGCTCCGGCTATCGCAAGCGGTCTGAAATCTGCTCACCCTGAGCTTTCAGTCTGGGTTGCTACTGGCGACGGCGACCTTATGAGTATCGGCGGGAACCATTTCATTCATACCTGCCGTAAAAACATGGACCTGAAAATTCTTATGTTCAATAACAGGATATATGGACTTACAAAAGGTCAGTATTCCCCTACTTCCGAAAAAGGCAAGGTCACAAAAAGCACTCCTTTCGGAAGCGTTGATTATCCTTTTAATCCCGTTTCACTGGCTCTCGGCGCAGAAGCTACTTTTGTTGCACGTAGCTTAGACCGTGACCCGAAACATATGCAGGAAATGATCAGAAAAGCAGCAGCCCATACAGGTACTGCTTTTATCGAAATATTCCAGAACTGCAATATCTTTAACGATGGCGCTTTCGAGTTGCTGACGAATAAAGAGACAAAACCTGAATATGTGCTGCAGCTTGAGCATGGTAAGCCGTTGATTTTCGGTGTTCACCGCGATAAAGGCATCAAACTCGATGGATTCGAATTAAAAGTTATCAATATCAATGAAGGCGATAACTCAATAAACGATGTTCTCGTTCATGACGAAGAGGACAGCAATCCGATAAGAGCTTTTATGCTTGCACATATGACTGATAATCCCGATCTTCCAACTCCTGTCGGTGTTTTCCGCAGAAAACTTAAGCCGACCTATGACGAAGGCGTATGGAATCAGATCAGTCATTTTCAGGCGAAAAAAGGCAAAGGGACTCTAAAGGATCTTCTCTATTCAGGCAATACCTGGGAAGTGAAGTAAACCCGAAAGTATTCTGGCATAAAGCCGATCAGTCTTTCTGACACAACTTTTCAAAAAGCCCCGCAATCCCGCGGGGCTTTTTTTGTTGGGCGTGGAGAAAATTTTGTTAATATTTTCTCCTATTATTAATAATACAATCGAGCTTGAAGAATAGCAGTTTGATTACTTTAATTTTGCTTGACTTGGATTTATCAGGCATGATCGAGATGGTGATCTGGTAAACTTTTACGGTGTTGAGATGAGTAGAATTAAACAAAAGATTATCAGAAATATCGGCGGATGGAATTCCAATTTTAAATTTGATCAGGAATTGATCTCAAAATAAACTGGACTATCATCCCTTTTAGTTAGTTCAATTCTTGTTAGCGAGGCGGAGCATTGCGAAACGTATTTCAAGACCAAATCAACTCGGGAAGGAACTAATTATTTTCTAAGTCCAGCCCACTTTTAAATATTGCTCATCAATAAAATTGCCTGAAATACTCCTCCAGCCGAATATAACATGTGCCAGTAAAAACAGGTGAGGTTAAGTATAAAGCAGAAATAAATGAATTGTAGATCAATAATGATAAGTTTATCTTTATCATTTAAGATTAATAAATTATGCAAAAAAAATGGTCGATGAATTATTTGATTTTAAGCAGGCAAGCGAGTTTGCTTCAAAATACATAAACAAAGAAGTCTCAATTTCCAATATTTCATATTTGGTGCAGTATGGACGAGTCCCCAAAGTAGGTAACAATGGGAATCTTTCTATCCGTAAAAGTGATCTGCAGGCATACTATGATACAAACCATTCACCAAAAGCAGAAAAATGGCGTGAAAAGCTGGGAGATGATTTAAATTGGCATTTATCATTTTCTGATTACCGGGAGTCAGAAACAACAAAGCATGTACACCGGCTCCATCCTTATAAAGGAAAGTTTATACCGCAGCTCGTTGAGTATTTTTTAGATAATCATACTGATGAATTTAAACAAGAAGTGTTCTTTCAGCCCGGCGATATTGTACTTGATCCATTCTGCGGTAGTGGTACGACACTCGTGCAGGCTAATGAACTTGGAATAAATGCGGTGGGCATCGATGTTTCTGCATTTAATACCTTAATAAGCAACGCCAAGATCGGTATCTATGATTTGCAGGATGTCTATTTAGAAGCAAAATCCATAACAAACGAATTATATGAATTTCAAGAGCATAAAAACAACGTTGAATTTGAGAATCGTTTACTTGAGGAATTAAAAAAGTATAACGATCAATATTTCCCATCGCCTGATTACAGGTACAAGGTGAGAAATAATGAAATTGATGAGAAAAGTTATGGAGCACACCACGAAAAAGAATTCTTAAGCATTTATAATAAATTAATATCCAAATATAAAATTGAACTGCTCCAGAAAAATAATTCGACTTTTATAGAGAAATGGTATCTTCAGGTAATCCGCGATGAAATTGATTTTGTTTTTGAACAATTAAAATCAGTAAAAAATCCGAAAACAAAGGTAATTTTAAGTATTGTTTTAAGCCGTACAATCAGATCCTGCCGGGCAACCACACATGCAGATTTAGCAACCCTTTTTGAACCTGTGGTATCAACATATTATTGTAAAAAACATGGTAAAATATGCAAACCTCTTTTTACGATTGCTAACTGGTGGAATAGATATTACAGGGATACTATTGAGAGAATTTCGGAATTTCAGAAAATAAGAACTGATACATTTCAAAAATGCCTTACTGGAGACAGCAGAACAATTGATATTGCCGATAGTATGAAAAAAAAGAATCCGGATTTTTATGGCTTAATAGAAAAGCAAAAAATTAAGGGCATTTTTTCATCTCCACCCTATGTTGGTTTAATTGATTATCATGAGCAGCATGCTTATGCATATGATTTATTTGGTTTTGAAAGAAATGATGACGAAGAAATTGGAAGACTATTCCGTGGACAAGGGAGGGAAGCCCGGGATTCCTACGTTGCAGGTATTTCAGAAGTATTACTTAATTCAAAAAATTATTTATCGAATGATTATGATGTTTTTTTGGTGGCAAATGATAAGTTTGGATTATATGAATCAATTGCCGGAAAGAGTGGAATGAAAATAGTTAATCGATACAAACGACCGGTATTAAATCGTGTTGAGAAAGATAGATCAGCTTATTCAGAGACAATATTTCACTTGAAGGAAAAATCATGAGTAAAAAAATCGTTGATGCTACTGCATCTATTATAAATGAATTGATGAATCGAATTCTAAATAAGATTTTATATGAGGATCCCTTTAATAGTGATGAGCATCGAGCAAAAAAACCTTTGTATGCTGCATTAGTACCGGATGAAATATTTAAAGGCAGTCATTTCGAAAGAAGATTTGTTACCCCATTCGGAGGTGTTTGGGAAAAATTAGCTGTGACTGCGGCAAGTGTTGGTATGGGCGAGGCACACAAAGGATATACGATTTCCGGGCAGGTGAGGCAGGAAAGACTTAAGCGAATACAGGAGGTTTTGAATAAACTTGAACATAAAGAAACTGAGGGAAGTAGGTTAAAGCCAAATTGGGATCAGGAAATCAATTACATCCTTGATGGAAAAGGAGAATTAATTCCAACTACTGTTATTTGTGATGTGTATGCTAAAAATATCAGCACGGGTTCAGCCTATGCTTTCGAACTAAAAGCCCCTCTTCCAAATTCCGATCAGACAAAAGTAAGTAAAGAAAAAATATTTAAACTCCTCAGTATGGAAATACCCCAGGTTGAGAATGCTTTTTTCGTTTTGCCTTACAATCCATACGGAAAAAAGGAAAATTATAACTGGTCATTCCCTAAAAGATGGTTTGATATGATTAATGATCCTGTAGTACTTATTGGGAATGAATTTTGGGATTTTCTTGGTGGAACTGGTACTTATAAACTTTTTATCAGTGAAGTTAACAAATTGGGGAAAGAGTATAAAGATAGAATTTATCGAGAGTATTTAGGTATCGAACCTCCGGCTCAAGACGATTTTAATCTTATCTGACCCAGTTATTTTGGGAATCAACCTGGACGAATGTAAAAAATCAACTATGCCCAGCTGCGAAGTTTGATGTTTTTAGGTTCAGAATTGCAGGTTTACAGGTTTAATCCGACATTCTCAGTATTCATTTACGAAGTTAATATTAGACAAATATTATTTACTCTTTTAATTTCACTTTTAGTAATTACCGCCGAAGTTTCCGGTCAGAATCCCCCGATAAATTTCCCGCTTTGAGCCGGCAATATTTTTCATACTCCCAGATTTCCGAATCATTTTACCGATATTTAAGATATGCCGGGTTAATAGACCTTAATTAATAATGAATTTTTCGAACAACCATCAGCCCTTTGTTTTTCGTAAAAGTCAATTGTTAATTCATGTATGTTACACCAAGATTTGTTAATACGCTGAGTAATATTTAATTTGCAATGCAGGTAATTACTTATGATACAGATAGTTAAAAAATTTATTCAACATAACAATAACGCTATCTTTGACCATTTCGATTGGCGCATCATTAAGCCTGAATTCAGGCCTGATCTAATTAATTTACAAACTGAATTCAGCCTCCTGATAGCGAAAACTGACAGTTTCAATCCATCAAATAATATTATTCAATTCTACCTGTATTCTGATTCTCAAATGAATTAACCAATTAAAAAAGTGAGTCCATAAGAAGAGAGGTATTAAATGAAGTCGAAATTAAAAATTGTCCTGATTTGTTCATTCTTTCTTACAATTACCTTTACAAGTTGTAATGACACGAAAAGTATTAAACCTGCGAAAAATAATGTTGTCGTCATTGGCGATGACGAAGAAATAAAAAATAAAATTGAGAAGATAACGCAAATAATTAATAAAGCTGTTTTAGAAAACGATTATGATACTCAGCTTAAGTTTTTTACTGAAGATGCAATAATTGTACCGCCGCTTGGACCGGCAGTAAAAGGCAAGAAAGAAATTAAAAATGGCTTCGATAAAAACGTTATGGATAAAGTTGTTTTACACTCTTTCAATGCAGCAATTGAGGACTTTTGGGTATGCGGGAACAGAGTGTATGAACGGGGTAAATGGGCGATGGCACAAAGTTCGAAACTATCTAATAAACCAAAAGCCTATTATGGTTCGTATTTCGAAATATGGGAAGTTCAGAAGGACAGCTCAGTTTTAATTGATTATATGATATATACCCTTGGTTTTAATCCATTCGAAAATAATTAAAATAGAGTTATGCTGATATAAGCAGCCTTATAGACGGGCTCATGTAAATTGTGTAAAAGAAAAAATCAACTCTGCCCGGCTGCAAAGTTTGATACTTTTAGGCTCAGAATTTCAGGTTTACGTGTTGAATCCGACATTCTCAGTATTAATTTATGGAGTTAAAATGAGACAAATATTATTTACTCTTTTAATTTCACTTTTAGTAATTACCCCTGAAGTATCAGGGCAGAATCCCCCGATAAATTTTCCGCTTGAAATCGGTAATATCTGGCAATATTCCGAATCACCCGGTCATTTCAGCCATAGCGTAGCTGTATATGACACCCTCATGCCGAACGGAAAAACCTATACATATATTCAGGGCGATCTGGCAGGCGGCTATTTCAGAAAGGAGGGCGCAAAGCTTTACGCCTATGGTCAGTCCGGCGCTCAGGAAAAACTCAGGTATGATTTCAGCCTCGCTATTGGCGATACAATGAGCTTTGAGATATTTGGGGAGGATACTGTTATAACAACTGTAAGTGCTGCCGGGATTAGGGAAATCTTTGGACTGGATAAATATTACATGAGCTTTCACATGGAATCAGTAAACTCATCTGGTGATGCTGAATTCACGATAACAGATGGATTTGGTTTGACCCGAAGCGTGGGCGAATTGCTCTTTTACGGTCTCACCGCTGCGGTAATTAATGGCGCTCAGTTCGGTTTAATTGTTGACGTTAAAACACCGGGGCAGGGAATTCCGGCTGATTTTTCACTTCATCAGAATTATCCCAATCCCTTTAATCCCGCAACAAAAATAAGCTTCAATTTACCCCAGGCATCCGATGTGTCTCTGAAAGTATATGACATCCTCGGCAACCAGGCCGCAGTTCTTCTAAACGGATTTTTAGACGCCGGTTCGTACAGTTATGAATTTGACGGAGCCGGACTCTCGAACGGAATATATTTTTACAGAATTAAGGCGGGTAATTTCAATTCCGTCAAAAAAATGATTTTGTTAAAATAGTATTCAATTTTCATCTCCTCCAAAAGCCATGTATTCGTCATGTACATGGCATTTTTCATATCATGTATCGACATCAGCGATCAAGTTTTTCAGCAGACCTTTTTAATATCCACAATCAATTTTACCAGCCGTCAATCATATAAAGATCCTTACCTGATCTTCTAATCTGATTTTACAAAAATGTGAGAGATAACTTTTATTCCAATTTGTGCAAGGATTTATACTTTCTCTGTCATATCCATAAGACCTAAAAGCCGAATATAAGCTTCGTTTCTTAGAACGAAGCACAGAGAATTTAAAAACAACCATCACCTTTATAAGAGTTGTGGCGACATACATTCTCAAAAACCGGGATTATGTTCTGAAGTTCCAACTGTGTCATTTTTACCCTATATAAATATGCCGCTTTCAAAGCAATAAAGTTGACAATTCACCGAATTTTCCTTAAATTCAAAACCAATATGGTGATTTTGGACATATAATTTTTCCCTGAAAAATATTTTAGTATAAATTCGCACTTTATAGTTTTTAGATTAACAGAATATAGAATAATTTACTTAATAATATGTTACTCATAATTAAGGCTTCAGAATCATGTATTTATTTACAATTCAGTACATTGAATTGTATCAGTTTTTCATCACACGAACTCCTTATTAACCCTGCATTCCTTCTGATTTCAACGCTATATAAGTAAATAAATAATAACACATACTTGCGATATTTTTATGAATCGCAATAAAACTAACACAGAAATTATTCTGAGTCGTTTATTTATGCGATGATAAGTTGTTGCATGATTTACTAAAATGTTTTTCTGTTCTGTTTCTTATTTAAATACTTACATAATAAACTGAAATTAATTGTAATTATTTGAACTGTTCAAATTAATATTGGACTTAAACGAATCAGGAGAGATCATGAAAAAATTACAACGTTTTTCATTTATATTATTTTTGCTGAATAGTTTGTATTTTGCTCAAATCGCTATTCCTCCTACTGGTATGGGAACACCGGAAAATCCGTATCAGATAGCCTCTCTCGAGAATCTCTATTGGATTGCAGCATCCGATGAAATTGTCCCTCTCATTCCTCAGGCAACAAGATGGAGTATGGACTATATCCAGACTGCGGATATTGATGCTTCAGCCACTGCAACCTGGTTCGATAACGGAGAAGGCGGCTATTATGGTTGGAGTCCGATAGGAAGTTTTTTGGTAAATTTTGTAGGATCCTATAATGGAAACGGCCATACAATTGGAAACTTATATATCAATCGTCCGTCAACGAGTAAAATAGGTCTTTTCAGTTATGTTTCAAAAGGGGAAATCACTAATCTTGGATTAGAGTCTGTTAATCTAACCGGAAAATACATGGTTGCGGCTTTGATTGGAAATGTTGCAGATTCTTCATTAATAAGTAATTGTTATTCAACAGGAGATGTGAGAGGACAACAAAGTGTGGGCGGTTTGCTTGCATTAATTTCACTTAACGTAACTGTAATGCAATCATACAGTACTTGTTCTGTATTGGGCAGCTATGCCGGCGGATTCGCGGCATCAATCGGTGAAGGGAATTCGCTTATCAGTGAATGTTACTCCACAGGTGATGTGACTGGGTCTGATTATATTGGGGGATTTATTGGTCAAATAACTGCAGCAGTTGAAAATTGTTACTCCCGGGGAAATGTCACCTTATCCACCGGCGGCAGTCAATTATCTGTGGGAGCCTTCGCTGGTTATGTTAACGAAGGCAGCCTGAGATATTGTTACTGCGATGGTGACATCAATTATACCGGAACAAGCAATCCGACCGATAGAGGTTTTGTTGGTAATAACAGCAATGGCAGCTATACCGCGAATTTTTTTGATTCGGATGAATCAAATCAATCCACGGCAACAGGAGCCACGGCAAAATCAACAACCTGGATGAAAACAGGAGAGAATTTTATTTACACAGGGTGGGACCCGGGTTCCTGGAGAAGAGACGATGATATCAATGATGGGTATCTCTACTTATATTGGCAAAATATCGGAGGAACCACAATTGAGATTGATGGTCCAACAATTGGAGATGGGTCAACCGGTAATCCTTATCAAATCGCATCACTTGAAAATTTATATTGGATAACTGCTACGGATGCAATCGTTACAAGTCCTGATCAAATTTCCCGATGGGGATATAATTACATTCAAACAGCAAACATAAATGCTGAAACCACCTCAGAATGGAATGATAATGGTTCAGGCAGTTATTATGGCTGGAGCCCAATTGGTAACAATTCCACAAAATTCACCGGTTCATATAATGGAGGTGGATATTCAATAAGTGGGCTTTATATAAACCGTCCGGAAACTGATTATATTGGTTTTTTTGGATTTATTAACAATAGTTCTGCTGTTATTTCAAATCTTGGGCTGCCATCAGTGGATATAACCGGACAGTCATTAGTAGGCGCGATTTGCAGTTACCTCACGAATGGCGCCTCAGTAATAAATTGTTACTCTACAGGAAATATTTCAGGTCGGGATGCTGGCGGATTAGTTGGATATATTCGCAGCGGTTCATATGTAACTAAGTCTTTCAGCAGTTGCAACGTCACAGGGGCTGACTTATTAGGCGGATTTGCCTCAGATGTAAATAATAATGGTTCATATATAAGTGAATGTTACAGTACAGGGAATGTGACCGGAGAAAGCAGTCTGGGTGGATTTGTAGGTTATACTGATATAGGCTCCAAAGTTGAGAATTGTTACTCCAGGGGAAATGTTGATTTACTGAGCAATGGTTCGGTCACTTATGTCGGGGCTTTCACCGGGTTCTGCAGTAATGGACAAATTAAGTACAGCTATTGCACGGGAAACGTCACAAAGGAAGGGGCTGCCATCACAACATCAAGAGGATTCGTGGGCACTGATGAAGGATCAGTAACTTATACGGCTAATTATTTTGACTCCGAATTATCAAATCAGAGCAGTGGAATTGGCGCAACCGCAAAATCAACATCGTGGATGCAAACTAGTGCAAATTTTATTACTGCTGGTTGGGATCAGGAAATTTGGAACAGGGATAATGAAATTAATGATGGTTATTTGTACCTTGATTGGCAAAATCCCGGTGGTACTCCGCTGCCTGTCGAACTCAAATCTTTCACAGCAAAAGCCGTAAATAGTAAAGTTATTCTCAAATGGTCAACTGCTACTGAAGTAAATAATTATGGTTTTGAAATTGAAAGATCAAAAGATAAAAAATTACAAAGTTGGGAGACTATCGGATTTGTAAATGGGCATGGCAATTCAAATTCGCCAAAGGAATATATTTTCTCTGATAATTATCCCCTTTCTGGAAACACATTTTACAGGCTAAAACAAATTGATATTGACGGCGCTTTTAAGTATTCTGATATTATTTCCGTTGAGTCAGGTAAAACCCCTTCAGATTTTTCACTTCATCAGAATTATCCCAATCCCTTTAATCCCGCAACAAAAATAAGCTTCAATTTACCCCAGGCATCCGATGTGTCTCTGAAAGTATATGACATCCTCGGCAACCAGGCCGCAGTTCTGGTAAACAGATTTTTAGACGCCGGTTCGTACAGTTATGAATTTGACGGAGCCGGACTCTCGAGCGGAATTTATTTCTACAGAATTAAGGCGGGTAATTTCAATTCCGTCAAAAAAATGGTTCTTCTTCGCTAAATTTCAGAGATAGATAAATACTTAAATGCAGAGTTAGAATAAGCCGTTGAGATTTTTTAGAGTTCCGCTGATCTGAGAGATTCAGACAGCATAACGGAGATAGCAGTTTCGGTCATTAAAAACACATAAATAGTGATACAGGAATTATAATGAAAATCTTAGTTACAGGCGCCACCAACGGAATGGGTAAAGGTGTCTCAAAGATACTCGCCGGCAGCGATAATCAAAGCCACGAAATTATTTTGCTTTGCCGCTCTGAAAAATCAGGGCTGGAAACAATCAAAGAAATCGAAAATGCCACAACGAATAAAAAGCTGTCCCTGCTTTTGTGCGATCTGGCTAAACTCAGCGATGTCCGTAATGCTGTTAATGAAATTCAGAACAAACATAAATCGCTCGATTCAGTCTTTATTAATGCCGGTCTTGGTTATGCCGCCGGAAGGGTGGAGACGGAGGACGGCATGGATTCACATTTCCAGGTCAATTATCTATCTCAGTTCATGCTGACGCTTAATCTGCTGAACCTTCTGGAAAATTCAGAAAATGGCGGGAGAATTATTTTTAATGTCACCAGAGGCGGCAATATTATCTGGGATGATATGCAGATGAAGAATGGCTGGGGTTATGAAAAGGGAATTCATCAGGCGATGGCGGCAAAAAGAATGTTCCTGATCAAACTGCATAATTTATATAAAATGAGAGATTCTTCACGTGTGACATTTATTGGTTTTGAAATATCAAAAACCGTCTGGAGCAATCAGATTAACATCATTCCCCTTTATATGAAAACAATTGCCACTCTTATAAAATTTTTAGGAGGATTTATTTCCATCGATGAATGCGGATCAATAATGGCTCCGTTATTTACTGAAAGTTTGGAAGAAAGCTTAAAAAGATCCGGAAAATTTATCACATGGAAGAAAAACAAATTTTCTGAAATTCCGGAGGATAATTTCGTGCTGGATAAAGGGAATCAGGATCGTCTCTGGAAAGCGAGCCTTGCACTATGCAATGATCTAAAAACAGAACAAATTGCCGAAGCCCTTTGTAATTAGGCAGATGGCTGGTTTAAGATAGATGTTTCGATAAAATTTCCTTTACCGGAGAATAGGCGCAGCAAATCTCCGGAATTATTCTTCTCGATTCTCTGCGGCTCTGAATGCAGTAATTTCAGCAATAAGATCATAAGGAATTGGTTTATCGAGCGGAAACTGAACCGATCCTCTGCCCTGTTTATACTGTGAGAGTTCTTTTGCAAAATTCTCGTGTCCTGAAGGTGTAGCATAGAACCCTATGTGTTTTTTATAGCCCGCAAAATAAACGAGGACTTTTCCATATAATTTATACGAAGGCATTCCGTATGATATCCCCTCCAATGCATCAGGAGCTGTTTTAAGAATAATCCCCCTGATTTGCTGCATTATTTCCTGCACATCTTCCGGAAAAACTGAGATATATTCATCAACTGAAGAAAATGAATGTTTAATCATTGTCTTGTTCCTTAAAATTTTGCCGTAACAGGAATATGTAATCCCTATTCCGGCAGTATTAAATTGAGATATCCTTCATTCTTTTGATATGCGGATAGGATAGCATTCTTCCGTTCAAAACAATAAACCTCACATTATTTCCATCGGTCAGGAAAAAATCAGCGCGGCGGTTAATCGCCGGGAAATCATCACTCAACTGAATTTCGCCGGGATGCGGAAATCCTCTGAAATCTGATGAACCCGGATAAACCGGCTGCAGTTTAGGGTGATCAGCAATGATTTCCTTTAACTCATAAAGATCCGGATACTTATCGTAAGGCATTATTTCAAGGCCTGTGCAGTCCGCTTCGTAATAACCAAAAAATGGTGAAAGGTCGCCCACTGCTTCCAGGTTAGAGATAAAATATGGTTTGCGATTTTCCGGATTAAAATGAAAGTTCCTGTTAATCGCAAAATCAGCTATCGCACTCACTCCGTTCCTTGTGAATTTTACATTTCTCATTATGAGATCGTAGAGAAATTTTCCGTTGAACGGAGTATTATTATAAAGTGTGCCATCGTCTTCGAAATCATTGTTGCTTATTTTTAAAAAACAATGGAATAATATTGCGGGAAGTATCTGGCGAACCCGTCTTTTATCGGAATCAAACATTTCATATCTTCCTGACTCGATGAGAATAGTGGAGATTCCTTTCCCAGCAATCGTATCGCCAAAGGAACGAGGTTCAAAATCATCTGAATACCGTGTAATTCGTCCCGGACATATTTCGTCGAAATCCCTGATAACAGTCGAGAGTAATGATATTGCCTTCCGCCTTGGTTCGTCAACAGTTCGGGCTTCATCGAAAGCAGGTGCAAGAAATGATAGTGTAACCATCTGTTTCCCGCCTCCTACTGACCATCTGAAATCCTGATCGTGCATATTAAATGCAAAATCGGGTTTTATATCGTTCACCAGCCGGTCAAGTATCCGGGATTCAGGCGCCACCAGGGCTTTTGCGTCCCTGTTCAGGTCTATTCCCTGGGCATTGTACCTGCTGAATCTTTCCACTCCGTCAGGATTAAGCATTGGAACGAAGTATAAAGTCAGTGAGCGGAGAAGATCTCCACGGACATCGTTCCATTTATCATTTTTTAAGAGGAATCCGAAAAAATCGAAAAAGGCTGCTGTAGATGTCGGTTCGTCTCCGTGCATTTGCGACCATAATAGTACTTTTGTCTTGCCAGACCCAACTTTAACAAGGTAGATCTCCCTGTCCTCGACTGATCTCCCAACTTCGGTTACGGTAAATATATCATTCTGCGGCAGTCTATAGAGAATAAGGTTTTTTATTTCTTTATGATCAAAATACCTGTGATAAAAAGACTTTTCGAAATACCATTCGTAATTACAATAGAAATTCCCGACAATATTTTCCATCATGCCCTCATGCAAAAATCCAAAAATTCAGTATTTAAAAATAACGAATCGCGGGCATTGAATTTATTCGAATTTGGTATTTTTAATACTAAAATAAATAGTGCTATTATGATTGAATTTCAACCTGGCTCAGGAAAAGAACTTACCGTTATCGTAACTGATTCCGGACTCGGCGGACTCAATATTTTTGCTGAAAGCATTAAATATCTGCGTAGTATAAAGGGTCCGGAAAAAATAAATCTTGTGTACTACAATTCACTTCCGGTCGAGGATGGCGGGTATAACTTAATTGAAGATTATGCGAAAAAGGTAAACACTTTTGAAGCGGCAATCGGGGGAATGATACGCCATTATTCACCCGATATCGTGCTTATTGCGTGCAACACACTGTCAGTAGTTTTCCAGGATACAAAATACAACGATAGCAAAACTCCCCTGTTTTATGGCATAGTTGAAACCGGAGCCGAACTAATTGAAGAGAAACTACGATCAAATCCGGGATCATCGGTCATCATAATGGGAACTCCCACAACAATACGGGGCAATCAGCATCGCGAAAGTCTCCTCAGCCGCGGCATTGAAGCCGGGAATATTCTTTCAAGATCGCTGCCTGATGTTGAAAGTGTAATTCAGCGGAATCCGGCTTCGTCTGAAATTAATTGTATGCTGAAAGAATTTCTTGGCAGCCTCACTCCTGAAGGGAATAAAGTTTTCGGGGCTCTTTGCTGCACACATTATGAATTCAGTGAGCCGAAATTTGAAGAAACTTTCCGGAAATTATTCGGTGAAAGTGAAATTCTTAATCCAAATGGATATATGCTTGAAAAAGTTTTTGGCAGAATTGGTAATGATACGGAAGGAAATACTCAGGTAATCCCAAAAGTTGTATCAAAAACTAGACTAAAGTTACCTGAGCTTGAATCACTCGGTTCGTTGCTCGAAATTAAGGAGCCGGGAATTTCGGCTATCCTGAAAAATTACGAACATCGCCCGGAACTCTTCGAGCCTCCGGTATAATGCACTGATTGCCGGTGATAGTGCCGCAAAATTCAGTTCAGAGATGAAAACAGAAATCTGTGCCGCCCCCTGAAGGGATAAAAAAAAGCCGCCTGAACGTGTAAATACTAACGAACAGGCGGCTGAAAAAATTAGCAGAAAATATTATTTCATCAGAAGCAGTTTTTTGGTCAGACTCTGTCCGTTATATTCAATCCTGTAAAAATAAGCTCCGCTGGAAAGGTTCGAAGCGTTAAATTCTGCACGGTGAATACCGGCTTCTTTATAACCATCAATAACTTCCGAAACGAGATTTCCAAGAACATCATATACTCTGAGCGTAACAAAACCAGCTTCAGGAATATTATAGCTGATATTTGTAGTCGGGTTGAAAGGATTCGGGTAATTCTGTGAAAGACCGAATTCATCCGGATTCAAACCATTATCGTCAGCAACGCTGTTAGGAGTTCTGTGCTCAACCATAAAGATATAACCGTCTCCGGGCCAAACATCAAAGGTCGATCTGTAATTCACTGTAACGAATTCATTTTCGCCGTCGCCATCCATATCGGCTGCCGGTGAAGCGTAAAATAATCTCGGGCTTATTGTCGGATTGGCTGCCGGATCAAATCCGCTATACTGGTATATATCGAAAGCTACATTTACTACCCAGTTCTCTGCAAGAGCCGGATCGCCGTCGCCGTCATATTCGATATCATAAAGCTGGCCGTTTGTTTCGCCGGCAACTGCAAGACTCATATTCCCGTCATTGTCAAAATCGAATACCTGCATGGAGCGCAATTTACCAAGAGCATTTACCGGAACTTCCATCAAAACTTTGAAATCATCAGCGGTAAGAGTTGAAACATCATCAACATCGCTGACAACAAATACTGTGTTCGTTGCTTCCGTTCCCGCAATAAATAGTTCGTTCTTTCCATTTCCGTCAATATCAGTGCATACAACACCATCTACTGCACCGTAATCAACACTTGTTGACTGCATGATAGTTTCAAGACTGTTTTTAAGTTCGTAGGTATCAGGTCCTGTGCACTCAATTACATGGAATGTCAGATAATTCCATATCAGTGCATGTACTTCCCTGTTGCCGTCATTATCAAGATCGCCGGTTGTTACGCTGTATAAACTTCCGCCGCTCAATCCCTGAAGATTGTATTCAATATCGAACGATGCGAAACCGCCGAATTCTCCAACGAGTGAAGCAATAAGTACCTCGCGTCCTCTTGTACCCTGACGGCTGCCCACAATCAATTCACTCGTACCATCGTTATCAATATCTTCGACTATAAGGCTGTATGGTCTGAAATCAGTATTATCGTCAACATTAAAATTCCATGAAATTGTTGGCTCAGGCATATCGCCTGCTCCATACACACCGTATTTGTTTTCACCCTGAACACCGTTCCACTCAAAAATCCAGAGGCGCGGCGGGTTTGGCTCATTTACCGTTGTAGAGGGCATAGTCGTAATAATTTCGGGAACACCATCGTCATCCATATCGCCAACCGTTATACCGGCAAATGAATTCGCCGGGACAGGATATAGCCAGTACCAGACAAGATCATAAGTATCGTTGCCGTTAGCCTCATACATCATAATATAATTACTGTCGAGATCAGTATAAGCACAAATGAACTCACCTTTGCCATCGTTATCGGTATCTAATCCGGCTATCACCCGCGCCATCTCAGAGGATTTCTGCGCTTGCTGAAACGGCATCTGGTTCATACTCCAGACATATTCATAAATGTTCTGGGCTTGAATTGTTACAGATAATACAATCAGTAAAAAGGCTGTAAAGAGGTATTTCATGTATAACTCCTATGATAGATTAATGAATTTATATAAAGAAAAAATATCTGCCGAAACGATCAGGCAGTCAAATTTATTTTCAGCTTGCCTGTTCAAAAAAAAATGTCAGTCTTTTATAATATTAAGTAATTTCATTAATAATTCAAAGATAATACTTGACGGATTTTATCACCCGATGGGCAAAAATTAACCGCTCATCGATTTTTTTCGTAAAATTTTCACATATCAACTTAAAATTTAAGGGCATTACGAGATAAAAACGTTTAAATTTAAACTATTACTTCATTAATTATCATTTTTTCAAGGGAAAGCGGAACAATCCCGAAATTTTTCATAAGTGAGATATCCATCGAAACATCCTGCACTTTATAAGGATGCGCAGACTCCATAAGGGAATTCGGTTTCAGCAGATTCTGATCGAACCCGAAAATCCTGCAGAGTATTTTTGCGGCATCAAGCCGCGAAACCCTTTCGCCCCCTCCAAAGTTCAGCGTCAGCCCTTTTTGATCTGAAAGGATTAGCCCCTTTATCAGCCGTGCTGCCTCAGTCATTGTCAGGGGTGAGCGGAATTCATCATCATAACATTGTACCGGTTTATTTTCTTTCAGATTTCTGTAAACATAATCGAAATAATTCTTTTCCACACCATACCCGGCTGAAAGGAGCAGTGATGACCGCAGCACCAGAAAATTGTCGGTATTTTTCCTTACTGCTTCCTCCCCCATAAGTTTGGACTCAGCATATAGAGAGATCGGGACCAGTTTGGCATCCTCTTTCAGGAATGAGCCGCGGTAACCGCCATAAACAAGATCAGTCGAGAGATAGATCATCCGGAAACCAAATTCCGCCGAAAGCGCGGCAAGATTCGCTGTGGCATTCACGTTTATATCGTAAGTTTCCCGCAGCCCTAAACTATCTGCTGCGGCAGCGGTGGAAACCGCTGCATTATGCACAAGGACATCAGGTTTGAATTTTCGCAGGATCTGCGTCATCTCTCGTGAATCCCGCAGATCGTAATGTGCGGTTTCTGCCCTGTTGATATCTGCTGATCCTCCCCTGTTCATTGCCAGCAGGGCGTACTCCCCGGACAAGGCTCTTAAAAGATAGCCGCCGAGCGCTCCTGATGCGCCGGTTATTGCAACCTTTAAGGCAGGCATATTTTCCCTAGTATAGTCGTTTTTGCGGCGCCAGTTGTCCGTGGAATATTCGAGGCATTACCCGATATTGTTTCATTTGCCAGCACAGCAAAACATATCGCCTCCTTTGCGTCAGACGAGATGCCAAGCTCGTCTATAACCCTGATCCTGACTCCTTCACCGAAATATCCTGAAAGGCATCTGAGCAGAAACTTATTCCTTGCCCCGCCTCCGCTTACGATAAGTTCATCAATTCTGGTTTCGTCAAAAACGAATTTCCGGTAATTTTCGTGAATGCCGTAAGCAGTGAACTTTGTAATTGTATGCATCCAGTCTGCCTGAGCTATATGCCCGTATTTTTCAAATAATCCCGTAAGAAATTCCTCTCCGTAAAGTTCACGCCCCGTTGATTTAGGAGGCTTCCTTTCAATGAACGAATCCTGTGCTTTCAGGTCTTCAAAAAGTGACAGGCAAAAATTGCCCGAGGCGCCGAAAGCTCCATCCGAATCATAATTTTTGCCGTAAAACCTTTTGGCGCAGATATCAATCAACATACCCCCGGGACCGGTATCAAATGCATAAACATCTTCCTGAGTGCCGTTTTTATCCAAAACCGTGAAATTTGATATCCCGCCTATATTAAGGAGAGCACGGCTGACACTATTATCCCTGAAAATTATATAATCAAAATATGGAACAAGCGGAGCGCCCTGACCTCCCAAAGCAACATCACCTGTCCTGAAATCGCCGACTGTTACAATACCGAGTTTCTTAGCTAAAACAGCAGGATCGCCAATCTGGAGTGTGGAGGAAATACTGTACCCGAAAAATTTATGTTTCTCCGGCAGATGCTGCACAGTCTGACCATGGCTGCCGATAAGATCAATTGAGGCAAGATCATGACCTGTCTCGGCACAAAGCGTTCTGACCGCATCGGCATATATATCCGGGAGCAGAAAATTTAGCCGGCACAGATCTTCAACATTCGAAGTTGCCCTTCTCGACTGATCTATCACAAAATCACGGAAACCGGCTGGAAAAGGGTATTCAAGAAAACCGATAAACTCAATTCTTGTATCCGGACCATTCCCGGTTATTTCCACAAGAGCCGTATCCACTCCGTCAAGTGATGTGCCGGTCATCAGCCCAATCACTTTCCGTTTCTCTTTCTGGGTCAATTCAATAAAGTTTTTCATCTTTTTGTCCGAACCTGGTTTATTATTTATTATTCGAAAATTAAGAAAATAAGTAAAATTGCCGGCATAATAAGTAAGGCGGGCTGAAAATCATAATCCCTCGAATATATTATTTGGAAATCCGGATTAATATCATAAGAATAATATGAATTATTTTGCTTTTTTACTTTGGAATAAATCAATATCTTTCCATCACTTTTCAAAGTGATAAAAATCTTCTTACACACCGAACAGGAAGCTGAATTTAATTCTTTCGGGATGGAGTATTATGCCGTAATAATAAGATTACCGGCTGCGTCTGAATTAACATTAACAAATATTTGATTATTACACAACATATTTGAGGAAAATAGAGATGAAAAAATATATATTAGAAATAAAATGGGCTCTGATATTTGTTGTTATGAGTCTTTTATGGATGGTTTTGGAAAAATTTTCCGGACTTCACAGTACTCATATTGACAAGCATTATTATCTCACCAATCTTTTTGCAATCCCGGCAGTCTTAGTATATGTTCTTGCCCTGAGAGACAAAAAGAAAAATTATTACGAGAACAACATGAATTTTAAACAGGGCTTTATCGCAGGAATATTGATAACGCTTATAGTGGCGGCACTTTCTCCGCTCACTCAGTGGATAATAACTTTTATTATCACCCCTGAATATTTTCCGAATGTCATTGCCTATTCTGTGAAAACCGGATATCACAAAACTTTGGAGGAGGCTCAACAATTTTTCAGCTATAGGAACTACGCCATTCAGAGTGTTGTGGGCGCATTGTTTATAGGAACAATTACGTCACTTATAACTGCATTATTCCTAAGAACTAAAATCTCGAAAGGCACAAAATGATATCGTCAGAGATCATTGTGAAAAAATCTGCTTCAGTTATATGGAATGCATTGACGGATAAAGAACAGATGAAAGTATGGTATTTCGATATCCCCGATTTTGAATTAAAACCTGGCGCTGTTTTTAACTTTTTCGAACCCGGTGGACAAAATCAATTTCATCATCGCTGTACTGTCAAAAAGATTGAGCCGGATAAATTATTTTCGCACACCTGGACACATCCCGGCCATAGTCAGGGCGAGAGTGTTGTCACATGGATTCTCGAAGAAACAGATGGAAATACTAAGGTAATAATTCAGCATGAAGGTCTCGAAAATTTTGCAGATGCCGGAGAAGCATTTGCACCGGAGAATTACCGGATTGGCTGGAATGGTATAATAGCCGCATTGAAAAATTATGTATATGGATTGAGAAAACATTCTTACAATTCCGTCATTAATTCCACAGCGGAAAAAGTATGGAATATTTTATGGGACGATAACGCATACCGCAAATGGACTTCAGTTTTTAGTGACGGCTCCTATTATTCAGGAAAATTTGAGCAGGGCGGGCGGATTCATTTTCTGTCCAAAGGAGGTGAAGGAATGTATGCTGATGTAATATTTTGTGTCCCGAACTCATATATGCTTTTTCAGCATAAAGGCGAAGTGAAAAAATTTAAGGAACAGCCTTTGGACGATAAAGCTGATGAATGGTCGGGTTCTTTTGAGAGCTATTCGTTGAAAGCAGCCGATGGAAAAACAATTCTGACAGCCGAGGTCGATCTTTCTCCGGGAGCCTTCAAATTTTTTGACGACACATTCCCGAAAGCTTTAGCCAAGATTAAAGAAATGGCAGAAGGTTCTTGATTCAGATACCGAAATCTGCTTAATATTCGAAGCAAAATTTATGTAAATCCGGCAGTCTGAATGAAATTGTTCGCTCAATTAGTCGTTAGTAATTTCTTTTCGAAAAACAAGCGTGTCCCGGATTATTTTCAGCATCTAATGAGTCTTTAGAAATTATAAGATATTGTCTATATAGTTAATGTCGAAACTGCGGAGAATTTTTAATATTATTCCTGATGGGAAATTGTTTATTCGTCTGTTTAAGTTCAAATCTCAAAAAACAATTATCGCGGAAAATTACTTAGCCAGCATTAAATCACAGTTCAGAAATCAGAAACTATTAGGTGAGAAAACATTCGTTCAATTGGAAGACGAACATTTTTTCTGGCGGTATAATGAAAAAAGCAACAGTATTGCTGTTATCGTGAAGCACATTCGGGGCAACATGCTCTCCCGCTGGACTGATTTTTTATCATCGAACGGGGAAAAAGAATGGAGAAAGAGGCAGAATGAATTCGTCAACGACATAAAAAGCAGAGACGAAATTATGGCTTTGTGGGAAGAAGGCTGGAAGCTTACTTTTGATACACTTGAAAATATTTCTGCGAAAGACCTTACAAAAATTATATTTATCCGAACGAAACGATATACAGTGATTGGAGCCATAAACAGACAACTTGCCCATTATTCTTATCATGTCGGTCAGATCGTTTATATCGGAAAAATGCTTAATGAGAAAAATTGGATTTCGCTTTACATACCAAAAGATGAATACTAAATTGACATTATTGTAAATAAGACTCTTGATTTTTACCATAGATCAACAGGATGATTAGTAAATAGCAAACAGGATGTAATTTGACCGAAAAACAGATTATCCATTGGCTCCTTGAAGGCGATGTTGCTATTCAGTATCAGGTTCACCGCGATCTTCTGGGAGAAGATAGAAGTGATATACAACTCAGGATAGAAGAAGAAGGCTGGGGCAGGCAATTTTTATCAGCAAGAAATCCAAACGGGCACTGGGGCGAAAGATTTTATCAGCCGAAATGGATTTCAACACATTACACCCTGCTCGATTTACGCTGCCTGAATCCCGGCAGAGATAATTCTGTTATCCGGCAGACTATCGCTCTCACTCTTAAAAATGACAAATCGAACGATGGCGGTATTAGGCTGGGCCCTTCTACATCCGATTATAGTGATGTCTGTGTAAACGGAATGTTCCTCAATTATGCCTCGTACTTCAAAACTGAAGAGAAAAGCCTGCACTCAGTCGTGGATAGTCTTTTGAAAGAAATAATGCCCGATGGCGGATTCAATTGCAGAACAACAAGATGCGGCGCAAAACACAGTTCTTTACATTCCACAATTTCGGTTCTCGAAGGGCTTACTGAATTTTTGAAAGCCGGCTTCGGATATCGCAGGACTGAAATACAAAAAGCTATTGAAAGCGCTGAGGAATTTTTACTGATTCACAGATTATATTTATCTGACCGTACCGGAAAAATTATCAGCGATGCATTTCTGAAACTTCATTATCCCTGCCGATGGAAATATGATATTCTCCGTGCGCTGGATTATTTTCAGTACTCCGGTCGAGCTTACGATTTCAGGATGAACCCGGCGCTCGAAATTCTGGAACGAAAGCAGAACAAAGCCGGAACCTGGAATTTGAGTTCTGCTCATCCCGGACAGACGCACTTTTTGATGGAGCAATCTGGAAAACCAAGCCGCTGGAATACTCTGCGAGCTTTGCGGGTATTAAAAAACCTGAAATGACCTGAAAATATTTATCCCTTAACCTTGTAAATTTTTATTCCCTCGTATATTCCTTTCTTCCTTACGAACTCAGAAAGTGTTTCTTTTGATCGCACAGCTCCCCTGCCGGAGTAAGGATAATGAATAATATGAGGCTGATTGTTTGAATCCAGCATAATAACGCCGGAATATTCGGGCATATTATCTTTGATAAAAAGGATTATATCCCCATTCGAAAAGCGCAGGCTGTTTTCAGCTATCTCAGACGGCGCCATAATTGTTGCATCGAGTATCCCGTTGTCTGCTGTCTTTAAAGAATCACCCCTCGGATCAGCGCCTTTTAATACGCCGAATATAAAACCTGACTGCTGCAGAAAAGCAAACCAGTCCTGATAGCCCTTAAATTCAAGCAACTGAGAATCCTCGCCCGAACTCCCTCTTGCAGCAAAAAGATAATTTTTATGGAAATTCTTTTCGGAAAGATTACCGCTGTGAACAGCCTTTGTAAATGCAAGAGAATAGGATATCTGCGTGTATTTGTTCGGCTGGTTGAGGTTAATTTTATCTGTGGATATACTTTCTCCATCTGCCTTATAAGATACAGAAGAATAATCTTCAAGATATCTGACTGTTCTGTAGAAAATCTCCTGCGAAGTTAATTCAGCCCATCCGTTACGGATAGCCTGCTCTGTAAGAGAGGAAAAAAGAAGAGAATCAGGTCCCGCGCCGAAAGAAGAGGCTGTGAGCGCCAGAAAAAATAAAACAAATGAAAAAAGAGTTCTCAAAATGTGTAATCTCCGTCTTGTGATTTTTTATTTCCCGGAATCGGCAGGTTATCGAAGGAAAGATCGAGATTTTCAAATTTCGCATATTCTTTGAAAAACCGTAGCCTTACTTCGCCGACAGGTCCGTTCCTGTGCTTCGCTATAATAACAGTTGCGATACCTTCATTTGATTCATTAGTTTCGGGATCGATCATTATTTTATAATACTCAGGTCTGTACAGGAAACAGACAACGTCAGCATCCTGTTCTATTGATCCGGATTCCCTGAGATGTGAAAGCATCGGCTTTTTATCACCTGTTGATTCCACTGCACGGTTTAGCTGCGAGAGCGCAATTACAGGTATTTTTAATTCCTTTGCAAGCGCTTTGAGAGAACGTGATATGTTCGATATTTCACGTTCACGATTTTCAGTTCTCGAATCAGATTCAATAAGCTGGAGGTAATCAATAAAGATTGCCCTCACGTCGTGTTCAGCGACAAGTCTGCGGGCTTTTGCGCGTATCTGAAGAATAGTCTGAGCGGCGCTGTCGTCAATAAATGCGGGAGCATCGCTGAGCCGGTGCACAGTTTTACTTATTCTCGAACCTTCCTCTGCTTTAAATTTTCCGGTACGTATCATGTGTGCATCAATTCTGGACTCTGCTGAAATGAGTCGTGTAACAAGCTGGGTGGCATCCATTTCAAGGCTGAAAAACGCAACCGGTTCTTTAGAAGCGACTGCAATATTCCTCAGACAGGAAAGGGCAAAACCGGTTTTACCCATTGCAGGGCGGGCTGCGACAATTATAAGATCGGATTTCCTGAAACCGCCAAGCATTTCATCGAGTTTGACAAATCCCGATGAAACTCCGACATTTGTGATTTTGTTGGAATGAACAGCTTCTATCAATTCGATAGTCTCATTTACAACTTCTTTCATCGTCCGGACTGTGTTGCTGCTTGTACCTTTTGTGATCTCGAAAATGTTCTTTTCGGCTTCATCAAGCAATTGGAAAACATCGCCTCTGTCCTCGTAGGCAGCGCCTGCAATCTGCAGAGAAGTCTCTATCAATTTACGCAGTGTCCACTTTTCAAGGATTAATCGTGAATGATATTCAACTGTTGCAGCCGAAGAGATATCGCGTGAAAGCTGCGCCAGATAACCAGCGCCGACCGCAGAAATCTGTCCCCGGTTTTTCAATTCTTCGTAAATCGAGACCGTGTCAACGGGGATCATTTTATTGACAAGACTTCTTATCGCTTCAAATATCAGTTTGTTCTTTTCATCAAAAAAACATTCGGGAGTCAGAATTTCAGAAGATTTTTCTATGGCGGCTTTATTCAGAAGCATCGCCCCAATAACTTTCATCTCAACTTCAAGATTCGCAGGCATCTTCCTGCTTTCTGAAAGTAATTTATTCATATCAACGTTCATATTATTCATTTTAGCTGCCCATAATATTATCGTATAGTTTCCTGAAAGCCTGTACATCTTCCCAGGTGAATTTTTTCCAATTAGGATTGCGCAGCAAAGCAGCCGGATGATAGGTCACCATTACCTTGGCAGAGCCGAATTCGAATACTTTCCCGCGCATTTTTGTCAGGTTTGTATTGTCGTTAAGAAGCGAATTTGCTGCAACGAGACCAAGACAAAGTATCACTTTCGGTTTTATTATCTCAATTTGTTTATGCAGGAATGGAATGCAGGTACTTACCTCATCAGGCAGCGGGTTGCGGTTTGCAGGAGGACGACATTTGACAATATTTGCAATATAGACCGATTCACGCGGGAATTTAATAGCTGCGAGAATATCATTCAGAAGCTGCCCGGCTCTGCCTACAAATGGCTCACCTAATCTGTCCTCGTCTGCTCCCGGTCCTTCCCCGATCACCATAATATCAGTTGTATGCGAACCGGTACCAAACACAAATTTATTCCTGGTAGCTCCAAGTCTGCAAAGCTGGCAATCCTGTATAGCAAGTCTGAGTGAATCCATATCATTTGTTTTCTGCCAGGCGGCATCTATAGGAGGAATTGCAGGTTTTACCGGTGTTGTATTATTCTCTATAGCCGGCTTTTTTTCTGTTTTTTCAACAAATTTGCCCAGATTCAGGTCGTATGTCATACCGGCTTCTTTTATTTCCGGCGCTGGTTTTGAAATGTATCCTTCCGGCTTTTTCACCGGTGGCTCCAAAATCTTTTCTTCTTCCGGGAACGATTCCGGTATATCTATTCTGCTATATAAAAGATCGCCGAAAATTTCTCTCTGGATTTTAAGGCTTTCAATTATTTCTTTTTTTGTTGTCATTAATTTTCCTTCAGCAGGTCAAGAATTTTATGAGCGATCGAAAACTTGGATTCAATTTCTGTCTCCAGAAGAACCCCTTTTTCATCAAATACAGTCACAACATTTGTCTCATTCTCAAAAGCCGCACCTTTATTGCGGAGAGAATTCATAACAATATAATCAGTTCCTTTCGATTTAAGTTTCTTCAGGGCATTTTTTTTCTCATTATCGGTTTCAAGTGCGAACCCGATGACCATCTGCTTTTTTGTCTTCTGTAAATTGGTGAGAATGTCGGCTGTTTTTTCAATCCTTATATTCTCCAGCCCATCTTCCTTTTTAATTTTTTTTGATTTATAATCAACAGGTCGGTAATCTGCAACAGCGGCAGACATAATAAGTGCATCGTTCGTAATAAATTGTTTTTCAACTTCCGTTTTCATCTGAAGGGCGGAACGTACCTGCGTTATCTGTATTTCGGGATAAATATTGAGATTGACCGGTCCGGAAATAAGACTTACTTCTGCTCCTCTTAACCATGCTGCTCTTGCAATGGCAAACCCCATTTTACCGGAAGAACGGTTGCCAATAAACCTCACAGGATCGATATCTTCATAGGTGGGACCTGCTGTAACTAATATTTTTCTGCCCTTAAGGTCGTTATTGTACCCAAGCAGGAGTGTTTCAGCGGCATCTGTTATTTTTCCGATATCAGCCATCCTGCCCTTTCCAGAAAGTCCGCTTGCAAGTTCTCCTGATTCTGCCTGTACAATATAAGTCCCAATACTTTCGAGATATTGAATGTTTTCGTTGTTTTGCGGTTTGGAATACATATCAAGGTCGGCAGCAGGTGCAATAAGCAGTGGTGAACGCAGTGCGGCAGCGAGAGTCAGCAGAGCATTGTCACAGATACCGGCTCTTAGTTTTGCAATAGTATTAACCGTCGCAGGAGCGATGATCATAATATCTGCCCAGAGAGCAAGTTCAATATGCCATGTTGCTTTGAATTCGGTTTGCCCGTCGCCCGAAGGAAATGTATTTATAATAACCGGGTTGCCGCTCAATGCAGAAAGTGTCAGCGGGGTAATAAATTCTATGGCAGAAGGTGTCATCACAACTTTTACGGATGCTCCTCTCTTAACAAATTCTCTGACCAGCAAAGCGGATTTATATGCTGCTATTCCCCCTGTTATTCCCAGAAGAATTTTTTTGCCCGCAAAATTATCTATCAAGGTATCACCTGTCTGTTTAATGTCATGCCCAATGAAGAGAAATGATTATTATCCGTTATCCGAAACACTAAATTTACTTAAGTCGTCAGGAAGAAAAAATAAAAATATTTATTTATTGTAAAAGTAAAAATACCCCTTATTATTCACTGCATAAAATCGGGCGATTTTTAATAGTAAATCCCCGGGTTTCTATGGAACCTAAATTGTGCTGCATCCTTGTATCTGCGTCAGAAGAATAAAACACACGGAAAGATTACTAATTCAATAATTAAAATATCTGCATGCGAAGAGCAATCAGAGCATTATGCTATGATGAAATAATATTGCGAATTCTTGAATTTTACGAGTGATATCAGCTTCAATATATCAGTAACGACATATGTCGGATTGCAATTCTCCACTGCCTGCGGTTTAAAAATAAAAAAGCTGCCCGGCATACAGGCAGCTTTTCAGTAAAAATAAAATTTATTTTACTTCAGTATCTTTGTACCTGAATTCAATTTTGCCATCCATCATTTCTTTAAGCGCAACAAGATGGGGTTTCGGCTTTTTTTCAAATTCAAGAGAAAGTTTCAACTGTTCCGGGTTTTCCTTCTCCTCAACATCATCCTCTGTTGTCGGGGCAATCTCTTTTAATCTTTCTGAAAAATCTTTACGGACGTCGTCATTAATCTGTCTGGCACGTCTCGAAGCGACAATAACGCCTTCATAGGTGTTTTTGACGTTTTTTTCCATCGTTTTCAGATCAACCGGTTTAAGCTGCATGGTTATCTCCTTTTATTATTTTTTCAACTATTTCACAAACTTCGTTTATAGCTTTTTCAAGCTTATCGTTTAATACCACAAAATCGAACCTGTCCTTATAACTAAGTTCGAGCTCGGCACGTTCAATTCTTTTCCTTAAATCCTCATCAGTTTCAGTTTTCCGGGCAATCAGCCTGTTGCGTAATTCTTCAATACTCGGAGGCAGGAGATAAATAAGATTCGCCTCAGGGTAATTCTGTTTAATGCTTATTGCACCTTTTACGTCAACTTCAAAAATAACATTTTTACCGGAAGAAATGTTGTCATCAACAAAACTTTTAAGAGTTCCGTAATAGTACCCGTAAAACTTTTCCCATTCAACGAAGAGATCATTTTTAATTTTTTCTGTAAACTCATCTTCTGAAAGAAAAAAATAATCCTTCGCCTCGGTTTCTGCCGGACGCTTTTTCCTTGTTGTTGCGCTTATAGAAAATACGAGATCAGGAAACTGTTTCAGAATTTTTTTCATTACGGTTGTTTTTCCTGAACCGCTCGGCGCTGAAAATACGATTAATTTACCTTTCACTACTCTATGTTCTGTACTTGTTCGCGGATTTTTTCGAGTTCTTCTTTTATTGTAATACCTATCCCCGATAATTCAGTGGAAACTGACTTACTGTTGATAGTATTCGCTTCCCGGTTCATTTCCTGGCAGATAAAATTCAGTTTTCTGCCGCTTTCATCATCATTCTGAAGCACATCACGGAACATTTTAATATGACTCCGCATTCGGACATTCTCTTCTGTTACATCGTACCTTTCTGCAAGAAGTGCAAGTTCAGCTTCGAGCCTGTCCCCATATTCGGTGATTCCGGCAACAAGCTGTTTTGCTTTTTCAATAAGACGGGCAAAATAATCTTCAACAGGTTTACGGCCCAGTTCCTCAGCGCGGTTAATTGAGTTTTCAATCACTGAAAGCCTGAGCAAAAGATCATTCTCAAGCTCTGCACCTTCTTTTTTTCTCATTGAGTTCAGATCGTCAATAGCAGCATTTACAGCTTTAATGCAATTTTCAAATATTTTATCTTTATCCTCAAATGACTCCTCAAACAAAAATTCTTTGAGTTCGAGAATGTGTCTGAGGGTTACAGCATCCTGAAGTCCGGCATATTTTTTTATATCGCCAAGCGCCTGAACGATGCCTTCCACTTTTTTCTGGTCAAGATTAAATCCGGTATTGCCGGAACTCTCGGCTTTGATCTGAATAAAAACTGAGACTTTACCTCTCCGAATTTTTTTCCTGACAAGCTCTCTGATTTCAAATTCCTTATCGGATAATTCTTTCGGCAGTTTTATTGACAGATCGAGATAGCGGCTGTTGAAACTTTTAATTTCGGCTTCGAGGCTGAAGGTTTCAGTGTTACTTATGCCCCTTCCGAATCCGGTCATGCTGGAGATCATTTGCGTAATAAAATAATTGATAAACTTTAAATATACTAAAAGAAAAAGTCTTTAGAAAGCTTCCCCTATTCCCAGGTGAAACTCAAGGGTTTCTCCGAATACTTTTTTCTTAAAGAAACTTCTCCTGTCAGTCGGGTCATAAACCTTAAAACCAAAGTCAAGTCTGAAGGGAGCAAAATCGAGGTAATATCTGAGACCAAAACCGGCAGCGATAGCAATCCCCTGCGGCTGCACTTTTTTGTAGCTGTCCCAGGTATTTCCGGCATCAGCAAAAAAGGTAACTCCTATATCATCGGTGAGTTTATTCCTGCTTTCTACAGAAACTTCGAGGATAAAAAATCCGCCCGGTTCCAATCCCTTGATCACATTAAAAACATCATCAGGCGAAACTTTGTTAAGATCGAATTCCGGGACAAGATCACGGGTTTTCCATCCCCTTATTGAGTTGCTTCCGCCTCCGTAAAATCGCTGGTTAATCGGGATCAGAGCTTCATCTCCTTCATACGTAAAAATATTTCCGATCTTGCTCTTAAATCCAAGAGAGGCGTTCCGTGTTGAATAAACCGGCAGATAAGCGCTGAAATTCAGGAGTAATTTAACATACTGTGGTACATCCGCATCAATAATACCGAGGACATTACCCAGTTTCACAAGTGCATTCCCGCTTTCCAGATTTATTGACAAAGCTGTGCCCGAAGTGGGGAAAGCAAGATTATCAGTGTGATTATTCCCAAGTCTGAACCCTATAACTGCGTTAGTGGCTTTCGTTGATTTTGCGACAAGATTATTAGAAACAAGATAATTTGCGGTCGAATCTGCTTCAGCAACAGTAAGTCCGGACTGATTCTGAAGAAATTCCGAAAGACCTTCTGTAATGTATTTATCCTGATAATCGTAGTTGGTTCGTTCACTCCTGATATAAGCGAGGAAGGAATTAAAAAACGTCTGTCGGGGAAGTTCGAAATCAAGACTGATCTGTGAACCATATATAAACGCATTGTATTCAGACTTCCTTTTCTGGAATGTACCATATCCTTCAAGTTTGGTGGCAATTGGTTTTCCGAATAAAAAGGGCTGGTCAAATACTAATCTTGAATCGATATAACCGAATAAATTTGAGTCTGCAACGGACTCTGTGATAAATTCATAAACATTCTGCAAAGCGCCGGAAAACGACAGGGTCATCCTCCGGGCATCCCCCAGGAAATTCTTTCTTGTAAAGCCGACCCCGGCACCAGCATTTAGTGTATTATCTTCATTATTGAATATAAGTTCCGGAGAAATCTCATTGAGCATTCCCACTTCAGCGCTTATATTCATGGGTACTTTATTAAGATTGGTATCAGCAATTGCGCCGTTAACTACTACTGATGAAAAAAGATCGGTTCTGTATAGCCTGATCTGCGCCAATTTAGAATCATAATAGCTGTAATAATTTCCGGGTTTTAATCCTGCAATATCCTTTATGAGCTCTTCTGTAACAAGATCCTGCCCGATACCACTTTTAAAAACTCTGACGCTGTCTATTCGAAATCGTCTGCCTGCATTAAAATTAACTGTTATGTCCACTTTATTAAGTAGAGTATCAATCACAACATCGGGGTTTTGATTGGAAATAAGCATAAACCCGTGATCGCGGAGGAAAGAGATAATATTCTGAATTTTATTCTCAACATAGTTCCTGTTGAACCGGTCGTCGTTATCATAGGGAGCATA
This sequence comes from Ignavibacteriales bacterium, assembly GCA_021740915.1. GTDB lineage: Bacteria > Bacteroidota > Ignavibacteria > Ignavibacteriales > Melioribacteraceae > JAIOYW01. The sequence goes on along the minus strand of JAIOYW010000009.1, from coordinate 152,125 downwards.
ATCCTGCTTAATTTTTCCCTGAAGATACTGCTCAATATGGTCAAGTCCTTTTAACTGAAATTTCCTGTATTTAGCTGCTTCATTTTCCTTTATTTTGAAGTGCAGACTGACAGTTTTTTCATCATAATTATACTGGAGCTCAGGATCAATTCTTACTTTAAAGAACCCGTTATCGAAATAAAAATTACGGAGCAGTTCCAAATCATTGGCAATCAGAGTTGTATCAATATACTTGGGCGGGCTGCCGAAGGAAGTGAATGTATTCAGGAACTTTGATACCCAGTTTGGGGATTCCTTTGTATTGACAGCATTTTCGAGTAAAGCTGTTGAAATGTTGTTGTTTCCCGAAAAATTCACCGCAGTTATTTCAAATGGACCTATCTCCTGAGCATAAGCCTTACCGCAAAGTGCCATGAAAGCCCAGATAAAAGCGTACGGAAGGAAATACCGGTTAAGGGTGTATGATAACTTCAGTCCCATGCTCCATTACGCTGTAAAGCTCCTCAATGTCATCGTTATTGACTGCAACAGATCCGTTAGTCCAGTCGAACCTGAACGGCAGGTTACTGAAAACAATATCAAAATATCCGATGCCGTGAATGCCAATTGTGCCGAATTTAATATTTCTTTTCCCAATACAATTATTTGTGTTCAGTTCCTCTCTGAATTCAAGGAATTCCTCCCGGGTAAGATAACCGTCCTTCAACTGAATCGCGAGATCATGCAGATTCGGATAATTCAGAACGATCATTCTGTGGAACTCTGTTACAGAATCCTTGCTGCAAACATAATACCTGCCGGTGGGAGTCACCTTATCGAGTGCAGAATGCCTTATCCTTCTCCGGGTTTTTCCAAAAACAGCCTTGTAATTTTTGACTAATATGTCACCTGAATATAGTTCAAGGGTGTATCGGGATTTAATAATCACGACTTTTATATCCCTGAGTGTCTCAATATTTTTCAGCTTCATTTCTTCAGCCAGGGTTTTCTCCCTCAGGTTCAGCAGAGTGCCGTACAGTATTACTCCGGTAAAAAAAAGCATCATGCTTGCAAAAATATAGATGATGTTTTTAAACAATCAGAACACACATTTTAGATATTCAGTTTACAAAAATACAATGTTGAGCGGATAATTCTTAACTCTTACGCTGGCGGAAGGCATTGATGGCAATTAGATATATGATCCGCATTGGATTATGCGGATCATATAAGTTAATTTCAGGATTGGGATTCTTTGGTTCTTCTTGATGCTGAAACAATAAACCCTGCTACCATTATCAAAACACCCGCCCATACAAGATTAATAAAAGGCTTGATACTTGCTTCAACCGTCAGCACCTCTTTTGGCATCTTATTCATTTCTGCAGACGCAGGATCAGAAATACTTGTGAGGATGAGGATAACATTGCCTCCTGCATCCATCGATTTCATATCAACTTTTAAGTCAGCTTCAGGAATTTCAGCAGAAACATATTTTTGTGATTCACCTTGTTTCACAAGTTTTGGCTCTGCCTGTATTTTTTTCCCGTCTTTATCAATACTTAAAACAGCGCCGATACTGAATTCTCCTCCTCCCATCATTGCCTGCATTGCATCAGGAGGAAAATTAAAGCTTTCAAATGTTATTGTGGAACCGTTATAATCAATCGATTCGCCTTTGCCGAGGCTGACTTCCCTGCCTCCATCCGATAAGGATTCTTTGCCATCTGAATAACCCAGAGGAGCAACATAAAAATCCTTAAACAATCCGTTAAGTATATCAGGTTCACGCATCAGACTGTTGTTAAACTCGGCAATATACATTACCGGTGCGGCAACTGATTTACTCTCGCCATCGGCTATTTCGACATTAAATGCATACTTGGCGCCGTTTTCTATCGGCACATAACCTGTAAAAGTAAGCTGATGCCCGAAGATTTCAGCCTTCTGACCTTTAATAAGCTCAACCTGACCATGCTGTGAATAACCGCCTGTAGCAATTACGCCAAGGAAAAATACTGCGAGACCGGCATGGGATATGTATGCCCCAAGATGTGATTTTCTTCCTTTTATAACATGGAACATTATCTCGAGGTTGACAAATAACGAGAAAGCAGTTGTAAGGACAAACACGGCAAGCATTACATCGGTTACACCACCAATAAGAACAACGAGTATAGTTGAAACTGCTGCGGCTGCTCCTGAAAACTGCAGGTCTTTTACCAGGTTTTTGCCATCAGACTGCTTCCATTTAAGAAGAAGACTGAATCCATTCAAAAATGCAATAATGATTGCTATTGGCAGATTGAGTTCATTATAGAATCTTATCTCTACTGCTGTTCCGAAAATTGGTGCGCTTGTACCCACAAGAACAATAATTGCTGATGCTATAAGGGCAACCGATCCCGTAAATAATGCCAGTTCCCTCGAAAGAAGATTCTCTTCAAAATTATATTTGTTCGTAAGATATTTCCACCTGTATGCAACTCCGCCCACACCAATGGACAGGAAAAACAACAGGAAAGTGAGCAATGCCAGAAAAACTATCTGTCCCGGCGCAACAAATGAATGGACTGAGGCATCACTGAGGATTCCGCTTCTTGTAAGAAAAGTGCTGTAGAGAACGGTAACATACATAAGCACACTCAGGATTAGATTTGTTTTAACAAACCTGCCTTCGCTGCCTTTATCCTGATATTTTTTCTGAACGATCATGGTGTGAATAGCAGCGACACCAATAATCCAGGGAACAAGACTTGAATTTTCAACCGGGTCCCAACCCCAGTAGCCGCCCCATCCCAGAACACCATATGCCCAGTAACCGCCCAACATAATAGCAAGTCCTAAAAGCATTGTTGCACTTAACAGCCAGGGCAATGATTGTTTCACCCAGTCTTTATATTCATTTTTGATAAGTGCGGCAATTGCAAATGAAAAAGGAACCGCAGCCATCGAAAAGCCCACAAAAAGAAGCGGCGGATGAATCTGCATCCAGAAATTCTGAAGCAATGGATTCAACCCCTTACCCTGAATGAGGAAATTATTAATAGCGATTCCATTGGTGCTCAGCACCGCATACAGTTCTTTCCCCAGCCTTACGAAGGACTCACCGGAACCGGGATCCTGGAAAAAGAAATTCTGAATAAACGGCGAATTCAGGAGCTGCGCATTTATATATTTAATATTGATAAAATTATCTTCAACCCATATATACTCGAATGGACTTTTGAGCAGCGGACTGATCATAGTCAGTAGTCCGACAGCGGCAAAAGTAAAAACCATCATTACGCGCTCTTCGAGGTCTCCCCTTTTGGATGTATAATCCATGAGGATAAGCCCGACGATAGCAGTAAACAGAAGCCAGAGCAGCAAACTTCCTTCCTGCCCCGCATAAAATGTGGAGATCAGAAGCCCTACAGGCAAACCGGAGCCGGAATAATTAAAAACATATTTATACTGATATTGATGCGTTAAAACAGCATATAATAACAATGCTGAAGCGGCAACCACCATAACTGCCATAAAGTGGTACCCGATCCGCGCGTAGTTTTTTGTATTTTCATAACCTTTATAGGTCAGATAATACATAACTACCGTGAATACACCCGCTACAAGTGCGAGGGTAATTAATATATCACCAATCATTAAAATTTTCCTTTATTTTGAGGTTAGGTCTTGCTGTTAGCCGGCATTTGGGTTTCATATTTTGACGGACATTTTGTCAAAATATCCGAAGCCTGAAAAACCCCGTTATGGTATTTGCCGGTAACCACAACGCTTGTGCAGGATTCGAAATTATTCGGAATCGAACCCTTGTATATAACCTTCATCTGCTTGCCGGTCTCATCAGACATATAGAAAGAAAAAGTGTTACGCTCACTATCGAATACATACCTTTTTTCTTTCACCCATGATCCGGTTGCTTTGACCGCTTTTGAGGAATTGACAACACTCTCAAAGTTGCTGACATAGGCAACATTTGTCTGCGTAAACAGCCACCCCATCACGCCGAGAAACACGACGATTATAAGGCCGCCGAACATATATTTGTTTTTCATTTTTGTCCTTTCAGTTCGTTTTCTATGCCTTTAAGTCTTTTATCTGTGGAATTTACAAATAAAAATATTCCGGTCCAGATGACCAAGACAATAAATAATACTATATATATAGAGTTTTTTTCAAGAAATGAATAAAAGCCTTCCAAATTCTTTCCTTTAGTTTTTGTTGTTTAATTCTGCTCTTATTATTAAAGATTTATAACCGATTTTCCATATCCAGTAATAAAGTATTGTAAATGCTGCCATTGAAAGATAGAATATCATCTGCATATTGGCATTCATTTTAAAATCAACAACGGGTCCGGAAGTATCATCATTTGCCGATCCCGGGTGCAAGCCCGCCATTATCCTGGGCATAATAAATATGAAGAACGGGACAGTCAGAAAAGCGATTATCGAATAAACGGCTGATAGTCTCGCCCTTTTTTCTTCATTTTCGATAGCGCTCCGAAGTGCAATAAGCGAACCATATATCAGCAGCAGCACAAAGATACTCGTTTCGCGGGGATCCCAGTGCCAGAAACTTCCCCAGGTAAACTTAGCCCAGATAGAACCTGTAACAGTGGCGAGAATACAGAAAATCATTCCGAGCTGAATGGCTGCTTCGGATTTTGAATCGTCATTTAGGTCCTGCTTTCTCAGATACTTTATCCCATAAATCATAGCCATAAGGAATGCCAGCACTGATAACCAGGCAGTGGGGACATGGAAAAAAATTATTTTCGCCTTCTCTTCAAGTCCGGGGATCATCGGAAATTCGTACCATTCTTTCGGCTGATCAACAATCGGAAAAGCGATCCCTGCAATAATAACGAATGTCATCAATCCGAAAAGACTGTATTTAAGGTATTTATTTATCATAATTAAGAATATTCTTTTTAATCGGGAATCAGTTTATAAAAATATGAAACTACATCAATATTTTCAATCTTAAGAGTATTAAAACCGTATAAGGCTTTTTGTTCCTTAATTATTATGACATAATAATTTAAGACGTTTTGTCCTCTTTTCCAACTTTTTATCTTTAATATTTGGAAAATCCAAACCGCGGTTTTCAGTGTAAATTGTTCAAATTTAATGCCGGGAGATACCGAATAGCATACTATCAGCAGAGCCGAAGCCCGGGAACATATCATTCCGTAGAAGAATTATTATCTGACAAATATGTTCAGCAGCGGGCGGGTATTATCATCAACGGTTAGTTTGCTTTGATGTATTGTTCTAAATAAATTGATTATAAGAACTATCTAAACTTCTATAGATAGGCCTCTTAATAAATCAACCATTTTTTTATTACTGAATTGGGTTTCAAAAGCAATTTTTATTTTAGTGCCAAAAAATCTTTCTGCATGTTTAATTTTGAACTTTTCTTCATCACGAAGCTCGTCTTTATTATTTACGTTTTTAGTCTCAACAATGAAGTTTAGTTTTTGCTCGCCGTTTTCGAATTTCAGAACATAAGCGAAGTCAGGAGAATAACTTTTACCACCTGCAACAGGAATCTTAATGGAGTTCTTCGGGATTTTTGTAAAAACAATTACTTCTTTTATTTCTGACCGGATGTTTGATTTCTCCAGGTCTGAATCGTAAAATAATTCGTCAAAGAAATAGGATTTTGCCACATCTTCATCTGAAAACAATACACCTACATCTGAAGCAGAAATTTCTTTAAGCACATTTCCGTCCTCGTCTGTCAGTTTAGTTGGATGAATGCTATTTGAAACCTTTTTATATTCTATTGAATACTTATCAAAGGCTTGTGTCATTAGGAAAAAGTCAAAATTCTGCTTGATTATTCTTAAGGTTGTTTGATTGAGATACTTGTTTATGTCTGTTCCTGCATCAATGATTGATTGATGTAAAGTTGTAATGTTTATGTTTAAATTCTTTGAAAGATCTTTCAAAAAGTCGCTGTATTTCATTATCGAAATAGTCGTAGCCTTTCGGTTGTAAACTGATTCAGGATCGCATGCAACTGCTTTGTTGTCCTTAATTTCAACTTTTGAAATCCGCTCGTTAATGCCGACCCAAGTTAGATTGTCTTTCTGTGTTTTAAGAAATTCGGTAAATAGCAATTTGAAACTTGCTTCGTTGTCAAACTTATATTCAAGTATAACTTTTTCATTTAGCTTTTCCCAAAGGTCTTTCAGGTCTTGATATTTCTCTGTTCTAACAACAACTTTCTTTTTAGTGTCGGTTGCTTTGCGAACTTTGTTAGAGTTTACACCTTCAAATATTCTTGGATAGTTTTGTTTGATGTAATCAAAACCGCCTGTCTTAAAAGAGTTTGTTCTTGTAATCACGTTGTTTGTGTCCAAAACATCCAATAGTTCATTTTCTGTTGTCTCGTATAGCTCACAAATCTTTTTGATCATTTGTTCATAAAGTTTGTCAGGAACTTGTTCAATTGAAATAGCTCCCGATTTCAGATTGATTTCATTTACCAATTTATCTACAAAATCACTTTCGGTAAAGTCCACAAAGTAATTCAGATGAAACTGTTCGTCTTTTACACGATTACCATATTCATTTACAGGTAACCGCAATCCACGACCAACTTCCTGCAATTTCGAAATTTCACTGCCGCTGCTTCGAAGTTTACAAATCTGAAATACATTAGGATTATCCCAACCTTCTCGTAAAGTCCATTTTGAAAAAATGAATCTTCTTGGATTTACTAAATCAAGCATTGCTTGTTTGTCGTGCAGAATTTCGTTTATCTCTTTCTCAATGGCTTCGTCTTTTTCAGTATTGTCTTTGGAAAAATATCCTGCGTGTGTTGCCGAAAGATCAAGCAAAGTTTTTTCAAGATAATTTTTATAGTGTAGAGCGCCTGGTGTTGAGTTTTGAGTTTTGATTAAAGACTCAAAACTCAAAATTAAAGACTCTACTTCTGCTTTAATGTATTGCTCGACAGTTTTCCGGATATAACCTTCCTTGTTTCGATATTCGTCAATGTTGTCAATAAAGAAAAGCGTTATAGGCTTTATTTTTACATCCCTTGTCAGTAGTTGCTTTTCGATTTCAAAATGGTGCTTGATTGCTTTTTGTATCATGGTTTCCTGCAACTTTTCAGCGTAGGAATAAGGATTGATTTTATCTCCTTTTTTCATCTCCAAACCGTTAGTTAAAACGACGGTGCTTTTATTCAAATTCTCAATCCCCAAATCGGTCATCTCAGGATGAACCTTTTTAAGACTTTCTTTTTTAGCTACAGTCACGGTTTTTCGCTTGTCGTTTTCAATCAATTCAAAACTGGCTTCGGTGCCATCTGAATCAATAAATTTCACTATTGCGTTTTGACCTGCATTAAATTCTGTAATGTGTCCGATTACGCCTTTCACTAAATTTCTGTTGAACGAATCAACGGCTGTCAATGTGTAAATCAGGTTTTCGAATCCCTGAAAAGTCGCCCCATACCGCAGGATAAATTGGGGCTTCATTTTTTGAATGTTCTCCCAGGTCTTATTGTTTTGACTAAATTTATGCGGCTCATCAATAATAACAAATGGTCTTGTCGCTGCAATGGCATCAAATGGGATATTGTATTTGTCCAATAAGTTCGAATGATAATCTGTTTGCATTGTTTCGGAGTTGATCATACCAGCGTTGATAATCATGACCTGAATATTGTTTTTTTCAAAATTTCCGGCAGTTACAAAACTGCTGACCGCAGATGGAATATATGATTTTTTGCTTTTTGCTTTTTTCTGACTTTCTACAATATGCAAATGAAGGGTTTTACCATATTGCTCATTAAAATGTGTACGGCTGCTTTCCGATTTCAAAAAGTCAATAGTGCCTGCTTTGATTGAAAGTGTCGGAACTACTACAATAAACTTATAAATCCCATATTTTTCATTAAGTTCAAAAATGGTCTTTGTATAGGTATATGTTTTGCCAGTTCCGGTTTCCATCATAATATCTATGATATTGCTCCGTCCCTTTCTTTTCTCGTCTAAGCTGTTTTTCTCCTGAATGTCACGAATGTTATTGATGTACTTAAAACCCTCCAAATAATCAAATTCAGGATTGATATATTTTTTATCAACCTCTGTCTGCTGAATACAATCGATATTCTCAAACACCGCAATAGTGCTTTCTACTGCATGCGATTGATGGCTCAGATTTTTTTCGAAATTAAATCCCTTCATTTTTTCTTCGATTTCTTTTCTGCTTCTTTTTGAATTTTTTTAATTGCATCGAGATAAGCTTCTTCAACAGGCGAGAGTGTTTTTACCTGATATTTCAGATATTCCGCCTCAGCTTTTTTTATTGCCTTTTCATGACTTATCTTACCCGTACTGTGCAAGGTTCCTTTGCCATAGATTGAAGTAAATTTATCCAACTCATCGAGCCAGTCTTTCATTTTCATCGGGATACGTTCCATTGCTTTTAATTCGGCTAAATCGAAAAATGCCGAAACAATTCGATTAAGACGAAATAATTCATCTTTGTTTAAATAATTTTTAGCAATGGAGATATCTTTTTTAACAGGCAATGATCCTGTAAATGTAGTAAGACCCATAAATTCTTTTTCGGCGTCTGCTCTGTTGTATATCACTTCTGCTGCTGTAAGTTGATTTACTGCATAATGTAATTTATTTTGTACTATTTTAAAAAACAATAAGGATTCTTCACTTTTCGAATCGTAATTAATACTTGTAGCATACAAATCGAGCACTTGTCGGTATATTATTTTTTCGCTGCTGCGAATATCACGAATCCGCTCTAAAAGCTCTTTCCAATAGCTGCCTCCGCCAAGTTCTTTCAATCGGTCATCGTTCATTGTAAATCCTTTGATGATGTATTCACGTAACCGCTGTGTTGCCCATTGCCGAAATTGTGTGCCCCGCAAAGATTTTACCCGATACCCCACCGAAATAATTACATCAAGATTATATTGCTTTACGGTTACTTCCTGCGTTTTCCCTTCGAGAGCGCCGTGTTTAGTGGTGTGTCGGAATTCCCGACATACCACTTTTTCTTCTAATTCTTGTTCCTTAAATATGTTGCTTATATGTTCGGTTATGGTGCTTCTTCCTTTTTCGAATAGTTGCGCCATTTGTTCTTGTGCAAGCCAAACGGTTTCATCTTCAAATAAAACATCTATCTTTATTTTATCGTCTGATGTTTTGAAAAGAATTATTTCGTTTTTTTTAGTCATGAATTTTTAAGAGTTAAAATTTGAGTTGTTTTTGCGATGCTGGTTAGCATTTTTACTAACTCTTTGCAGCTATCGATGTAAGGTTTGAAATCAAATTTTATCATTTGACTTTTATCTGAAAGCTCCAGCCAATACAAAGTTTCCCTTGCTTCTTTGCCTGAAAATGAACATTTTATATGCAAAGTCTGCCTTACTGAACCCAGCCATTGCTTCATTCACATTTGCTCCTATACTTGTGCCGCTTCGCAATAGTTGTTTAGATAATTCAAACTCCTTCTGCTCCTGCAAAACTTTATAAAATTCGATTATTTGCAACGCAAACTCAAAACTTTTATTTTTAACAATACTTTCTTTCATACAAAAAACTCATGATTAATATCGCGTAATAAAGTCAATGTCGCTTTTTTTCTTGTTGTTGTAAGTTTTTATGTTTTCTGAGATCTCCCGTAAACTCTTACTCTCAAAGTGATAGCCGAAGGCGATGATGCTTTTAGGTTCGAAATGTTTGTCTGAATCAATCTTTTCTAACAATGCTTTAAGGTTTTCTGTAGTAAATCCTTTGTTCATTAAATACAATCTGCCGTTACCGTAATAAGTAATATAGTTTTTAGTGCCTGGTGTTGAATTTTGAATTTTTAATTCATTATCAACTATAGATCCAGCACTCAAAACTACAGTCTCCAGTTCTTGTGTTAATTCTATTCCGTCATACGTTTTCCAAGTAATAAGCAATGATTTGATGTCGGATTCCGTTAATTTTCCAAAGTCGAACAGTGTTTGTGAACTATCAAACTGTTCTGCTTCAAAATCATAATTTTCCCAAATGGGTGTTGTCTCAAATACTTTGAAATTGTTTTGAGTTTTAAGTTTTAGGTTTTTATTTATTTGCTCTCGCAAATTTCCAATTTCTTTTTGTGTATCAGCGGTTTGAATTTCAGCTTCCAATTTATTGATTTGGGTTTCAAGGTTATTATTTTTTTCATCAAGTTCTGCATTTATTTTTTTTGCTGCTCGTATTAATCGCTCTTTTGTAATTTCAAAAATTGTTGGTTTTTGTTCTTTGAGCGTTTTCGAAAGGAGTTCACTTTTAACGAAATCATAAGCAGTTTTGTTTATCTTGGGGTCTATGATTTCAGGCAATTGAACTAAAATAAATTTCCTCTTACCTCCATCTTCGGCATTAAGCTGCATTACTGCATCACCTGTGGTGCCGGAACCGGCGAAGAAATCGAGAATTATGTCAGATGTATCCGATGAATGAAATACCAATCTATTAACAAGGCTTGTTGGTTTAACTGTCTCGAATCCATGATCTTCTTTTTCGAGGACTAAAGATAGTTCCTTTTTCGCACTTTCTGCCGTTCCAATTTCTTTATTTAAAAAGCCCCAAAATGGTTCAGTAAGTTCTGTTTTTTCGTCATCAGGTCTCATCTTTAGAATAATCTTCCCCTCATTTACAAATAAGTCCCCTCGTTTGGTAAAATCTGAAATACTATCCCTCCCTAATTTCCATTGTTTGCCTTTGGGGGGGAGAATTCCATTAATTTCAAAAATCATTGATTCTCTCCCGCGAATACCGGTTGCGTTCATTACTTCCAACGGATAATTTCTGTAATTGCCCTTATCATCCATAAGAAGATATTCTTTTGCCCCTCTATTGATAAGTTTAAATCTTCGTTGCTCTTTTTTAGCGTAAAGCATGATATGTTCGACTTTAGGCTGCAGTTTATTAAATGAATCTTTTGTATTCTGTGATTTCGTTTTAGATTCCCATGCAATGTTTCCCACAAAATTCTCTTCTCCAAAAATCTCATCCATTAAAAGTCTTAGTTGCGCTACTTCATTATCGTCAATCGAAATAAAAATTACGCCGTCATCTTTGAGTAATTGTTTAGCGATGTATAGACGCGGATACATAAATGTCAACCAGGCGCTGTGGCTATTGCTTTTTTGTTTAGTAAAGTCTAAAATCCGTTTTGCTTTTTCTTCATCAATACCAATAAGGTTTTGCAGTTCTTTTACAGTAAACTTCCTGTCGTCTTCATATACAAACCCATCACCTCCGGTGTTATAGGGCGGGTCAATGTAAATCATTTTTATTTTCTCATAATAGGCATTAGCAAGGTGTTTCAGCGTTTCAAGATTATCGCCTTTTATGAGCAGGTTTTCAGAGTTTGTGTTTTCAGGTCTGTCGTTGTGAGTTTCGTCTGCTTTAAGCAAAGTTGTTGCCGGGTCGCTTGCCAAAAGTCTTGCATAACTTTTGCCGAGCCACTCTAAACCATAACTTTCAGCGGAAAAGTTGATCTCCTTTTCAGTAAGGTTGTTTTTAAACCATTCTAATTGGAAATTCCCGGTTTTATCAAAGCAATGCGGGAAGTGTTTTTTCAATACTTCCAGATCTTTGTCCGGCGCTTTTATATCCGTGGTTATTATCTGTCCGCTGTTCATAATTTGCCCTGAGGAATGATTTTTCTATCAATTGTTATGTTAAAACATTTCACAAAAATATTTTATTATTTGCAAAATTTCATTAAGAAGTTAAATCTAAAGAAAATTATTGAATTGCCTTTTACTCATATTTATTGTTTGGTTTGTCGCCATCTATGGTGAAGGCAGACAGAAGTTTTATCCTCGGGGCTCCGTTTAATTCAGGGTAAATTTTCAGATTTTAATACTCTGGAAGCATATAAACTTTCTATAATTTATTAAGTATTTTACTATCCTTGATATAATGTATTAATTAAACGCCAGAATACTGTTATGAAAAATACTTTTTACACCGAATTCGATCTCGAACGGCTCCGGGAATCTCCCCGGGATAATGAATACAGAACTCCTTTCCAGATTGACAGGGACCGGATTATTCATTCTTCTGAATTCAGGCGGCTACAGGGAAAAACTCAGGTTTTCCTCTCCGGCGAGTATGACTTCTACCGCACACGGCTGACTCATTCTATTGAAACAGCGCAGATCGGGCGCTCAATCTGTAATTTCCTGCAAAGCGGCCCGAATAGCATTCTGGATGATGATTATTTCATCGATCCCGATCTCGTTGAGGGAGCATGCCTTTCTCATGATCTTGGGCACCCTCCGTTTGGCCATGCCGGTGAAAGAATCCTCCATAAAATTATGTTCGGCTACGGAGGGTTTGAAGGCAATGCCCAGACACTCCGCATTATTACTGAAATTCTCTACCGGGCAAACGATGTCAGAAGGGGTATGAACCCGACCCGCGGATTTATGGATTCGGTATTTAAGTACAAATCTGTGTTCGATCCGGAACTTAAACCGGAAAATCACTATATATACCCTGAACAGGAAAAATATCTCAGATTTATTGCAGGAGAAAACGATAAGCTGCTAAGTTACTTTAACGAAAAAGACGCAGTCAAGAGCATCGAATGTCAGATAATGGACTGGGCGGACGACACTGCCTATGCCCTCAACGATGTTGTTGACAGTGCAAACGCGGGATTTATCACAATACGTGCACTCGAAAACTGGATCCATTCAAAAGAAGCAAGTCTCGATAATGAGCAGAATGCGTTCCTCGAGGATATTAAGAGATGGCTTCGGGAAAGGAATTACAAAGCAAAACTCGGTTCGATGATCGGGGATTTTGTCAGGGCATGCAGCCTTGAAGAAATTAACTCACCAGCTTCAGAAATAAGCAATCGTTATAAATACAGGATTCTGATTGATCCGGCAATAAAAAAGAAAGCCGACCTTCTGAAAAAAATTGCTGTAGATCTCGTTTTCCGGACTCCAAAACTGCACCAGATGGAGTTTAAGGCGCATTATCTGCTTACCCGAATGTTTGAAGCGCTGAAAGAGGAATACATTGATAAGAAAGGGACATTTAAGCTGCTGCCGGATTTTACCGCCGATCTGATAATAAAAGAGGAAGATTCCAACAAACGCGCCAGACTTGTCTGCGATTATCTTTCGGGCATGACTGACGCATTTGCTGTAAGAACCTATAAACGTTTGTTCGATCCTGAATTCGGATCAATCTCAGAGATCTTTTAAATCAGAGTGTAACGAAGTCCAAGCTGAAGAGCCTGTTTTAACTGTGTTTTCGGAGATTGTGATTTTTCATAAATAAGCTGAATCGTAAGATTTACATTAAGCCAGGAATTCACTTTTGCACTGAAAAGGTTGTCGAAATAAACATCCCAAACGTCAATGTTTTCGAATCGTGTAAAAAGCCTCAGTTTGGATTTATATATGATATTTTCATCGAGCGTAACTTCACCATCGGTGACACTCTCCAACCCTGTCTCAAACTTGAAGGCTTCCGCTTCCGTCAGAGTTTCCGGATCATCAGAATAATTTCTGTGAACATTTGTGAATGTTTCCTGGAAAGCAACTCCAAGCCGCGTTGTGAACCCATGGAGCTGATCATAAGTAAAACCAATTGACTGCGTAACATAACCCGGATCAAAAAAATCAGCTATCTCAACTGCCGGAGATGCTTTGTAATCAAAACCGGTCGATATCTGCGTGCGGATCGTGTTGCTTATGTATGGATCGACATTCCAGCCAGCCAGCATCGAAAGCACAGACTCATTATAGAGCTCATTATCGTTTGTGCGGTATTCATCCTCACCGAGTTTCGATCTTCCATATGCAGCCTTCAGATCATTCTTGAATTTCCATTTTTCCCAATTGTATTTTCCGCTGTAATCAAGCGTGAGTGTCCAGTTTAATGAATTCTGTCCGCCTTTTGCCCAGTTATTGAGCGATATCTGACTGATATTCAGCCCGGTAACCATCGAGTGTTTCCAGATGTGTAGTTCAGGTTCAGCAGTCTGCGCTAAAGTGACAGATACAGCGATCATAAGAAAAAGTAAGGTTTTTCTTAACATTGTTTTAACTTCCTCCATTTGTAAGTATTAATAATTTCTTAGATTCAAAATATTCCCGACCAATTCTTTTATGTACGAGAATATTTTCCAATGTTTTTTATAGACTTGAATTCCAAAAATATTCCTGCTAAAATAATAAAAAGAAGAAATACTCTTGCCTTATCTATAACATTTGTCGCTGACAAAGATGCAGCGGAGACGCAAAATGGGAATCAATCCCTAACCGCTTTTATTCAGTATCGCATTGAGGCTGGCTTATAAAAGCATACCGCAAAATTTATATCCAGCTATAATTCAGCAAAAAAATTGTAATTCCGGCAGGAATTAGCTGATCCTTCTCCATGCTGCTTTGAATCCTGTATATTTTGCGCTGACGCGATTAAACCCAAGTGCTCTGACAATTCAATAAACTGTAATACTAATCCTTTTCAGCGGAGCAGCACCATTTTTTTTGTTATGGAATTTTGATCTGTTTTTAAATTATAAAAATAAACGCCGCTTGAAAGTTCAGAGGCATCAAATTCAACTCTGTAATTGCCTCTGCTCTGCTTCTTATTCACCAGGCGTGTAACAGCTTTTCCTATTACATCAAAAACACTCAATTCTACAAAACTGTCTTCTTCCAATTGATAACTGATTATTGTTGTCGGATTAAAGGGATTCGGGAAGTTCTGGCAAAGTTCGAACATTTCGGGACTTCTGTCATCTTTAACCGAGGTTGAGCCGCCTGTGTATTTAAAGATAGTGCCTCCGTCGCCGACAGCCCAGCCCGTATTCGAATTAACAAAAGTGACGGAATTTAACCACATATTCGAAATAATAATTTCTGAAGTCCAGTTCGTTCCGCCATTAGTTGTCCTGAGGATTTTTCCGCCATCGCAAGAAGCCCAGCCGATATTTGAATCTGAAAAATGAACAGATAGAACCCTGTTTGTTACTCCGCTTGTTTGAGCAACCCAGGTTGAACCGGCGTCAGTTGTTTTCAGTATTGTGCCAGCATCTCCCACGGCCCATCCGGTATTGACACCAGAAAAATAAATTGAGCGCAGATAAACAGAAACACCGCTCGTTTGCAGATTCCAGTTCGCTCCGCCATCGGTTGTTTTAATAATAATCCCAGCCTCTCCGCAAATCCATCCGGTATTTGCGCTAACAAAGAATGTGGAGAGCAGCCATTTCATACCCGGATATATATATAATGACCAGGTATTGCCGCCATCTGTAGTCCTGAGTACACTTCCGAACTTCCCTGCTGCAAATCCATTATTTACATCAATAAAAAACACTGACCTTAAATCATCCATCATTCCGCTTGTCTGACCGCTCCAGGTTCCGCCGCCATCTGTAGTCTTAAGAATTGTTCCATATTCTCCTGCAATCCAGCCGGTTGCAGCGTTAATAAAAAAAACTGAAAATAACATTCTCGAAGTGCCGCTCGATTGGAGCTCCCAGTTACTTCCGCCATTGCTTGTATGGATTAATGTTCCGTATTGTCCTGCAGCCCAGCCTTTGTTTGCATCCGCAAAGCTGACTGAGTATAAATTGCGTATGTTTGGAGCGATTTGCGATACCCATTGTGCTTTTATACTTACAACACCAATGAATACTAAGAGAAAAACTGATTTTAACATTGGACCTCCTCGAATAATTTTGAGAACAGATATTATATTTATTTGTGAAACAGGTATTTGTAGCTGTTCTTATTAATCCGGGATATTGAATAACTCAAATGAATATATTCGTATAGGGATATATTCAAAAAAATTAATTTAAGAATATTTATCAAATATTATACAGATTTTTTTTCTTGTTAAGGTTTTTTTGTATTTCATAACCAGTAATTAATTACGCAATTTCTCAGCCTTTAATAGTATCAAAAAAAATGAAATCTTCTTCCGAATACTATTTCATCAGAATGAATTTCCTTGTCGAAACAAATTCATCCGCTCTGATGCTGTAAAAATAAATTCCGCTTGAGAGATTTCTGCTGCCTGTCGGAAGGTCACCGGCATTAAAGTTAACCGTATAATTACCTGCGTTTTTCAGATCATCAACGAGGGTGGCTACTTCTCTCCCCATAAGATCATATACTTTTAACGATACATGAACTCCATCATTATAATTCGCAGCGGAGGGTGCAGCCGGTTCTTTTTTATTAAATGGTCTTGTGAAGCCCACCCCTGCAATTTGGGCGGGAATTGAATATTTTATTGTGGTGCTTGGATTAAATGGATTCGGATAATTTTGAAATAAAGCAAAATCATCAAAACTGTTTTTGGTGTTTTCAACTGAAGTAAGGTTCGGACTTCCGGCTTCCAGCCATGCACTATAGATCAGACTGGATAATTTCAGTGAAGCATCATTGAATAAGTATTTGGTAAACCCCGATGAATATTCCCATAATTTCTGGTAATATGTGTCGTTATATTGTCCGTTTGAGAATCCACGGGCATAAATATCAGCATCGAGGACAGAATCGACATATTTGTAATCATCATAAATAAAGGCGAAAATATAATCGCTGAGATTATCGATGTTATCAAGGGGCTTGCCTTCAATAATGAGCTGTGATGAGAATTTATTGATCATTGATTTTTCAAATCGCGAATGAATACCGGACTGATTCGAGTACTGTCCGTCATAATTTTTTGTGAGATGCAGAGGCATATGAGCATCGCCGACATAATGACCTAAATCTGCGGCGAAAAGCATCGCTTTGTTCCAGTCCTTGCGGATAAAACAATTCCTGACTGAATCATACGCGGCTATAATTGCCCATGGCAGAATTCCCTGATCCATTACGAATGAATAGCCATGCTGAGCAACAAGGGAATCAAAATCCTGGGCGATACTGCCGTTTGATATAAACTCAGCATAATTGTCAAGATCGATGTAATGTTTCGGACCTTCTGTCGGATCACTACCTTTTCTGTAATCCGCATCGGAGGCATGGTCGGCAAGCACACTGTACCAGTCTGAAAGGAAATCCATTTCTGAAGGTAAGAATAGTTGAACATTTCCGTTGATAATTCTATGTCCGGTGGAAGCCCAACCAATAAAAAGAAGACATGTCAGCAATAGAATAAATACGTTCTTCCTGGTGTAAAAATTTTTCATAAAAAATATCTGCCGGTAAATTAATCGTACTTTGAAAAATATATAAAAATGAAGGGTTATCAAACGAAATAATTAATTGAAATATTTTACCGAAAATCCGCAGATACGAGGATATTAGCCACGAATTGAAATTAGAAGGTAGAAATTAGAAGGTAGAAATTAGAAGGTAGAAATTAGAAGGCAGAAATTAGAAGGTAGAAATTAGAAGGCAGAAATTAGAAGGTAGATTACACGTTGGCAGAACCGGGCAGCGACGCAAAAGGAAGATTAACCTTGACCTTCAGGTCAGGGGGTACAGAACCGGAAACAACCCCAGGGGCTTCAGCCCTGACTGTTGCTGCATAAAGATTACCGCGAACCTGCCTGCAGCAGACAGGGACGCAATGACGCAAAAGGAGGTGTGATTAACCTTGACCTTCAAGGTCAGGCAGGAGCAGAACCGGGCAGCGACGCAAAGGGAAGATTAACCCTGACCTTCAGGTCAGGGGGTACAGAACCGGAAACAACCCCATGGGCTTCAGCCCTGATTGTTTCTGCAAAAAGATTACCGCAAACCTGCCTGCAGCAGACAGGGACGCAATGACGCAAAAGGAGGTGTGATTAACCTTGACCTTCAAGGTCAGGCAGGAGCAGAACCGGGCAGCGACGCAAAGGGAAGATTAACCCTGACCTTCAGGTCAGGGGGAACAGAACCGGAAACAACCCCAGGGGCTTCAGCCCTGATTGTTTCTGCAAAAAGATTACCGCAAACCTGCCTGCAGCAGACAGGGACGCAATGACGCAAAGCGAGGTGTGATTAACCTTGACCTTCAAGGTCAGGCAGGAGCAGAACCGGGCAGCGACGCAAAGGGAAGATTAACCCTGACCTTCAGGTACGGACAGGAGCAGTACCGGGCAGCGACGCAAAAGGAAGATTAACCTTGAACTTCAAGGTCAGGCAGGTACAGAACCGGGCAGAAACGCAAAAGGAGGAGTGATTAACCCTGATCTTCAAGGTCAGGCAGGAGCAGAACCGGGCAGCGACGCAAAAGGAAGATTAACCCTGATCTTCAGGTCAGGGGGAACAGAACCGGAAACAACCCCATGGGCTTCAGCCCTGACTGATGCAAAGAAAAACACCACGCTAACCTCTTGAATTTAACAGCCCCTGATTTTATTGCTTCTCAAATTATTTCTTTAAATTTCTAAGTTTAATAATAAAACGGTACGCTATAGATGAGCGGCAAATTCGAACTTGTATCAAGCTACAAACCATCAGGCGATCAGCCACAGGCAATTCAAACCCTGATGGATGGATTGAAACGGAAAGAGAAGCACCAGGTTTTACTTGGTGTTACAGGAAGCGGAAAGACTTTTACAATAAGCAATATAATAAAGGAATACAACCGCCCCACATTAATTATCTCCCATAATAAAACCCTTGCCGCACAGCTTTATTCTGAGGTCAGAAGCTTTTTCCCCAACAACGCCGTTGAATTTTTTATAAGCTATTACGATTATTATCAGCCGGAAGCATACGTCGTAAAAAGCGATTTGTATATTGAAAAAGATTTTTCCATCAATGAAGAGATTGACCGCCTGAGGCTGAGAGCCACAACAAGCCTTATCGAGGGCAGGAATGATGTAATTATTGTTGCAAGCGTTAGCTGTATTTATGGTATCGGCGCTCCCCAGGAATACGCAAACCAGATCATTTTTCTTAAAAAGGGGCAGCGGATAGTAAAAAAAGATTTGCTCAGGAATCTTATATCTATTTATTACAACCGGAATGATGCGGAATTTACACGGGGCACATTCCGTGCAAGAGGCGATGTTGTTGAAATAATACCCGCCTATCAGTACGATGAAGCTGTCCGCATTGAATTCTGGGGAGATGAGATTGAAAAGATCTCAATAATTGAATCAATTACCGGTGATGTGATCAAAGAAGTTGAGTCAATACCAATATATCCGGCTAAATATTTTGTTACAACCAAAGAGCAAGTCAACCGCGCGCTTGTTTCAATAGATGAAGAATTACGCGAAAGGCTTAAATATTTCTGGGAGCAGGAAAAATACATCGAGGCGCAAAGACTGGAACAGAGAACAAAATTTGACCTCGAAATGATACGCGAAATTGGTTATTGTTCAGGCATTGAGAATTATTCGCGTCATATGGACGGACGTGATGAAGGTTCGCGCCCATACTGCCTTTTCGATTATTTTCCAAAAGATTATCTTCTCATTATTGATGAATCCCACGTAACTGTCCCTCAGATACGCGGGATGTACAACGGCGACAGATCCCGTAAAAATGTGCTTGTGGAATATGGATTCAGACTGCCCTCGGCAATGGATAACAGACCGTTGAAATTTGAAGAGTATGAAGCGAGCATTAACCAGGTGATTTACGTTTCAGCAACTCCCGGCGACTATGAACTTGAACATACAGGCGGTTCTTATGTTGAACAGATTATCCGCCCCACCGGACTGCTCGATCCGAGAATTGAGATCAGACCGGTGAAAGGTCAGATTGACGATCTTATCGGCGAGATAAAGAAAAGGATTCTCGTCGAGGAAAGAGTTCTGGTAACAACGCTGACTAAAAAGATGGCGGAAGATCTTTCAGATTATCTCGATAAGATCAATATCAGGGTCAGATATATCCACAGTGATATTGATGCGCTTGAAAGAGTGGAGATTATCAGGGATTTAAGAATTGGTGAATTTGATGTACTCGTTGGGGTAAACCTGCTCCGTGAGGGACTCGATTTACCCGAAGTCTCACTCGTGGCAATTCTGGATGCTGATAAAGAAGGTTTCCTGCGGAGTGAAAGATCACTGATGCAGACGGCAGGCCGCACAGCCCGCAATGTTAACGGTCTTGTGATTATGTACGCTGATATAATCACAAATTCAATGCAGAAAACTATTGATGAGACAAACCGCCGCCGTAAACTCCAGCAGGAATATAACGAAGAGCATAATATCACACCTCAGACAATTTTCAAAAGCCGCGAGGAAATTCTATCCTCAACTTCGATTGCCGATGTCAGAAAAAAAGATGTGGATAAGTTTGACGCTTCTTTTGCTAAGGTAGCGGAACCTGTGCTCCGTTATATGAATAATGACCAGCGTGAGGATCTTGTCAGCCAATTGACAGAAGAGATGATGAGAGCAGCCAAAGATCTTGAATTTGAACGGGCAGCTTTGTTAAGGGATGAGATTGATAAAATAAAGTCAATGGCAAAAGGAAAATAACATACTGTATTGACAGGTCATTTCGAAGGCTGTGGCTCGTGCTGCTGCCGGTCACTTATATACGATATGACAGGCTGAAGTTTACCAAATTCGGACTTATCGCTCAGTGACCTGCCGGGATCGGCTGTATCCGGTTATCTGCTAATCCCCCTCTGTCCTGCTAAGCCCCTTAATATTGTCAATTATAATTCTGACTATTCGTTTCTGCCTGCCACAAAGGCTGCCAGGGATAACGGCAGGTCTAAATCTGTCCGTTATTCAGAATAATCGTATTCACAATATCCAGTTCATTCTTACTTATTTCGTGTCCGAGATCTTTGTATAATTTCATGTTAACCGTTGCACCTGCTTTCTCAAAATACCAGGCGGCTTCCTTAACTCTTGCGGCAGGAATATGACTATCCCTTACGCTGCATCCTAAAAAAACAGGTGAACCGCCAAAATGCCCGGAATATTTTGAAGTATCCGGTTTATCCCCGATAAGTCCGCCGCTCAGTCCGAAAACACCGCCGTACTTATTTCCATTTCTTGCAGCAAATTCCAGCGCCAGGCAGGCTCCCTGCGAAAAACCGAGAAGGTAAGTTTTTTCCTGCGGTATTCCCGCTTCAGCGATTTTATTAACCAGACTGGAAATAACGCTTAAAGCATTATCAAGCCCGGGCTGATTCGCCTGTTCGGGGTCCATAAAACTGAAGGGATACCAGCTCCCTCCGGCTGCCTGCGGCGCCATAAAATGCATCCCCGGTGAATGTATAAATTGCGCCAGACTCAGAATATCTGACGAGTTTGAATATCTGCCGTGAAGCAGTATCATCGCTGAGTCCGCCTCGTTCAATTCTTTCCCGGTGGTTATCACCGGCATTAATGAATGATCAAATTCCATCTTTTAATCCAGAGTAATAAATATTGATTTTCTTTTCTTACCGTCAAGGCTTCTCGATCTATGCCCTCTGCCTTCGGTATCCTCAACAAGAATAATATCGCCTTCGTAGAATCTCCTCGATTGCCCGGTACCTGATATAATCTCAATCGCGCCTTCGAGTAAAACAATAAACTGCCTTGCAGGTGCATTATGGAAATCATAATCATAACCCGGCTGGTTTTCCCGGAAAATTATCCCGGAAACGGGAAACATT
The DNA here is from genome assembly GCA_021740915.1 of Ignavibacteriales bacterium. Lineage (GTDB taxonomy): Bacteria > Bacteroidota > Ignavibacteria > Ignavibacteriales > Melioribacteraceae > JAIOYW01. The sequence goes on along the minus strand of JAIOYW010000009.1, from coordinate 130,560 downwards.
TCCGAAAGGCTGCCTATTTCACCGGAATCATTCATTGGAATATAAATTTCCTCAAAATGTGCCTCGCCGTCAGCTCCGGTAAATATTCTTGTGTAAGTCATTATAAATATATCCGTTAATTAGAAATTTTCAATTCCGGCAGTCTCGCTTCAATTGCTTCCCTGTTCGATTCATACCAGGGCGGAAGCTTAAGAGCTGAACCAAGATTCTCAAGATCTTCATCAACCGTAAAACCTGGTCCGTCAGTTGCAATTTCAAACAGCACTCCTCCCGGTTCGCGAAAATAAATTGATCTGAAATAACATCTTTCCGCAATACCGGTTACACCATACCCTTCCTCTCTTAAACGATTCTGCCAGAATAATTGCTCATCATCCCCTGAAACACGAAAAGCGATATGATGAATTGAGCCGGCGGAAGACCTTTTGCGTCCTGAAGTCTGAATTTTTTCAAGCTCAATAACCGACCTGTACTCATCTTCTCCTGAACCAAATACTAATTTCCCAGCCGATCCGGAAATTTTCCTGAAATTCATAATCTCCGAAAGAAATGACTCCGTAGCGGCGAAATCAGAATAGAAGAGTTTAACCCCATAAAACTTACGGATAGTGTGTTCAGGATTTACCGCACCTCCTCTCCAGCCTGGTATTGCTTCAGAATCCGGATCAGAACGCAGTTCAAGGCGGAGCCCGTCCGGATCAGATAATTGGATTGCCCGCTTTTCCTCGTTCTCAACAATATTAAAATTAACTGCCAATCCTGCCAGCCTTTCTATCCAGAAATTGAATGATCCGGGTACGATACTGAAAATGACAGTCGAAGCCTCCCCGCTGGAAATTGAACCTCTGGCGGCATCAGGAAAGGGAAAAAATGTGAGAGCCGTTCCGGGTCTTCCTTCGGAATCCCCGTAGTATAAATGATAGACATCAGGAGTGTCAAAGTTTACTGTCTTCTTTACAAATCTAAGTCCAAGTATCTCAGTGTAAAATTTTAAGTTTTCGGCGGGATCCGAGGCAATAGCCGTTATATGATGTATTCCATTAATATTATTCATTTTATTTAACCCTGTCTCTGATAATTTTTATTTGTTATATATATATTACGAACTTCAATATATGTTATAACATTTATTATCAGGGATAAGTTTCCTGAACTGAAATGTATCTGCATAATGTGAGTCTTTGCCGAAGAGTGCAATGAGTCAATTTCCGTTACAGTTAATTAGAATAATTATGTTAACGAAAATTAACCAATTTTTATACGCGTCTGTTAATTTTTTTACCTGATAAGACCTGCGTCACAATTTTAACAAGCGGATTGCAAATACTGAAAGTATTATTTTATTAACTTCAATAGCAGATATGGAACGTCGGGGTTCACCTGTACAAATGTTAATAACTCAATCGGGTAACAGATACTGCACTATTTTTGAGAGGATATCACCTTTATCAAATGGCTTCGTAATCACCGAAACACAGCCTGCATCTTTAGCTATTGCAATATCGGCATCCATGGCGAAAGCTGTCTGCGCAATAATTGGAAGATCAGGACGCTCCCCCTTAATAATTCTGGTTGCGGTTAATCCATCCATCTCAGGCATTTTAATATCCATCAATACCAGATCGATTGCAGGATTTTTCCTGCAAAAATCGACTGCCTGCAGCCCATTTTCAGCATGGAGAACAACAACATCCAGGGAACTGAGAATCTTTTCGAGTAACATAAAATTAAGACTGTCATCTTCCGCTATCACTATTGTGAATTTATTCCCTTCTTTCTGTTTTTTCGGCTCCTGCGGGACTCTGACATGCCTTTCGGCATTAATACCCTTAAATGAAGGAATTGCAATATAAAATGCAGATCCGTTTCCCGGCGATGAATCAACAGTTATTGTGCCTCCAAGTTCCTCAACAAAAGCTTTGCAAATTGACAAACCAAGCCCCAAACCTCCATATGATTTGGTGTCCGATATCTCAACAGTTCTGAACTGCCGGAAAATATCCTCATGTAATTCTGCGGGAATTCCAATTCCGCTATCTTTCACACTTATTTCAAGATTGTCACCGGAACGGGAACATGTTAATTCCACAAATCCTGTATGTGTGAACTTAAAAGAGTTATCAAGCAGGTGATCTAAAATTGTTTCGAGTTTTATCCTGTCAGAGGATATTATAAACTCTAAGGGTGATAACAGGGAATTAATATTAAATTCAATTTTCTTTTCGATTGCAAGCCATGAAAATTTGCTTTTAAGCTTTTCCAAAATCTGATTTATATTAATTTCTTCGAGCCTAAAGGTTTCCCTGCCGGCTTCTATTCTTGAAATATCAATAATATCAGTAATTATTGAAAGAAGTTTGTGGCTGCTTTCAATAATGATCTTTCCATTCTCAGCACATTCTTCGGAAGTGAGATTGTCTTCTGTCAAAAATTCAGCAAACCCGATTATTGAGTTAAGCGGAGTTCTTATCTCATGTGATATATTATGCAAAAATGCAGTTTTGAGCCGGTCGGATTCTTCGGCTTTCTCCTTAGCGGTGCGTAGTTTTTCCTCTGCCTGTTTTCTGGCTGAAATATCGCGGATGATCATGCTTGTTTTAACTTTATCCAAACCATCATTGAAATATGAAAACGAAATTTCCGCCGGACAAATGGAACTGTCTTTTCTTCTTACATTAAATTCACAGGAAAACTCGTTTCTCTTATCCCGGCATTCATAAAAGTAATGTATTTTGGATTCGTCGGCGATAATCAGCGTCATATAGTCTTTTCCGATGAGTTCAGAATTAGTAAAGCCTGAAATTTTGGATGCTGCCGGGTTGGCAGCAAGAATAATCCCTTCTTCGGAAGTGATCAATATCGCATCTTTGCTCGAATTAAACAGCAGATGGAATTGCTCCCTGCTTGCAAATAATTCTTCTTCAGCCTTTCTGCGGGCTTCCATTTCCGCTTTATCGCTGAGCGCTCTTTTAATCGATGAGGGCAGCCTTGCGGGTCTGTCTTTCAGAACGTAGTCAACTGCACCCTTTTGAATCAGATCAATCGCCCTCTCTTCTCCGATTGTCCCGGAAACAACAATAACAGGGATTTCAGGGCAATTTTCCTTAGCGTCTTCCAATGCCCTGAAAGCATCGTATGCCGGCATATTGAAATCGGCAAGAATCAAATCATACTTTTTTGCCTTAACCGCCGAAATGAATGATTCCTTGTTCTCAAACCGGTCTATTTGAATTTTGAATTCCTGATCTTCCAAAAGCTCCCTGATCATCTCATGATCCGGAATACAGTCTTCGAGATGCAGTATCCGAAGATTTCTGTCAGCAAAGTTTATCATATATCAATTATGATTTTGAATTGGCAATTCATTTAATAATCCCCAAAAAACACCAAGAAGTTTAACCGCTTCCATAAACTCTTTGAATTCAACGGGTTTAACTACATACGCATTAACCCCGAGTTCGTAACAGGCTAATAAATCAGGTTCTTCTCTCGAAGAAGTCAGCATTACAACCGGTAATTTATTCAATTTTTCATCATTTCTAATATGTTTAAGCACTTCAATACCACTCATCTTCGGCATTTTAATATCCAATAAAATTACCGCAGGGTCTTCAGGTCGCCTGTCTTTATATTTACCCTGATATCTAAGGAATTCAAGTGCCTCAACTCCGTCATTTGCAATGACAAGATTATTCGCAAGGTGATTCTCGTTTAATGCTTCAGCTGTCAGCTCAACATCCCTTGGGTCGTCCTCAACCAATAGTATCGTTTTTAATATGATCATTTCTCTGCTCCACCTTCAATTAATAATGTAAAATAAAAAACAGAACCGCTTCCCAATTCTGATTCTGCCCAAACTCTGCCCCCGTGCCTCGTGACTATTCGTCTGACATTTGCAAGCCCGATGCCTGTCCCTTTAAACTCAGTTGAAGAATGTAACCGCTGAAATACGCCGAATAATTTATGTGAATAAGCCATATCGAAACCAACACCATTATCTCTGACTGAGAATATATGCTCCTTTTCGCCGCTTTCGCAATTAATTTCAATTATCGCTTTATCCCTGAAAGCCGAATATTTAACTGAATTGCTCAATAAATTATATAAAACCTGACGAAGCAGATTATAGTCTCCATACACTTCAGGCAGGTTTCCAACAATAAATTCAATCTTTCTCTCGGCATTATCAGCTTTCATCCGGTCAATAATTTCATTGATCATCGGCATCAGACTGAATTTGGACTGATGCATCTCGACCCTTCCGGTTCTCGAAAATTGCAGCAGGTCGTCTATAAGAGTTCCCATCTGATTTGCCGAATCAGTCACTGTATCGAGATATTGTCTTGCTTTTGCAGGGAGGCTCCCGGCAAATTTTTTCTCCATCAGATCAATATAGCCGCTGATATGCCTGAGCGGTGCTCTAAGATCATGAGAAACTGAATAGCTGAACGCTTCAAGTTCCTTATTTGCAGCTTCAAGCTGTTCAGTTCTTTTTGAGACACGATTTTCAAGGTCAAGATTCAGAATCTTAAGCTGCGATTCTGCCTCTTTGCGTTTAGCCTCTTCAAGCTCAGCACTCAGCCGGGCATCAAGGATCGGAGCTATAGTTTTGCCCAATATTTCAATAAGTTCAAGATCACTCTCAGTGTAATCGGTTTCTCTGTTCGCAACCTGTATAAGCCCTATAACACGATCCATATGGATAACTGGCATCGAAATATGCCTTTCAATCTGTATATGCCCTTCCAGGATATTTGATGAAGGAGCATTTGAAAAAACAATCCGTTTTTCTCGGATTGCTGTGGGCCAGCTTGAGTCACCCCATGTCTGCTTTTTAAATTTTACCTTCTTATCCTGGATGTTGCATCTATCCCAGACTTCATCAGTCATGGTTGGAACAATAAGGTCGCCATTCTCATCTATATAGCCGAAAATTCCGAATCTGCTCCGGAAAGCTTCAAGAATTATCCGCAATACTGCGCTATAAATTTGATCTCCGGATATAGAAAGAAAAACTTCAACTATTTCGTTCCTTACTTTTAATTCAAAAGAACTCCTTCGCAAAGCTTCTTCATCGGCTTTTTTCTTTGTTATATCAATAACTGTTGTTATAAAAAATTTGGGGTCCCCGAGCTCATCCCTCTGAAGAAAAGTGGAAACATCCGTCCAGACGATCTCTCCCTGTTTATTAATAAATCGTTGTTCGAACCGGGCTTGGGCAGTTTTTCCTTCAATAAGTGACGAAACAATTTCAGATGTTTTAGATATATCATCGGGATGAGAAATTTCCTGCCATTTTTTATTTTTGAGTTCCTCCCTGCTGTAACCGGTAATTTCACAGAAAGCCCTGTTCACCCGGAGTGATCCATCAATTCCAGTCATTGATTTTCCGGTCGGAGAGTTTTCAAAAAGAGTTCTGAAATTTTTCTGACTTTCGGTAATTTCTTTTAAAAGAGACCTCTCTTCAGTCTGATCCCGGAAAGCTATGACAGCGCCGCGCACATTTCCGGTCTCATCTTTTATCGGGGCGCCATTCTCGGAAATAGGAATTGTTTCACCATTTCTGTTAATTAGAACAGTATGATTTGAAAATCCGGTGATCAGACCTTCCTGCACAATCCTTGCAATTGGCGGCAGAACAGTTTCACCGGAGTCCTCGTTTACAATATTAAATACTTTTTCAAGCGTTTGCCCGATACATTCATTCTCAGTCCAGCCTGTGATTTTCTGAGCAGCCGGGTTTATTCCGTCAATTATTCCTTTTTTATCCGTTGTGATAACTCCTTCACCAATGCTATATAATACCGCCTGCGTCTCCTCCCTTGCCTGAAGAAGCTGCGACTGTTTACTTACAATTTCAGAAAGAGTTTTTTTCTCCCGATGATTAAATAACAGCAAAATGCCTATTCCGGTTAATGCAATTATTGCCGTGGATAACAAAACAATAAGAATCAATGTGCTGGTAATATGCCGGGAAATATGGCTTTCATCTATTTTGGTTACCAGCCCCCAATCGGTGCCCGGAATTTTTTTAATGTATGATAAGACTTCGATCCCCTTGAAATCTACGCCTTCAAAAATACCCTCGAATCCGGTGAGTACTTTTGCCGATGGCAGATTTTTATTCGTTATTTTCATCCGTCCATACTGGACAGACGACTTTATATCACTGAAGTCAATCATGTACTGTACGCTGTCTCCGCGGCTTCTTACAAGGTAATTCTCATAATTATCGCTCCCGATTGGCTGCAATTTGCTATAATAATTAAGAAATTTCTGAGCATCGACCTCAAAGATCAATACTGCAATAACATTTTCATTTTCCAGAACCGGGGATACAAATTCGATTAGATGCTGCCGGCTGCTATCCGAAAAATAAAAGTCCGAAAATGTGGTATTTTTAGTTTTAACGGATTCTTTTATAAGCGCTTCATCGCTAAAGTATTGTTTTTGTTTTGTATTTGGGTAGAGGATTTCTCCATTAATATCACAAAGTATTATCTCCCGGTAATAATAACTCACCTCGTCAATATCAAATTTTTCACTCAATTCTTTGATTAATTTTGGGTTACTTCTGTCCTGGAGATATGCCGACAACAAAATTTTGAAATAATATGAATTGGAAATTGTGGAGATATCAGATTTTCGTACTGCAAGCCACTGAATTAATTGATCGGTTTTTATTTCTGAGACCGATTGTAGAATGTCCTCATGCGATTTTCGAATTGCATTCTGTTCAATCCGGTAAAAAAAGTAACCCACGCTCAACGATACAACAATTATTGCCGTAATAATAATGATGAATCGCTGTTTGATTCTGTATTCAGGCATTATTTTAGACATAATATTCCTTTTACTACCCTGGAGGGAGGAAACAGGATAATACTTTAGTAAAAATCTTGCTGAAATATTTCAAAATCTATATGAAATTACTAAATTCTTTGATAATTAACAATGAAGATATTTATAGTAGTCAAATAATTTCCAGATTCCCGATAATATTATGCCTTTCCGCACATCGAATAAGATGTTACTTCGTGCACGATTATCTGATTATGATTACTAACGGCGGCTGAATTCGGCTGATAATTTACTTTATCGTAATCTTTTTAAGATAATATTATCCTATTATGTTCATCAATATCTCAAATCACCTGAAGTGTTTCGCTGTTTCAGCACTTACGTAGCTGCCAGCGCTTCAATTAATTATTAGTCGCTGAATCGTTATAAAAATCCTTTGAGGCGAAGTATCACCCGGATTTATAAATATTGCTGCTGAAAAGCATAAGCACACTTATTTAATAATCAAGAAAGCACAACAAATCAGAATATGGAATAGTTTTATCCAAATATCAGTGAATAACACAGAGAAAAAGACATTATAAATCCGGGATGCTTCTGCTCTGAAATTAATTAATTCAAATAAAAATAAGTGCCCGCTCTGCGAATCAAATAAATATACCGATCACTTAAAAATTATATTCTATCCAGAGAATTTTCGGGCTGATGTTTCTTAGGGTGGAATCCATGACGATTATGGAGTATGCCGGGAGGAATGAAAATAACCCCGGTACTGTGTTTTACAAAATACCGGGGCAAAATTTTAAGCCATATTATGAAAAACCGATTGAACGTCCTCGTCTTCTTCAAGGGCTTCAATAAGGGCGTTTACTTCCGCCTGCTGCTCTTCATTCAATTCTTTGTAATTTGTGGCTAAATACTGGAATTCAGCAGATGCAAATTCAATACCTTTTTCATCAAGAGCTTTCTGCATTGAGCCGAAATCCTCGAAAGCAGTATAAATGTAACAGGAATCCTCTTCAACGTTAAATTCCTCAAGACCCGCATCAATCAATTCGAGTTCCAGACTTTCAGGATCTTCAACTGAAGTCCGGTCAATTTTTATAAACGCTTTATGTTCGAACATAAATGTAACGCTGCCCGTATTCCCGAGATTTCCTCCGTGTTTCCGGAAATGATGCCTCACATTCGCAACCGTACGGTTTGCATTATCAGTCGCAGTATCTACAATAAAAGCTATTCCATGCGGTCCCATTCCTTCATAAAGAATCTCGGAATAACCTGACGTATCCTTCGATGAAGCGCGTTTTATTGCAGCATCGACCCTGTCCTTCGGCATGTTTACTGCTTTTGCATTCTGAACAGCAATTCTCAGCCTTGAATTGCCTTTTACGTCCGGGCCGCCTGCTTTAACGGCAATTTCAATTTCTTTTCTTACACGGTTAAATGCCTGCGACATTTTTGCAAATCGCGCAAACATTCTATGCTTTCTTTTTTCAAATATTCTTCCCATATAAATCCGTATTATGGACGAAAATCATAAAATTTTGTAATTCAAATCTATTGGTTTATACCCGCATTAACAAAAAAATGAAAGAAAAAGACCTGCCGGAATCGTTTAATGTCCCCCCTTCGGAACGGAATCTCCGCAAAGATCCCCATTTTTTGAACTTATATCTCCTGAAATAATTCATTTCCCTTTGTGTTCCTTGTGGTTAAATCGCCGCCCTGGCAAGGAAACCTGGGATAAAGGATTACCGGTGAGCTAAAACAAGCAGGAAATAAATATTAAAAACCTGGTTTATTATTGTTTCTGTTGTTTTTTTCGTATCATTATGGTCAGGTTATAACTGACTTTACAACTATGATAAATAAAAATATATCAACTCAGTCTAATAAGATTCTATCCAACTTTAATCAGTTAGGACAAGAATGTTTTGACTTTTCAGAGGCAAAACTTGTTCTGCCAAATTCAAGCGATAGCGCATTGAAGGAACTTCTCAGCGACATGGTTAAAAGAGGGCTTTTAATGCGGCTGAAAAAGGGGCTTTATTATATGATTCCTTATGAAAAAGACCCGGAAACTTTTATGCCTGATTGGCACTTATTAGCAGAACCCTTAACCAAAGGAACAGAGCATTATATCGGGTATTATTCTGCTTTGCAGATTCATAATCTGATCACTCAGCCATCATTAAAGGAACAGATTGTTGTGTCAAAGCAGCTCCGGCCATCAAGTTTAATCATTAAAGATATTACATTCCAATTTGTTTATCACAATAAAAATCATTTTTTTGGCTCGGAAAAATTATGGATAGATAATTATACCAAAGTTTTATGCAGTGATTTGGAAAAAACTTTTCTGGATTGTCTTTTTAGACCTGTGTATGCGGGAGGTATTGTTGAGATCAGCAAAGCTATCTACATATCAAGAAATCAAATAAATTATCAGAAACTGCTTGAGTACTCGATAAGATATCAATCACAGGCAGTAATCAAAAGGCTTGGATTTTTATTAGAGACACTCAGTATTAATACCCATATTATCGAACAATTTCAAAGGCTGAAAACAAATTCCTATGTGATTTTAGATACTGAATTACCAAAGACTGGTAAAATGTTAAGCCGCTGGAGTATTCAGCAAAATTTAGAAACAGAAACAATTCAATCCGCAATATACACATGATCAGACCCGGCGAAATACAAAAAAAGGCACGCGCTGCAGGTGTGCGTGATCAACAGATTGAAAAAGATTATGTTCTTTCCTGGCTATTACAGGGAATTGCAAATAACCCTGATTTGTCAGCAATATTAGTTTTTAAAGGTGGAACAGTTCTTAAGAAAGTCTATTTTGAAGATTATCGTTTTTCTGAATATCTGGATTTTACTCTGCTTGATAATCAGACTAAAAACGAACAGATATTCGGGTTGTTAAAAGCGGTTTTTGAATATATTAAAGAAATGTCCAATATTACCTTGGAAAGCATTGATTATAACGAGCATATTGATGGCGGAATCAATTTTTATATCAGTTATGTCGGACCGCTTGGAGGTACCGGGGCAAATAAAAAAATCAAAATTGATATTTCGAGAAGTGAAAAACTCGAATTTGAGCCTGTTAAAAAGTATGTTTTCTGCAGCTATAGCGATCAGGAAAAACACGAATTACTTTGTTACACACTTGAAGAAATCCTGATCGAGAAAATGCGTTCTCTTATTCAGAGAATGCAGGCGCGGGATTTTTATGACATTTGGTATTTGCTGGAAATTGCCGGTTTGGATGTTAAATTTCTAATAAATGAATTTCGGGCAAAGTGCGAATCAAAAAAGGTTAATCCTTCCGAATTTCCTGCTAAAATCGAATTTCGTTTACCGCAGTACAGAGGTCGTTGGGAAAACTCTTTGTCAGATCAGATTAAAGATTTGCCCGATTTTGATAATGTTCAAAGAGATGTAATGCGGCAATTAAAAAATTTACCATTGCTATGAATAGCCGAAAACTGACTAAAAGACCTGCCGGAAACGTTTAATCTCCCCACTTCGGAACGCAATCTCTGCAAAGATCCCCATTTTTTGAACTTATATCTCCTGAAATAATTCACTTCCCTATGTGTCCCTCGTGGTTAAATCGCCGCCCTGGCAAGTAAAACCAGCAGAAGCGATGACCGCATAATGAATACACTCAGGAAATAATTATGGTAAGCATTATAATCCGGATTTTCAGGATTAAACTGTTTTGAAGGAAATCAGGTGAAAGACTTAAGCGTAATAAGCGCCTCCCGGATCCGCTCTTTGCGGAAAGAGAAAAAGGGCAGTTGAAGAAACAAGTCCTTCAACTACCCATTGAATATTTATTTAATCATTCCGGTAATATCTTTAACATCATTCTGCTTGTCTGCATATTCTTATTTTGATAATGTGAAATATCTTATTCATTTTTTAAACCCGGGTCTATTCTTGATTTCCCGTAAATATTATGCTATTTTCCGGCTCTTACTGATTAGTGTACGAACAATTTTCTTCAATATTCAAAATGTATGGATTTGCCGGCTTCATTTGTTCGGGTTCTTATCCTGAGCTGAAGAAACTGTTCTGCAATTCCTGTTTCTAATAAGTGCAATCGAAACCGCAATTAAAACCGGGAAAATGGAAAGTTATGGAAAAGATAAAAATGTACCAGGTCGATGCTTTTACAGATAAGCTATTCTCAGGCAACCCTGCCGCTGTTTGTTTACCCGAAAAATGGATCAATGATGATCTGATGCAGTCAATTGCCGCTGAGAACAATCTTGCTGAAACTGCGTTTATTGTTCCGGACGGGAAAGATTATGAAATCAGGTGGTTTACCCCGACAACAGAGGTGGATTTGTGCGGACATGCAACCCTTGCATCTGCTTTTGTGCTGTTTGATGTTCTTCATTATCCGGATTCAATAATTCGGTTTCATTCAGCGAAAAGCGGATTATTATCCGTTTCGAAAAATGAGGGTATGCTGTTTCTGGACTTCCCGACGGATGTTTCGGAATTAGCCAAAGAAGGTGAAAAGATTACGGTTGAGGATAGTTTAGGAATTAAACTTGCTAAGTTGTACAAAGGAAGGACAGATTATCTGGCGGTGATTGATTCTGAAGAGTCCTTAATAAATCTTCAGCCTGATTTTACAAAAATATCTGTATTAAAAGCGCGTGGATTAATAGTTACAGCCCGTGGAAACACTGTTGATTTTGTGTCACGATTTTTCGCCCCGCAATCCGGCATAAATGAAGACCCGGTCACTGGTTCTGCTCATACTACATTATTGCCTTACTGGTCGAAAAAATTGGATAAGAACAAACTAATAGCCCGACAATTATCAAAACGCGGCGGACAGCTTTTCTGCGAATATAAGAATGAAAGATGTTCAATTGGCGGGAAAGCCCGATTGTATTTAACAGGTGAAATAATTATGGAATGATATGAAAATACTTGCAATAGAAAAAGAAATTGAGAGCGTTAATTGGGATGTATTCGAAAATCTGTTAAAAGATGAAGCGTCCAGGATTTTTGAATTATATCTCTCAGACTCTTTAAGAGAAATTTACTTTACAGAAAATAAAACAGCAGTTCTCATTTTGGAAACAACCGATATTAGAACAGCAAAAATACTGCTCGATTCCCTGCCGTTAGTTAAATCGGGAATGATAAAATTTGATGTGATGGAATTGAGACCTTATACCGGCTATGAGAGAATTCTAAAAAGCTAAGCGTAGTTGCTCTATCGGAAATAAACGGAGTTAATGAGCGCGTTCAAATTATCAGCAACTTGTGAGGAGTGAATACAGAAACAGTTTATAAATTCGTTGCATTATTAAATCTGCATCTCTTCTGCAATTTTGAGTGGACCATCGTTGATATTTTCAATAAAATTATAGGCAGGAAAAGTGGTTGAGAATTAATAAATTTACTAAAAGAAAAAAATAAGATGAAAGTTAAAGAACCATTATTCGATTTTATTAACCCTGAAATCTCTTATCAGATTGTTAATGGGGATAGTCTTTCTGTTCTAAAAAAAATAGAAGATGGAAGATTTGACCTTATTATAACTTCTCCTCCATACAATGTTGGTAAATCGTATGAAATAAAAACGAGTATAGAAAAATACTTAGATACTCAGGAAGAAATAATAAACGAACTTGTCAGGGTACTATCGAACAAAGGAAATCTTTGTTGGCAAGTTGGAAATTACGTCGACAAAGGTGAAGTTTTTCCATTAGATATTTATTATTATCAGATTTTCAAGAAATTCGGATTAAAACTTCGTAATAGGATTATATGGCACTTTGGGCATGGACTCCACGCTTCAAACAGATTTAGCGGAAGATACGAAACAATTTTGTGGTTCAGCAAAACAGATGAATATATATTTAATCTTGATAACGTTAGAATCCCCGCCAAATACCCTGGGAAACTACACTTTAAAGGAGAAAAAAAGGGATTACCATCAGGTAACCCCTTGGGCAAAAACCCAAGTGATATTTGGGAGATTATTGCCAATGACTGGGAAACGGCTTTATGGAATATCCCAAACGTCAAATCCAATCATCCTGAAAAAACAGAGCATCCTTGTCAATTTCCCATCGAATTGGTTGAACGGTGTGTTCTTGCTTTAACAGATAATAATAGTTGGATTCTTGATCCTTTTGCTGGAGTTGGTTCCACGGTAATCGCAGCAATTAAAAACAATCGAAATGTATTGGGAATAGAAAAAGAAAAAGAATATTGTAAAATTGCTAACCAAAGAGTATTGGACCTTCAAGAAGGGAAATTGAATATCCGGCCAATTAATAAACCGATTCATAAACCCTCTGCAAATGATAAAGTATCCCAAATTCCAAAAGAATGGCTACAACTAGAATTTGAAAATCTGAACGGTACTTATAACAAACACAATCATTCGAAATGAAAATAGCACAAAATATTCTCATTTGAACGGAGAGGAATATCTCATAGTTCATCATAAAAAACTTTACAAAGAAATTGTGGACACGATCCAAAGCATCGATGCCTCAAAGTTTATAACTAAAATCAGCAAAGAAAAAACGATGACGGGGAAAATGCTTTATAGTCCGATTGAATTGAATAAGATATTTAATAAAAAATTTAACCAACTTGGCTGGAATGAAAGCCGTTATAAATATTACATAACAACTGATCAAAAGATTTTACCTGAGTTAGTTATGTTGCCGTATGACAAGCAGAAAGAGTTTTTGATATCACAAGGGACAAAAGAACCAATTTCCTCATATAAACAAACTGACTTCGTAAAAGATCAAATAGCTGTTGAAGTCCAGTTTGGTAAGTATGCGTTTGTTGCATTTGACTTATTCGTAAAACATCTGCTATTTTATTCGGGTGGTGTGATTAACCTTGGAATAGAAGTTTTGCCTACAAAAAAAATGCAATCGCGAATGAGTAGTGGAATCGCATATTATGAAGGCGAGGTTTATAATGTGTTGAGACACGGAAGAAACAATCCACCGGTCCCCCTTTTGATATTGGGGATTGAACAAGAATAAAATATTGAAATACTCATAATTGGCATCACACATCAAGGCAGAGTACTTTCACCCAGGTTAACTTTTACGGTTTCAGTCCCCAGGCGTTATCACCCTTTTGTTTCAGTGATATAATAGATATTTTCCTCGGGGATGATTCTGTCAAAAATATCCTCATTATGCGAGATAAGAATTATTGAACTGCCCTTCGAACGTAATAACAACATCAGATTTATTACTTTTTTAATACTTATCAGATCCATTCCGGCAACAGGTTCATCAAGTATTAATATCTCCGTCCGTAAAGCCATTGCCCTCAGCAGATTTATTTTCTGTTTCTGTCCCCCGCTAAGCTCAAAAATCCTTTTATTGAGAAATTTCGAGTCTATCTCTTCCTCAAAAAGCAGTTTTAATACATTCTCAACTCCTTTGGAAACAAGACCCGCGCTTTCGGGTAAACCATCAAGCATATTCCGGACTTTTGCGTATGGATTCAAAGCCTCATCGGCGTGCTGAAAGGTCATTGAAATAACTTTTCCCCATAAATGCTTTTCGAAATAAGATTGCGGTGTTGAGTCATCCACAAGATGATTCCCGGTCTTATACTGAAAATAAGCCGCTTTCTGCAAGCCGGTAATAATCTTCGAAATAGTTGTTTTTCCCATTCCGCTCGGGGCTTTAAGGTAAACTATCGAGCCGCGGCGCACTGTCATAGGCCGGGCTTTTCCGTTTCTATCGGAAATAACAAGACTTCTGTCAAAAACCCTGACGAAGGGCTCAAGTTCAAGCACCGTGCCTGATGAATCCTGCGGTCCGATTTTTTTAAGATTTGCGAGCCAGCCCGAAAGCAGACCGGTATCGAATTCCTCCTGCTTCAGCGCCCCGTTAACTTTTCTGAACTCATAGTACCGGATATCAGTTTTGTGTTCAGAATGATTATCTGAAAGAAATTTGACAATAGAATAATCGTGGGTGATAAAAAGCGCGGTAAATGGTTTTTCCCGGAATCGTTTCAGAAGCAGGTCAAGAAAATGATTCCTGAACCTGTTATCGAGATTTCCGGTCGGTTCATCAAAGATAAAAATTGAGGGTTCCTCTGATTCTGTGTTCAGAGCCAAAACAAGTTTTTTGAATGCCATTGCCAGAAGCAGACGCTGTTTTTCACCGCCGCTTGGCCTGAAGGGTTCAGGAAATATATCAATTACCGATCCAAAATCCTCCGGTAATTCCCCGCCCCATAAACTACTGAGAATCTTTTTTTCGCCCTCTTTGAACGAGATATCGCCTTCCCTTAACTGGTCAGTCAGTTTTTCAAGCGCATTAAAACTGGTTGAAGGTTCCTGAAAAACAAAAAATCCTCCGGCTCTGAGAGCCCGGCTGAATTTACCCCTCGTGTATGCTGCGTAATCTTTCCCGTTTATCTGCCCTCTGAATTCATCGGGATTGAGTAATCCATAAATCGCTTTTGAGGCAACAGTTTTCCCTATCCCCGATTCCCCGAAAAGAAAACTGATCTTATTCTGAGGGAAGCGGAAATCGCTGAGACTTAGAAGTTCTTTCCCATCTTTATTAATATTGAGTGAAAACGTAAACTGCTTCATAATTATTTCAGAATAAATCCTTCCGGCTGAAAAAACCGTTTGAGATTTTATAGATAGAAAAAAGTGTAAAAACGATCAGGAATGCGATACTTATCCCCTGCAGATGCACAAAAAATAATTCAAAAATATAAAACGGGTCTGTCCAGATATTGCTTACTGCAAGAACATCCTGTTTGCTGTCCATTTTAGCCAACAGGCTTCCAAGTGTTACAGGCAGGTTCGCCGCACTTATATCAGTTGATAAGCCTACTGATATAATAAAATCAACACTGCACTGAAGGAAAATAGTTATACCGAATATCGAGATTATTTTATGAAAAAGATGAAAACGGCTGTTAACAAGCAGCACATCCAAAAAAATTATCCTGTAACGGTTTATGCCGCAGCACAGCATTGCATTCACAAAATCTTTTCTTTCAAAATATTTGATTCTTTCCTGCATCAGATCGTAGATTTCAGGAAAGACAAAAAGGCTTATCGAAAAACTAAGAAGCACCAGAACAGGCAGCGATCCGGGAGTCATGTCCCTGATAATAAGATAATTCGCGTAAATGTATCCTGCAAGTATTCCTAATATCTGCGGTATCGATTTTATAAGATTGATAAAAAACTGCGTTCCAAGACCCAGATATTTGTTTCCGGATACACGTGAAAAATAGGAGAGATAAGTAAATCCGAAACCGAGCAATGTTGAAAATGTTATCACGGCAAAAGCCGAAAACAATGAATTCCCGAAGGCTTTATAAACAAGTGAAAAAGCAGATGAATTGAGAAAAAGAAAATTCCAGAGGAGTAAAGTCATAAAGCCGGCAGACCAGATAAATGCCCAGAATATGTCCCGATTCCTGCGGATATAGGACATTGAATCCTTCAAAAGCGCAGATAATTTATTTGTTATTTGAATACCGCGCATAAAGCCTTTCGTAATAATAATCCACCGAAATTTCGATCAGTTTGATAAGAATAAAAATCAGCATTACAATAAAAAAAACAGTGTCATAATTTCTGTTCAGCACATATTTCAGCATCTCATAGCTCAGGTGTCCCTGAATATTAAGCGCCATCTCAATTATTATCAGTCCTGAAACCGTAAATGCCGCAAGTTCTTTTATTGAATGAAAATACTGGAACAGCGCATTTTTGTATATCGCGCCAAGGATATGATCTGAAAATTTCTTGTTGAAAGAGAACAAGTATTTTATAGTCCGGAATTCGGTAAAGTCAAAATTATATTCACAGTTGAGGTTTTTAACTCTCAGCAGCAGAACATAATTTTTTCTGTTCTCTGCCATCAGGAAACCATAAAACTTATTTACATAGTTGATCAGCAGCCCGTTTGTAAGAAATCCAAGCAGTATCATCATCATTGTGGAATTATTGCTGAAATCATTCTTAAATGAGTAGGCTATAACATAGGCAGGCGAAAATAACAGAACATAAAGCAGAACGCGCCCAAATGATTTTACCGCTGAAAAAAGAAGCCGCCCCTGCTCGGCAGTCAGATATTTATTTTGTTTTAATTGTCCGTAAATGATTGAGATTGATTTTTTGAATGTAACCAGTTCAGGCTTCGCTCTCTGAGCCAG
Source organism: Ignavibacteriales bacterium (assembly GCA_021740915.1). GTDB lineage: Bacteria > Bacteroidota > Ignavibacteria > Ignavibacteriales > Melioribacteraceae > JAIOYW01. The sequence goes on along the minus strand of JAIOYW010000009.1, from coordinate 113,538 downwards.
AATAAATTTGAGCAGTCCCCCGTTTATTGAGAAATACAATAACAAAATCATTACAACGAAAAAAATGAATAAAAACTTTGAAAATAGTCCGAAAATCTGTGAAACCATTGCAGTGGTAAGTTTTCCCCGGACAAATTTTGCGGCGTCACGGTTTTTTAAGAATTCTTCCTGTCTGAAAGATTCGAGTTTTGAAACTACTCTTTCGCCCCATTGTTGTTTATCGGAATAGTAATAATTGATAAACTCTGCAAGAAGCTGCCGGTGTGAAGGATCATCCGGATTAAAAAATTCTGCAGATAGAAAGGGTTCCAGCTCGGCGGGCAGACTTTCTTCAAAATTCCGGTATGAACCTGAATAATAAAATATGAATGCAGCCACCGGTATAAATACAAAAAAAATGCTGTATAAATGATTTAACAGTTTTTCTTTCATATTATTCCGTAATAACGATCTGACCCTTGATAGTTTCCACTTTTAGCCCGGTGCCCGCCAATTTTGTTTTTATTTTGTTCTCGAGAATAGAAAACCCTGAACGGAATTTCTTCTCCAATTCCTGGTTCCCCGAAAAAATAGTTATTCTGTAATCTTCAAACCGGAGCCTGTAAACAGGTATTTCTTTCTCTTCTCCGGAAAGCGAATCCAAAAGCTGCTTAAAATTGCCGAAAAGTTTATTCTGCTCATTTACTATATTCTTCAGATCATCCTTTATCTGAGGCGATCTTAAAATTCCGCTGCCGGTTTCTGCTGATTTTTTCAGGAATTTTGATGATAACTGCGCCCATCCGAGACCATTCTTCTCTGAAATTTCCTGGATATAGTATTTATTCATATACCTGAAAATTACCTTAATTTCTTTACCGCTCTCAAGCACTTTCCGCTGACCCTCGGGCCACGGATTAAGCGTGATTTTTTCTTTATCGGTAATGGTTAATTTCCGGGATATTGAAATACCGCTTAAAAACTCCGGCAGGCAAGCCTGTGAGTTTATTATTCTGCCCTTTTCATCCTTCTGGATGTAATAATTGTTCCCTCCGTATTCAACGTAGATATACCGGGTAAAACCGTCGTTAAAATAACCGTCTTTACGTAATATCCTGAAAGGCGTACCCCCGGCAAAACTTTCTTTTTTCGCTCCGCTAAGTTTTTTCTGAAAACCATCATATATGACAGCCTCCGCAGGATATGCGAGCAGAAGATAATCAGTGGTCTGAGCAGCAAGACCTGAAAAAAGCAACAGATTTAATACAAAGAGTGATACTGCCTTTATTAGGCTCCGGTTATAAATGTTCTTTTTTATTGCTCCGGACGTTCTTTCCACTTTTCAATCGTCGATAACTGTGATGCTACTCCGAACAGATCGATGCTTGAGCTGTCGAACTGTGCGCTGAAATATGATAGTGAAGGCAGTGAGAACATCCAGACACCCAATGAAAGGTCGTTTTCAAGCTGATCAATCCTGTAGGCATATTCCTGCTTGTCGCCGATCTCATGAGTTGACATAAAACCATAAATATACTGAAGCAGCAGATTGAGATCTTCACTATCCTGGCTGTTCTGGAATGCGTCAATCCTGAAATAATTATTTCTGCCGTTCCAGCTTGCGGGATTTATAGCCGTTCCCCCGTTCTCTGAAGGCATCGTAATAAGATTGATCTTGTAAATATCAAGATCAGGCTCTCTCAGGAAAATATCGTAGAGATCGAACAGAAAATTGCTGCGGTAGCCCGTGAAAGGGAGTAGCAGCGCATCATAATTTCCGTTCTTTATATCATTATTTCCAACTACGGTAACTTTAACTTTGCCATTGAATAATTTGGGATCGTTAAGAATTCCTGCAATATCCTCCAATTCCTCTTTGTATCCTATTCCAACGGAAGTTTTTATCCTTATTGTATCCGGTAATATTGAAAGATTTGGTCTCGATCTATCAACCACAGGAACAACAATATCCTCATCAACATAATACGAGTTCGAAGGGAAAACGCTATTGTTAAGGTAATCGGGATAATTGTTCCTTTTGCCCTGATAATCAACAATTCCCCTTTGCTGCTGAGTGCCTACCCGGAAGAAGCGGTCAATAACATTCCTGTTATCAATAAGGTTTTTGATCTCTCTCCGCTGCTGGCGGTCAAACTTCTGAGTATTAAGCAGGATTGCAAAAAATGTTGTGCTCGAATTTGATTTATAGAAAAATTCCTTTTCGTCGAGTACAGGTGAAACGCTGCCAAAAGGAGTCTCAAGCAAAACGTTTATATTATTATTCTTTAACTCGGTTGTAAAAGTGGAGTTATCGATAAAAGGATTTAACAGCAGACTCGGTATTGAAGCCAGCCCTCCGGGAATTGCCCTGAAACCGGCAACGCCTTCTTCGTTCAGGGGAAGATTCACAAATTCACCGGTTCCGTTAAGGAATTCAAAATCATTAAATCCGGCTTTTTCAGGAATTACTTTAAATGAAAGGACTTCCTTAATATCAGGTTCAGTCCAGATTCTATCACCCTTGAATCTGAAATAAATTGTCCCATCCGCCTCCGGTCCTGAAAAATCGACATCGGGCATAGCCTGTGTTACAAGTATATAATCAGGCGAAAGACTGCCAAGTCTAAGTATTCTGTTCAGTGTGTAACGCACATCAGCAGCCGAAAAATAGTGCGCGGTGCTGTCCGAAATACGGTACTCATCATCATCAAGCCATACTTTGTAACTATCATGCCATTTTTTATTCTTTTTCAGCGTAATCGAAACCACATTGTCGCCTGAAATTCCGTTGAAGGAAGCAAGACCGTCCTCGTAAATAATACCGCTTTTATTTGCGGAAATATTAAAAAGACCGTCAAATAACACTTCGTCAATTTTATCAGCGATTGAAACCGATGCAGGAAGGTGAGGATCCACTACAGGTTTCTGGTGGCTGATATAAGGAAAAGCCGCTATTCCCCTAAGATCTCTCCCGGAGAGGAGTATGTACAATAGTACGATAACAATAACGCCCGCAACAGAGCCGGCAATATAAATTTGTCTTTTATTCATCTGATTCCCTGTAAACGTTAATTTTTCTTGATTATCGGTTTCTGAGCCATTACGCTTATCTCAAAAACTTTGAAAGCAGGATAATTGAACCGCACTTCAAGGATATTTTTTCCGTCCTTATCCATTGAGACAGGAGTAACCTGGAATTCGTAGTCATTCTCGCTCGTTGGAGCGGTTATTTTAATTCTACCCTCATTCTTGATTTCCCGGCTATTCAATTTGATTATCGAATACCATTGCCTGTTCGAGGCATTTTTAGCAACTTCTTCAGGCAGCTTGATATTGATATCGAACACCGGGAACTGAGCTTCAGAAGGAATCTGAAGCAGCGTCTTAAAGACGTATTCATTGTTTCCATTACGGTTCGATGTCGCCGGAAGAGCAAAAAGTCTGCGGTATTCCTTAGGCCGGGTTATCCATTTCGGTGAATTTATATCGCATTCAGCGATAATATTTCTCACCTTAATATCCTTGCCCTTATAAAACGTTCCGTGATCAACAATGGCGCGGCACTTTTCAACACCCTGTTGCGAAATATTACGGGTGAAATTGGCATAAAGCGATTTTATTGCCGCCTCCGGAAAATCAAAATGCTTCATATTGGCAAGGTAACCGTTTATATCCTGACGCTTTTTCTGCAAAGTGTTATTCCCAAGCGAAGAGAAGGTAATATCATACGCCGGAAGAAATACAGAATCCTTGTACATTGATTTTACGTTTGTAAATGTCGTCTCGTTTTCAAGTACAAATTTATCAACCCTTTCTTTCGATCCGATTTTGATGCTTTCAAAAAGCTCATTCTCAAGCTGCAGAACGATATTCGATTTTTTCTGTCTGATACCTGCGTAATCGAGATAATCTTCATCCTTAAAAAGATTGATGAGGTTTTGCTCTGCCGCCGGATATGCTTTACCAATTGTCAGATTTTGAATTGTTCTTCTCTGAAATTCGAGTGACAAATCATCAAGATCAGGATACTGCCTGCGTAAAAAAGTCAGGTTCCGGTTCTGGTTGAGCAGTTTAATAATTTCTTTATAAACCGAGCGTGCACGGTAATTATTAATTTCAACCACAAGAAGCTTCGCCTGATCGTATCCTAACTGCATCTCTCTCAACTGATTCTTTTTCGTGGCTGCTGTGCGCTCCATTAATTGCGTACAGTTATAATTCCTGTATGTTCTATAATTAGCAACTTCACCTCTTGGCACAAGCGGCATCAAAGTTTCAATTCTGCTTAAAACGTCGGGATAGAAATTATTGTTCGGCCAGGAATTTTCCCTTCTGAACTTATAATCAATCTCATCCAAACCTTCCTTTATCCTCTCGAGCTGTGCCGCTTCTTTGTTGAGGGTGGCAACATAACTCATCAATGTATTAAAATCTTCCGGTGCGCTTCCCCGTGTTTCAATAAAAAGTTCACGCACATCACTGAGCGGAGGTGAAAATTTTATTTCATCAACGTCATTTTTTGCGTTCAGAATCTTATTGTAATAGCCGACTGCATTATCGAGTCTTTCGCCAATTTCTTTCTTTGCTCGTTCAATCACTCTCGGAGGCAGATCGGAACTGCTGTTGAAAAAATTAAGAAATGTTCCGGTTTCGCTTATAAATAATTCTGTATTCCCAATAGTTCTGTTTTCAGTATAAAAGAATTTTAGCACTGCAAGATATTTGCTCTGAAAAGCAATCTCATCAGTAGTGGCATTCCTCAGATTCGTCCAGTTGATAAATGCTTCATCATTAGAGTTGGCAACTCCAGGAGGGAAAAGAGAAGATAAGGAGTTGAGGTCGCCCTGCATTTTTTTGATAGTGCTCAGCCGTGTATCAACAATATCAATCTCTCTGTCAAAATTAAGTGAGCGCAGGTTGAAATTTTCATCTATCGATTCATAAGTATTTCTTTCAACGCGGTTTGTTTCGAGTATGTTTTTGTAGTCTGCGTGTTTGTTCTCGAATTTATACCGCCATGCCGGAACGTAACGATATTTGGCATTAAGCTGCATATCGAATCCGACGCGGTCAATAACCCAGAAATAATGCATAGAATTAGTAGTTATCTCATATACACTTTTTCCTGTCCCTTTACCCTCATCGGTCATTTCAATTTTTGCACCTTCACCATCATCAAAAACATTGGTAAAATAATAGCCGAGGGGAGCTGTCGTCTGACTCTCAAGAACAAGGTAAAAATTGTTCTTTGGCGGAGGAGGAAACTGAATAAAGTATTTTTCTCCTTTTTCGAGTTCAAAATTTTCCTTGTCGTCTTTGATATCGAGATATCCTCTCTCTCCGGCTAAAATCTCCGGATCGGGTTCGAGCTCCTTAAAAGTCGAACATCCGATTGTATATATCATCAGCAGTGCAACAAGTATTCTCAAACGTGACTTCATTTGCAATCCCCAATTTTTATTTATGACTATTAAGGTTACGAAGTTGTTCCCTGTTAAAGATTTTTTTTTAATTTAGTTAAAATAAGGCATTTATAATAATAAATCTATCAAAAGATATGAAACGTTTGCGTAAAAGAGATTGTTATTTAAAGGAAAAGGAGAAATCTTTATGCGTTTTTTGTTTGGTTTGATATTGTTTGCTGCAATTATAACACATGCTGAAATCAGAACTGCTTATGTTGAATATTCAGATGGGGAAACAGTACTCGAAGGATTTATTGCATGGGACGATTCTAAAAGCGGGAAAGTTCCGGGTATTCTCATTGTGCATGAATGGAACGGACTGAATGAGCACTCACTCGCAAGAGCGGAAAAACTTGCTGAAGAAGGATACTTTGCTTTCGCTGCCGATATTTATGGCAAAGGGATAAGACCAAAAACCATGCAGGAATCGGCGGCGCAGGCAGGAAAGTATAAGTCGGACCGGCAGCTCCTGCGCAGCAGAGTAATTGCAGGACTCAATAAAATGAAAGAATTTTCCCAGGTGGATCAGGCGAAAATTGCGGCAATAGGTTATTGTTTCGGCGGAACGACAGTGCTTGAATTAGCGAGAAGCGGAGCTGAGATTTCGGGAGTTGTAAGTTTTCATGGAAATCTTGATAATCCCAAAACAGAAGATGCCGGGAATATAAAAACTAAAGTTCTCGTCTGCCACGGCGCAGCCGATCCTTTTGTACCCGCAGAGGAAGTGAATGCCTTCACTGAGGAAATGAACCGTGAAAAAATTGACTGGATAATGATATCATACGGAAATGCTGTTCACAGCTTCACAAACCCGGGAGCCGGGAACGATCCTTCGAGAGGAGCTGCTTACAATGCTTCAGCAGATGAAAGAAGCTGGGAAGATATGAAATTATTTTTCAGCAGGATCTTTAAATAGCTGCAACCGGAAAATTCAATGAGATTAAAGAATGGGGGCGACGAACCAGTAAAAGCATTGGCTAACTATCTCAAAAATGTCAATTTATTTTTTGCGAAAAGCTAAAGTGATGCTCGTCCCTTCATTTTTCCTTGAAATTACCCCGATTGTAATATTGTTAATATCGCAATAATTTTTTACAAGGCATAATCCAAGTCCATTTCCGTCAAAACTCCTTGAATAACCTCTTTCTTCCTGTGTAAATGGTCTGAAGAGATTAGATAAAAATTCCTCGGACATCCCGATTCCGGTATCAGCCAACTCAGCAATTATATTGCCATTGCTTTTGTCTAATCTGAGATCAAGAGTTATTGAGCCTGATGATGTGTATTTAATGGCATTGTCGAAAACATTTGAAAATATCTGATCAACGCTATATTCATCAGCATAAACCTTAATACCTTTTATTTCAGAAGAATACTTAAAAACAAGTCCTTTTAATTCAATTGCAGGAGTGAATTCCCGAAGCAGTTTTTCCAATATTTCTTCGAGATCGAGTTCCCTGAAAGTGGGTTCATAAAGCCCGACTTCAAGCTGAGCGGTATTGAGAAGTAACTCAACGGTTCTGATAAGTCGTTTACCGCTCGAATGAACTACTTCAATAAACTCATCAATATCCTCTCTTGTTCTTTCTATTCTGTTATCTCTCAGGTAACTCGTAAAACCTAACATCGAATTCATCGGGGTCCTGATTTCATGCGATACCTGGGCGAGAAACTCAGATTTTAATTTATCAGCCTGCTCCGCTCTTTCTTTCGCAAGAATGAGGTCCTCCATTATCCGCTTTCGCTCTGTTATATCAATGGCATGGGTGACGGCAAACATCGGCTTATCGTTTATATCCTGGATAAGAACCGAATGGATATCGACCCATATAATTTTCCCGGATTTGCATATATACCTTTTTTCGAATCTTATTTGCGGAATTTCGTGTAAAAAGAGGCTTTTCTGGTTTTTTAAACTCAGTTCACAATCTTCAGGATGCGTAAATTCTGAAAGAGTCCTTCCAATTAGTTCCTCCTGAGAGTATTCAACGATATCAGCCATTGATTTGTTTACCATTATCAGCGATCCGCCTATATCGGAAAGATGCATGGCAACAGGAGCCTGTTCAAAGGTCGTTCTGAATTTTCTTTCGCTTTCGCTAAGCGCCATTTCAGCGGCTTTTCTGCGTGTGATATCTGTGAGTGAAAACAGGGTTCTGGAATAATCTTCTGAAAATCCGGGTGAAACTGAAAAGGTAATATATGCGACAAGCTTCTCACCCTTAAAATTCTTTATTTCAGTTTCAAATTCTATTATGCGTTCCCCGTAGAAAATCCCGGTGATCACTTTTAGGAATGTGTCGCGCGAGCCGGACCTCAGCAATGCGGGAAGCCTTTTCCTTAGTTCACTCTTACGTTCTATACCCCAGAATGAGAGCGCTGCCCTGTTAAAATCAACAAGATGCACTTTCCCCGCAAACTCGTTTAAGTATTCCGGATTTTCATCAAAATATTTTTCAATTGAATCCGGCTTCTCAGCCTTCAATTTTAATACAAAGGGTATTATCTCGGAAAAGTCCATCTCTATTACTGCAATGGGATTGTTATCAAAAAGATCCCTGTATCTTTCTTCGGCGCTCAGGGTCTCTTCAATTCTCCATTGAAGTTCTTTTTTGCTTTTTTCAAGTTTTTCATTTGTATGAGTAAGCAGGTGTATCAGTTCATCATTTTTTCTTTCGAATTCAAGCGATTCAAGGGCGTTTTTAATTACGAGAATAACTTCTTTCTCATTCCACGGCTTCTGAAGATAATAATATATCTGCCCTTTATTTATTGCATCTATAATGGATTGAAAATCGCTGTACCCGGTTAATATCATTCTTTTTGTTTTGGGAAATTCCGGCAGAATTTTTTCAAAAAATTGTGTGCCGGTCATTCCCGGCATTCTTTGATCAGCGATAATTATTGGGAAGGTTTTTTTAATAAGTTCGGCGTATCCCTGCTCAGCACTTTTCGCAATCGTTATATTATAATAATCCATAAACTGAAATTTGAAACTGCTCAGGTTCTCGTAGTCATCGTCAATATACAGTAAATCCGGTTTAACCGGTTTAGTTTTTTTGAGTAAAAGTTCATCAAAATTTTCCATCAAAATTTTCCTCTTTATTCAATTGGAAGGTTCAGAATGAAAACAGCCCCGCCAACCCGATTTGTCCCGATACTGATATTGCCACCGTGACTTTTTATAATGCCATACGAAATCGAAAGCCCCAGTCCTGTTCCCTGTCCGACGTCTTTTGTAGTAAAAAACGGATCAAAGATTTTCTCTTTTATATCCTCAGGAACGCCGGCTCCGGAATCTGAAAATTCAATATTTACAGAGGGCTTTTCCTGGTCTGCAGCCAGTGAAGTTTTTATCTCTATTTCCGCAGGCTCACCGATGTTAATTTTGTTTTCAAGCGCATCAACAGCATTAGCCAAAATGTTTACAAAAACCTGATTTATCTTACCCGGAAAACATTTAACCTTTGGAATATTTCCAAAATGCTTTGTAACACGAATTCTGTCTTTGATCCGCTGATTCAGTAGGATCAAAGTAGATTCGATATTTTCATGAATATCAATAGCTTCTTTCTCATTGCGCCCCATATGGGTAAATGTCTTCAAACTCCGCACTATTTCAATAGTACGGTTCGAAGCCACATCAATATTCCTGAGAAGCTGCTCAACACCTTCGGTGATCTCAGAGTAACTGATCTCCTCCTTAAAAATTGCGGCTTCTTCCAAAATACTATCTGTATTTTCAGTTCTCAGTTTATCATAAATTTCGATAAGAGCCAGAAATTTCCGGATAATTTTTCCAAGTGCAATACCGCTTGAATTAATTGCATTTACGGGATTATTTATTTCATGGGCAATTCCTGCGGTCAGAGTGCCGAGAGAACTGAGTGTCTTCGCCTGGATCAGTTGCGACTGCGCCTCTTTCAAGGATTTTAGCGTTTCTTTAAGTTTATTGTTTTTTTCTTCCAGTTCAGCCCTGTACTTTCCAAGCCGGAGGTGAGTTTCGACCCTGGCCATTACTTCAGGAATATGAAAAGGCTTGGTGATATAATCGACTCCGCCCGATTGAAAAGCTTTTACCTTATCCAATGTTTCGGATTTTGCGCTGATAAAAATAATAGGTATATCGCTCAACACCCGATTCGCCTTAATTTTCAAACCAAGTTCATAACCATCAATCTGCGGCATCATAACATCGAGAAGTATAATATCCGGAGGATCACTCAATGCAGATTTAAAGGCAAAATTACCGTCAGTAAAAAGCCTTATTTTTTCATATTTTTTTGATAGAATATCATCCAGGAGATCAAGATTTGCAGTGGTGTCGTCAACAACCATAATGCTGCAATCGCATAATATTTTATCCATTTTCCACTCCGGAACTGATCAAGTCCACAACTTTCTTAAAATCATAGTTTAACGCTGCTTCCTTAAGTTTTTCAGCCAGTTTCCTGTCATACATCTGAATATCATCAATAAGCAGAAGAGATTTTTTTCCATATCCTTCCATGGCAGTCTTCTTTAAAGCATTAAGCAGATCGTCAGGAATCTTTTGCGAATTCTGCGGCAGCGGAACCTCAGCCGTTTTTATTGACTCGGGAGCAGAGATGTCGAATTCTTCTTCAAATACATATTCAAGATCACAGTAATGCGCCATTGCTCCAAACAATTCATCTTCCCTGAAGGGTTTTCGGATAACATCAACAGCGCCGGACTCAAGTACTTTCTGAGTCTCCTCTTCAAGAACGCTCGCTGTAACTGCAATTATTAATGGTTTTTTACGTAAATCACTATTAATAATTTTTGACGTTGCCTGAAAACCATCCATAACCGGCATTGCCATGTCCATCAATATCAGATGCGGCTCCCAATTCTCACACAATTCAACAGCCTCAAGTCCATTCGATACTTCTTTAACAGTTATTCCTTCAATATCCAGCATAGAAGTCAGCAGATCACGGTTTGTTTCCCTGTCATCAGCAACAATTACCCTGAATTCCTTATCTGTTTTGATTCCTTTTACTTTTTTATAACTGATCTTATGTTTCGCTTCACTTATAGCAGCAATTTCCGTTTCAATTTCAAGCCTGAATTTACTGCCGGCTCCTATTGCACTGGATACAAAAATATCTCCGCCCATCAGTCTTGCATACTGTCTGCTTATTGCAAGCCCGAGTCCTGTCCCCTCTTTAGATTTCAGCCCGCTCTCAGATTGTTCGAATGACATAAATATTCGTTCGATGTCTTTCCCGTCAATTCCCAGTCCCGTATCAACCACTTCAAAAAATAGCCTGATGATATTTTCTTTCCGCACGACAGGGCCAACTATTAACTGTATGGAACCAGCATCGGTAAATTTAATTGAGTTGCCAATCAGATTGATGAGTATCTGCCTTAGTTTACTCTGATCGCCTCTGATAAAATTTGGTATATCCTCGGCTGTTGATACAAAAAACTCAAGCCCTTTTGAAGCTGTTTTGCTTTCAAACATCAATCGTAGATCTTCAATAATTGTCAGAAGATCAAAAACTTCCCTTTTTATTTCCGATTTACCTGCTTCAATTTTTGATAACTCAAGCACTTCATTAATGAGGTTTAACAAGTGTTCACCGCTTCGGTTAATTACTTCTACATTCTTCAACTGCTGAGGAGTAAGATTCTGGTATCGCAGAAGTAATTGTGAGAATCCAAGTATTGCATTCAGAGGAGTTCGTAATTCATGAGACATACTTGAAAGGAAAACACTTTTAGCCTTGCTCGCAGATTCCGCCTGTTCTTTTGCAATTCGTAATAATTCCTCAGACTTCTTTCTGTCAGTAATATCAAGAGACCAGCCGCATGTAGCATAAATATTGCCTGAACTATCCCTTATCGGAAATAGGATATCAACGAAATAATAGTCCGTGTCATTTTTATGGGAAAGATTCTCGAAAATCCACGATTTGCCGCCTGCTATTATCCTCTTGTTTTGCTCGATATTTCTCCTTGCTCTATCAGCCGGAAAAATCTCATCATCTTTTTTCCCGATGATATTTTCAGCTTTCAGATCCATCCTTCTTTCAAATTCTTCATTTACAAAAAGGTATCTGCCTTCAATATCATTAATGTAAGTAAGTATCGGAGCATGATTAAGTATATCTCTTAACCTTTGTTCGCTTTCAATATGAGCAGTCTGTGCCCGTCTTAAATCCGTATTCTTTTCTTCAAGTTCTGCGGTCCTTTCCCGAACCCTGACCTCCAATTCTTCATTCAATTTGGTTAATTGACCGGACTTGTTGCTTATCTCCTCATTTCTGATCCTTAATTGCTCAAGCATTTCCACAAATCTTTTATATAAAGTTCCGATAACATCATCGCTTTTATAAACTGCCTTAAAGGAAAGATCGGGACTATGCGAAATTTCAGTCATTGCCTCAGCAAGTTTAAGTATAGGCACAGAAACACGCCTTTGTAATTTTGACGCGAGAAACAGGATAGGAGCGCTCAGACCAATAATGAGTACTAACAGTATTAAAACCTGGGAAAATATTTTCTGATTTAGATTTGTTGCAGATAAACGTATATAAATGGTTCCGATTGTATCCGGTCCATTTATTATAGGTTCAAAAACGTTCAGATATCCCCTCTCGAATTCAGCAGATTTTCTGACCGGTTCAGGAAAGTCAAAATTATCACCGGGATTTTTAGCATATCTGACAAATAAGCTGCCTGTATTATCATACACACCGGCTTTCACAATTCCCGGAAGATTCTGAATCTGCTTTAGAGCATCTTCAGCCTCATCCGCATATTTGAATAATAAGGGAGCGCTGCAATAATCACCGACAAGTTTTGCATTTGCTGAGGCGGCAATCTGCATCTCATTTTTATAATGCAGATAATCAAATGTCCCCGCAATTATCAATCCGAGAACAGTCATCGTAACACTCACAACATATATGATAAGAATCAGTTTATGTTTGATTGATAACTTGTCAAAAAAACTGAAATTCATTTACGAAACCTTAAATTTCTGAGAAGAATTCTTCTGTTCAATCATAGATTTTTTCGGCAATTTTTAATAACCGGGTATTCGGAATAATTCCGGCATCCCGGAGGGATTTTATATTTATTTCAAATTTTATCTTGTCTTTATCCTGCAAAAAATTGATGCAGATTCCCCTTTTTGCTAAATTTTCTCCTGAACCAATTGTCAGAATCTTTTTTTCTGCCGCTTTTTTAATTATCGTTTTTATATCGTCATCATGGAACTGAGGTATAAATAATATATTGCTTTTTGAGAGTTTTGATAAATCATCCAGCTTGTCAACCACAATAACTTTTCCGTTCACTCTTTCCTTTTTAGCTAAGTGAATAAGGGGTTCAATTATTTTATCATCTCCGAGTACAGATACATAAAAAGAATCATCATAATTCTGCGACCATTCCAGAAATTTGGTAAAATTAAAGATATAAGCTGCCATAATATTTTCTGCTTTAGCGCCGCTTATGCTCTGTCCTACTAGTGTTGAGATAAAAAAGAAACCGTAAAAAAATAAAATAAAAACCCGCTTTATCGATCTCATATTTTTCAGGCAGTTAATAATTCTAAAATAGTTCATAGCCTGCCTTTAATATAAAAGTTCTCTGCGGCTGCCTGTATCTTTCCGGAGGACGGTTGGACGGGTGGAAATATTTTTCATCCAAAAGATTGTTTATTCCGATACTTGCAAAAATATCATCCGATAATTCGTATCGGATAAAAGTGTTTATAATAAATGCGGGTTCAATTTCACTGCTCCCGGTAGCAGTAATTATTTTATAATTTTCCCGGCTCCCGAGGTACGAAAACCGGAACGATATTCCCAGATCAGCAATTGGATGATAAATAATCCCTGCATTGGCACAGTGCTCTGCTATTTCCGGCACTTTTTTTCCGTCAGCGTCCTCTGAATTTGTATAAGTATAATTAACATCTGTTTTGATGTGTTCCGAAAAATGTTCGAACCCGATCTCCATTCCGAAGATGTTAATGTCACCCATATTAATCCAGTGGTCGGATGCACTTTCAAGAATAAAAATCTCAGAAAGAGTGTTCTTATAAACTGCAACATCAGTATTCCATCCGTGAGTGAATTCATACGCTGCAGAAAATTCCAGTGACTTCATTTTTTCAGGCTGAAGGTCAGGATTTCCGTTCCCGTAATTATAGTCCCAGGGTTTAGGCGCACGGAAAGCTTGTGAATAAAGCACCTTCATTTGAAGATTATCCCGGGAATATATTAAAGCAGCCCTCGGGGTAAGTACCTGATCATATACACTGCTGAAATCCAACCTGCTCCCTGCAGAAAGCTTAAGGAGTTCTGTAATCCTGAAGTTAGCCTGCAGGAAGATACTAAGCAGGGAATTCCTGAGCATTTGCGGAGGCGGAGGGGTTGAAGGTCTTTCTGTTGCAGAAGTGCTTGATGTGACTGAATAATTTTCTGCAAGTGACTCATCCTCATAAAGTATTCCACCCAAAAGATCAATATTTCCGGCTGGGTTGAATTCCACAATGTTTTCAAAACCGAAGAGATGATTAGGGCGGTAGTAGCCTGTTTGAACAGTATCAATGAATGCAATGGTATTATCATGGATAGTTGCATCCCTGAAGTAAAGCGTTGAGGATAATTTAAATAATTCTGAAAATGAATGCGTTGTCCTGAGATAAGCATTAATAAAACTGATATTCCAGAGCGTATTTCTGTCAGAATAAAGTGTTCCTGCTGATTTATAATTCGTTGTGCGTGATGACTGCTTGTTCTGATAAAGAAAGCCCAAACTCAGCGATTTGTAAATGCCCTTGAAATTAATAGAATAGTCATCTTCAAAATTTTCCATCTCGTCTGACCAATTATTATCACCCTCCATACCTCTTAGATCAGCTTTTTCAGAGGATTTCGCCATCGCCGAAATCCTGAATCCATATTCATCCAGATGGTTATATTGTGAATATGAAAGATCTCCGGAAAAATTATTAAATGTGCCGTAGTATCCGCTTCCTGAAAATCCGGGATATTTATCCGGAGATTTTGTGATAATATTGATAATTCCTGAAACAGCATTCGTCCCATATAAGGCTGATGCAGGTCCATATACAACTTCGATCCTTTCGACATCGGCAAGGTTATATTGCCCGCCGCCATAGAACCCTCCGGAATTCAGTTCATTTATCTGGATGCCATCTACTAAAACAAGAGTCAGATTGTTTTGGTTTGGAATGCCGCGCTGAAAAATGTAACTGTTGAAGCCCTGAATATTCCTGAACTGGAAACCGGGTAATTGAGCAAGCGCATCATCAAGTGTTAAAAAACCATTCTGTTTTATTGCTGCGGCTGTTATTACCCTGACTGTAGCCGGAGCATCGCGAATATAAATAGGGGATTTTGTTACTGAAACTACTTTGAGATTTGCGAGTTCCTCCAAATCGAGGCTTAGAAGCTTTTCCAATTCACTCTCCTGGGCAGAGAGGCGGAAACTGATAATTATCAACAAAATGCAAAAAGTGCTGATGCCTCGGGGCAATTTGTTAAATCGCATAAATTAATCCTTTTATTTGACGTGCTCGCAAAATCTGACTACTTACAGTTTTTACTTACAAGTACAATAAGAAGAATATTTCTTTTTATTCAAATACAAAATAGTAAAAATAATTCAAAAACTATATTGGCAATGAATTAACAAATACTGAGTTATGGAGGACTTCAGAATGATTTTTATTCTGGAATCCGGCTAATTAAATTATTTGAATATTTCGGAATTAGTATTCTCCGATCAGAATTTCATCAAGGGAGCGTTTAGGAACATAATGAATATATCCCCTACGGTGATATTTTATGTCGCCGTCTATTACCGGCTCAAGAATTACCTCCTCCTTCGGAAAACCAAGCGCGAGAACAAGCGATATTTCAAGGTGCGATTCCAGTTTAAGTTCCTCTGATAATTGTTTGCGGTCAACTGTATGAATTATACAGCCCCCGATGCCATACTGAACAGCTCCTAATAGAACGGTCTGAGCGGCAATACCTTCATCATAACCGTTGGTTTTAAGTATTGAGTGATCCACAAGTACAACTATATACGCAGCCGGTTTTTCTCCTTCAGCCGGGGTACCTGCCCCGCCGAGATAACGCGCCCAGCCGAGTGCAGGAAAAATCCGGCTGTTCATCTGTTCATTGCAGGAGATAATATATTTCAACGGCTGAAGATTTTTGGAAGAAGGTGTCAGCCTTGCAAGATCGATCAGATCTCTCAGTAAACCAGGTTCAACCGGACGATCCTGGAAAAATCTCCGGTAACTCCGGTTTTTAATAACTCTATCCCTGAATTCCATCGGGAGACCTCCGCTTTTATTTTCTTACTGATATTACGCCGTCAACAACCGGAGTCAAACAGACTATCGGGTTTTCAGGCAATTCATAATTCTCAAATAAGCCCCTGAAAAGCCTGTACTGATTTCCGGTATATTCAAGTCTCGCAAATTTTCTGTAGGACATCAGTTTTCCCTTTTTATCCAGAGGCGGATCGAATGTCTCTGCTGAAGCATAGTCCTTCTCTGTCATCTCATACAGATAATTTATTTTCTCAGAATCCTCACCGCTGATTTCGTAACTTTTAGCCCGGATTCCTTCAATAATGCCATCGTTTATCAACAGGTAAATATTAAGAATTTTCTCTTTCATCGGAGCAATCGGTAAATTATTTCATAAAAATGAGTATTAATAAAAAAAAGCCGCCCACGGGGTGAACGGCTTTTATCAATTAAAGATTTTTGTGCGTTCCGTCGCAGAAAGGCTTGCCTGCAGTATTTTTGCATCCGCACCATGCTACTTTTTTTTCTTCGGTTATCTCTTCAGCAACCGGTCTGAATTCACTGCCTTTGTGACTCCCGTCGCAGAAAGGTTGATTGCTGGATTTTCCGCACGCACACCAATAATATTTTCCGGGCTGTACTGTCATAACAAAAGGCGCTTTTTGGGCAATTTCAGGTTTTTCCATTTTTTTCTCCGTTTTTATTTATTAACAAAATAATGAAAACCAGAGTTCTGAAATTATTTGCCCGGACCGATCATTTTTTCAGGACGCACTTTAGCCTCAAATTCTTCTTTGGTTAAAAGTCCGAGAGCAATTGCAGCTTCTTCGAGTGTGGAATTCTCCTTATGCGCTTTTTTGGCAACCTTTGCTGCATTATCATATCCGATATGCGGATTAAGAGCTGTTACGAGCATTAGTGAATTTTTGAGGTGTTTTGCTATATTGTGCTCATTTGCTTCAATTCCAACCACACAATTATCAGTGAAACTCTCTGATGCATCTGCAATCAGCCTGATTGACTGAAGTACATTATAAATGATAACAGGTTTGAAAACGTTGAGCTCAAAATTACCCATAGAACCGCCGATTCCAACCGCAACATCATTTCCCATTACCTGGCAGCATACCATTGTTATTGCTTCGGATTGTGTTGGATTTACTTTACCTGGCATAATTGAACTTCCGGGTTCATTCTCGGGAAGATGGAGTTCACCGAGTCCGCAGCGCGGTCCTGAACCCAGCCAGCGGATATCGTTTGCAATCTTCATTAAGGAAGAGGCAATTGTTTTCAGAACCCCGCTGAATTCAACGAGGGCATCATGTGTACCAAGGGCTTCGAACTTGTTCCTCGCTGTAATAAAAGGCAGTCCGGTTATTTTTTCAATGGATGCAGCAGCTTTTACGGCAAACTCAGGATGGGTGTTCAGCCCGGTCCCGACCGCTGTCCCGCCAAGAGCCAATTCATATAATCTCGGCAATGCTGCGTCAATTCTTTCAAGGCTGTTTTCAATCATCTGAACATAACCGCCAAATTCCTGGCCAAGTGTTAGCGGCACAGCATCCATTAAATGTGTGCGGCCGATCTTGATAATATCCTTATACTCGGTTTCTTTAACTTTAAGCGCGTCACCAAGTTTTTTCAGCATTGGTATCAGACGGCGGTGAATTTCCTCAACGGCTGCAATATGCATAGCAGTCGGGAAAGTATCATTCGATGATTGAGCTTTATTTACATCGTCATTCGGATGAACTGGTTTTTTGCTTCCGATTACCCCTCCGGCAAGTTCTATTGCGCGGTTCGAGATAACTTCATTAGCATTCATATTTGTCTGAGTACCGCTTCCTGTCTGCCAGACTACCAGAGGAAAATGCAGATCGAGCTTTCCCTCAATTACTTCATCGGCTGCTTTTACTATCAGGTCACCCTTTTCCTTAGGGAGAGTTCCAAGATCCATATTAGTAAGAGCGGCAGCTTTTTTAAGTACTCCTAATGCTCGTATCAGTTCTCTTGGAAAAGTTTCGCCTCCGATTTTAAAATTCATAAGTGAACGTGCGGTTTGCGCACCGTAATATTTGTCCGCGGGCACCTTTATTTCGCCCATAGTGTCCGTTTCAATCCTATATTCCATTGAGACTCCAAAATGATTGTGTATTTAAAATTAGGGAAAAAAAATTAAGTTTATCAAGTTAGAAAGTTTATCAAGTGGAAAGTTTGTCAAGTTGAAAGTATGTCAAGTGGAAAGTTTGTCAAGTTGAAAGTTTGTCAAGTTTGAAAGTTTATCAAGTGGAAAGTTTGTCAAGTTGAAAGTTTGTCAAGTTGAAAGTTTGTCAAGTTGAAAGTTTATCAAGTCCAAAGTTTGTTAAGTTGGTGGGTTTGGAGGTTAATAATTATTAGTTTTGTGATGGTGTTAGTAAAGGACTAATAATTAGTTTTAATCTTAGTCAAATGAAACCTTAATCGATTTTCGCTTCTGGAATATTGTTCGTTATCATCATTGTTACTTCAAGGTTCTGTGTAAATTGTTTTCGCGGAGGGATTCAGGTGAAATTCGAGAAATTTGAAGAAATAATAGCTTGGCAAAAAGCAAAAGAACTTGCTATATATGTATATAGTATATTTGAAAATTCGAAAGACTTCGGACTAAAGGATCAAATTCAAAGAGCATCGGTTTCGGTCATGAATAATATTGCCGAAGGATACGAGCGGAAAAGTAATAAAGAGTTCAAGTATTTTCTATTTGTTTCAAAAGGATCTTGTGGTGAGGTAAGATCAATGCTGCATCTTCTCAATGATTTAAAGAAAATTGATCGTGACGAATACGAAAAATTACTGAAATTAAGCACAGAGATTTCCATGATAATATCGGGTCTGATTCAGAAACTTTAATAATTTTACAGTCACTTCGATACTTTAGTTTATGGCATGGCAAAACGAATCATGAAAGAAAAATTCCAATTAGCTGTTTACCGAACAACGACCCGGAAATGTCCCACTTTACAAACTTCCCACTTGATAAACTTTCTACTTTATAAACTTTCTACTTTATGAACTTTCTACTTGACAAACTTCTGACTTGACAAACTTTCCACTTGACAAACTTCCCCACTTCCCGAACTTTTCTTAAATTTGAACACTAAATTACAAGGTGAGTTTTGAAAAAACCGACTACAAAATACTGGATTCTGACCTTCATTTTAGCTTTTGTGTCCATAATTGTTCCGTGGATACTGCCTTTAGGTTCCAATCCAAACTATTATGTAATTCCATTAAGCTTCTGGATAATGGCAGGAGCAATTTTTATCAGTTCCGCTGTCAGTTCATTCCTTTTATGGAAAAATTGGGGTAGAATACCATTCGTCTATACCGGAGCGCTGTTTTTGGTTTTTGTCTCAGGAGCTCTTTTCCCGGGACTCTCAGAAACCGGCATTACCGGCTTTCTGATGATCTTTTTCCTTGGTATTTTTATCACTCTTTTTGGATCAGGAACCGGCAGATTTATTAAACGCTTTTTTATGAAAGGTGAAACACATTACAGGCATTTCTGAATGAGTTCTGCAAAGTTTGCTCAGCCTGTCTTTGATTTATCTTTTTTCAGTTTCTGATTCAAGCTTCAGGGCGGGCGGCTGCATCATAAGGATATTCATTTTCCGAAAGCCCAGATATTTTGGACTGTAATAGTCACTTTTAAGTGGTGAGACTATAACGCCGCGCGATGAACTTGAATGGACGAATAATCCGTTCCCAAGATAAATTCCGGCATGATCAGGGTGTCTTTTACGTAACTTAAAAAAGACTATATCACCGAATTCAGGGTTCGATTGTTCTTTTTCGATCTGTGATGAATAAAACATATCCTCAACAGTGCGTGGAAGCTCAACCTCTAATGCATCCAGAAAAACTCTGTTTATAAGTCCTGAACAATCAAAGCCATTCGGACCAAGTCCTCCATACCGGTAAGGAGTTTTCAGATACCTTGTTATCTCAATCAGCAGCCGGGTCTGGCTTTCGACCGGCACACCTATTGAAATTATCTCTTCATAGTTTGAAATAAAATCATCGGGATTTTCTTCGAGAGGAAATTCTTCAGACGAATTCTCTGAAGACGAATCCATCGAATTTTCGTCGGGAGTTTGCATCTTTTCAGTTTCCTGCTTATTCTCCGAATCCGAAAAACGGCTTCCGGATGTCGAAAAGACAGCGACAGGAGCACATGCGGAAAAATTAAGAATAATTATCAGCAATACAGAGGTCGCGCAGAGGTTTTTCATCCAAGATAATTTCTGAGGTTTTTACTGCGGGATGTATTTTTTAACCGCCGGATTGCTTTTTCTTTTATCTGCCTGACTCTTTCACGGGTAAGGTTGAATTTTTCGCCTATCTCCTCAAGAGTCATTGAGTGTTCCTCTCCTAATCCAAAATATAGTATAAGAACTTCCGCCTCACGTCCATTGAGGGTGGAAAGAGCCCGCTTTATTTCATTTTTTAAGGATTCTGCCATCAGATCATGATCAGGCGTTGGCTGCAAATCGTTCACAAGCACATCAATAAGTCTGTTTTCCTCACCCTGAGTAAATGGAGCATCCATAGAAATGGGTCGTCCCGAAATTTTGAGGGTATCAACTATTTCAGAAATGTCCATCTCCAATTCCATTGCAAGTTCATGAGGCGATGGCTCTCTTTCAAATTCCTGTTCCAGATTACTGTAGGCTTTCCCTATTTTATTGAGGGCGCCAACACGGTTAAGCGGCAGCCGGACAATGCGTGACTGCTCAGCCAAAGCCTGAAGTATTGATTGCCTTATCCACCATACCGCATATGAAATAAACTTGAATCCTCGCGTCTCATCAAATCTTTTTGCGGCTTTGATCAGCCCAAGATTTCCCTCATTTATCAGATCACCAAGCGAAAGGCCCTGATTCTGGTACTGCTTTGCAACACTCACAACAAACCTGAGATTAGCCTTCACAAGCTTCTCAAGCGCTTTGTCATCACCCTTTCTGATCTGAATGGCGAGTTTTATTTCTTCGTCTGAATTCAGCAGATCAACTTTGCCGATTTCCTGCAGGTATTTATCTAATGACTGACTTTCGCGGCTGGTAAATTGCTTGAATATTTTCAAATCAGAACTCCTTTTTAACCGAGCTCGTTGTTGACTGAATCAACAATACCAACGATCGAGGCGTCAACAGGAGCCATGTCAACTTCAAGCGGGATAACAGCTTCACTCGAAGTGATGTAAAAAACAATTTCTCCGGGACCCGCACCGATAGTATCAAGAGCTATGAGCGGCGATCCGGTCTTTTCCAGTTTTCCATTCAGGGGCTGGACGATCTGCATTTTATAATTCTTTACAGAATCATATTTTCTTGTCGCCCAAATAGTACCAAGTACTCTTCCGAGGATCATTGCGTTGAGATCAATTCTTCAAGTTGTTCTTTAACGGCAATATCAAGTTTATCTACAATTGCCATGATCACCGCATCTACAGGTTTATTCTTAGTAAATGTGGTCTGTCGTGCGGAACTGCCCTGAGCCACAAGCACAACTTCACCAACCCCGGCGCCAACAGAATCAACTGCGACAAGAAAATTTTTCTTAGGAGTATAATCAAGATTCAATTCCCTCGTGATAAGGAATTTCGCACCCACAAGATTCTCATCTTTCCGGGTTGACCATACAGTCCCAATAACTTTTGCGAGTATCAATTCAGCCTCCTAAATCCTCGGGCGAAATAACATCAAGCCCGCATTCAGCAAAGTAGTTTTTTCTGGTGCTTAAAATAATTAATTTATTTATTCTGGCAATCTCGCAAAAAAGCGCATCTTTCCAGTTATCGGTTTTTTGGCTGAATCTTTCAATCCCGAGTACATAGCGGGAATTAATTCCCAGCACTTTTAATGCTCTGAGAACCGAATCAACCGCTTTTTTCTGTTTTTCCGTTTTTGCCATATAATACAATTCAGCGGCATCAAGCGCTGTTGTAAAACAAATGCCTTCCATCATAGCTGTTTCAAGCGCTATGGTCATAGTACTCTCTGAGATCAGATATCCTGCGATTATCCCCGATTCAATAAGATACTCAGGCATTCTTTTTCCTGCCATAAAATTCACTCTCAGCCTTCAATGACCCTTTCGCGCTAAGGAATTCAAGCACAACCGATCCTGGTAATTTTTGCCTCTCCATAATTGCCCGGTAAATATCGGCATCCATCCCGGATAAATCCATATCCTCCTCCGGATTCGCCATAATCCTCAAAGTAAAGGAATTCAGACCCTTTGACTTTAAATCTGCATAAAGCGAATCAGGTATTACAAAATTACCCTTTTCATCACGGACTATTCTGTAATCGATAATGTGGATAAGATTTTCGTCAGCCATTTTTATTGTTTTTTTCGTAATAAATATATGGAGCAGTACAAAACTTCAATTCCTGCCATTAATAACTTCGGGCGGATTCAGTACAATTGCAAAAATAAGGCATTAATCAGTATAACCCAACTTATCGAAATATCCGGCATTTATATTTGATTTCCGGATGCAGGGACATAAACCCGATTGAGTCTGATAGGTTAACCGGGGCTCTGAACAATATCATGGAGCTATATCTGCACTAAAAAATTATTCATTCAGGATAAAACGCATGAGGGATAAGAAACGAAATCTGATACCCGATTATGATTTTTCAGTAGGTGAACATTAAGAATAGTTCTTGATACAGCGAAGTAATCTCAAATGGTAACATATCTGCCCGGTCACTTTTTAAGAAAACTAGTTCCCCGCAAAGCATTATTGACTCTGAAAAAATGAGCAACAGTCTGACCTGCATCCGAGAAAGTTTTGCGTGTTCCGAGATCCCTTCCTTTTTTCCCTTTCCGGTAAAAAAGCAGCGGCACATACTCGCGGGAATGATCAGTGCCTTTAGTGGTCGGATCATTGCCATGGTCGGCAGTTAAAAGCAATGCATCAGTTTCATCAAGCGATTTAAGGATGCGTGGAAGATTGTCATCGAATTCCTTTAAGGCTTCGGCAAATCCGGCAGGATCGTTTCTGTGACCGTAATTGACATCGAAATCAACCAGATTGGTAAAAATAAATGAATTTTCCGCAGATTGAGCATTTGATATAATCTTCTCAATTCCTTCGGCATTCGATTTCGTTTTTACTCCTTGTACTATTCCGCGATAATTAAAAAGGTCATTCACTTTTCCAATCGCAATGGTATTTATACCGGCATCTTTCAGATAATCAAGAATTGTTTTTTCAGGAGGATCAAGCGAAAAGTCTTTTCTGTTGGTAGTCCTCTTAAAATTGCCCGGAGTACCGAGAAACGGTCTGGCAATAACACGGCCGACTGAATGTTTCCCTCTGAGCAGTTCATTTCGGGAAACCTCACAAATCCTCAATAATTCCGGAAGAGGAATAATTTCTTCATGTGCGGCTATCTGGAAAACTGAATCAGCAGAAGTGTAAACGATCGGATAGGCTGTTCTGAGATGTTCTTCGCCCAGTTCGTTTATTATCTCGGTTCCCGAAGCAGCTTTATTGCCTAAAACTCCCTCTACACCGGTCAATCTTTTGAACTCATTAATAATTTCTTTTGGAAAGCCTTCAGGATAATAAGGAAAATCGAACGTAACCTCGAGACCACCAATTTCCCAATGACCGGTTGTAGAATCCTTACCGCGAGATATCTCCGCCATTTTACCAAACGAGAATCCGGGTTTTGCGACTGGAGGAATGCCCCCAATATCAGTAATGTTACCAAGACCCGCCTTTGTCAGGTTTGGCAAATGTAAGCCGCCAACTGCCTTACCAATATTAGCGAGAGTGTTACTGCCGGTATCTCCGTAATCAGCCGCATCGGGAAGTTCGCCTGCGCCCACACCATCAAGAACAATTAGAAGAAAATTTTTCAAAAGAAGCTCCTAATTCGATATTTGTACTGTATTCCCCTTTTGCGATGCTTTCTCAAGAGCATTCATTGCATTCTTGAAGATATCCTCATACTGTTGCCCGTCTGTCAGCGGTGCAATTCCAACAGATATTGTAAATGTATTTTGGCTGGTGAGAACCGGCAAAACATCTGATGCCTGCTGCACTCTTAGTTTTTCCGCCCACATATGAACGTCTGTGCTTTTCATATTAAAAAAGAAAATTCCAAACAAATGTTTATCAATTCTCCCGAAGGTCGCCATTTCAGGCAGCAGCTCTTTAATTCTATCTTTAAGCTTCCGGATCAATTCCGCATGATTATTACTGCCAAAAAGATTTTCTTCTTCATCAAATTCATCAAGCAGAATCAGCGAGAAACTGGCTGGTGTATCGGTCTGCTGTGCTTTTTTTATATCTGCCCTTACTAATTCCTCAAAAGAGAACTTATGCAGAATCTGAGTTTCCAAATCAACGGAAATATAGCTTTTAATCAGGTTCCTTGTCGATTGCATATAAACTATATAGGAGAGAATCCTTGCACAACGCATAATGAAATTTTCTTCTTCAGAGGAAAAGCCCTGCGGATTATTATTCGAAAAACATAAAACACCGAAATTCCTCGTTTCATAAACAAGGGGAATTGCCATGAATGATCCCTGAAGAACAATGTTTTCATTCTCCCTGAATAATACAGTTGTTTTCTTTGAGAGATCATCAATCCGCACAGGACTTCCATCTAAAATAGCTCTGCCCACAATGGAACGGTCCATTTCGATTACTGATCCATTCCTGATATATTCTTTTCCGTCTTTACTTATAGTATGAATTACCCTGAATGCTTTATCCTGATTATCAAACATCACGAGAGCATGATTATCCCATTTTATTAGCCGCGTAACTGCATTTCCAAGGGCTGAATAGAGTGCCGCATCATTTTCATATTCGGTTTCAGGTCCAATAAAATCGAGAAGAGCCCTTAAACGGTTCTCATATTTTACTGAACCAATGTGGGAATCGAAAATGTTAAGCAGCAATGAGATAACCCGGACAACTTTACCAAGTGAAAATATTGTTTCAAAGCCGAAATGATCTTCGGCGCGGGAATCGAGTGCCAGAACTCCTTTAATGGACTTACCGAAAAATAATGGAACACCAATAAACGATTTGATACCAATATTCCTCGAATAATATCTGATCTGTTTTTGTTCATCTGCCTGATTGATAACACCGATAAAATGTGGTGACTGAGAATCAATTACTTTACTGACCAGATCATCTGAAAGTGAAAAATCAATTTTAGCTATATCATTTGAATTCGAATCAAAGTTTTTGAGACTTAGTATTTTTTTGTCGTTTCTGTATATAAAAAAGACCGCAGAATGACAGAGATATGCATCCTTAAGAATGGCAAGAAGCTTATTGATTAAGAAAGATAGCTGAGCCCCGGGTTCATCGACGTCCGGCAATTTTTCGTTAATTACAGAATAAAATTCTTCCTTTATATCATCAGGTATTTCTGAAAAATTTAATTTTTTATCAGCATGAGAATAATACCCTGTTGTTTTGATTTCAATTTTTTCAGGAGGGTTTACAATTGAAAATCCTTCATCTTCCTCTCCAGTATATTGACTTTTGGGCTCAACTGGTTTCACTTCTGGTTTCACTTCCGGTTTTACAAGTTCATCATCAGCATAATCCGAAATAATTTCTTTCGAATTATTGCCACCGATCAGCGCCATATAAATTGCAAATATTGTGAGTATCGAAGCTATAATAACTTCGTAAAGAGATTCATCTGTAAGCACAATCAGAATCGACAGGAAAGGTATTCCAATAACAATGCTTAGTTTTCTTATATTTCCTTTTAAGTCGCTCATTCATTTACCGGTATTATTCAGGCAATATCTGCCTTATATTCCTCTTTAAACATACAAAAAAAAATACTAAAACTGAATATCGCGGAACAGGTTAAGAACTTGTTTCTTACCCTTACCGGTTCTTGCTGAATAGAGATAAATATCTGTTGCTGGATCAAGCTTAGGATTGGAATTCTTCAAAGCAGTTAAAAGTTTACCTGTTTCGCTCTGATTTAATTTGTCACATTTATTAGCTAACAACTTATACGGGAATCCGGATCCGGCTACAAATTCCTGCAACTGTACATCAAGATTCGTCATCCCTGCTTTTGCATCAATAATATGCAGTATGAACGAAACTTTCCTGACAGAAGCAAAATAGTCCTTTATCAACTGCTGCCATTTATCCCTTTCGCTGAATGATACGCGGGCATAACCAAATCCCGGCAGATCAACAAGATAATATCTGTCATTGATAAGGTAATAATTCAGCGATCTCGTTTTTCCGGGTGTTGAGCTGACTTTAGCAAGGCTTCTTAACCCGAAAAACGAATTAATAAAAGAAGATTTCCCTACATTCGATCTTCCGCATAAAACTATCTCAGGAAGGGATGACGCAGGGATTTGTCCTTTGGTAAATACGGTATTTGTTAGTTTAATTGTATCCATAAAAAAAAAGTAACCCCGGAGGGTTACTTTTTATTAACTAATATTTAGAGATATTATTTTTTTTCTTCAGGTTTCGATTCTTCAGCTTCCGGTTTAATAACTTCAGCATCCTGAACCATATCTTCTTTCACTTCTTCTGCAGGTGCAACCTTAACCTCTTCAACCTTTGTTTCAGTTGCAGCGGTTTTTTCTTTCACCTTTGCAGGTTTTGGTGTGGAAGCCTGTTTTTTCTTCGTGTCCTTTTTAACTACTGTGTTATAGTCAACAAGTTCAAGAATTGCCATCTCAGCAGCGTCGCCCGGCCTGTTGCCCAGTTTAACGATGCGTGTGTATCCGCCTGGTCTGTCGCCGATAGTAGTATTGATCTCGCCGAACAATTCCTGTACTATTGTTTTATCTTTGATAAAGCGGGCAACAATTCTGCGGCTATGAACTGTATCTACCTTAGCTTTTGTTATCAGCTTCTCAGCAAACATTCTTGCTTCTTTAGCTTTGGCAACCGTAGTCTTAATCTTTTTATGCCTGAACAAACTTGTTACAAGCGCGTTAAGCAATGCATTTCTATGGCTTGCAGTTCTTCCTAACTTATTGATCTTTACTCTATGTCTCATTTCAATACCTGTATAAACTTACTGATTTTCGGGTTTATCTTTAATATACTTATCTACATCCATTCCGAATTCGAGACCGTAGGTGTCAACAATCTCAATTAATTCTGCAAGAGATTTACGGCCAAAATTTCTGAAACGCAGCAATTCGCTCTCATCTCTTCTAACAAGATCTCCAAGAATTTTGATGTTAGCTGCTTTAAGACAATTATGAGCTCGAACACTCAGCTCGAGATCATCTACTCCAAGCAGAAGAATACTTCTCAACCTGTCAAATTCTGTGTCTCTTTTTACTTCCTGTTTCTCTTCTTCAATTTCAACTTCGAAATTAATGAACAGATTAACATGATCCCTGAGAATTATCGCAGAACTTGTAAGCGCTTCTTCGGGAGTGATTGATCCGTCGGTTTTTATCTCCAACGACAGTTTTTCAAAATCGTTTTTTTCTCCAATCCTTACATTACTGATATCATATTTAACGTTAACTATCGGAGTGAAGATAGCGTCAATCGGGATCAAACCGATATTCTGGTCTGTAAACTGCTGCTCGAATGAAGGAACATAACCTTTTCCTGATCCGTAACGCACTTCCATCGATACCTTTGCATCCGCATTCAGCGTTGCAATATGAATATCAGGGTTCAGTATTTCGATATCAGCCGATGCACTCTGCAAGTCCGCTGCAGTAAATTTGCATGGACCAACTAAGGTAACATCAAGTTTCGAAGTTTTTTTATTGAGAATCTTTAATCTAACTTTTTTGAGATTTAAGACAATCTCAGTAATATCTTCGAGAACACCGGGAATAGTCGAGAATTCATGCAGAATTCCATCAAGCCTGACCCCTGTGATTGCCGCACCAGTCAATGATGAAAGAAGCACCCTTCTGAAGGAATTGCCCAAGGTAACGCCATAACCGCGCTCTAATGGCTGCACGGTAAAACGTCCGTAGGTTTTATCCTGCGATGTCTCTTCCAAAATGACAACATCCGGCATTTTTAAATAAGATAAACTCATTTTCAATCCTCTGTGTGATTAATTACTTCGAATACAATTCGATGATTAACTGCTCGTTAGCTTTCAATGGAATATCTTCACGTTCCGGGATCTGGAGGAATTTTCCGGAGAGAGCGGCTTTATCAACTTCAAGCCATTTATAAACGTTTTCTTTAGATTTCCTGAGTGAATCATGAATTATATCAAGTTTCTTACTCGCATCCTTTACAGTGACAATATCACCAGGCATAAGCAGGTAAGAAGGTATATTAACTAATTTGCCGTTGACAAAAAAATGACGGTGCAATACCAGTTGTCTTGCGGCTTTACGTGAAGGAGAGAATCCTAATCTGTAAACAACATTATCAAGCCTTCTCTCGAGCAGTTTAATCAGGTTCGAACCTGTAACGCCTTTCTGCCTGTTTGCTTTTTCAAACAGGTTGCGGAACTGTGTCTCGAGAACACCATAAATTCTTTTAACTTTCTGCTTCTCTCTGAGCTGTACTCCATACTCTGAATATTTGGATCTACGACTGAGACCATGCTCTCCCGGAGGATAATTTCTTTTCTCAATCGGGCAGGCAGGGGATAAACATTTGCTTCCCTTTAGAAATAATTTTTCTTTTTCCCTTCTGCAAAGTTTGCAACTTGATCCAGTATATCTTGCCATCTAATTTCTCCTGATTAAACTCTTCTTCTTTTTGGTGGTCTGCATCCGTTATGAGGGATCGGAGTAATATCCTTTATTGAAAGTATTGAAAGCCCTGAAGTAACAAGCGCTCTGATAGCTGCTTCCCTTCCGGAACCTGGTCCTTTCACAAGAACTTCTACTTTCCTCAATCCCAGATCATGAGCTTCTTTGGCAGCGGCTTCGGCTGTTACCTGTGAAGCATACGGGGTGTTCTTACGTGAGCCTTTGAAGCCGTTCTTGCCGGCTGATGACCACGATATTGTATTACCGTAAACGTCTGTAAGAGTAACAATTATATTATTGAATGAAGCCTTTACGTGAGCAACACCAACCGAATCAACGTGAACTTTTTTCTTTGTTTTCTTAACTGCTTTAGCCAAGTCTCTTCTCCTTAATTAAATTTCCTGTTATTTCTTACCAGGAGCTTTTTTCTTACCTGCAACTGTTCTTCTCTTACCCTTTCTGGTACGGGAATTCGTTCTTGTACGCTGTCCACGAACAGGTAATCCTCTTCTATGTCTCAAACCTCTGTAAGCGCCGATATCCATCAATCTTTTGATATTCTGCTGAACTTCGCTCCTGAGAGCTCCTTCAACCTTATAATCAGCAGTCATCACAGCACGAATTTCCGCAACTTCTTCCTCTGTAAGATCCGATATTTTTTTTTCGGGATTTACATTGGCTTTTTCAAGAATGTTCATCGCTGTAATACGACCAATACCGTATATATAGGTGAGCCCTATAAACGCTTTCTTTTGTTTCGGTAAATCAATACCAGCTATACGAGCCAATCGTCTAACCTCCTGTTAAATTAACCTTGACGCTGTTTATGTTTTGGGTTCTTACAAATTACCTTAACAACGCCTTTTCTTTTAATAATCTTGCAATTGTCACATATTTTTTTTACTGAAGCACGCACCTTCATAACTTCTCCGCTATTTATACCTGTACGTTATTCTGCCCTTAGTCAGATCGTAAGGCGTAAGTTCAATAGCAACCTTATCACCGACAAGTATCTTAATAAAATGCATCCGCATCTTACCGCTGATATGCGCCAGAATCTCATGTCCGTTATCCAGCTTCACTTTGAAGTGAGCGTTGGGTAATGTTTCTGTCACTATTCCGTCAACCTTGATCGGACCTTGTTTTGCCATAAATAATTATATTCTCGTTAAAATTTCTGTTCTACCGTCAATAACAGCTATTGTATGTTCATAATGTGCTGATGCTTTTCCGTCCGCCGTAACAATCGTCCAACCGTCTTCCGCAACATTTACCCGGTAAGTACCAGCATTAACCATCGGCTCAATTGCGATTGTCAGTCCATCCTTAATCAATGCTCCCGTTTTCCTGCTGCCGTAATTAGGAACCTGCGGATCTTCGTGAAGGTGTTTACCCACGCCGTGTCCGCACAAATCGCGAACGACAGAAAAACCGTTTGATTCAACATACTCCTGAACGGCGGCTGAAATATCACCAATTCTGTTACCCTTTACTGCCTGTTCAATTCCGATGTAGAGACTTTTTTCTGTAATTTCCATCAATCTGCGTTTTTCATCGTCAATATTACCGACTGCAACAGTAAGAGCAGCATCGCCATAGTACTTCTTCCTGATAACCCCGACATCTATAGAGATAATCTCGCCTTCGCGAAGGACTCTGTGTCCGGGGATACCATGAACAACCTGATCATCAATTGAAGAACAAATTGAAGCCGGATAAGGCTCCATTCCCGCGGGCTTATAACCCTTAAATGCCGGGACAGCATCATTGCTCCGGATATAATCCTCGGCTATTTTATCAAGCTCCCCGGTTGTTACGCCGGGTTTCACATACTTTTTTACAAGCTGCAGGGTCTCAGCAACAATTATACAGCTTTCCCTTATTAATTCAATCTCTTTCCGAGACTTAAGTAAAATCACTCTTTCTTAAAACCTTCTGCCTTTGAGCTTCCCTGATTTCATAAAGCCGTCATAATGGCGCATAAGCAGATGCGATTCAACCTGCTGAAGAGTATCAAGCGCAACACCAACCATAATCAGAAGACTTGTTCCACCAAAGAAAGAAGCAAAATTACCGGAAACTCCAAAATTCGAAACAAATGCCGGAAGAATAGCAACAATGGCAAGAAATACCGAGCCCGGAAGTGTGATTTTTGTTAAAATATTATCAATAAACTCCGAAGTCTGTTTACCAGGACGAATACCCGGAACAAACCCACCCTGTTTTTTCATATTCTCTGCAACATCCTGAGGGTTAAATGCTATTGCAGTATAGAAATATGTAAAGAATATGATCATCAGTGCATATATGATTGAATAAGTGAATGACTGGTAATTAAAATATCCTGCCATTGTCCTTACAAATTCACTATCGGGGAAGAAGGATAATATAGTATTTGGTATAAACATAATCGACTGAGCAAAGATAATAGGCATAACTCCCGCTGTGTTAACTCTCAGGGGTATATACTGTGTTACTCCGCCGAATACTTTTCTGCCGACAACCCTTTTAGCATACTGAACCGGAATTCGCCTGGTCCCCTGAGTAACGAGTACGATACCCGCAATAATCAGTACCATAAAAGCTACTATCACAACTTCAATAACAATATTTCTCAGACCCTGCGAGATCAATCTGATCTCATCCATTATTGCAAACGGGAATCTGTTGATAATATTGATGAATATGATGAGAGAAATACCGTTTCCGATTCCTTTTTCAGTGATCTGCTCACCCATCCACATCATAAATATTGTGCCTGCAACAAGGAACATGATCGACTGGAAAGTAAAGAAAAATCCCTGCACCTCTACCGGAACGATAGTTGTTCCGCCTGTCTGAATGCTGGTAAGGTGAATTGTAACACCCCATGCCTGCAAAGCCGAAATAAAAACAGTTCCGTACCTTGTAAGCTGATTTATTTTCTTTCTTCCTTCTTCACCTTCGCGCTGCAGTTTCTGGAAATAAGGAACGATTGCACCTGCAAGCTGAATAATAATGGAGGCACTGATATAGGGCATTATGCCCAATGCAAAGATAGCCGCATTGGAAAACGCGCCGCCCACGAAAAGGTCATAGAATCCGAACAGTGTATCTGATGATCTGTTCGCCATTGCATCTGCTAAAAGAGATGCATCGATACCGGGCAGAGTAATATGCGACCCGACACGAACGATCAGCAATAAAGAAAGAGTGTAGATTATCCTCTGACGGAGTTCATGAATCTTAAAAATATTCCTGATAGATTCTTGTATCTTACTCATTAAATTTTAATCTCGTTTGTAGTTCCGCTTGCCGCTTCAATTTTTTCTTTGGCTGATGCACTGAAAGAATGTGCTTCAATCTGAAGTTTTGCTTTTATTTCACCATTGCCAAGAATTTTATAAGGATAAGCAGCTTTGGAAATGAGACCGTTTTTATATAAAACTGCCGCATCAACTTTTCCATCTTCCAAAACTCCTTTTTCAGCAAGTTTCTGCAAGTTTGATAAATTAATTACCTGATATTTGACTTTGAAAGGGCTGAAAAAACCTCTTTTAGGAATTCTCCTCTGAAGAGGCATCTGACCGCCTTCGAACCAGGCTCTCTTTTTCGATCCGGCGCGTGAGCGCTGACCATTCATACCGCGTGTTGACTGGCTTCCGTGTCCGGAACCCTCGCCGCGTCCAACTCTTTTTCTCTGTTTTCTCGAGCCAGGGCTATATTGTAAATTGCTTAAGATATCCATTTATTAACCTTCAACTTCAATTTCTTCAACTTTAATCAAATGGGATACTTTGTTGATCATTCCCCTTATCTGTGGTGTATCATTATGTGTCGATACATAATTCGGCCTTCCCAGTCCTAAGGCTTCGATTGTAGCTTTCTGCCTTTTAGGACGGTCAATCACACTCCTCACCTGTGTTATCTTTAATTTCTTTGCCATCGTCTTATCCCGCTATTAAGAATTAAAAAGTTCAGCAGTGGTCATCCCGCGCTTGCGTGCCATATGACCGGCGTCAATTAGATTAAGTAAACCATTCAGAGTTGCCTTTACCTGATTGTGTGAATTGCTTGAACCGAGTGATTTGGTAAGAATATCCTGAACACCTGCAGATTCGAGAACTGCACGAACCCCGCCGCCGGCTATAAGACCAGTACCGGGTGAAGCAGGTTTTAATAACACTTTACCAGCGCCAAACTTTCCGAGTATCTGATGAGGTATGGTGCCTTTCTGTATAGAAACTTTGTACACATTTTTCCTTGCATCGTCAATACCCTTCGAGATAGCATCCGTCACTTCGTTAGCTTTACCGAGGCCTACTCCAACGTGTCCTTTACCATCGCCAACAACTACGACTGCATTGAAACTGAATCTTCTACCGCCCTTTACAACTTTGGCAACGCGGTTGATGTGAACCACTTTTTCTTTAAGATCTTCAATTCCAGTGACTATTCTAGGCTTCAATTTATACTCCTTGATTTACAAAACTTTATTAATTTCTCGCTGCCGGGAGAGGATTCGAACCTCTACAGACGCCTCCAAAGGGCGTAGTCCTGCCATTAGACGACCCGGCAAGAGTTAAATTTTCATGCCGCCTTTTCTGGCGCCATCTGCTAAAGCTTTAACTCTGCCATGATATCTGAATCCGTTTCTATCGAAAACGGCATCTACAATATTTTTCTCAGCAGCTTTCTTAGCGATAAGTTCACCCACCATTGCTGAAACCGATATTTTTCCTTTGGCGGCTGCAACTTCTGTTGCAATCTCTTTATCCTTTGAAGAGGCGGCAACTATAGTCTCACCTTTTGTATCGTCAATAAGCTGAACATAAATATTTCCCAAACTTCTGTAAATAGACATTCTGGGCTTTTCTGAAGTCCCGCTTACTTTTTTTCTGATACTGAATTTTTTACTAATTCTTGCTTCTTTTCTATTGAATGACATTTCTAATCCTTCTCCAGCTTAATTATTTACCGGCAGTTTTACCTGCTTTTCTTCTGATTATCTCACCAGAATATTTAATACCTTTTCCTTTGTACGGTTCCGGTTTACGGAATGAACGTATTTTCGAAGCAACCAAACCAACAAGCTGTTTATCAATTCCCGATATTTTGATCTGCGTTGGAGTAACAACCTCAAAGGTTATTCCTGCAGGAGGCATAAAATAAATAGGATGTGAAAAACCAAGGCTCAAAAGCAGATTTTCCCCTTTTAATTCAGCCTTGTAACCAACGCCGACAATATCAAGAACCTTGGCATAGCCTTCACTAACGCCAGTCACCATATTCTGAATAAGAGCGCGGGTCAGCCCATGAAGCGCACGGTGCTCTTTATAATCATCGGGTCTTGTAACAACTATTTCTTCACCTTCAACTTTTACCGTAATGGCTGGGTGAACTTCATGTGACAATTCACCAAGTTTACCTTTAACCTTAAGCATATTTTTCGAAAGGTTAACGGTAACGTCTTTAATATTTACCGGTTTTTTACCAATTCTAGACACATTAAACTCCGCTGTTTTACCAAATATGACAAATAACTTCGCCGCCAACAGCCTGAGCTCTGGCATCCTTATCAGTCATCATTCCATTTGAAGTAGAGATAATAGCGACTCCCAGTCCGTTAAGAACGCGAGGCAATTCAGTATTTGCAACGTAAAGCCTTCTTCCCGGGGTGCTGATCTTTTTCATTCCTGAAATCGAACTAACTCCGTCAACATATTTCAGATAAACTTTCAAAATATTCTGCTTGTTATCCTGAATAACTTCAAAATCTTTTATAAAATTTTTATCCTTGAGGATCTCCGCTATTTTAATTTTAGCATTTGAAGATGGAATATTCACAAATCTCTTCCTGGCTTTAATAGCATTCCGCATTCTGGTTAAAAAATCGGATATCGGATCAGACATGGACATAATAATCTACTCCTTGTAATTTACCAACTTGATTTCTTTAATCCGGGAATTTCACCCCTGAGGGCCATTTCCCTTAACACTAACCTTGAGACACCGAATTTTCTGTAGAATCCTCTTGCCCTTCCGGTCATAGCACATCTGTTGTGTATGCGTGTGGGAGCTGAATTCCTCGGTAAAGCCTGAAGCCCGACAGAATCGCCTGCAGCCTTGAGTTCTTTACGCTTTTCAGCATATTTTTCGGCTAATTTTCTTCTTCTTAAGTCTTTTGCAACTGATGATTTTTTTGCCATTTTATCGATCCAAACTTATTGAATTTCTTTCTTTCTGAACGGTAAACCAAAGGCAGTCAGTAAAGCATGAGCCTCATTGTCACTTTTTGCATTGGTTACAAATGTAATATCCATTCCAAGCACTCTCGGAACTTTGTCAACGTTAATTTCCGGGAAAATAATGTGCTCTTTTACACCTAAGGTATAATTTCCTTTTCCATCAAAAGATTTATCTGAAATTCCCTTAAAGTCCCTCACCCTCGGAAGAACAACTGTAATGAGCCTGTCGAGAAATTCGAACATAATTTCCCTTCTGAGCGTAACTTTTGCGCCAATCTTCATTCCTTCTCTTAACTTAAAGTTCGAGATGGATTTTTTAGCTGCGCGCACTGAAGGTTTCTGACCGGTAATTGTCTCAAGCTCTTTAACAGCTTCTTCAAGTACTTTCTGGTCCTGAACCGCATCGCCTAAACCCATATTGACGACTATCTTCTGTAATTTAGGTACTTCCATTACATTTTTGTATGAAAAATCCTTACGCAGTTTCTGGATTATTTCCGACTTATACTTTTCGTACAGCCTTGCAGGTATCTTTTCTTCTGCAACAGCGGCTTTAACTGCTTTCTCTTTCGGAGCTGCTTTCGGCTGCTGTTTAGTATCCTGAGTTTTTTTCTCGCTTTTGGCCATTTTTATAACTAAACCTCAATAAATAACTAGATCATTTCTTCACTTTTTCTGCTGATACGGGCTCTTTTTTCTTTCCCCGTATTCTCATCGATGATGATCTTTTTGCCAACCCTTACAGGAGCATTGGACTTAGGATCAACGATCATCACGTTCGAAACATGTATCGGCAGTTCTTTTTCAATTATTCCGCCCTGCGGGTTTTTCGAATTAGGTTTTGTATGCCTTTTTCTGAGATTGACTCCCTCAACAATAACCCTTTCCTTCTTGGCGAAAACCTTAAGTACTTTCCCGGTTGAACCTTTTGAGTTACCGGCTACTACCATCACCTTATCGTCTTTTTTAATCTTCATTTTTCAATCCAAACTTTTATAAAACTTCTGGCGCTAAAGAAATAATTTTCATAAACTTTTTGTCACGTAATTCTCTGGCAACCGGTCCGAAAATACGGGTACCACGTGGTTCGTTCTGGGTATTCAGCAAAACAGCCGCATTCTCATCGAACCTTATATATGAACCGTCATTTCTGCGAATTTCTTTTGCTGTCCTAACGATAACTGCTTTCGAAACTTCACCTTTTTTTACGTTACCGCCCGGAATAGCAGTTTTAACAGAGACCATAATCAGGTCTCCAACGGTGGCGTAACGTCTGTTACTTCCTCCGAGAACCCTAATGCATTTAACTCTTTTTGCGCCCGAGTTGTCGGCTACCACCAGATTTGTTTCTTCCTGTATCATAAAACCAATTCCTCCTGGAAAGAGCCCTTACTGAGCTTTTTGAATTATTTCAACAAGCCGCCATTTCTTTGATTTACTGTACGGCCTGGTTTCCATTATCCTTACAATATCACCGACTGTGCACTGATTGTTCTCATCATGCGCCATAATTTTCGTCGTTTTCTTAAAATATTTGCGGTAGATTCTATGCGCAACACGCCTTTCAATAGCTACGACAATACTCTTCTGCATTTTGTCGCTAACTACCTGACCAACCCTTGTCTTTCTGAGACCGCGTTCTTCCATCTTAAATTATCCTTCTCCTTGTTTTGATACTTTTTCTGCAAGCGATTTAACAATTTCTCTTTCGCGCAGAACTGTTTTCATTCGGGCAATATCTCTGCGTGAAAGCGGAAGTTTTGCAGTGTTAGTCAAGTTTTTGAACTCGTGCTGGAAGCGCATATCAATAATATTTGCCTGCTCCTCAGCAATTCTTTTTACGAGTTCTGTATCACTCATTTCTCTTATTTCATGCTTTTTCATTTCGTAACTCCTTGCGGCTTCTCATAGTCAGGGCGCTGGCTGATCTTTGTTTTGATCGGAAGTTTATGCGCTGCAAGATTCAAAGCCTCTACAGCTATTTCTTTCGAAACACCACCAATCTCGAACATTACCCTGCCTGGTTTTACAACTGCTACCCAGAATTCCGGAGCTCCTTTACCTTTACCCATACGAGTTTCCAAAGGTTTCTTTGTAACCGGCTTATCCGGGAATATACGTATCCAAACTTTACCATCTCTTTTCATCGACCGGCTCAGGGCAACACGGCAGGCTTCTATCTGACGGCTGGTTATCCATGCCGGCTCAAGCGCCTTCAATCCGAAATCACCAAAACTTATGCTGAAACCTCTTTTGGCTTTCCCGCTTCTTCTGCCTCTGTGCGCTTTTCTGAATTTAACTCTTTTTGGCATTAACATTGTAAAAATCTCCTACTCAATATTACTCGGCGACTCTTCTGCCATAAACTTCGCCACGGCAGATCCAGACCTTAATTCCTATTGCACCATAAATTGTGAAAGCTGTTGAAGTGGCATAATCAATATCAGCACGTATTGTGTGAAGAGGGATCCTGCCGTCTTTGTACTGCTCTGTACGTGCCATTTCGGCTCCGCCCAGACGACCCGCGCACATAATCCTGATACCTTCGGCGCCATTACGCATTGCATTCGAAATCGCTGACTTCATAGCTCTTCTGAAAGATATCCTTCCCTGAAGCTGTATTGCTATATTTTGTCCAACGAGATGAGCATCAAGATCGGGTTTCTTTATTTCAGTAATCTGAACCTTTACTTCTTTATCAACCAGTTTTTTCAACTCTTCTTCTAACTGTGTAATATCTTTTCCACTCTTACCAATTACAACTCCCGGTCGGGAAGTGTGAAGGGTAAGGATCACATTCTTTGAAGTTCTGTCAATAATAATTCTTGCTATACCTGCTTTGCTAAGCCTTTTCCTGATATATTGACGAAGTCTCTGATCTTCCTGCAATTTACTGGAATAACTTTTATTTTCATACCAGTTAGATTCCCAACCGCGGATAATTCCGACTCTAAAACCTACGGGATTCGTTTTCTGACCCAATCTTCCTCCTACTCGCTTTTAGTCGCTACAACAATAGTTACGTGATTTGATCTTTTTCTCATTCTGTATGCGCGGCCCTGTGGTGCCGGAAGCATTCTTTTGATAGTCGGACCCTGATCAACAAAGGCTGTTTTAACAAAAACATCCGCTACATCCGGGGCTTTTTCTTCATTCTTATTCATAAGATTCGAAACAGCCGACCTTAAAACTTTTTCAGCTTCGTTTGAAGCATGTTTAGTATGAAAATGCAAGATCTTAATTGCTTCTTCAACAGATTTGCCCCTGATGAGATCAATCACGAGCCTCATTTTTCGGGGCGATGAACCAATGTATCTCTTTTTAGCTCTGGCTTCCATCGTTTTCCTGATATTATTTTACTTTCGAAGCTTTTTCAGCTTTCGTTCCGGGGTGGCCCCTGAAAATTCTTGTTGGTGAAAATTCTCCTAATTTGTGACCCACCATGTTCTCACTAACATATACCGGGATCATTTTCATTCCATTATGAACAGCTATTGTGTGTCCTACAAATTCAGGCGATATGGTGCTCGCACGCGACCATGTTTTCACAATTGTCTTCTTATTCTGCTCATTCAGTTTCCTGATTTTCAAGAGCAGCTTATAGTCAATAAAAGGTCCTTTTTTAATTGAACGGGGCATACTGTTTATCAACCTTTTCTTCGTTTAATAATATGTTTATTGCTTGGATTCTTTCTCTTTCTGGTTTTCAGACCTTTGGCTTTCTGTCCCCATGGTGATACCGGATGACCGCCGCCTGAAGTTTTACCTTCACCGCCGCCCATTGGATGATCAACAGGGTTCATTGCAACACCGCGTACATGGGGTCTTAAACCTAACCATCTGTTACGTCCTGCTTTACCAAGACTCAGGTTTTCATGATCTGAGTTTCCAACTGAACCATATGTAGCCATACACTCAAGGTTTACAAGTCTTACTTCACCCGAAGGAAGTTTTACCTGCGCATACGATCCTTCTTTAGCCATAAGCTGAAGTGATGATCCGGCTGAACGCCCAAGTTGTCCGCCTTTCCCGGGTTTCAGTTCAACATTGTGAACAAAACTGCCGAGAGGCATATCTTTCAATTTTAATGCATTACCGGTTTTGATATCTATATTTGTTCCTGATATTACGGTTTCACCAACCTTCAATCCTTCAGGAGCAAGAATATATCTCTTTTCACCATCTGCATAATTCAGAAGAGCAATACGGCACGATCTGTTAGGATCATATTCAATAGAAGCAACTTTTGCCGGTATATTAGCCTTATCTCTTTTGAAATCAATTATTCTGTACTTTCTTTTATGACCGCCGCCTCTGAACCGTGTTGTGATCCGTCCGAGATTATTACGACCTCCGCTTTTCTTTAACGAAACTGTTAAAGATTTTTCTGGAGTAGTCTTCGTAATTTCAGTAAAATCAGGTACTGACATAAATCTCGTACCTGGGGTCATCGGTTTAATTTTTCTAATTCCCATTTACTAACTCCGTTTCAAACTTCTCTATGCTTCACCGAAAAGATCAATCGTCTGACCATCTTTTAGGCGGATAAATGCTTTTTTATACTGAGGAGTTCTGCCGGCAAATTTTCCTTTGCGGGTGAACTGTGTCTTAGTCTTACCTTTCATCTTGATGGTATTGACCGATAAAACTTCTACGTTAAATTTATCCTTAACGGCTTTCGCAATCTGGATCTTATTGGCTCTGAAGTCAACAATAAAGCCATAATGCTTTGCTTTTTCTGTCAAGGCTGTCATTTTTTCTGTGATCAGCGGTTTTACAAGGATATTATGCATCTTGAAACAACTCTTAGTTTAAGATATTAACAATTTTATCAATAGCGCTTTTCTGCATAACCAGAATCTGGTTATTCAAAAGATCATAAGCTGATACGCTGTCTGCTTCCAATATATTCAGTTTAGCAATATTCCTTCCGGATTTGTAAATATTCATGGAGCCGGAACTTGTAAGAAGCAGTGTCTTTTTCCCGTTAAGGTTAAGAGCGTTTAATACTGCAGCCATATCTTTTGTTTTAGGATTTTCAAAATCAAAATCCTCAATAACAACAATCTGCTCTGCTTTGGCTTTATACGAAAGCGCTGATTTACGAGCCAAAACATTAACTTTTTTATTCAGTTTCTGTGTATAATCGCGGGGTTTTGGTCCGAATATTCTACCGCCGCCAACCCAAAGGGGTGAACGCGATGTTCCGGAACGGGCAGTACCGCGCCCTTTCTGTTTCCAGGGCTTCTTTCCGCCGCCCCTTATTTCATTTCTCTCTTTCGATTTATGAGTTCCCTGCCTCTGATTGGCAAGATATGCTTTTACAGCAAGGTATATAGCATGATCGTTAGGATCGATCTGAAAAACACTTTCAGGCAACTCTACGGATGCACCGGATTTTGTACCGTCAATCTTTAATACTTCTACTTTCATCGTCTGACCAATTATATGTTTATTTCAACAATAGAATTAGCTGCACCTGGTACAGCGCCTTTAACTAAAACTATATTTTTTTCGGGAATAACATTAACAACCTGAAGATTTCTTACAGTGAAGTTATCGTATCCCATGCGGCCCGCCATTTTCATTCCTTTGAAAACCCTTGAAGGGTAAGAACTTGAACCGATTGAACCGGGAGCTCTTTCTCTGTCATGCTGACCATGAGAAGTTCCGCCCACACCGCTGAATCCGTGTCTTTTAACAACACCCTGGAAACCGCGGCCTTTGCTTTTTGAAGAAACTTTTACTTTATCGCCTGCTTTAAATAATTCAACAGTAACTTTATCTCCCTGAGAAAACCCGGAAATATCAAAATTCCTAAATTCCTTCAAAACTGAAGCAGATTCGAGATTCACCTTTTTAAGGTGTCCGCTCTCAGGTTTGTTAACATTCTTCTTCGAACCATATCCAAGCTGCAATGCAGTGTAACCATCCTTATCGGCTGTTTTTATCTGAACAACAGTACAAGGGCCTGCTTCAATAACAGTAACAGGCAACATCCTGCCATCGGCAGTGTAGTAATTTGTCATTCCAAGCTTTTTTCCAATCAAACCAGGCATTTTACTAATCCTTATAACTTTATCTCTATATCAACACCCGCAGGTATCTCTAATTTACTCAGAGCATCAACGGTTTTGTTGTTGGAGTTATGAATATCAATAATTCTTTTATGAGCTCTAATCTCAAACTGCTCGCGAGATTTTTTATCAACATGGGGCGACCTTAGCACAGTAAACACAGTCCTTCGCGTAGGCAGCGGAATAGGACCCGAGACAACCGCACCAGTCATCTTAACGGTCTTGATAATTTTCTCTGTCGACTTATCAATCAAAATGTGATCATACGACTTCAACTTAATTCTTATCTTCTGTCCGGGCAACTTAAAGCCTCCTTGAGTTTAATAACTACCGATAATTTTATACTGCTTAGTAAGGATACTGAAGGCGGAGCCACACCGAAGGGCAACTCCGCCTCTAATATAAAATTCCGGCTTTTCTTTGTTTATTTTAATATTTTACCAACAACACCGGCGCCAACTGTTCTTCCGCCTTCGCGTATAGCGAAACGGAGACCTTCTTCCATAGCGATATCGGTAATAAGATTAACTTTCAGCCTTACGTTATCACCAGGCATAACCATTTCTGTTCCTTCAGGAAGAGTGGCAATTCCGGTAACGTCTGTAGTTCTGAAATAGAACTGAGGTCTGTATCCGTTGAAGAATGGAGTATGACGTCCGCCTTCATCTTTTGAAAGGATATAAACTTCAGCTTCAAAATCTGTATGAGGTGTGATGCTTCCGGTTTTAGCAAGAACCATTCCTCTCATAATTTCTTTTTTGTCAACACCGCGCATAAGCAATCCGGCATTATCTCCCGCCATTGCGGAATCAAGTTCTTTTCTGAACATTTCGATACCGGTAACAACGGTTTTCTTTTTCAATCCAAGACCAATAAGTTCAACTTCTTCGTTGATCTTAACCATTCCTCTTTCAACCCTACCAGTAGCAACTGTACCGCGTCCGGTAATTGAGAACACGTCCTCAACCGGCATAACGAATGGTTTGTCAACTTCGCGCTGAGGAATCGGAATATATTCGTCAACAGCTTTCATTAGTTCCCAGATACAAACCAAACGCGGATCGTCAGCAGGAGCATCAGAACTTGCTGCTTCAAGAGCATGAAGAGCAGAACCGCGGATTATCGGGATATCATCTCCCGGGAATTCATATTTGGTTAAAAGTTCTCTTAATTCCATTTCAACAAGTTCGAGAATTTCTTCATCGTCCACTGCATCAACTTTATTAAGAAATACAACTATTCTCGGTACACCAACCTGGCGTGCCAAAAGAATGTGCTCGCGTGTCTGCGGCATCGGACCGTCTGTAGCTGCAACAACAAGAATAGCTCCGTCCATCTGGGCGGCACCGGTGATCATGTTCTTTACATAGTCGGCGTGACCAGGGCAGTCAACATGTGCATAATGTCTGTTTTCCGTTGAATATTCAACGTGTGCTGTTGCGATTGTAATACCGCGCTCTCTTTCTTCGGGAGCGTTGTCTATACTGTCAAAGGTTCTAATTTCTGACAGACCTTTTTTTGCCAGGGACATGGTGATCGCAGCAGTAAGAGTAGTTTTACCATGGTCTACGTGTCCGATAGTACCAACGTTAACGTGGGGCTTACTCCTGTCAAATTTTTCTTTTGCCATTTAATATACTCCTTGCTGATTATTTACTGTTTTATAATATTGCTAAACTGAATCTGATTTTTTATTTCCGAACTTCTCTGTTATATGCTCCAGTACAGATTTCGGAACTTCTGAATAATGCGAGAACTGCATCGAATAAATTGCACGTCCCTGAGTCATTGAACGTAACGTTGTTGCATATCCGAACATTTCAGAAAGCGGAGCCATTGCCTTTATTACCTGAGCATCCTTACGTGCAATAAATCCTTCAATTTTTCCTCTTCTCGAGTTCAAATCTCCCATTACATCGCCGAGATATTCTTCAGGCGTTGTTACTTCAACAGCCATAAGGGGCTCTAAAAGAACAGGGCTTGCTTTTCTTGCACCTTCTTTGAATCCCATTGATCCTGCAACCTTGAACGAAAGTTCATCGGAGTCAACATCGTGGTACGATCCATCGAACAATTTAACTTTTACGTCAACTACCGGGAAACCAGCGATAACACCGTTTTTCAATGTTTCCTCAACGCCTTTCATAACTGCCGGTATGTATTCTTTCGGTACAACACCGCCAACAATTGCGTTTTCAAATGTAAATCCTTTGCCAGGCTCATTCGGTCCGACTTCAAGCCATACATGACCATATTTTCCGCGGCCGCCTGACTGTTTTATAAATTTACCTTCAGCTTCAACAGTTTTTGTGATAGTCTCACGGTAAGCAACCTGAGGTTTACCCACGTTGGCTTCTACCTTGAATTCACGTTTCATACGATCAACGAGTATTTCAAGATGAAGTTCGCCCATTCCTGAGATTAGTGTCTGTGCTGTTTCTTCATCAACATGAACCTTAAAAGTAGGATCCTCATCAGCAAGTTTCGATAACGCTTCACCGAGTTTATCCTGATCGGCTTTGGTTTTTGGTTCGATTGCAATCTGAATAACCGGTTCAGGGAAAGCCATTCTTTCAAGAAGAATCGAATCATTTTCAATACACAGAGTATCGCCTGTACGGGTATATTTCAGACCAACTACTGCAATAATATCGCCTGCTCTTGCTTCGTCTATATCTTCCCTTGAATTTGCATGCATCTGCAGCAAACGGGCAACTCTTTCCTTTTTACCGGATACTGAGTTGTAAATATAGCTTCCGCTTGCAAGTTTACCGGCGTAAATCCTTACGAAAGTAATTCTTCCGACATAAGGATCGGTCATAATTTTGAATGCAAGAGCTGTAAGGCTTTCGTTCTCATCAACTTTTCTAATAACATGATCGTCAGTATTCACATGATGCACTTCTAATTCGGCAGTGTCAACCGGTGAAGGTAAAAACTCAACTACTGAATCAAGAAGTTTCTGAACGCCTTTATTCTTAAAAGATGCTCCGCATAAGACCGGTGTAATTTTTAACTGAATAGTAGCCTCTCTAAGCGCTTTTCTTACTTCGGCTTCAGTGATTTCTTTACCATCGAGATATTTTTCGAGAAGAGAATCATCAACCTCTGAAACAGCTTCGAGCATAAGAGTCCGATATTTATTCGCAATAGGAATAAGATCGGTCGGTATAGGCTTATCTTCAAATTTTGCGCCGAGTGATTCATCGTTATACATACGGGCATTCATTGAAATAAGATCAATTACGCCTGCAAAAAGATCACCCGCTCCAATAGGAAGGTTGATCGGGACTGCATTTGCTTTGAGCCTTTCTTTCATCATATCAACTGCATGATAAAAATCAGCACCGATGCGGTCCATTTTGTTAACGAATGCAATTCTCGGAACTTTGTACTTATCAGCCTGGCGCCATACGGTTTCAGACTGTGGTTCAACACCGCCAACTGCGCAGAAAAGAGCAATGGCGCCATCGAGAACACGAAGTGATCTTTCAACCTCAACCGTGAAATCGACATGCCCGGGGGTGTCAATAATAT
The DNA here is from genome assembly GCA_021740915.1 of Ignavibacteriales bacterium. Taxonomy (GTDB): domain Bacteria; phylum Bacteroidota; class Ignavibacteria; order Ignavibacteriales; family Melioribacteraceae; genus JAIOYW01. The sequence goes on along the minus strand of JAIOYW010000009.1, from coordinate 69,164 downwards.
TTATTTCATGTTCATTCCAATAGGCAGTTGTGGCAGCACTTGTAATAGTGATACCGCGTTCTTTTTCCTGCTCCATCCAGTCCATCGTAGCTGCGCCATCATGCACTTCACCAAGACGGTGTACCTTTCCGGTATAGAAGAGAATTCTCTCCGTCGTCGTGGTCTTACCGGCATCGATATGCGCCATAATACCAATATTTCTTACTTTATTTATAGGAACACGTTTCTTCATCTAACTAAAATATCCTTTGCCTTAATCATTACCACTTAAAATGGGCGAAGGCTTTATTTGCTTCTGCCATTTTGTGGGTGTCTTCTTTCTTTTTAACCGCTGAACCTTCATTGTTTGCAGCTGCCATTAATTCTGCCGCAAATCTTGCTGCAGATGATTTATCCTTCCTCGAACGGGCATAAGTTCTGATCCATCTCATCGCCAGTGCCATTCTTCTTTCTGATCTGACTTCCATCGGCACCTGATATGTGGCTCCTCCAACCCTGCGGCTTCTAACTTCAACAAGCGGCTGAACATTTGAAATCGCTTTTTTGAAAACATCAAGAGCATTCTGTTTTGTTTTCTCAGCTATTATGTCAAAAGAAGTATAAACTATATCGCGTGCAGCAGTTTTTTTTCCGCTCCACATGATGTAATTAATAAATTTGGCAACGCTAAGATCTTTATACTTCGGATCGGGTTTTATATACCGTTTTTCTGCTCTTTTCTTTCTCATTTGGTTTTTGCCTTTGGTTTCTTACTTCCGTACTTTGACCTGCCTTTTCTTCTGTCTTCAACTCCGCTTGTATCAAGGGCTCCACGAATAATGTGGTAACGTACACCTGGAAGATCTTTTACCCTTCCGCCCCTGATCATCACAATCGAGTGCTCCTGAAGATTGTGGCCTTCACCCGGTATGTATGCAGTTACTTCAATAGTGTTAGTAAGCCTAACCCTTGCTACTTTTCTCAATGCAGAGTTGGGCTTTTTCGGAGTGGTTGTGTACACACGTGTACAAACCCCTCTTTTCTGCGGACATGACTGCAGCGCCGGGGCTTTATTCTTCGAAACTACCTTCGCTCTACCTTTTCTGACCAACTGATTTATTGTTGGCATTCACAACTCCAAAATTGTTCGTTTAAATGAAACTCAGACTCGTAATTTAGCATTATTATTTTTCAAAGTCAATATGGCACATAAAATATTCAATATTATCAAGCATTTTCTGTTGCAGTATTGACTTCCTGCTCCAAAACTTCACCCTCAACTATTTCTTCTTCATTGCTGAGGAGCAATGTTCTGTAGCGTCTTACACCTGTTCCGGCAGGAATCAGATGTCCCATTACAACATTTTCTTTCAGACCGATAAGTGTATCTTCCTTCGCTTCGGTTGCAGCATTGGTAAGCACTTTTGTCGTTTCCTGGAATGATGCTGCTGAGAGGAAACTTTCGGTTGAAAGAGCAGCCTGGGTGATACCAAGCAGCACGTTTTCGAAAGTTGCCGGAACTGCATCTCTTCCTTTCATCTGTTTTTTACTCTTGCGCACGAGGTCGGCATTAATTTCCCTGAATTTTGCTTTGGGAACGAGCTGCCCCAATCGGAATTTAGAGCCGCCAGGATCTTCGACATGCATCATACCGGTGATCCTTTCGTTTTCATCAACCAGCTTCACCTTGTCCACATAATCTTCTTCGATAAAATCTGTATCGCCGGAGGAAATGATTCTAAGTTTCTGAAGCATCTGCTTGACTATAACTTCGATATGCTTGTCATTGATCTTCACACCCTGGAGCCGGTAAACGTCCTGAATCTCGTTTACAAGATATTCCTGAACTGCATTAGGACCTTTAACCATAAGAATATCGTGCGGATCGACCGAACCATCTATAAGCTGCTCACCGGCAGGAATTTCATCGCCTTCCTGAACAAGAAGGTGCTTACCTGCTGGAATACTGTATGATTTCTGCATACTCTTATCGAGTGATTCGACGATAATCTCGCGTGAACCTTTCTTGCGGGCACCAAATTTAATAATTCCCTCAATCTCCGAGATAATTGCGGGTTCATGAGGTGATCTTGCTTCAAATAATTCTGTAACCCTCGGCAAACCGCCTGTGATGTCGCGTGTTTTGGTAGCCGACCGGGGAATTTTTGCAAGAATGGAACCGGGCTGAATTGATTCGCCTTCTTCAACGTTAATAAAAGCTTTAACCGGTATGTTAAATGTTTTCTCATTTCCGGCTTCATCTTTAATATGAATGCTCGGCGAAAGGTTTTTATCCCTTGTTTCGATGATTACCTTCTGAACGTGTCCTGTCTGATCATCAGCAATCTGCTGCATTGTTATCCTATCGATAATATCGATATAATTAACCCTGCCGCCGATATCGGTCATAATCACCTGGTTATAGATATCATGATTATAAAGGACTCTGCCCTTTTCAATCATTTCGCCATCTGAAACTGTAAGTTCTGAACCGTAAGGAATCTCATATTTCTTTATCTGGCGGTCGTCAGTATCATAAATGCCGATAACGCCCCTTCTGCCGGTAACAACTTTAACCGTTCCCATCCAGTCGCGTTTTTCAACAAAAACGATCTTCTCGAACTTTACTTTACCATTAACAGCCGAGGGCACTTCGGATTGAGATGCAACACGTGAAGCCGTACCACCAAAGTGGAAAGTACGAAGTGTAAGCTGAGTGCCGGGCTCACCGATTGACTGAGCTGCAATAATACCAACTGCCTCGCCGGGTTCAACCAGTTTGCTTGTTGTAAGATTTCTTCCGTAGCATTTAGCGCATACACCACGTTTCGATTCGCATGTGAGAACAGTACGGATGAAAACTTCATCGATACCTGATTCTTCAATGTTTTCTGCAATTATTTCGTCAATAAGAGTACCGGCTTCGCATATAAGCTCACCAGTTTTCGGATTGTACACATCTTCCTGCGCCACTCGTCCGGTGATTCTTTCACCGAGCGGTTCCCTTTCTTCTTCAACATCTTTAAGGGCTGTCATCATAACGCCTTTGATTGTGCCGCAGTCAACTTCCGAGATTATACAGTCCTGAGCCGCATCGCATAAACGTCGGGTGAGATATCCGGCATCCGCTGTTTTCAGAGCGGTATCTGCAAGACCTTTTCTCGCACCGTGTGTCGATATAAAGTACTCAAGTACCGAAAGACCTTCCTTGAAGTTCGCGATGATCGGGTTCTCGATAATTTCGCCTGCCTGACCTGTAAGGGATTTCTGAGGTTTCATCATAAGACCTCTCATTCCCGCAAGCTGACGCACCTGTTCTTTAGAACCCCTCGCACCGGAATCCACCATCATATGGAGTGGATTAAATCCGTCGCGGTCCAGCCTTAGCTGTTCCTGAAGGGCAATCGACACCTTATTTGTGGTAAATGTCCATTCGTCAATGATCTTATTATAACGTTCAGTATCCGAAATAAGACCATCTTCGTGCTGATTAAGAATTTCCGATACGTTTTTATTTGTCCTTGTAACTTCAACCTCTTTAGCATCAGGAACCATCATATCGCTGTAACTGATTGATATACCGGCGGCGGTTGCATACTTGAATGCCATATCTTTAAGATCATCAAGGAATTTGGCTGTAATTTCGTTGCCGAGCTTGATGAACATTTTATAGATAAATCCGCTGAAGATACCTTTAATCAGGAGTTCATTAAAATAACCCATTCCTTTTGGTACTATCTGATTAAAAAGCACCCTTCCGGTTGAGGTATCGATCCATTGACCGTCTAATTTTACTTTAATTCTTGAATGTAATTCGATCACCTGCTGATCGTAAGCAATAATAACTTCCTGCGCTGAACCAAAAAACATTCCTTCACCCCTGGCACCTTTTTTCGTCTTGGTGATGTAATAGCAGCCAAGAACGATATCCTGCGTTGGAAGCACGATAGGATTTCCGTTCTGCGGTGAGAGAATATTATGGCTCGAAAGCATAAGTAAACTTGCTTCAAGCTGCGCTTCAAATGAAAGAGGAACGTGAACAGCCATCTGGTCGCCGTCGAAGTCGGCGTTGAACGCCGTACAAACCATCGGATGAAGCTGAATAGCTTTTCCATCAATAAGAAGCGGCTGGAAAGCCTGGATTCCGAGGCGGTGCAATGTGGGTGCCCGGTTCAGAAGAACAGGATGCCCTTCCATCAGTTTTTCAAGAATATCCCAAATTATCGGGTCTTTCCTGTCAACTGCCTTCCTTGCACTTTTTACTGTTTTATAATAGCCTCTCTCAATCAATTTTCTAATAATAAAAGGCTTCATCAATTCAACTGCCATATCCTTAGGCAAGCCGCACTGGTGAAGTTTAAGTTCCGGACCGACAACAATTACCGAACGGCCTGAATAGTCAACCCTTTTTCCGAGAAGGTTCTGACGAAAACGTCCCTGCTTTCCTTTCAGCATATCGCTGAGAGATTTGAGCGGGCGGTTGCCGTCGCTGCGAACTGCAGAAGCCCTTCTGGAATTATCAAAAAGAGCGTCAACTGCTTCCTGAAGCATTCTTTTTTCATTACGCAGAATTACTTCGGGAGCTTTTATATCCATCAGTCTTTTTAACCGGTTATTACGGATGATAACCCTTCTGTAAAGATCGTTAAGATCACTTGTGGCAAACCTTCCGCCCTCGAGGGGAACCAAAGGTCTTAATTCAGGAGGAATAACAGGAATAACGCTGAGAACCATCCACTCGGGACGATTCGGTACTTTTCCTTCCTTTTCCCTAAACGCTTCAAGAACACGGAGTCTTTTCAGATAATCCGCCCTTTTCTGCTGGCTTGTCTGTTCTTTTAAGTCTGCTTTAAGTTCAAAAAATGTTTTCTCTATTTCGGTCATCTTAAGCAGTTCTTTAACAGCTTCACCGCCGATTTTTGCAATGAACTTTTTCGGATCATCGTTTTCGAGAGCATCATTATCGTGCGGCAGTGAATTAAGAATTTCAAGATACTGATCTTCGGATATAAGGTCTTTTACACTTAGTCCTGTGAGTCCGGGATTGATAACAACATACGATTCGTAGTATATTATTTTCTCAAGTTCTTTTGTTGTCATCCCAATAATATTACCGATTTTTGAAGGCAGCGCCTTGAAAAACCATATATGCACAACCGGCACAGCAAGGGAAATATCGCCCATTCTTTCGCGGCGGACACTTTTAAGAGTGATCTCAACACCGCATCTGTCGCAAACGATACCTTTATATCTAATGCCTTTGTATTTACCGCAGGCACATTCCCAATCCTTCACCGGGCCGAAAATCTTTTCACAGAAAAGACCATCCTTTTCAGGGCGGAATGATCTGTAGTTTATCGTCTCCGGTTTTGTGACTTCGCCGTGTGACCTGGACAAAATATCATCGGGACTGGCAAGACTAATAGTTAACTTTGAAATTTCAGTAACTTTAGCTTTCTGAGTTTTTTGTTTCATTTATATTCCCCTTCAAGCTTTATTAATTTATTTTCACATCTAAGCCTAAACCCTGAAGTTCTTTTAAAAGAACATTAAAGGATTCAGGAATGTTGGGCTGTCCAAGGTTTTCACCTTTTACAATGGCTTCATACGATTTTGCACGCCCGATAACGTCATCGCTCTTAATAGTCAGGATTTCCTGAAGAATATGAGCGGCTCCGTAACCTTCAAGCGCCCACACTTCCATTTCTCCGAAGCGCTGACCGCCGAACTGAGCTTTACCGCCCAAAGGCTGCTGCGTGATCAGAGAGTATGGTCCTATAGACCTTGCATGGATTTTATCGTCAACCATATGACCCAGTTTAAGCATGTAGATGTATCCGCATGTTACCGGCTGGTCAAATTTCTCGCCCGACCGTCCATCGCGTAAAACTCTTTTACTTCCCGGATTGAGTCCTGCATTAATAAGCAATTCATCAATCTGTTCGAATCTTGCTCCATCGAATATCGGTGTTTCGAATTTCGTTCCGGTAAGTTTTCCTACCCATCCAAGCGCAGTTTCATAAATCTGCCCGAGGTTCATTCGGGAAGGCACACCAAGCGGATTAAGAACTATATCAACCGGCGTACCATCCTCAAGATGAGGCATATCCTCTCTTGGAACTACCTTGGCTACAACTCCCTTATTTCCGTGTCGTCCTGCCATTTTATCACCGACTGATACTTTGCGTTTCTTGGCAACATACACTTTCGCCATCTGAACTATTCCCGGAGGAAGTTCATCGCCCGATTGTATTTTCAGTTTTTCCCGCTTGTGCTCTTCACCAAGATCGGTCTGAAGATTAAAATAATTTGTAAACACAAGTTTAATTGCATCGTTGGCTTTGCTGTCGCTGAACCATTCGGAGGTATAATCGAACTTTGTAACATCGTCAATTTTAACGAATGTTTTTTCGCTGATCTTCACGCCTTTCTCAACCATAATAGAACCGTCGAGATCGTGAATTCCTGCCGAAGTGCGTCCGTCGCTTATCTTAACAATTTTTTTAACAAGTTTTTCGTAGAGTTCAACTTTTTTCTTCTCGATATCTTTTTCAAGAAGTTCAAGTTCGCGTTTTTCCTGCTTCTTTGCATCCGCGTCCTTTTTCTTCCTGCTGAAAAGCCTTGTTTTGATTACAATACCCTTTAATCCCGGAGGTGCCTTCAGCGAAGCATCCTTCACGTCGCCGGCTTTATCCCCGAATATGGCTTTAAGCAGTTTTTCCTCAGGCGTAGGATCACTTTCACCTTTCGGTGTGATCTTACCTATAAGGATATCGCCTTCGCGTACTTCGGCTCCTTCTCTGATAATACCATATTCATCGAGGTTCCTGGTGGCTTCTTCGCTTACGTTTGGAATATCTCTTGTGAGTTCTTCCTCGCCGCGTTTGGTTTCACGCACCTGAAGTTCAAATTCCTCAATGTGGATTGATGTATAAACATCTTCGGCAACTATTCTTTCACTAAGAATAATAGCATCCTCAAAGTTGTATCCGCGCCAGGGCATAAATGCAACCAGTACGTTTTTGCCCAACGCAAGTTCGCCTCTGTCTATAGCGGGACCATCTGCAAGAATATCGCCTTTTTTAATTTTCTGTCCGGTATAAACAACAGGTCTCTGATTAAAACAGGTTTCCTGGTTTGTGCCGGCAAATTTTGTCATTTTGTATTCAACGCGTCTGTCGTTATCGAAAGATGCGATTGCTTCAAGATTTTCCGGATCAACTTCATATTTCACCAGAATCCTCGATGCATCGGCATATTCAATAATTCCGTTATCCTCTGAAAGTGTTACTGAACGGGAATCCCGTGCAATTTTATATTCCATGCCTGTTCCAACAAGAGGAGCTTCAGTTGTAAGAAGCGGTACAGCCTGACGCTGCATGTTGCTTCCCATAAGCGCCCTGTTCGCATCGTCATGCTCAAGGAATGGAATAAGCGCCGCTGCCGCACTAACAATCTGCGCCGGGGCAACGTCCATATAATGAATGAACTGAGGAGGAATAACAGGAAATTCACCTTTCTGACGGCATTTTACTCTTTCTCTGAGGAAATTTCCCTTGTCGTCAATAAGTGCGTTTGCCTGAGCTATTGTGAATTCATCTTCCTGATCGGCAGTAAGATAGTCAACATCTGCGCTTACGATACCTTCTTTCACTTTTCTGTAAGGAGTTTCAAGGAAACCGAAATTATTTACCCTTGCATAAATTGTAAGGGAGGAAATAAGACCGATGTTCGGACCTTCCGGAGTTTCAATAGGGCAAAGGCGTCCATAATGCGAGTGGTGAACGTCACGGACTTCGAATCCGGCGCGTTCCCTCGTAAGACCGCCTGGTCCAAGAGCCGATATCCTTCTTTTATGTGTAAGCTCAGAAAGAGGATTCGTCTGATCCATAAACTGTGAAAGTTGATTCGTTCCAAAGAAAGCATTAATAACGCTCGAGATTGTTCTTGCGTTTACAAGATCCTGAGGCTGCATATTCTCAGTATCCCGCATATTCATTCTTTCCTTAATAGTTCTTGCCATACGTGCAAGACCTATATTATACTGCTGACCAAGCTGCTCGCCAACTGTTCTTACTCTTCTGTTGCCGAGGTGGTCAATATCGTCAATATTTACATTGCCTTCTTTAAGACTGATAATGCTCTTCATGATAGCAACAATATCTTCTATCATAAGAACTTTGGTTTCCATCGGAATATCCAGACCGAGTTTCTCGTTCATTCTGAACCTTCCAACTTCTCCAAGATCATATCTTTTTTCGTTAAAGAAAAGTTTATCAATCAGCCCCTGAGCGGTATCCACATCCGGAGCCTCACCGGTACGAAGCTGTCTGTAAATTGCAAGCAGAGCTTCTTCTTTGGTTTTTGAGGTATCCTTTTTAATAGTATTTATTATAAGGTTCTGATCATAATCTGCATTGTGCGAATATAAATGCACCGTTTTAACGGTACTCGATTTAATAAGTCCAAGAGTTTCTTCATCAATAATCTGCATATCCTTGGCAGCAAAGATTTCTCCGGTTGCTGTATCAAGAATATCCTGGGCAGCGTAACGTCCTATGTGGTCAGGACCGAGATCCGTAACCTGAATTTCTTCTTTGAGACTGAAAAGGTCGAGTATCTCCTCGTCGGTCACAAAATTTAGCGCTCTAAGTAAAGTAGTTGCCGGGAATTTTTTTCTGCGGTCGATATATACATACATCACATGGCTGATATCTGTTGCGAATTCAACCCATGAGCCGCGGAAAGGAATGATCCTGGCGGAGTAAATTGGCGTACCATTAGGATGTACCGTCTGCGAAAAAGCAACACCGGGTGAACGGTGGAGCTGGCTTACGATAACCCTTTCGGCGCCGTTAATAATAAATGTACCCCTATGGGTCATAAATGGAAGGTTCCCAAGATACACTTCCTGTTCAACTGAATTTATGTATTCACCGGTTTCATCGTCTTTTGTCGATAGTCTCAATTTCGCTTTGAGCGGAGCTGAATATGTCAATCCGCGCTCTTCACATTCCTGCATCGAAAATCTGGGTTTTTCTATTGCATATTCAAGGAAATCTAGTCTGAAAAATTCTTTATTATCGAGAATCGGGAAATTCGTCCTGAAAACCTGTTCCAGCCCAATGTTTTCTCTTTGTGTCGGGAGAGTTTTAATCTGGAGAAATTCTTCGAAGGATTCTAACTGAATATTTAAAAGATCGGGGACATCCAATACTGAATTGATCTTGGAAAATGTTATTCTGTTATTCCGCTCGTTGACTTTGTAGTTATTCAAGTCCTACCTCCGCTGAAGTGACTTTTATATTTAAAAATGAAAGAAAAGTGGCAGGACGTACTTCACCGAACTGCCACTTTTATAAATTCCGGATAATATGTATTCAAAGCTGATTATTTAACTTTAACGGTAGCTCCGGCTTCTTCAAGTTCTTTCTTAACCTTTTCAGCTTCGTCTTTACTAACCTGCTCTTTAACAGTTTTCGGAGCACCTTCAACTAAGTCTTTTGCTTCTTTAAGACCTAATCCTGTAAGAGCGCGGACAACTTTAATTACGTTCAGCTTATTTGCGCCGAAACTTTCGAGAACGACATCAAATTCTGTCTGTTCTTCAACCGGTGCTGCTGCTGCTGCCGGGCCTGCAACTACTGCAACCGGCGCTGCTGCTGAAACACCAAATTCATCTTCCAATGCTTTTTTCAACTGTGAAGCTTCAACTAAAGTGAGAGCTTTAATCGATTCAACAATTTGAGCTATTTTGTCTGACATTTTATTATAACTCCTGATTATATTATTTCAATATTAAATTAAGCGGCTTCTTTTTTACTGATCTGATCAACAACGCTGACCAGGTCGCGTATAACCGCATTGATTGCGCCCACGATGCCTGAAGCAGGTGCAGCGATACTTCCTACGATGGATGACATAATCTCATCCTTGGTCGGCATTGAAGCAATAGTAGAGAGATCATTTGCAGTATAGTAATCACTCTCTATATAGCATCCCCTCAAAGCAAGACGGCCTTTATCGTCAAAATATTTTTTAATTATTTTGGCGGGAGCAACAAAATTATCACCGGCAAAAACGAAACCATTCATTCCGTCCAGAATTTCGGTGAAATTCGGATACTTTCCGGCTTTCTCCAATGCTTTTTCGACCAGTGTGTTTTTGTAAACTTTGTAGGAAACGCCTTCCTTACGGAATTCGCGCCGCAATCTGCTGATATCCTCAACGTTTACGCCTTTGTAATCGACAATAAATACCGCTGTGGAGTTCGTGATCCTCTCTGCGATTTCGTCAATTAATCTGGCTTTTTCAGTCCTGTCCATAACACTCCGGTACAGTTAAATTAGTTAATTATAAATAGAAGCAATTATTACAACGAGTGCGTAAACTTTTTTATTTCGCGAAAGTCATAGCTTCATCGCGTGAAACTTTGATTCCTGGTCCCATAGTGCTGGAGAAGTAAAGGCTTTTTACATACTGCCCTTTAGCGCTGCTGGGTTTTAATCTCATAATAGTTTGTAAAAATGCATGGGCATTTTCAACTAAATGGCTGTCATCGAAAGAAAGTTTTCCGAGCGAGGTATGGATAATACCAGTTTTCTCAACTCTGAATTCAATCTTTCCGGCTTTAACTTCCTTAACGGCATTTGCAACATCCATAGTAACAGTGCCGCTTTTCGGATTCGGCATAAGTCCCTTGGGACCGAGAATCTTACCAAGTTTTCCAAGGTCTGCCATAACGTCAGGCGTGGCAATAATGACATCAACATCAGCCCAGCCCTCCTTAATTTTTGCGAGATAATCATCGTATCCGGCATAATCTGCACCGGCAGCTAAAGCTTCTTCAGCTTTTGCTCCTTTGGCAACAACAAGAACCGATACTGATTTACCCGTTCCGTGAGGAAGGCTAACCGTTCCCCTTATCATCTGATCAGCGTGACGGGGATCTACACCGAGCCTGATTGCGCAGTCAAAAGATTCGGTAAACTTAACCGTGCTCTTTTCCTTGAGGAGTTTAACCGCATCGGGTAATGAATACTCTTTTGCGCGTTCAATTCCTTTATATAAGTTCTCTGTTCTTTTTGTCTTTTTCATTTCATTCACCGAGAATTTTAATCTTTAACACTAAATCCCATACTTCTGGCGGTACCTGCAATCATGCTCATGGCATGTTCAACATCATTTGCATTAAGATCGGGCATTTTCATTTCAGCAATTTCCCTGATCTGATCTTTAGTAACCGTAGCAACTTTTGTTTTATTTGGTTCTGCTGAACCCCTCTCATGTTTCGCGGCTTTTTTCAGAAGCACCGCAGCCGGCGGGGTTTTCGTAATAAATGTGAAGGACTTGTCGCTGTAAACTGTTATAACAACCGGAATAATCAGTCCTGCTTTTTCAGCAGTTTTAGCATTAAACTGCTTACAGAATTCCATGATGTTAACACCCTTCTGACCTAAAGCCGGTCCTACCGGTGGTGATGGGTTTGCAGCGCCCGCAGGAATCTGCAGCTTGATATAACCTGTTATTTTCTTAGCCATGGCTTATCTCAAAAATATATTCTTAATTATTTCTCTAATTCGGCTTGCGCAAAATCTATTTCAACAGGAATTTTCCTGCCGAAAATCGCAACCATTACTTTAATTTTCATTCTCTCTTCGTTCACTTCGAGAATAGTGCCCGAAAAATTATTGAACGGACCATCGATGATCTTAACATAATCCCCGGTACGGAATATAGTATCGGTTCTCTCAGTATCCTCATCTTTCATTATTCTTCCAACGATCCTTTTTACCTCCTCTGTCTTAAGAGGTTCGGGGGTAGTTTTCGAACCGAGGAAATTCATAACCGATGTGGTATTCAGAATAAAATCTTTAACTCTGTTATCCAGATCAGCCTGCAGCAGAAGGTATCCCGGAAAGAAGTTTTTCGTTTTGGTCTTTTTCTTGCCGTCTTTTATCTCAAAGACTTTTTCTGTCGGCACAAGAACTTCAAAGATCTTCGCCTGCAAGTCCTCGCTGTCCTTCAGCTCGGAATCTATAAGGCTCTTAACCTTGTTTTCGTGCCCGGAAAAAACCCTGACAACATACCATTTTGCTCTTTCTAAATCCAAAATCAGAATATTCCTTCTAATATTTTGGAGATAGAAATATCAACCAAATATGTAAAAACTGCAAAAATGAGACAAACAACTATTACAACAGTTGTTGATTCCTTAAGTTCTTCACGTGTAGGCCAGGTAACTTTTTTCATTTCCTTGACTACATCGTTGACAAAATTTACTATTTTCTCTTTCATAGACTGTCAATTTTAAAACAAGCACGCCAGGAGGGACTCGAACCCCCAACCTGCGGTTTTGGAGACCGCTGCTCTGCCAATTGAGCCACTGGCGTATTTATTTCGTTTCCTTAAAAGTTACGTGTTTTCGCACTACAGGATCGTATTTTTTGTATTCTACCCTGCCCGGATGATTTCTTTTATTCTTCGTGGTACTGTATCTGTACCCCGTTCCGGCTGAGCTTTCTAATATGATTACCTGGCGAATATTTTTGTTTTTTGCCATCGTATTCCCAACTAAAATTAAAAATTCGGCAAAAAAAAAGGCCTTGGGCCATTTTTCTTTGAGCTGACGACCGGGATTGAACCGGTGACCTCATCCTTACCAAGGATGTGCTCTACCAACTGAGCTACGTCAGCGTGTGGTCTCTCGAGCGGGAGACGGGACTCGAACCCGCGACCAACAGCTTGGAAGGCTGTGACTCTACCACTGAGTTACTCCCGCGTTGTGGGCAGGGAGGGAATCGAACCCCCTCAGGCTTTGCCAACGGATTTACAGTCCGCCCCAACTCTCCTACTTTGGCGCCTGCCCAAAATTCTCAACGTAGTTTTCACCAAAATGTCGAGCCTCAAATATACATTTATTTTATTTTCTTTGCAAGATTTGTATAAAAATTATTATGTGTTTTTTTTAATTTTTCCGGAAATCGTTCCGCTGTTTTCGAGGAGCAATCCTATCAGATTCCCTAATACCAAGCCTATCTTTTAGTCTTATATTAGTTTATTCCGGACTTAGCCAATTATTTTCGATATGTAAAATTACGAATGTACTGGCATTCCGGCAATTATTTTTATTAGCTAAACATCCTTTGAATTAATACTGCTGTTTTCATCCTCTGCCATTTTACCCGGGTAAAATGTTTTTGAAGATTTACTGCTGATCTGCAAGTTTGGCGGAATTCTATAAACTAATTCTTTGACTTAGTAAAATTGACAAATCTCAATTTTTTACCGGGGAACTTCAGAATCATAGAATATAAATTGTAGAGTCAATTCCATCGAAAAAATTAACCCTCAACTCCGATAATGTCACACTCAGCAGAATTATTATTTCCCGATCAGCTTCAGATGAATGCAGAGTGGCCTTTGATTTTTCAATGACTTGTTAAACGCACTTTTTTAATTTCTCCAAATATCCCGTAAACAGAATCAAAAAAAAATTTATCTGATAATTAAATATTTGCAAATGAGAATGATTTATTTAATATATTTAAATCAGAAAAAAAAGTCTGTTTAAACAATTTTCACTGTAAATTCATTTGGAGAAAAAATGGTTGATTCAATTACTGTTCTTTATGGACAGACGTTTGCTTACACGTTTTACGTAGTTGCTATTATGCTGCTCATGCTCTGGTTCAGCTACAAAGTTACTCGCGATGGAAAGAGCAAAGAAATTAAGCCCGCTCTTTTTTATTCATTTGTCGGTTTTCTCGTTGTGATTGGGGTTTCACTCCATATTGCAACTCATTATACGATACCGTGGAAATCCCTCGATCTTGAGCGGGCAGAAATCACTCCGGATAAAATATTCGATATCTCGGCTGCTGATCATCAGTTTAAGCTTCCAGCAGAAAAGCTTTCTATGAAAGTAAATGAGAAAGTGCTTTTTAATGTTACTTCTGAAGATCTGACATACGGATTTGGGATTTTCAGGCAGGATAATTCTATGGTATTTCAGATGCAGGTTATTCCCGGTCATAAGAATGATGTGCTTTGGCAATTTGCAAAACCGGGCATCTACTCAATTCGTTCAACCGAATATTCTGGCTGGAAAGGTGTAAATATGATTTTACGGGATGTTGTTGAAGTAACTGAATAAAAATTAATATTAAATGAGAGAATAAAAATGAGTATTAAAGAAACTTTTATGAATGGAGAAGAGGGTTTATTCAAACCTAACTCTCTAACACCAATGCAAAAACTGACCCTTCGATTCGTTGTTGTTGGTTTAATCTATTATGCCTTTGCTGTTATCGAAGGCATGATGATGAGAATTTATGAAGTTACTCCGATTGCTGCGATTGGGGATGAGCAATTTTTTGCAATCATGACAGCCCATCCGCTTGTTGGGATTTTTGGTTCAACTTATTCCATTGTTTTTGGGGCATTCCTTTTTCTTGTTCCCTTTTTAATGAAAAAACCGCTCTGGAGTATCAAGCTCGGAAATTGGACACTCTGGCTAATTGCAATCGGGACATTTATTTTCTGGTTCTCGGGATTCATATCCCACTACTCACCTTTATATACTTTATATTGGCCGCTTCCTGCTGACTTTTCACAGTTTAGCGTTTGGGGTGGAACGTTCTTCATCCTCGGCATTGCTCTTGTAATGGTCGGGACTGCGTTCTTCGTTGTGAATGTATTCAAGACAATCACCTACACTCCGGAAGGATGGGAAAAACAACCGGCAGGAGCCTTAATAAAATCAGCATTGGGTTTGAGTGGATTCAGGAATCTATTCTCAAAAAAGAAAAAAGAACATCTCGTTTCTTTACCTGTTGCGGCAATCGCACGCGGAACAGTTGACACTGCTTTGAATGCCGGAATAATTTTATTTACCGGAGTTTTAATTCTGGTTTATATGGTTGCCGAACTTTTTGGAACCAGCCTGAAGCACTCAGCCGTTGATGCACTTCTCTATAAAAACTGGTTCTGGTGGGGTTTGGATTTAATCGCTGATGGTTTAGTTCTCATTTTTGTGGCAGGGACATGGTATTTATTGGCTACGATGATCACAGGCAAAAAATTGTTTATGGAAAATATTGCCCGCGCAGCTCTTTTTGTTGAAATGGTTGTCTCCTGGACAGTCTGGTCACATCATCTTATGTCCGATCAGGCTCAACCTGGTATTTTAAAAATACTATCCGGTGAAATGGTAACTGCTTTTGAACTGATAACCCAGGGTCTGGCGTTTTTTATTACTCTTGTCACTCTTTGGAGCGGACGTCCCCTTAAAATGACGAATCCATTAAAATTCTTACTCGGCGGATTACTCGGTTTTGCCCTCGCAGTTCCCGCAGGAATTATGCAGGCGGATTTAGGGCTTAACAGAATTTTGCATAACACACAATGGATTGTTGGTCCTCACGTTCACGTTGCAATTTTAGTCGGACTTACAATGACTCTCTATTCTGCTATTTATATTCTCCTCCCGATTCTTACCAATGGCGCAAAATTGTATAGTCAAAAATTAGCCGATTTCCATTTCTGGACTCACTTACTTGGTGGTATCGGAATGGGAGCCTTTATGGGGATGGCAGGATTAAATGGTATGTTAAGACGCACCGTATATTCAAATGGTGAATTCGCTCCTTATATGATCCTTGCTGCATTGTCCGGAGCGCTTCTTCTCGTCGGATTTTTAGCATTTTTCTATAATATAGTTATGACAGTCGGCTTAAACGGAGTAATTGGAATTTTTATGCCAGCTAAATTAAAAACCAAAGATTTGTTACCCTCATAATAATAATATACTTTTTTAAAAGGAGGGTTTTGTTCACCCTCCTTTTAATTTTATTTTCCTAAAACTTTTTTTCCAAATGCCTTCCCAAAGCTTACCATTAGCTGCATATATATAATTCTCCCTGATTTTCTTTTCAATCGGCGTAATCATTTTAGCTGATTTATTTTTATAAAGTATTTTATGTTTTTAACTTTAAACTTATATTGAGTTAGTACAATTGCAAATAATATATTATAAATGCATTCGGTTTACGAGATAAAAAGTATATTACCGGATTTTAAATTTGTCTTCGAAGATGAAACGGAAAAATTATTCAGGAAGGAATATGCTATCGATTCCCTTCCGGTCTTAAGGGCTTCGCTTATCCTAAGTATTTTTCTATATGGAATTTTCGGAATTCTCGATGTTTATATGCTTCCTGAAACTGCAATTATTGCATGGATAATCCGTTTTGTTTTCGTCATACCATTTCTCATAATCACAATAATACTTACCTTCACAAAATTCTTCCTCAGATTCAGCCAGGAGATACTCATTATTACTTCTCTTGTCGCCGGGTTCGGTATCATTTTAATGATAGATTATTCATATCCTTATGAGCCGGGGAACAAATATTATTATTCCGGACTTTTACTTATAGTTATGGTACTTTATACTTACCTTCGTCTACGGTTCTGGAACAGCGTATTGGCAGGAGCTCTTATCCTGCTTGGATATGAATTTACTGCAATATTCGACAAAGATTTATCAATAGCTGTAACGAGAGATAATCTTGTCATATTTCTGAGTAATAACTTTTTCTTCATCGGTGCGAATGTCATTGGAATGTGGGCTTCGTACAGCACTGAGAAACTTAACAGATCAAATTTCCTCAGAAAACAGATAATATTGAAGGAAAGCGAAGAAAGGGCGCAAATAAGTGAAAGCCTCCGGATTCAAAACAATCTGATAGAAGAACAAAAAAATTCAATCGCTGAAAAGAATAAAGAACTTGAAGAAGTAAACGCCTCAAAAGATAAATTCTTCTCAATAATTGCTCACGATCTCAGAAACCCGTTCAATACAATAATCGCAAATTCCCACCCGATGCTGAATAATATACATTCATCAAACCGGCTGAATATCGAGCAAAGAATTGCAGGTATTCATGAAGCCGCTCAGAACGCATTCAAGCTGCTCGAAAATCTGCTCGAATGGGCAAGATCAAAAACCGGAAGGATTTATTACCAGCCTATGCTTCTTTCTATCAGTTCCCTCTACGACATTGCTTATAATCTTACAGAAAATATGGCCAGAAACAAAAATATTACTCTGCTTTTCGATGCAAACGGTATTGAAGTTGTTTATGGCGATATGAACATGATACGGACAGTTTTGAGAAACCTGGTTTCAAATGCTGTTAAATTCAGCCATAGAGGCAGTGTTGTAAATATAAACACAATACAAAGAGGAGAAGATATCGTTATATCGGTGAAAGACAACGGCACGGGGATTGCCACTGGAAATCTTGATAAATTATTCAACCTCAATTCAAAGATCAGCACACAAGGAACTGAAAATGAGACCGGAACCGGACTTGGACTGCTGCTATGTAAAGAATACGTTGAGAAACATGGAGGCAGGATCTGGGTTACAAGCAAACTGGGCAATGGCAGCGAATTCTGCTTTAGTCTGCCGGTACTGAAATAAAATTAAAGCTTAAATCATATACTGCAAAAAATAAATATTTTGCTTTTCCAGAGAGAATAATTGATACTCTTCGGCAATAGTCTAATGTTCCTGTAATCCCTTTTCGGCTACCAGAGAATATAGCATCGGCAGTTTATTTTCCAATCCTTTTATTTTATATTTTCCATCCTCTGTCATTATCATATTTTGGAAGCAATTGTAAGGAGAATAATTATATTCTTTGAAATCCGTAATTATTAATCCAGTTTTAATAATTGAATCGAGAACAGAGCTCAGCCCGTGATTCCACCCGACAGATTTTTCCCTGATTGCGGAATCTCTGTCGGCGTATGTCCCATCCGATTCTTCAATTATCGGAACCGAGTCCATATAATCATACTGGATCTGCCTGAAATCATCGCTGAATATCCAAAGTACAGGGTGAAATTCCACAAGGATTAATTTCCCCCCGGGCTTTAAGAAATGATTTACGATTTCCGCCCATTTAATCATATCTGGCAGCCAGCCCAACACTCCGTATGAAGTAAAAACGATATCAAATTTTTCGTCAAGGCTCGCACTAAGCTTATAAATTTCACTCTGCAGAAATCTGGCATTCGTTCCCGATTTCCGGTTGAGCTCCAGCGCTTTTTCAATTGCCTTTGCCGAAAAATCAACGCCCATTGCATGAGCTCCCCGTCTTGAAAGTGAAATTGTATCCATCCCAAAATGGCATTGCAGATGTAATATCTTTTTGCCTTCTATATTACCAAGCAGTCCAATCTCAATTGGGTTTAAAGAATCTTTTCCTTTAACAAATGACTCCACATCGTAAAAATCTGAGTTAAAATGAATTTCAGTTCTATTATCCCAGAGTTTCCGGTTTATATCAATATAATCCATCTCTATAACCAATCCTTATTAAATTGCCGAAATTTTTAACCTTCAGATTCCGGATACTGCATATTAAATCTGTTTACTTTGCTTCGCATATTAGCAGCAGCAATATTTAACCAAATTCCTGTCATAGCTTATACTGCATAAATTCTATAAATTTAACCCATTTTCAATATTCTTTGAAAGTTCAGAAATAAAACGCGCCATATTTGCCCCATCCATAACATCATGGTCTAAAAGAATTGACATACTCAACATTTCTGCAATTTCAATTTTGTCTTCAGCAACTATGGGTTTTTTAATTATAGAACCAATGCCAAAACAGATTGGATGAATTGAAATTGGAATAAACCAGCCCCGGATTTGCCCCATCATCCCAATCGAAGTAACTGCAACGTTTCCCATTTTGCTGAATGTTAATTTTGGATGCCTGAGTAAAAATCTCCAGAAATATCTGCGTATAAATCCCGGCAGATAATAGTATAATTCTTCAAGTTTAGTGCTTTTCTTTTGCAGTACTATATCATTTTCCGTCAGTTTTTTATTTCTCGCATCACTGATCTGCTGAGTAATTTCTTCAATACTTACTGCATTTGCTCTTTCAATTACTAATGGAATCGGCACCTTTTGACCATTTATTTCCTTTTCAACGATCATCGATACATTAATATCTTCAAAAATCACAAGCCGGCTTTTTCCTTTGAGATAGGCGGCAGAAGTTTCATATTTTTTTATTGTCTGACTGATAACACTTATAATCCAGGCATTAAACGATATCTTGTCCGGACTCTGCCTGTTATAATCTCTCACTTTTTTACGGCTGCGTGAAACATCAAGTTCGATTAAACCTGTAACATGATGTTTCTGCCTTCCGATTTCACAAACATCGATTGTTGCTATTCTGGACTTCGGGAATTTTTGGGTTCTGTAAGTTGTCATTTAATGCTATTCTTCATTCAATGGAAAAAATTTGAAAAACTGGCTCTTTCCTTTATTTTAATTTTAAAATATTACTCAGATAGAATACTAACTAAGCGCCTGATTATTGAGAGTATTCTTAATTTCGCTTAAATATCTGTTCCCAACATAATATTAACCCGGAATAATACCAATAATCCGGTAACATCATTAACCCATAGTATTCTGGACGATTTATTCCGATCATTTCAAAAAAAATGCTCATTCCTTTCTGTCACTTTTTAATAAAGGATAAACCAGGAATACGGTGTCGATCAAAGCAAGAAGCAGGAAAAAATATCCCAGATAATTTTTGAACGTTCCGAGTTCACTCTCCCGGATAAAAATAGTATTCATCGAACCTATTATCCAGAACAAAAAAGTTCTTATTATTCTCCAACTCGTATTACCTTTGTATTTCATAATGACCTGTCTTTATTAATACAAAGCCAAATATAAGAACAAGTTAATAAAAGTTACACATGAGCAATTTAGACCAAATTAAGCATACAAATAAAATCCATTGCCAACAATTGTAAAATGAATGAATACCGGGAATCAAATAAAAACAAAGACCGGCAGAATACAAGAAAGCAGATATACCGGAAAATTTTGCTTCGGGAAAGATGCTGCACTTTTATCTTCCGGTATATCTTCTGTAGTGTAATCCCTATGTTCTCAATTTACACTGCCTGAAGAATCAGATCAATATCAGGGACTGGACGAAAAATCATCCTCCTCGTAGAAATGGTGTTGAAATATTTATCTATCCATGTCTGATTTCGGACTGCTGATCAGCTCTTTCAAAAGTCCATGAATCAAGGCAATCGGCAATATCAGCAGACCGCCAATCTGCATCCCTGCTTCATACATCAATGTACTGTCTTTGAATGGCTTTCCATAGAGTCTCGACTGAAAAGCGCTATACGGAATTCCATAAATATTTCCTGCAATCATCAGCCGGGCTGACGCAAGTATTATCCCGGCTTTTTCTTCACCGTATTCATCAATGATCGATTTATATGCATCTTCTTTAGGGAATCCCCTTTTATCCGCAAAATGCTGTGCAAATAAGATTGCTTTCGCTTCTTCCTGACTGATAAATGCAGAATCACCGGAAAGGAAACTATAAATTTCTTCATTGCTCATTCCCTGCTTTAATGCCAGATAAGTATGCGCATAAGAACAAATAGCACACCCGTTAACCTCCGTTACAGCAAGTTGTATTCTTTCAATGAAGTCGTTGCTGAGCAATTTTTTTCTTTTATTGCGGATCATTTGAAAAACAGCTCCCGGTATCAATACATAAGCGCGATACATCTCACTAAAGCTGAATTTTCTTTTATATTCGGTGCTTAAACCAATAACATCCGGTATTTTTATGTTTTTTATAATCATCGTTAATAATTAATAAATTTATCTGTTTTCCAATTTTCAGGATTAGTATCAATGTATTTTGTAATGCGCTGATATTCGGAATCATTACGAATAATATGATCATAAAACCGGGTCTGCCATTGAAAATCAAACCCCGATCCACGGACACGCCGGGCAACCCCCGATTTATATGACCGTACAATCGCAGACACAGATAATGATTTCGGCGATATCCCCGCCATCATCTCATTTTTGATGCGTATTAACGGTTGTGATTGCGATTGTGTTTGCGATTGTAGAGACGTTGCATGCAACGTCTCTACGTCAAATCCGTCAAACCGTTCAAATCCATCAAACCGTTCAAATTCATCAAACCGGTCAACCCCATCAACGCCGTTCAATCCGTCGCCACCGTCCAAATTGCCGTTATCACCAATATCACTGATCCCGTCAATACCAATTGATTCAACACGTTTATTTGAATAATCGTTCACCGAACAGGTATTGGATGCGGTATCTGAATCCGTCTCTGAATTTGTCAAAATCAATATTCCGTGGATATGATTGGGCATAACAACAAACGAACCTAATTGCACATTTTTTGAATGATCAGGAATTTCGCGCCAGATATTATCGGCAATTTCACCAATATTCGACAATTTCATTTTGCCCTCCTGTATCACGCCGAAATAATGTTTGCGGTGCCAGGTACATATTGTAATAAAATACGCACCTGCCAATCGGTAATCCCACGATTGCAGCCGTGCTGAAGAAACCCTGTATTTATTCCTGAATTTTTCGATTTTATTTCACCCTGTCAGGAAAAACCAGATAGAATCTACTCCTCCCTCCTCAATGCTTCCACAATTCGCGGTCGAGGCTACGGTACTGAATCGCCTCGCTTATATGCTGCGGAAGTATTTTTTCGGAATACTCAAGATCAGCGATTGTCCGGCTTACTTTCAGGATCCGGTCATAAGCGCGTGCGGAAAGTCCTAGTCTGGTCATAGCCATTTTCAGCAGATCCTCGCCTGCTTTGTCCAACTTGCAGTACTGGCGCACTTCCTTCGTTCCCATATCCGCATTATTAAAGATATTCTTATTTCCTGCAAATCGTTTTATCTGTACATCCCTTGCTTTAACAACTCTTTCCCTTATCTGCGCCGAGGGTTCTCCGCTGCTTACCGAAGAAAGATCCTGATATTTAACTGCCGGTACTTCAATATGTATGTCGATCCTGTCGAGAAGCGGTCCCGATATTTTGGACATATATTTCTGTATCTGCATAGTATTGCAGGTGCAATGTTTCTGGGGATCGGTGTAAAATCCGCAGGGACAGGGATTCATTGCCGCAGCGAGCATAAAATTGGCGGGAAATTCGAGAGATAGTTTTGAGCGGCTTATCGTAACCTTGTAGTCCTCCATTGGCTGACGCATAACTTCGAGGACGTTTTTTCTGAATTCAGGCAGCTCATCAAGGAACAGCACACCGTGATGGGCAAACGATACTTCGCCGGGACGCGGGAACGATCCTCCGCCAATCAAAGCCGCATCCGATACCGTATGATGCGGGCTCCGGAATGGTCTTTCAGTAATAAGAGCTTTTTCAGAGGGAAGAATGCCCGCAACAGAATGGATTTTTGTAGTCTCAATAGCTTCTTCGAATGTGAGCGGCGGGAGTATCGAAGGAATTCTTTTTGCAAGCATCGTTTTGCCTGAGCCGGGCGGACCGATCATCAGGATATTATGAGCTCCGGCGGCGGCAATCTCGAGCGCGCGTTTGACATTCTCCTGCCCTTTTACGTCCGAGAAATCAAAATGGTAACGGTTCACCGCACCGAATAATTCCTTCTTATCCGTGACTGTCGTAATACATTCCTTTTCATCATTCAGAAAAGAAACAACTTCCCGAAGCGTATTCAGCCCATACACATCAATTCCATCAACAATTGATGCTTCTGCGGCGGAACCGGCAGGAAGGATTATCCTGCGGAATCCCTTCTTCATTGCCTCATACGATATTGAGAGCGCACCGTGAACCGGCTTAAGCGTTCCATCAAGCGAGAGTTCTCCGAGCAGAAGTGAATCCCTGAGTTTTTCTTCGCGGACTTTCCCATCGGCAGAAAGAATACCCAGGGCAATCGGCAGATCGAAAGCTGAGCCTTCTTTTTTGATATCGGCGGGAGCAAGATTAATCGTTATTTTCTGAAGCGGAAATTTGAATCCGGAATTTTTGACCGCCGCATTTACTCTTTCGCGGCTTTCTTTTACGGCGGCATCAGGGAGTCCTACAATTACAACTCCCGGCAACTGGTTTTCTACGTGGGTCTCAACCTCCACAATAAGAGCATCTATCCCGAAAGTGGAGCCCGTAAATATTTTTGTGAACATCAGTTATTATTTTGCTAGGATCATTTTCCTTACGGAAGAGTTCAGCCCTGATTTCACCTTGCAGAAATATATTCCCGAAGGCAAGTTAGAACCGTCAAATTCGAAATTATAAACGCCTTCACTTAATTGCCCCTCAAACAGAAGGGCAGCTTGTATTCCAACGAGATTATAAACTGAAATCTCGATATCCGCCGTTTTTATTATTTCCACGGCTATTGTTGTTACGGGGTTAAAAGGATTCGGGTAATTCTGAAGAAGAACAAAATCTTCAATCTGCCCCGAGCCGACTTTAACTTCCTGAGAATAAATTTTTGTTCCGTCCTTATTTATCTGTATAAGCCGGTAAAATCCCGCTGTGTTTTCAGCCGAAAGCGGGTCGGAATAATAATATTTCTGGTCTTCAGAGGCAGCATCAACAGAATATATTTCATTAAATTCTTTTCCATCAACAGACTTTTCGAGGATAAACCTCTTTGCCTCCTCAAATGAATCTGTCCGCCATTCGAGATTAATAAATCCCGTATAAACCTGGGCATTTAATTCCGGCAGCCTCCGGAAAAGAGGCGCATCGGAAACGCCGAACTCGAGACCGGTATAATAAAGTTCTTCATCCGGACTGTAATAATTCTGCAGAAGGCGCGAAATATTTTTCTTTACTGTAATCTGTCCCGAAGGAAAAGTTTCAGATCGGGTCAGGGCGTTTTCGGATGCAATGCTGTATATCTTGATGGCATCAGTTTCAAGAGATTTTCGTCGGGCATTTCGGTTACTTATAATAGCCTCAAACTCCCCTGTGCCGGCAAACCTTACACCCTGTCTGAAAAGCAGCTCCTTATTCAGATAAATATCGAGACTGCTCTGTGCTTTATTTATTATAATATCAAAACGGTACCAGGAATTAACACTAATAAATCCCTCGCTGAAGGAATTATACACAGCGCCTTCGGGCACGCTGAGCATCCCAAAACGATTCACAAAGAGTTTCAGTGCCGTGTCTCCCGTTGCAGGATTAACAACATCCAGAAAACCGAAATCTTTTCTTTTGAATTTCGCCCAGAATCCGAATGCGGTGATGCTGTTTTCTGTTTCACCCTCTGCCGCCTTAAATGATAATACTGACCCGGAGGTGAAAAGTACGGAGCGGGACTGAAATGTTTTAAGCGGATTATAAAGTGAAATGATAACCGGACTGAGTGCGATATCCTGATTTTCCCTCGCAAAACTCGAATAACGGAACTCCCTTCTCCCCGCAAACAGCCTGAAAACATAATTTAATTCAATATCATGCTTTTCACCAGGATCAAAACGAAGCATTATCTGCCCGGGTCCTGCCGCAACGAGAAAAGAATCGCGCAGCATTACCCTGTAAGCCCGGTAACCAGGTCTTGCCGAGTTTATTTCAACAGCGTCAATCAGCTCCTCTGCAGTTCTTGATCTGAGAGTAATTTTAGGGGGGCGGAAAAGGTCTGTGTAAACGACAAAGGAAGCCGAGTCGGCTTCCTCCGTAAAAAATCTGTAAGTGAATGAAACTTCGAATTCTTTGCCTTCCGGATGGAAAGCGGGGTAATTTACATTAAGATAAATCTGAGAATTCTGAGCACCGTAAATATTCGGAATCAGTAAAAGCAATAATATCGGAATAACACGGAACATTCATTACCATATATTAATTATGAATGAAACAATTTACTTAAAATTTCTTAAAAACTCCAGTCTGTCCTTCAGGTTAGCTACAGGAACAAGAAGTTTATCCTTTCCGTAAATTGCATCTTCTCTGTCAGTGAAAACAAGTTCATAGTCCTTACTCATAACAATAGCCTCCTCAGGACAAACTTCCTCGCAGAATCCGCAGAAAATGCAGCGGAGCATATTTATTTCAAACTTTTCCGGATATCTTTCTTTCTCGAGTTCTGTTTCCGAAGCCCTCACTTCAATAGCAAGCGCCGGACAGACTCTTGAGCAGAGTCCGCAGGCTACGCAGCGCTCCACTCCGGATTCTTCCTGCACGAGAACCGGTCTTCCCCTGTATGATGCCGGCGGCTGAAATTTAACCTCCGGATATTCCATCGTAACTTTGGGCTTGAACATGGTTTTGAAAGTAAGAGCAAGTCCCTTTGCAATCTCAGGAATATATAGGTTCTCCATTAAATTCAGGTCTTTCTTTCTTTTCTTAACCGGCATAATTATCCTTTCATCAATTAAATAACATTATAACAACCGCAACCCAGACAATGTTCAGCAATGAGAGCGGGAACATAACTTTCCAACCGAGATTCATCAACTGATCGTATCTGAATCTTGGGATACTCCATCTTACCCAGATGAAGAAGAAAAGCAAAAACCCAACCTTAACGAAAAATGAGAGGGTCTGAATAATCTGTGTGAAAGGCGAACCGAGTCCCAGTTTTTCAATGTAGGGAACCTGCCATCCGCCAAGGTAAAGCATTACAATCATACCGCTGGCTATTATCATATTGGCATATTCAGCCATAAAAAATGATGCGAATTTCATACTGCTGTATTCGGTATGATAACCGCCGACAAGTTCAGGTTCCGCTTCAGGAAGATCGAAAGGAAGCCTGTTTGTTTCTGCGAATGCCGATACTAAAAACGTTATAAAACCTATCGGCTGAACAATTGCATTCCACATCCATCCTGACTGCGATTCAATAATATCAACCGGGCTAAGTGAACTCGCCATCATAACGACACCGCCGATAGAGAATCCCATCGATACTTCATAGGAGATCATCTGAGCTGAAGAGCGGATTCCGCCGAGAAGTGAATACTTGCTGCCGGAAGACCACCCTGCAAAAGTAATTGCATAAACTCCAAGCGATGTGAGAGCCAGAACATAAAGCACGCCGATATTCACATCGGCAAGATGAAGATTTATTTCTCTGCCAAAAAGTGTGATCGGAGGACCGAAAGGAATAACTGCGTAAGTGGAAAACGCAATAAATATTGCCAGGAACGGTGCGAGAGTGTGAAGAGTTTTATCGGCAGCTTTCGGCACAATATCCTCTTTCAGCAGCAGCTTTGCAACATCGGCAAATGGTTGTAGCGCTCCGCCCCAGCCGACCCGGTTAGGTCCGAGCCTGCTCTGGATCCAGGCGCTTACTTTGCGCTCTGCGAGCACCAGATACGATACGGTGAGAAGCATTATTGTAAGAACAAATAATATCTTCACCACACTTTCAATTACAATTCCCCAAATATCCATCAGAATTACCTAATTATTTTATTTTTTCCGGAACCGGAAGTGAAATATTCTTTACGAGGGCGCCTTTTCTTCCGATATTGTCATAATCGAGCCCTTCAAAATGTTTATTGTGTTCGCTTAACGAGCGGAAAACTTCTTCAGCCATCTGGAATTTAAGTTTAAGACCAAATTTCTGCGAAAGCATCGAAACAATCCGCCATGAAGGACGGGCATCGTATCTGCTGCCGTTTGCCCAGCGATCGAATTTTGTGCCGAATACATCCCAGCGGCTCATACTCATACCATCGAGTGCGCGGTCCGTTTCCAAAGTTGTTGTAGCGGGTTTTAACCGCTGCGCTGTACCTGCAAAATTTACGAAAATTCCGTTTTTCTCTGCAAATGCAGCCGAAGGAAGCACAACATCGGCATAATCAGTAGTCTTATTATAATTTACCGCATGAACAATAAGCAGGTCAAGTTTTCCAAGAGCTGCAGCATATTCTTCTCCGAGTCCGGCAAGGTCGTCTTCAAGAATATAAAGCGCTTTGATCTTTTTGATTTTAACCGCTTCCATTATCTCATCGAAACTTAAACCGCCATGCTCCGGTTTTATACCCGCGAGTTCCGCCCCGAGTGAGTTCGGTGTTTTATCCTCAAGCAGCAGCAGATTATCGAAATCCCCGTGAGCGATATGACGGGCAAAATCAATATTATGAACACCCATATGTTTGGCAAGACGCGCAAATAAATAGTTATCCTCTGCGGTTGCAAATGCCGAACCAATAAACGCAATTTCGGAAGTTTTGAACTCTCTGAGTCTGTCATGCGCAAGATTAAGCGCCTCATCCCAGGAAACTTTTATAAGCTGCCCTTCGCGCCTGATTGAAGGACCATCAACGCGGGTTTCGTCATTAACAAATTTGAAAGTGTTCAACCTGCCGTAATCGCACATCCAATGGCTGTTAACTGCTTCATTGTGACGCGGTGTAAGCCGCTGAATTTTGTTGTCCCTTACCCAGACTTCCGTGTTGCATCCTCTTGAACAGCCGACGCATACCGAATCGGTGGCTGACATTTCCCAGACGCGGGACTTGAACCTGAAATCCGCACTTGTTAAAGCGCCTACCGGACAGATGTCCACAGTATTCAGGGTATAATTATTATCAAATGATTCACCCGGGAAAGTAGTAATTGTTACCCTGTCGCCCCTCTTAACAAATGTAAGCTGGTTTTTGCCGGCAATTTCATCTGAGAACCTGATGCAGCGGGAACATGATATACATCTTTCACCATCGAACATGATCCTGGGTCCGAGCTGGACACGTTTATCCTTGTGGTTTTTCTCCTCAACAAAACGGCTTTCACCCACGCTGTGCTCGTATGCGTAATCCTGTAATTTACATTCCCCTGCCTCATCGCAGATAGGACAATCGAGGGGGTGATTGATAAGAATAAATTCCATGACAGCATTCCGTGCATCGAGGGTTTTCTGCGAAGCTGTCTGCACAACCATCCCGTCTGCTGCAAGGGTTGAACAGGCTATCACAAGCTTGGGAAGTTTTTCCACCTCCACAAGACATATTCTGCAATTACCCGATACACTTAAACTTGAATGCCAGCAGAAATGAGGAATATCTATCCCGCCCTGCTTAGCGGCTTCAATTATGGTCTGCCCCTGTTTGAATTCTAATTCCTTACCGTCAATCGTTATTTTGGGCATAATTTCCCTTCCTGATTCTTAAGCTGCAATTTTTAGATTAATATTTTTCTGGCTGATGAGCACAGTTGTAAAAGCTGTTTCATTTAATTCTTCAACAGCTCTCTCCATAAGAAGCGGAACCGTAACAGAATCAATATCGGCGATAGTTTCTTCAACGGGTTTTATTCTCCCGTGATAAAAAAGTGAATTCGCTATTCTCATCATCCTGCTGGTAGTATTCTCAAGGCTGAACAGAATATTACCTTTAATACATTCTTTAGCTTTTTGAAGTTCTTTTTCCGGGACGGGTTTCGATTTTATTTTCGACAATTCGTCCAGAATAAGATTATAAACTTTTTCTACTGTTTTTTCACCAGTTGAATAATAAACCCCGAAGGCGGAAGTATCCGAAAAAGAATTGAGGAAAGTATTGATCTGGTAAGTCATACCGTTCTTTTCCCGGACTCTCTGGAAAATCCTGCTGCTGCTTCCTTCCCCGAGAATTTGCGACAGGAGTGCAACCGGTGTCCTGCCGGCATCGTTAAATCCCGCAGTTGTTTTTCCAATGATCACATGAGCCTGCTGAGTCTCTTTGCTGAAATAATGATATTTCGGCAGATACAAATCCGGTTTGCTTTTCGATCTGCTTATAGCAGGAAATTCCGCCCTGAAATTTTTCTCCGCGAGTTTTACTAGCTGTGAATGTTCAAAATTTCCGGATGCAACAATCATAAAATTATTCTTGCCGTAATTCTTCCGGATATGCTCGCGTATCATCTCCGAATTGAATTTATTGATATTCTGCTCAGTGCCTATTATCGGCATAGCAAGTTCGTGACCGGCGTAGATTGAAGATTCAAACCTGTCGAAAATCACTTCTTCAGGTGAGTCTTCAATATCGAATAATTCATCAAGAATTACGCCTTTTTCTCTTTTTATCTCTGTCTCTTTAAGTGCGGGATCGGTTATCATATCGGCAATAACATTAAATGTTTTGCCCATATTCTTTGCGAGTCCTCTTCCATAAATGCAGGTATGCTCTTTGGAAGTAAATGCGTTGAGATAACCGCCTGTGGCTTCAATTTCATCGGCAATTCTTCTGGCGCTCCTTTTGGATGTGCCTTTGAAAAACATGTGCTCCAGAAAATGGCTTATCCCGTTTGTTTCCGGATTTTCATTCCTCGAACCTGTCTCGAACCAGAATCCCAGCGAGAAAGATTGCACATAAGGAAGATATTCCGATACCACTTTTATGCCGTTATCCAGGCTTGTAATATTTATGTTATTCAAATTGATGGGTTTTCACCGATAAATTTCTAAATAAACATGAAATATATAGATTTATCAAAATCTATTCAAACGGAAATGCAGATACTATGAAGTTGAAAGTTGAAAGTTGAAAGTTCAAGTGAAACGGAAGTATGGCCGGAGTCAAAGCAGCTAAGGGCCAATGGCATGAGGAAGCAGGGTGAATCTGCTTACCCATGATGCCGAAGGCATCAAACGTTTATAGCAATATTAGTATGCAAGATTTTCTGCGACCCTGCCTTCGCCTGCCTGCCGCAGGCAGGGCAAGCAGGGTAGGCAGGCTCAGAGGGGCCGTACATTGTTTTTCAGGATTATTTTTTGAAAACAGACAATACTTGCAGGCATCCAACCCACACTTGTTGGTGCTTTTGCCGTAAAACAGTGCATAATTAGTTTAATCGGATTAATCTAATCATTATTGCACCATCAGTGCTGATTCAGAAGAATAATTAATGTGAAGCCAAGTTCCATAAACGCCATAAAGTCGGACCTGGGCATGACGAAAGTCTAAAAAGTGGAAGGGGTTCAAATAAGCACCGAAGGTGCGGAATAAACTGAACTAACGAAATCGATTATAAAGATGAGCGGTATCCGTGGGAATAATCCCGCACCGTTGGTGCTTGTGAGAGTGTTAGTTTGATTTCACAGCCCTTCGGGCTGTGTTACTGATCACCGCACCTTCGGTGCTTATGAGAGTGTTCGTGTTATTTCATAACCTTCGGGATCATTGATCTTCCGTCTGGGGTTTTTCTCTGGGATTAAAAAGAATCAAGGTAATCATTTAATCTCATAAATCATGGTTCAGACAATTACTCTGAGATCGCTTCGTCCCAGGCTCCTCAGTCTACCCCGCAGAGCGCGGCAATGACATGAATGCTAAATAATCTAATCTTTCACCGTCCCACACCCGTTGGTGGTTTGCCGTAAAACAGTGCATAATTAGTTTAATCGGATTAATCGAATCATTATCTAACCATCAGTGCTGATTCAGAAGAATAATTAATGTGAAGCCAAGTTCCATAAACGCCATAAAGTCGGACCTGGGCATGACGAAAGCTTAAAAAGTGGAAGGGGTTCTAATAAGCACCGAAGGTGCAGAGATCAGTAACCTTGGGCGAAGTCCAAGGCAAATAAGTCACAGATCATCTTTAAGCACCGAAGGTGCGGAATAAACTGAACTAACGAAATCGATTATAAAGATGAGCGGTATCTGTGGGAATAATCCCGCACCGTTGGCGCTTGTGAGAGTGTTCGTTTGATTTCACAGCCCTTCGGGCTGTGTTACTGATCACCGCACCTTCGGTGCTTATGAGAATGTTCGTGTTATTTCATAACCTTCGGGATCATTGATCTTCCGTCTGAGGTTTTTCTGCGGGATTAAAAAGAATCAAGGTAATCATTTAATCACATTAATCCTGGTTCAGACAATTACTCTGAGATCGCTTCGTCCCAGGCTCCTCAGTCTACCCCGCGAACGCGGCAATGACATAAATGCGAAATAATCTAATATGTCACCGACCCACACCCGTTAATGGTTTGCCGTAAAACAGTGCATAATTAGCTTAATCGGATTAATCTAATCATTATCGCGCCTTCAGTGCTGATTCAGAAGAATAATGAATGTGCAGCCAAGTTTCATAAACGTGATAAAGTTGGACTTGGGCATGACGAAAGTAATAAGAGTGGAAGGGGTTCAAATAAGCACCGAAGGTGCGGAGATCAGTAACCTTGGGCGAAGTCCAAGGCTAAAAGTCACAGATTATCAATAAGCGCCGAAGGTGCGGAATAAACTGAACTAACGAAATCGATTATAAAGATGAGCGGTATCTGTGGGAATAATCCTGCACCGTTGGCGCTTGTGAGAGTGTACGTTTGATTTCACAGCCCTTCGGGCTGTGTTACTGATCATCGCACCTTCGGTGCTTAAGAGAGTGTTCGTATTATTTCATAACCTTCGGGATCATTGATCTTCCGTCTGAGGTTTTTCTGCGGGATTAAAAAGAATCAAGGTAATCATTTAATCACACAAATCATGGTTCAGACAATTACTCTGAGATCGCTTCGTCCCAGGTTCCTCAGTCTACGCCCACAGAGCGCGGCAATGACATGAATGCGAAATAATCTAATATGTTACCGACCCACACCCGTTAATGGTTTGCCGTAAAACAGTGCATAATTAGTTTAATCGGATTAATCTAATCATTATTGCACCTTCAGTGCTGATTCAGAAGAATAATGAATGTAAAGCCAAGTTCCATAAACGCCATAAAGTCGGACCTGGGCATGACGAAAGTCTAAAAAGTGGAAGGGGTTCTAATAAGCACCGAAGGTGCGGAGATCAGTAGCCTTGGGCGAAGTCCAAGGCAAATAAGTGACAGATTATCAATAAGCGCCGAAGGTGCGGAATAAACTCAACTAACAAAATCGATTATAAAGATGAGCGGTATCTGTGGGAATAATCCCGCACCGTTGGTGCTTGTGAGAGTGTTCGTTTGATTTCACAGCCCTTCGGGCTGTGTTACTGATCACCGCACCTTCGGTGCTTATGAGAGTGTTCGTGTTATTTCATAACCTTTGAGGTTCATGGTTTGCCAGGGGGTTTAATTTCTATAATAATTTCATCGCCTGCCTGCCGCAGGCAGGCGCAGGCAGGGCAGGCAGGCCCTACTCGACCCACATACTTCTCCAAGCCGGGTTTTCTCCCCCTCTCTTGATAAAGAGAGGGGGCAGGGGGGTGAGTTTTCCTGCATAAACAAACCCATTTTTTTCATCAACCTTCTCTTCAACTTTTCGCCTTCTACACAATTTATTCGTGCCTGCCGCCCCGCGAGGCGGGGCTGATGAGCGGTCGGCAGGCAGGCCATTCGGGGTCAGGAATATAGGTTCATGATTATACGATTTTGCAATTTATTTCACAAAAATGTGATCCTGCCGCCATGACATGTTTGAATAGTTAACAATTATGCTGCAGGTTCTTCTGGTCAGTAAAAATACTGATGTTCATTTATTCACTCAAATCACAGCGCATACAACAACAGCAAATAAATTCTCATCAGGTTGAAAATTGTACCGTTTTTTTCAAAAATGCCGTATTTTAGTCTTAAACCTTCTGACTTATTGATTAATGTTAAAGACCTTATTCTGCTTCTTCATATTTCTATTTGCCCTGAATGATAATATTCCTGCTCAGATTTTTAATCTGCGGTTTGATCATCTGAATACTGAATCCGGATTATCAAATAATACAATCCAGGATATTGCGGAGGATAGGGCGGGTTTTTTATGGATTGGAACAGAAGACGGGCTTAACAGATATGACGGTTATAATTGTGAAGTATTCAGGGCAGATTGGAGAGACAGCAATTCAATTCCCAACAACAAAATAAAACAATTATTCGTGGATTCTCAGGGTGATTTATGGGTCAGATTCAATGTCCTTGAATTCGTTATTGCAAAATATAAAGGCGGGGGTAAATTCGAGTCGATTTATGCCGATTCCATCCTGTCTGGTAGTGAGGGCACTCATCTCATTAATTTTGAGGATACACATGGAAACCTTTGGATAGCGGTCTATAATCCTCAGATTTATCAGTTCTTCCTCTACAATATTTATTCAAAAAAAGCAGAACTTAAACTTCTCCCGAAAAACGCCATTGATCAAAAAATTATTATAATATCTTCCGGGATCTATGATAACGAAAATAATATCCTGTTTTTAAGCGATAGAGGACTATTGAAGTATCATCCGGAAACAGATCAGTTCAGGCTCTTCAGCGGGCCGGATGGGTATCCGCTATCTGCTGATGAATTAAAAAAGATATCATCACTGAATTCTACATACGGGCTTTTACAGAATATATGCTATGATAGTTCAGAAAATGCTTTCCGGTTTTATAGCAGCGATTATGTTTCGGAAAAACAACAATCAGTAAGATTCGGCTTTATCGACAAAAATGATAATTTATGGACGATTACAAATAATAATCGGATCACCATGTATGATACTAAAGCCGGCCCCTTCTCCTTTGCTACAGCCAGCCGGCATCGTGATATACATGATCCGGTCTATTATTTCTGTAATGGCCCCCTAAAAAATTCTGTCTGGATTTACAGCATCGCAACACCCGAGGGATTATACTCATATTCAGAGGGACGGCTTCAAAATATCAAACAGAATAAATTTATTCCGAACAGCCTTGCTTATGATCTAATTAGCAGAGATATCTTCCGGCTTTCTGACGGTACTTTTGCTGTTCCGACCGAACAGAGAGGATTAAGTTTTTTTAATCCACGAAAAAATTGCTTCAATTATCTAACAAAAGTGGAGGGTTACTCAAATTCACTTTCTGAAAAACAAGTGCGCTCTATTATCAGGACGCCGGTTTATACGATTATCGGCACCCGCGATGGCGGCGTTAATTTTTTTGACGAGTCATCCGGGAAAAATTTTATCCCTAATATCGTAATCAATAATCAGCGGGTCCGGAACGTTGAGGCGTTGTTAATGCTGAACGAAAATGAATTACTGCTTGGCACTTATAAGCACGGTCTGATAAGATATAATATCTTTGATAAATCATATCAGCAGATACGCTACGAACCCTCATATATTGAATCTCTTTACCGAAAATACATTAGAAAAATATACTGCGATTCCGAGGGTACTATCTGGGTATGTACTATGGCAGGACTAATGCACTTCGAAAGCGGCAAAAATATTTTAGTCAGAGCCAACCCCCGGGATACAATTGAGGTACCGGCTTTTTCAATTTGTGAGACAAAAGAGGGCAATTTCTGGGTAGGTACCGAGCATGGTTTGCTGCATATTGACAGACGTGGTAATGTTCTTAAAAAAATTGTTGCGAATAAAAACTCTGATAATTCGCTGTGTGATAATGTCATTTTTACAACATTTATTGATTCGAGGAACCAACTTTGGCTGGGTACATTCGGAAAAGGGCTGGACATATTGAATGAGGACGGCATAACATTTTCGCATATCAGCACAGCAGACGGACTCGCCGGGGATGTGGTTTACGGGATTCTTGAGGACAAAGAAGGCATCCTGTGGATAAGCACAGGCAGCGGGTTAAGCCGATTCAATCCGGCAACCCGGAGCTTTCAGAACTTTTTTATTGAAGACGGACTGCCCAGCAATGCTTTTGAATTCGGAGCGTTCTATCAGACCGGGGATGAAATCTATCTGGGTACAATGAACGGAGTTGTGAAATTTAATCCGGCAAATATTAAACTCAATACAATTAAACCGCGTATCAATATAACCGGTTTTTATATTATTAATAATCAGATTTACGGAGATGATATTAAAGACGTCCCGAAAATTGAGCTTTCCTACGAGGATAAAATTTTCTCCTTTCAATACACCGGTATAAATTTTTCTGCTCCCGAAAGAACAACTTATAAATACATGCTTGAGGGTTTTGACGAGAACTGGATTGATGCCGGAACTCAGCGCAGAACCACTTTCACAAATATTCCGCATGGTGAGTACATCTTTAAAGTTAAGGCTGTTAATGAAGACCACATCGAAAGTGAAATCGCAGCGGCTATCCCCCTGGAAATACTACCGCCATTCTGGGTGACTCTATGGTTCAAAGCGGCGATTGTTCTTATAGCCTTAGCTTTCCTGTTTCTGCTATATAGACTAAGAGTAATTCAGATAAAGAAAATTGAAGAGATAAGATTAAAAATTGCAAACGATCTGCATGATGAAATAGGCTCGAACCTGGGGAGCATATCCATAATGAGCAGGATATTAAAACAGAATGTTGATCATGAATTTCTGGATAAAATCCATCAGACATCCGTAAAAACAAGTTCTTCAATAAGGGATATCGTCTGGTTTATTAATCCGGAGAATAACGATCCGGAAAAGATACTTCACCACATAAAAACCTTCTGCAACGATATGCTCTCTGAAATTGAGCACGAACTAATTATCGAAAATCAAAAGTCGTTCGAGAATCTTGGTCTTGAAGAAAAAAGAACAATTTATCTTGTCATAAAAGAGTCGCTGCATAATATTGTAAAATATGCAGAAGCCACCAGAGTAATAATAAAGTATAGCGGTGACAGAAAAGGATTCCGGCTGGAGATAGCGGACAACGGAAATGGATTTAATAAAAGGGAGTTTTCCGGCAACGGGCTGAAAAGTATGTCAAAACGTGCAGGTGAAATTAACGGTGATCTCAAAATTGATTCCATCCCTGGAGAAGGAACAAAAATAATTCTGTCGGCTTCAACAAAATAAAAGACATTTCGCAGAAGAGTCATTTTTACCGGAATAATCAATCTGCGAAAAAATAACGTTTATACGTGATGCTATTTGGCAGCCTGATTGCTAAATTTG
This sequence comes from Ignavibacteriales bacterium, assembly GCA_021740915.1. GTDB lineage: Bacteria > Bacteroidota > Ignavibacteria > Ignavibacteriales > Melioribacteraceae > JAIOYW01. The sequence continues at coordinate 33,517 of JAIOYW010000009.1, read as the reverse complement.
GGATATTCTAAATGAGTGATGGAATGAGATGGCTGAAATAAAACATAGTCTTAATCTTCTTATCGTTGATGATGATAACCTCTTTGCACAGAATCTGAAATTATTGATAGCCTCGGAAGGCAATTTTGGTAGAATTGAGATTAAAAACGATATAAGAACAGCGTTTGAATTTCTCACGTGCGATATTGATACCGATATTATTCTGCTTGATATCGGTCTGCCGAAATATAAAGATTTTTGCTCGGGAATTGATGCAATCCCGCATATTCTCAGTTTAAATAATTCGCTTAAAATTATTATGCTCTCTGTATTCAACGAAGATCAGAAAGTTTTTGATGCCTTGAAAGCGGGAGCCAGCGGATACATCCTGAAAGGCGATGCCGAATCCAAAATAGTATCCTCAATTTATGAGGTTGAAGAGGGCGGCGGAGCATTTAGTCCGGAAGTGGCGCTGAAACTCATCAAATTTTTCAGAAAGAAAAAAGAACCTGAAGATGAAACGCTCTCGAATTGTGAAAAGGACGTTCTCGAATTATTCGCAGACGGATTCACGAAAAAAGATATAGCAGGAAAACTAAATAAAAGCATACATACAGTAGATAGCCATATTCGAAATATCTATACAAAACTTCACGTCAGTTCAAAAGCCGCAGTCGTTAAAGAAGCCATAAAAAGGGGCATTATTTAAGCTCTCTTAATTAAATAAAATCTCCCCTTGCTCAAAAATCACGCGTTTGCGTGATGAAAAAAATCAGTGAAAGAATAATTTTCAACTGACAATCTGTTATTTGCCGATGGTCAGTTTAATATTCATTATTAAAACGGAACTCTCATGAAAAAACTGAAAATTTTGTTGCCATTGTTGTTAGCACAATTTCTTTCGATCGGATGCGGTACTATTCTCCACCCTGATTCAACTGAGTATATGTTAACCGGTAAACCTGAAATCCCGGAATTCCAGGGAATCGACCAACTGAACTTACCCTATAAACCAGTTCCAAAACCGGGTGAAGGAATCGTAATTGTGGATATTCTCGATAATGACGGGAAAGTTTCTCTTATTGAATCGATGAAGAGAGGCGGGGTGCAATTGAAGGTTATGGGGCGATAACATCCGGAGGATTGCAATCTGTTGAGTTAGATACAAAACTATTGGGCAAAACACCGATTGCCCTGACTCTGCCATATGGCTACCATCAATTACTTTTTGAAGCTCCTAGCAATTACTCATGGCCGGCATCATCCGATATTGTGGATGTATCTGTCGGAGAAAAACCTCTAATAATCCGTCATTTTGTTAGCAGACATTCTAAAGTCGTAAAAGATCGCTCTGAAACAGGAAATGTTTTAGCGGCGATTATTGAAGCAACCGGATGGACTCTTGTTGTTTTGGGCCTGCTGGATGAAGTGTTGACTTCAAATTTGGAAGACGAAGAATATATGTTTGGTGGATCATCAACTGCAATAATTGGTGGAGTAGCTGTTTTTGCAGGTGGTCTCCTGTGGACAGGTAAAGAAACGGTAATTAGCGCACGCCCTGCGGTCAATGTTAAAATACCAATAGATATATGGTAAACGGCGTCCCCTGATTTGGCTCAATATCAAATCACAGCTATGCAATCTTTCTGCATTGAACATTTTTTCTTTGAAATTCAATACCAGACCGGATGCTTCAGAATCCTTAAGTAGAAAAACTTTCCTTCGGATAAAGTTCTGAAAATATTATCCTGTTTATTAAAAATCACGTATTTGCGTGAGGCAGATAATAACCCGGCTTTTGCATTTTTGTATTGGTCAATTTTTTATTGAAAGTCTCATTAAAGAGCGCTTCAGTCAATTACCGAAAAACAAAAGGAGATGATCATTTGAAAACAAGGGGTTTATATCTGATTTTAATTATTATCCCGATTATTATTTTCTGCAGTTGTGAGGATGCAAGTCCAACATTTGTCCAAAACGAAAAACCAAAAGTGAATGCTTTTACAACAACAAAGGACACAGCAAACTGGGATGAAACAGTCCAACTCGCTGTTGACGTTACGGATAAAGAAAATGATAAACTTAGTTACCAATGGGAAGTTGATAAAGGCACATTCACAACAGGCACAACTTCAAAAACAGTTACCTGGAAATCCCCCTCTGAAAACTGCACAGCAAAGTTTACAATAAAAATTAATGACGGACGTAATGAAACTGTGCAATCGAAAGAAATTGTCGTCAAAGTTATGACCGAGCTATATGTTTCAGCTTCATCTTTAAATTTTCCAACTTATACGGGGTTAAAAACGTTTTACCTTGAAAATCGCGGAAGAGGTGAGATGAACTGGAGCATAACTTCGGATGTAAACTGGATAGGTGATATTACCCCTTCAAGCGGAACGACTTCTACTGCCCGCGAAACTATTAATGTAATAGTAGATGGAGGTTCATTGAATAGCGGCACTTATACAGGAACCTTAACCGTAAAAAATAACTCCGAGATCAACAAAGAAAAGACGATTTCGGTAAGTATGATTGTCCCCACTCCTGCACAATGGCTGCAGAATGATGATGGAAGTTTTGAGTACGAGGAGAATCCGGGGAAAAACTGGCATACTTATGTTGGTTTTAACATGCCTGCTGGTTGGTCTGCTGCAAAAGTAACGCAAATCCAGATATATATGACAAGCAACACAACATACTCGTATCATATTCGGGGATGCGACAATGTATTCTACTCAGATTCATATCCTTTCCCCGATTGGAACAGTTGGAGAGATATAAAAACATATGCTTCGCAATTTACAGGCTGGAAGACCTTTGATGTTAGCGAGATATTCAGCAGTCCGGTGTTTTTTATTGCCGTAAAATATCTGTCGGACAATGGGCCTAAGATAGGAATTGATTATAGAAGCGAAAACAATAGTACCTTACTCTCAGGTATTTATAAAGAAGGTGAACCCATGACTTGCTGGATAGACGCCGAATATGGCATCAGAGTATATGTCGAAAAAGTATCAGGAGGAGAAGCTCCAGTATCAGGAGCCCCGGAAACACCTCAAGGAATTTGGCTTAATCAGGTAAGCAATTTCAAAAAATAAATTCAGAAAAACCACACCGGAGATTTTTATGAAAACAAGTATTAAGTTATTCTTGATAATATTAACTCTAATTAGTGTTTCCAAAGCTCAGATTATATTTCAGCAAGTACCAAATATTGTGGATGCAAGATCAGCTGCGATGGGAAATACTGAGATAATAAACAGCAATGGGAGCAATGCCCTTTATTCAAACCCGGGTATCTTAGCAACATTAAAGACTGTAACAATTCAGGCTGGGGGCAGTGCTTTTATTGGAAATTCAAGCTATGAACTTGCAGATCAATATCTGAAAAATCATGAGGAAAAATTTCAATTAAAGCCAAAATTAACTCACTTCGCAGTTGCTTATCCATATACTTTGCCCGGCTCGGAAACAAATATAACTTTTGCGGCCGGATACTTCAGCTATTATAATTACAGCACAAAGAAAAACCTGGAAATAGTCTATGAGGAAGAGGGTCACACATTAAATAAAGAAGAAATTTCCGAGGGCGGATTAAATTTGCTCTCTCTCGGTGCATCAGTTAATTTTCTCAAAAGATTTAATGTGGGTCTTTCATATAACAAATCCTTTATGACCAATTTTATTTACACTTTTGAGGAAGATGACTGGGGTGAAAAAGACGCCGGCAAATTAGATTATTCATATGATGATGTTTCATTTTTTAAGTTTGGGGTGTTTGCCGAAGTTACAGATGAATTGAGTTTAGGTTTTACATATAATTCGGGTTTCCAGTTCAAGACAGAGAAAGTAAAGGTCACAAATAAATATGGCGAGCCATTAGGAAGCACGGAATTTGAGCATAAATACACTTATCCAAGTTATTATAGTTTTGGCGGCGGATTCAGAGTTTCCAAAGAATTCCTTGTAACAGCTGAGTATCAGGACCGTCCTTTTTCTCAGTATGAAATTGATAACGATCCCATAAAAATGTCAGATGGCGGATGCTACAGGTTAGGAGTAGAACTTAATTACGGGGCTACTCCAATAAGACTTGGAATTTTTAATGAGAGCCTTCATTATGAAACCGAAGATAATTCTGAAGAGCCTGTAACCATTACGGGTTTAACCGGTGGAATTGGTCTGAACATTAGAAATTTTACATTAGATCTTGCTGCTCAGTATAGCTTTTACTCTTATGAAAGGAAATATGAGACAAAAGTTTATGAGACTGATATTAATCTTTACAATTTTTTTGCATCGATAAAGTATAGTTTATAGGGATGAATTCACTTGTTAGGAAGTGATGGATTAGAAAACCGGAATAATAGTGAATAAATTTTCATAATAACTTTGTTAAAATCGGCGGGGGGTAAATTGTACTCGTTAATTGATATTACTGTGAGCCGGGAATAGTAATGAAATCACGGTGTGACTATACATTTTTGAAATTATTGACCTGAATTTATGTATGAAGCCGCTATTTCTGGCTTCGCTTTCCGGCGGAATCGGTGGCTATTGGTTATGAACTTAGCAATTTATTTCTCAACAATGTAATTAGAGTGATAAAAATGAAACTTATAATAAAATCCATACTCAGCGTATTATTAATACTTGCCTGGGGCTGTGAGGAGACAACCGAACCTGACACAACACCGCCACAAGTAAGTATTTCATCACCTGTGAACGAGGCTTCAGTCCGCGATTCTGTAAAAATAATTGCAACAGTTGCTGATAACGATGTTATTAGCAAAGTGGAGTTTTTTGTTGATGGTGAATTGTTGTCAGCCATTCGCAGTAAACCATTCGAAATATCCTGGGACACGAAGCAAGCCTCAAACGGTGAGCATAATCTGCAATGCAAAGCAATAGATATAGCCGGAAATGAAACATTGTCAGCCATTGTAAAAGTAATTGTTGCAAACTATTTATTTAAAGCGACATTTAAGGATAACTGGTTGACCCCGGAAAATGGCCAGGCAATCATTTTTATTTCAGATATGGATGGGAATGTTTTAGCTGAGAAAACCTGGTCCGGTAACGATAGTTTTGAAATGTTCATCAATGATGGACTAAGTAAAATAGTTTCCGGAGATATTACGAAAATAAGTGTGACCACAGTGATCGGCAATAGCCAGTCTTCCACTATTTCTACCGATATGAATATTCCGGTTGGAAGTTCATGGACATGGAAAAGCTATCCTACAGCAGATTATAACACACAATATAATGTAAAACTTGATTTTCAAAATGTACCGGAACATGCAGGATATACAATTTCCACTAAATGGAATTCTCGTTCTTCAAACTACGGTAAACTAACATTACCTCTTGATTATTTGTTTTATGAAAGCCCGCAAAATTTTTACCTCAGATTAAATACAGTAAACAATGGAGTTAAATATCTATGGCTGTATGATGTTGCTCCGGGAACCAGGCAGGACAATCTTCAGAATATGCAAACCGCGTCCTCTAAAACAGTTTACCTCCCCGGCAATTCGACAGATTTCACAAAATACCTGTATGGGTTCACTGTTCCGGGACGTCGCTACGAAGGTAATTACAGGCTGGATTATGGATATGATAACGAAAACTCTGCTAGTTCAATTAATTTATATTACCCGGAATCATCTTTTTCTGAATACAGAACAAGCATATACTATTATGATGAGAACAATAATGACTACTTTTGGTACCAATCAGTATATGGAGATATTCCAAATACTTTCAGAAAGATTAATGCAGATTTTGAATTTATAAGCACCTCAATTGATAATTTTGAAATCTCTGCTTCCGGAGACTTTATTCAGAATCGTTCATCCTGGACAAATAATAATGGTAGTTATTGGTTCATTTATAATGATAATACAATAACGAAATATAAGTTGCCAAAACTCCCTAACTCTGTTATGCAAAAGCTTTATATAACCAGAGAATCGTTCATATTACGTTATGCTGATTTGATTGATCACTCTGAATTGTCCTCGAATTCTGAAATTATTGATATTTTATTTAATTCAGACAATTATTTTTATGATGTTGTAAATGATTTTAGATCGAGAACAAAATATTACAATAACGGTGGGTTATTAAAACAGAGTAATAAAAATGAGGATATTTACGAACAACCTTACCACAGAAGATAAGAGTTAACTGTACCCCTTGATAAGACTGCACAGCTTCGGTTATTGTGATAAATGATTGGGTTTGAGTCACCATAAACAACCGGGTTAATGTTCTGATTGATTATAAAAATACGGGGCAAGCCTGCCAATGAATCACTTGCCCCCCGATTCACCGGATTCTCAAGAGCCTGAAGCTGGTCTGGATCAATTCGGGAACCATAGTGACCCACGGTTTTGGTATTATCAAGGTTCAGAAAATTATTCGTGCATTCGTGGCTGCTACTAAGCGAGACTCGGGGTGTTCGCTTTGCAGCAAACTCACCCCTCTCAATTGATTTCTAGGCCAAATTTTAATGTCACCCTGCCTGGCGCTGCGGAGCTTGGCGGCGGGGTTTTGTGAGGCCAATAGCATGAGGAAGCAGGGTGAATCTGCTTACCCATGATGCCGAAGGCATCAAACGTTTATAGCAATATTAGTATGCAAGATTTTCTGCGCCCCAAAGGGGGCGAACATTGTTTTTCAGGATTATTTTTTGAAAACAGACAATACTCGCAGGCATCCAACCCACACCTGTTGGTGCTTTTGCCGTAAAACAGTGCGTAATTAGCTTAATCGGATTAATCTAATCATTATCGCACCTTCAGTGCTGATTCAGAAGAATAATTAATGTTAAGCCAAGTTCCATAAACTCGATAAAGTTGGACTTGGGCATAAAGAAAGTCTAAAAAGTGGAAGAGGTTCAAATAAGCGCCGAAGGTGCGGAATAAACTGAACTAACGAAATCGATTATAAAGATGAGCGGTATCTGTGGGAATAATCCCGCACCGTTGGCGCTTGTGAGAGTATTCGTTTGATTTCACAGCCCTTCGGGCTGTGTTACTGATCACCGCACCGTTGGTGCTCAGGCGCCACCCCTCTCAAGAGGGGAATCTTTCCGCATACGCAGTGATCTGATATTATTCCCAGGTGGAGATTGCTTCACCCCGAAAAAATGGGGTTCGCAATGACATGTATTCGGGATTAGCTGATACTTTGAATATGTCATCGTCCCGCGAAACGGGATGAGGCAATGAAACGTTTTTTCGGGGAATTTTCCAATAGCGCTGTCATCGCGAGACTCGCATCTTTTCAGCGAGGCGTGGCGATCTTTACTGCAAATGACGTTAAGCCAGGTACCATAAATGCGATAAAGTTGGACTTGGGCATGAGGAAAGTTTAAAAAGTGGAAGGGGTTCATATAAGCACCGAAGGTGCGGAATAAACTCAACTAACAAAATCGATTATAAAGATGAGCGGTATCTGTGGGAATAATCCCGCACCGTTGGCGCTTGTGAGAATGTTCGTTTGATTTCACAGCCCTTCGGGCTGTGTTACTGATCACCGCACCTTCGGTGCTTATGAGAATGTTCGTGTTATTTCATAACCTTCGGGATCATTGATCTTCCGTCTGGGGTTTTTCTTCGGGATTAAAAAGAATCAAGGTAATCATTTAATCTCATAAATCATGGTTCAGACAATTACTCTGAGATCGCTTCGTCCCAGGCTCCTCAGTCTACCCCCACAGAGCGCGGCAATGACATGATTGCGAAATAATCTAATATGTCACCGACCCACCACACCCGTTCGTGCTTTTGCCGTAAAACAGTGCATAATTAGCTTAATCGGATTAATCTAATCATTATCGCACCTTCAGTGCTGATTCAGAAGAATAATGAATGTAAAGCCAAGTTCCATAAATGCGATAAAGTCGGACCTGGGCATGACGAAAGTCTAAAAAGTGGAAGGGGTTCTAATAAGCACCGAAGGTGCGGAGATCAGTAGCCTTGGGCGAAGTCCAAGGCGAATAAGTCACAGATCATCAATAAGCGCCGAAGGTGCGGAATAAACTGAACTAACGAAATCGATTATAAAGATGAGCGGTATCTGTGGAAATAATCCCGCACCTTCGGTGCTTATGAGAATGTTCGTGTTATTTCATAACCTTCGGGGTTCATGGTTTGCCAGGGGGTTTAATTTCTATAATAATTTCATCCCCTGCCTTCGCCTGCCTGCCGCAGGCAGGGCATTCGGGATTAAAAAAACATCATGCTAATCATTTAATCAAATAAATCCTGGTTCAGACATCTTTTCGCCTTCCACACAATTTATTCGTGCTTTCGTGGCTGCTACTAAGCGAGACGCGGCGTGTTCGCTTGACGCGAACTCTCAACCATTTGGCATTATTCCTCTTTTACTTAGATTTGTAATATCTATTAAATTTAATGGAATCCTGCTATGATTACTGACAATTTTTTACGGACACCACTAACCGAATTTATTGCCGATCTCAAAAAGAAAAAAATCAATCGTTTCTATTTTATCTATTCAGCCGATAAGGAAAAATTAATTTCCTCACGCCCTGAATTTGAATACCTCGCTGCGGAAATACTGAATAACAAACGTGATTTCAACAAACACGAGGGATTATTCTTTGAACTAACGGACAAATACGATTCCCTTTTGGGCGCGTTCATCCATAAAACAAACCGCGGGCAGGGACAGGGCGGAGTCCGTTTCTGGGATTATGAACATCTCGGCGATTTTATTTCAGACGGCCTCAGGCTTTCCGAAGGAATGACACGCAAAAACGCCCTCGCCGGTTTATGGTGGGGAGGCGGCAAGGGTATTATCACACATTCCCCGGGAGTGGACAGAAAAGATCCCGAAGTCAGGAAATATATTTTCAGAAAATACGGCGAATTTATTACTTCGCTCAAAGGCGCTTACCTCACCGCTGAGGATGTCGGGACAAACACCCCGGATATGTATGAAATATACAAACATACACGGTTCTGCACCTGCATTCCTCCGGAAACAGGAGGAAGCGGAAACCCTTCGGCTCCGACTGCAATGGGAGTTGTTGCTGGGATGGAAGCGGGACTTGAGTTCCTCGGACTCGGGACCTTGCAGGATAAAACAATTGCGATGCAGGGCGCTGGGAATGTCGGTCTCCCGATGATACAGTTCCTCTTCGAAAAAGGCGTTAAGAATGTAATTGTATGCGATATCAATCCTGAGAATATCAAAAGGGCAAAAGATAAATTTTCCGGCAAAAACATGACAGCCGAACTCGTAGGAATTGATGACCTTTCAATTTTCGGGCATGATTGCGATATCTTTGCTCCAAATGCAACCGGAGCAATTATCAATCCCGAAAGTATCCCAATGCTTAAAGCTAAAATTGTATGCGGTGCGGCAAATAATCAGCTTCAGAATCCTGAAAGAGACGGTAAAGCTCTTATGGATAAGGGCATAACATATATCCCCGATTTCCTTACGAACAGGATGGGCATAGTAAACTGCGCCAACGAGCAGTACGGATATGTTGATAACGATCCGTATTTCCACCGTCATCTCGATAAGGAATGGGAACATTCAATCTATAAAACTTCGCTCGAAGTACTTGGAAATTCAAAGAAAAGCGGACTTTCGCCGGCACTTGAAGCAATAAAACTGGCGGATCATCATGCTGCTTCCCTGCATCCTATTTTTGGGCACAGGGCAAATATGATAATTCAAAATCTTGTGGCGGAAGGATGGGAAAATAAATTGTAGGGATTTTAGAAATTATACCGGGGGCTGCTTTTAATGTCAGCCCCTCATTTTCTGTTTTGAAATATCTCCACAGCGCCGGGAATGTTTATATTGCAGTTTGAATATTATGTTGAAATAAACTCATTTTCGTTTTAAGTTGCAGGAAAACGTCAGATAATATGACTGAAATAAAAAAACATATAGCTGTTTTTGAACCTAATGAACGCTTTTATTCCGATATCCGCGCCAAACTTGTAAATCTTGGTTTTGACGTAAGCGAAAATTATACTGATCCCCTTTCCGATTTAGAAACAGCGCTTGGATATCAACCGGGAATGTTTATAATATCCGCATCTATTATCTCTCTGTTCAGAATAACGCTTAAACCTGGTAAAGGGCTGCTTTTGGCAGGTATCCCGGTAATAATAAGCACCGGTAATTTCTCCGAACTCGACATAATCCCTGGACTTGATACAAAAAATCCATTTTCATATATCTGCTATCCGTTCTCTATCAGAGAACTTTCGCTTATTCTGCACCACCTGTTCTCGAAACCGGCAGCAAAACAATCTGAAAAGAATGAAAACCTTGCCGATGCTATTGCGGCTGCAAGAAATATCGGCGCCGAAATTGATCCGCTTGTTAATTTTATCCCGACTCCTTTTTACATCATCGATAAAAAGGGAATTGTGATCGGCTGCAACAATGCTTTTTGCGATATGATAAAAGTGCCGGCTGCTAAGTTGAAAGGCAAAAGCCTTTTCAGTTTTATAAATAGTATCTCGCTGCAGGATTACAAGGAAAAATGCCAGGAATTATTAGATTCTGCAGGCGAACAATTCCTGAATATCCGTTTCCAGAATTCTGAAAATGAGGTGATAGAAGGATTCCTGCATCAGCTTACATTCAAAATCTCGGAAAGCAGGAAAGATGTTATCGGCGGTGTTATTGGTATTATCAAACATACAAATGAGGAAGAAGTCCTCAAACTGAGGATAAAATCTTATGCCGAAAGCTATAGGCAGTCAGCAAGATTGCTGCTGAATGGCGGAATAATTATTTACAGCTCAGATATGAAAATAGTACTGGCTGAAGGCAGGGCTTTAGAGAAAATCAACCTCGCCGGACCAACTTTCGTTGGCGAGCCGATCTCTGCAATATTCGGTAATGAAGTCCCTTCAGAAATCAAAAAATATGCTGCCAATGTATTTAACAGTCTTTCTTCAGAGACTGAATGTTCCATCAGTACTTCCGATTTTGCAATTGGTTTTAACCCGGTAAAAGATAAGAATAATGATATAATCTGCGGGATTGCTGTACTACATGATATAACCGATGTAAGAACGGCTGAAGAAAATCTCAGAGAAAGGGAGAACGAACTGGCCGACTTTTTTAATAATTCGGTGGAAGCATTATTCAGAAGCGATCTGAACGGCAAATTTCTGAACGTGAATAAATCGTTTGTTGAATTGCTCGGCTTCGGGTCGCCAAAGGAGATAATAGATTACAGAAATTTGTCCTCATTTTTTGAATCATCGGGAACATGGTCATCATTCAACAAACGCTTACGAAAAGAAGAGAAAGTAAGGAATATGGAAACAATCTTCCTCTCAAAGAAGAAGGATCAGATTCCTGTTGTTTTGGATTGCCTGAAAATACCAGCTAAAAGATCACAGCCCGGATATCTGGAAGGAAAAATCGAGGATATAAGTCTTAAAGTTTCAGTTCTCGAAGAATTACGCAAAGCAAAAATTTCAGCGGAAGAAGCAGAAAAAATGAAAACACGCTTTCTGAATTGTATTTCGAATAATCTGGGCTCCCCTCTTAAAGAGCTGCTGGAATATGGCACACAGTTGGAGAACGAGGAAATATTTCAGAAAAATGACACCCTGCGAAAAATCATTCACGATGGTCATCGTATCCTGCATGTTATGGAAACATTTTCAGAATATGCTGAACTTGATTCAGATGAAAAAAAATATTCGCCGGTTGAATTCGAGATGATCAGCGATATTTTATTGCCGGTTATCGGAAAATTCAGAAATGCAGCTATAAGTAAGGGGCTGGAAATAAGCGCCAAACCGGAGGGTGAGGGATTCAAAATATTCGCACCGAAATTTCCGGTTGAGAGGATCATCACTCATCTCATAGATAATGCCGTCAAATTCACTCAAATCGGAGAAATCCTGGTTTTAGCCCGTGCAGAAAAAGAATGCATCAAAATAGAAGTTATAGATACAGGCATTGGAATTTCTGACGACTTCGCTGGTAAAATGTTCAGTACTTTTACAGCAGAGAAACCAAATCCGGAAAAGGAATCAGCAGCAGCGGGAATGGGTTTGGCTATAGTAAAAAAGTACTGTGAAATGTATGGTTTTGAGATCGAAGCCCGCAGCAGACAAAATTCAGGTTCAATCTTCAGGTTAACAATAAAAAGAGACTGAACCGGAGCGCAGATATCTTTAAGTCTGATCAAAAAAGAATCCTCGCTTTTCACCGGAAAAGCTAACCCTAAACTGACTTTCAACCTGAATTTTTATCCTAGCGGGAGATTTTAAGGGGAACTCACCAATTATAAACAGACTTCCGTCACAATTCTTTCCATAAACTTCAGATTTAAATCACATTTGATTATTAGAAGCAATCTTTTTACTAGAAAATATTTATTTTAAAGTACCTTTAATAATTTACTTGGAGGAGGAATTATGGGTGAAGGCTATCTGGCAAAGATTCTAGCCTTACTTGTATTGATTGCTATACCGCTGCTTGGTCTTTATTTCTATTCGAAAAAGTCCAAAAATTAGTTTAGTAGATTATAGTGATTTTTAAAACCGGCTTTTGCCGGTTTTTTTTTATTTAAAATGAAGAAGCAAAATGCTCGTCGCTGATTCCCGCAGTTTCTAAAAGCCTGCCGAAAAAATTACTCTTCTCAAGTCCCCGCCACTTTTGAATAAAATAACTGTACTCCTTCCGGCGTTCTCTTGTAAGCATTTCGGAAAAGCCGATAAATCCTTTCTCAAGTCCTGAAAAATTTCCAACCGAACCATAATATTTAATTGTCCGGTCCTTTTCTTTGTTAATAAACTGCGGAAGAAATTCAATCCATACATCATAATCATGTATCTGACCAATAGAATCCTGAATTTCGACAAATTCATCGAGGAAAGGCTTAAAGTCCTCGCCCATTATTGGTATAAAAGTTTCAAGAGTATAACGCAGTTGTTTATTTGCTTTCCTTAGTTCATGCAATTCTTCAACATTCTTCGGATCGAAGATCATATAACTTAATTCATGAATGATATCTACCCAGAATTTTGTTCTTTCAGCGATATTCTCAAAAAACTCCGGCGTGAGAGTAACATCTCCTGAAGACACTCTGAGAGTGCACTCCTTTCTGATTGTTTTGAGAATATTAAATTCATCCTCCCAGTTTATAAAATCCTGATAACCCGTAATAACCTGATCCTGAAGCAATGCTCTTTTTTGCGACAATCTGAGAACAAGTCTTTCGAGAGCAAGAACCCTGTTGCGGTTTTTTGTATGCGCGAGATAATTTTTGATAGTATCAGTCTGAACATCTGCATCCCTCGCTCTTCCAAGCGCAGAAGCGAGCGATTTGAAATTGACAATCACTTCATCAACATCATCCTCCGGGAAACAGCACTCAAAGGTCTTTACTCCGGAAAGAAGCCTTCTCGATTCAACGCGCATCTTGTGAAGGAATTCGATGTCTTTGCCTTCATAAACACCGGTAAACTGGGATTTAAGTTTTTCGAGATGTTCCTCGAAAAAACTATACCCGAAAAGACAGTAATTAATATCCTTTATCATTTCCAGCCGAATAGTTGATGATTAATATAATTAATTCCCGGAAAATCTGCATAAACATTATATCCACTGAATAATAATAAATATAATTAGATTTCTAAAAATGAATGGGAGGGTGGAAATTATTTCATCAGCAATTATAAAACGAGCGATTGAATTGTCAGAAACTCCCGGTAAATTCAAACTGGAGCAGAATTATCCGAACCCGTTTAATCCGGAAACAAAAATTGGTTTCAGTCTGCCGGAAAATGCAAATGTAGTCTTTGAGATTTACAGTCTGCTTGGCGAAAAAATTCTGACTGTTTTTGAGAAAGATATGGATGCCGGGACTCACGAAATTTTATTCAATGGAAGCAGTCTTGCATCGGGAATCTATTTTTATTCCATCAAAGCAAAGGGACAATCAGGAGTAATGAAAGAGGTTAGGAAAATGGCTATGCTCAAATAACTGATATAAGGCTGAAAACAGACATAATTGATCTTTAGACTTAATTTACAGGTTTACCTGTCTGTGAATTTAATTTTTATTTAACCAAATAGTAACACAGGTTTAACGGAGAATAAATATTTTTTCTCTGGAAATTCACGGGGATCGATGCTTCTATTTTCCATTGTATTATATTTTTTAGCATTTGTAATCCTATTCAGGCTTGCACGGTTTTTCACGACTCCTCTGCTCAAAATCTCAGGCTACTACCGATACTATTCTGAGTTCCTTTTTATTATGAAAATCGGGAAGCAAAAGTACGATTTACATCTGGGTACTTCCTGGGATTTTTTCCTTAACAGATTGAATAATCCAAGACATGTCCTTATTGAATTGGCAAAGGGTATCAAAAAGCTGACTGAAGAAATTGAGAGCGGTAAATTAAGTCCTCAGGCGGTTTTTCGAGGAAATACATTTTACCTGAAACGGGAAAGCGCCTCCAAATTCGGATTTTCTTTCCGGAAACTGAATTTCATTGAATGGTTTCTTTTTTTCATGAACTATGCTGAGTTGTCTCTGCTCTCATCAATTGCACACAAAAAATTGCATTTTGTCCCTGTTTCAAATATTTATATAATATATGCCACCGGTGAAGAGCTAATAAAAAATAAAAGCAAATTCGATCGCTTTTTAAATCGCTCAAGGGAAGAATTGATTATCGAAAGGGAGGTAAAAAGAACAATTTGAAATACTTAAAACCGGGGAGATCGCGCGTTTATAAATTGATTATGAACAAAAAGAACGTGAGATACGTTTGACCCTGCCTGCCCCGCAGGGCGGGGCAAGCGGGCAAAACTGGGAGCATCATGTAGAGACATGGCATGTCTCTACAAAACATATTTCCTTTGGGAACAGTCACTTCGATACGATCCGTCTCTCTAACACATATTCGAATCCTGATGAGGAATGAAGGGCAGGGCGGAGTGCAAGGGGGGGATCATTTCTATAATAATTTCATCCCTTCGGGATTAAAAAGCATCATGTGAATCATTTAATCATATTAATCATGGTTCAGACATCTTTTCTCTTTGCAACTCACAGCCCAATAAACCTGTCCGTTACCGCAGGAGTCATTTTTCCATTAACAATTAACCATTGACAATTAATAATTATGCTTCGGGGTCATTGATCTTCTTGTCGGGCGTTTTTCTATAAACATGTGATACTTGCCGCCCTGCCTGCCCGTTTGCGGGGCGATCAACTGCCATGCGGCTTGATGTTAATTCACGTTTTTTCCAGGTTTGAAGATAATGCCAAGATTCTGTGAGCCGCTGATCTTGGAAACAATCGGTTCATTAAAACGAAGATGTTTTGCGTATTTTAATTCTTTATATGGTATTTCGGAGTTAAGCCAATCCCAATCAACATAACCATTTTTTTCCATTGTATTAACGGTGAAATACCCGACTCGGAAACTCGTAAGGTTCTGAAAAAAATGAGATCCCTGCGAAGGGGCAACGTGAAAATCCTTAAAGCCTGCTTCTACGATTAGGCTTGCACCCGATATCTGATCCCACGTGACAGGAATTCCCAGCCAGGGATCGAGGCTTCCCCATCTTCCGACTCCTATAAGGATGTACGGTTTCTTTTCAGCAAGTAAAGATTTATTGAATATGCTTACATCATGTGCCGTATCTTTACTTTTGCTTCTGTCGAAACCATGAATATCGACAAATATAATATCGTATATCTCGTCCAGGACTCCATTTCCAAGTACCATATTGCTGCTGCAAATTATTTCATCCGCAGTGAAATCCTGCAATCTGATATCGGCAGCTTCCCTCTGAAGCACAAGCGGTCTCATCTGAAGCATTGCAAATTCTTTTTTCTTACCCGGCGCCACATTAACATTAACCGCAAATTCAATCTCAACATGTGTGCCCATTCCCCAGGTGCCTATTTCAAGCAGATTTACAAGAATCTCAGGGAGAGGAAATATTTTATGTTTCAAAATTGGAGCGAAAGTTACTACTCTGGTTCCGTCTCTCGAAATGCCATCGTATATCGCATCATTTTCCCAGGAATAAGTTGACCCGACATAATTAAGTGTCCCATCCTTTTCTGCATTGGAGAGATCGTATTTTTTAACTAACTGATCAGGATTCTTCTCACCAGAAGAATCGAGGTGACCCTTAAAATCAAGAGCAAAGAATGTCTGCTGTGCATTTTTTATTGTCTCTTTTGTGGAGAAAAACTGCAGAAGATGTTTTGGATATTTTGGGCAAAACCGTACGTTGTTCCCGCCGTCCACCACTGTTTTTCCCAATCCGAGTCCGACAAGGGCAATTCCATCGGTGGCTTTCTGGGGAGCGACAGGATAGAAATTATACGACTTCGCAACTCCTGCAAATTCAGGATAGAATCTGCCATTTCGTTCCGAGCCGACAATTCTCTGAATAATTACCGCCATTTTTTCTTCTTCAAGCCGATATGTGGTCGCTTTCAGATAATCTTTTGCTTTCGTTGTGAATGTGGATGCATAAACGCCTTTGATACACTGAAGCAATTCAAAAAGCCTTGTTTCAGGATCAGAGTCGTTGTTCGGTATCATATAAGTCTGATAAACTCCTGCAAAAGGCTGAAACTGGCTATCCTCGAGAAGACTGGAAGATCTGATAGCCAAAGGTACCCTGATAATATCAAGGAATTCCCTGAGTTTCACAATTACATCCTGCGGAAAATGCGGAGCATTCAAAAAACGCTGGAGTATAACTTCATCATCTTCTGAATTGAGTGCAAAATTCAAAAGGTAGTTTTCTTCCATAAACTGATCAAATACCTCAGTGGCAAGCACAAGAGCAGAAGGTACGAGAACATCCACATTATCAAATTTTTCCCTTATTCCGTAGTGATTTATCAGAGTGTTAATAAATCCGAGTCCCCTTGCCTTGCCTCCAATCGAACCACCGCCTATTCTGGCAAAAGTATTCTTCATGCTAAAGGCTTCTTTACGGAATTCAGTTATCATTCCGCGCTGACGTGTTTCCAGATAGGATTCCAAAGTTGAGGCAAGATGTATCCGCATCTCTTCGATGGAACCATAATCGGCAACCTTACGCGGCCGGAGCTGACTTGCCAAATAAAATTCCGTTCTTGCTTTAAGCCAGTTCGAAAAATGGTTACGCTCGGAATGGAATAAAATGCTGTCCTCGGGAACAGTTCTTATCTGTTCCATCATTGTTTTTAAATTATCAGCCCTCCCGACAATTTTTCCCTGCCCGTTTTTGAATACGAAATCGCCGAAAGAAAAATTCGTTATCATAAAATTGCGTAATTCAGCAAGAAGTCTGGGACTGTTTTTTAACAGGAAGGAAGCTCCGATCTCATAAGCGCGTAATTCATATTCAAAACTGCTCGATTGTATAAGGATAGGAATATCTTCATGCTGCTTTTTAATTTCAATTGCAAGTTTGATACCTGCCATTGGGTCGCGTACATTGTCTTTTTTAAAATTGATATCAAGGATCACTCCAAGCACAAATTCCTTATATTGCTCGAAATACGTCCAGGCTTCTTCGTAATTTGTGCAGAGAAGAATCTTCGGGCGCGCCCTCATCCGCAGAAAACGATGCGTAATGTTCAATCCTTCGGAGATAAGTCTCTGCGATTGTTTGAAGATTTCAGTGTATATAATCGGAAGGTACGTTGAATAGAATTTGACGTTATCCTCAACGAGGATAATAGTCTGAACGCCGACAACCGAAGTATCGTTATCCACATTCATTTTATCCTCAACGTATTTGATCATACCGATAATAAGCCTGTAATCACCCTGCCATATAAATATCCTCTCGAAAATAGAGGCATCGTAATTCAGAACAATCTCTTTTCGCTCGAAATTGTCATAGGCAAGCAGGATTATCGGCTGCTTAAGCCCTTCATCCCGCACTTTCTGAGCAAAGCGGACAACGTGCATATCCTCAATATGCATTGTGGTAATGATCAGGTCAAACCGGTTTTCTTCCCTTGCTAAAACAATCGCCTCTTCCCCTGTTGTAACGTGAGTGATCTCCGGCGCATGACTCAGATTCAGATTCTGGTATTCTTCCCTTATAAGTTCGTATAACCTTCCGTCCTCCTCGAACAGGTAGTTATCGTAAAGACTTGAGACAAGTAATATGTCTCTTATCTTGAACCTCATTAGTTTCTGAAATTTTTTGACCCTGCTTCCAAAGTCTTCCATCAGGTATTCAGAACCGGTTTTCTGCATCTCTCACTCAAATTAATTATAAAATCAGCGATTTCTTACTCAGATAAAATGCCGGATTAACACTGCCGGATATGGTTCAGATCATTCAGAAAAGTCATTATTTCTTAACCAGACCGGGATATTTAGCATTATCACCTCAGGCAACACAAACATAATCAATATTTTTGCCTTTAAACGGCAAAATATTATTCTTACGGCAAATAAAAAAATACACTCTTCAATTATTTCTTATAAACTCAGATTATTCCGGTAAGTTATTAGGATAATAACTTTGTCCTAAAACCGGAATAATTCCGCATATTATTTATAGCCTAAATATTTTCAAATTCATATATTATTTATTTATTAAATGTTGATTTTATTGCTTATAATATTTGGCAGAATATAATTTTTAGTTATTTTTCGCCTCATAATTTGTGAACCGCTACTTCCCAAATTGTTAACATTTTTTTCTACATGGGTTTATTCGATGAAGGAAAATTCTTTGACAATAGTAAAAGGTGTCAAGTTTAAAAACGGCTCCGCTAAAATACTCAAAGATGAAAATCAGAGATATTTTGTCGAGCATAAGAAATACTTTTGGGGGATCTGCTGGTCAAAAAAGAGCGCCGAGTTCGATAGTTACGAGACAGCAGAGGACAGGCTCATTGAAATTAAGCAGCAAATTTCGTACTGGTAAGCAAGGCAAATATTTGTGCTTACGAATCATCTCCATAAATCTGCCCATTTAATAAAACCGCTCAAAATTCAGTAAATTTTGATGTGCCTCTCACGCCTCCGGATAGTTAACCGCAGAAATCTTTTTGCCCGGCTTCTGCTTTGAGCATCGCCAAACCCGGTTCCAGGAATTAACAAATTACGATCTCGATTTAGTCTTCTCTGTTCCGCGTGCAGGAAAGTGAACCAACGATTTCGTCCCCGACGAATTCGTACCGAACGGACTGACCCGTGAAGAGTTACCAATGTCAACCCACATTAGCAATACCACTTGTTGTGCAGCGTACTTAATTTAGAGGTCTAATAATCCGAAAGTCTGGTTATAAGGAATTCTGATGTTTATTATCTCAAATGTAGGAGTAATTCCAGTTCTTAGGGCTTGTAAAGTATTCAATGACCTTTCGTCAGATGTTACAAAATGCGTAACGCTTTTATCAAGGTCTGCTTGTGAAAATAATTTCGAATCATTCGGGATTATTGCTCTTGGCAGAAGTTTTTCACTTGCAGTTCTGTTATGAATAATAATTATTTGGGCAAATTTTCCTGTTCTCTCGGCGTGATTTAAATTGAATGATATTATCTGAATATCTTTAAGGGTAAATCTCCAAGTTTTCCTAAATCACAATATTCAGCAATTGAAATAGTTGAGGCTTTTAGTACAATATCATTTTCAAGAAAATACTTGTAATATGAAAGTGCGTTTTCGTGCAATTCATCCTCATTATTAAGAAGTCGGATAAAGAAACTGGTATCAAGTAATACACTATGCTTAATATGTTCCTCTCATATTATTGATCCATTCATCGGGGTCGATACCTTTCCAGTTCTTTTTGGCTTTTGCAATTAGATCATTGAGATATGAAGCATCAAACTTGGGGTTATAATTTATTAATTCTAGTAATCTTAAATTTTTAGTGTCAAGTTCTCCTGTCTCTGTATTTTGTTTTCCGATTGCTCTAACACCAAAATTCTTATATAGTAAATTTTCTTCACATTCTTTTAAGAAATCTTCACCAGTTTCAATTGCGAGATAGCAGTAATCTTCTGTATCCAAATGGATATTGGCTTTATTTTTTCCACCAGCATCTTTTAATATTCCATAAAAATAAAATTCTGCATCTACCCAAATGTTTTCGGTCCGATAGTACTTTGTGTCTGGTGAAATTTGCAATTCGTAACTTTCCTTCAATGAAGTCTTAATTTGAAATTCATAGTTCTTCTGTATGGCCAAGTTCTGAATGTTTTCAAAAGCACTTGCAGTTTTTAAATCCAGGAAATCTATTGACTGGTTTTCATTGACTTGGCTTAAAATTGCACTAAAACCTATAACGGTTTGTATTGTCGTCTTAAAAATATGTTTTACAGAACCCGCTTGAATATCATATGTGATTAAAGGTCTTTCTTTTTTATTGATAGGGAAAAGTAAATCCTAAACATCTTGCAGAAGTGATGCAATATGCTTAATGTCATAGTTGTCAGGTATTAGTTCCTGATTGCCAGACTTTCCAATTACTCTAAATTCTATGTCACCTAACTTTTCCATAGGTCAAATATAAGAAATCCTTTTAAGGCTGTGACTTTTTCCAGTCTCAATATGCCACATAACGGTTGCGGCTATGCGAAGTTGCCGACCTGCCTGCCGGCAAGGCAGGTTTCGAAGCACTTCATTATCAAATCGCTAATATGTTTATTAAATGCACTCATATTGGTATTCTATACTAACTGCCCAATGACTTATACACAATTTTATGGGCCGATGTTTTTTCAATCCATTTATACAAGTATATTCTATCAACACCTGTATCTATGACTTTCTCCGTTTTTTTGTCTGAAAGCTCAATTGGATAAATAATTTGTTTGCTATCTATCAAATAAGGAAATTCTTCAGGTAGAAGCCTTAATAATGAATTTATTACTGTATTTTTTTTATTATTTATGCAAAGTTCTTCATTTTTCAAGAACGAGAAATAACTCCCCACTCCATTTGCCCTTTTTACTATATGTTGATTAGATAAAATATTTTTAATGCCTATTGATGCGATCTTTCCTTCAACAATTTCCAATTCATAAATATTCATGTTTTGAGGAAGAAACATTTGTTGAAAGTATATATCGCCAGAATCTATTTGCTTCGTTATAAAATGAATTGTAACTCCAAAATAATTTTGGTTATTAAAAATCATTTGAGCTTCTGGTTGAGGTCCTTTAAAATATGGTAATAATGAAGGATGAATATTTAATGGTAGTTCGAAGTATTGTAATATATCATTTTTAAGAATTGTTGAAAATCCCGCAACAATTAAATACTTGTTGTAACTTATAACAGACACAATATCTGTTGTTATAAATAGCTTTATCTCATAAGTTTTACATATTTTAATTAATTTTTTTCTCCAATTCAAATGATATTCCTTGTAGACACTTGTCCAATTATCTTTAATCTTGAAAATATTTTTATCAAATTTCTCATAACTATTATTATTAATTATTATTATTTCAGGAATAATTTTGTTTTGTATTAATTCATAAATAACACGATAAGAAAAGTGTATTTCTCCTAATATAGTAATAGGATATTTCATAATTAACTCTGATTAAGAAAATAGATATTTGGTTTGTCAATTCCTAAAAAATCTAAATGCATTGCTTCACAATAAGCACCTGCATACTTAAACTCAATTACATCTCCTATTTCTACTATTGGAAACTTCAATTCGGCAAGAAAATCTTTAGAAAATGTTGTACTACCGACAATAACAGAAGGTTGTGTATTTGCAAAATCTTTACGTCCAATTATTGAAACAAAAT
The DNA here is from genome assembly GCA_021740915.1 of Ignavibacteriales bacterium. Lineage (GTDB taxonomy): Bacteria > Bacteroidota > Ignavibacteria > Ignavibacteriales > Melioribacteraceae > JAIOYW01. Next base: position 11,747 of record JAIOYW010000009.1, on the reverse strand, counting down.
GGTCATTAGCATCATGAATAATTTTTCTCGGATACCATGTCCCTGAGCTATTTACTACTATATACTGCTTACCATTATTAATTTTCACATCTTCAACTTTGACATAAAACTTTGCGGCTGACCGTACTAATGCCCTACCTGGTTCTACAATAAGGCTAATATTAGAATGTTTATTATTATCCCATATCTGTTTAATTTCTAATAAAATTCTTTTTGCAAAGTTTTTGTCATTAGGACTAAATGCAAGACCACCGCCTAAATCAATTGTGTTAATATTTGGGTATTTTTTAGCTAAATCAAGAAGTGAAATAATTGCCTTTTTATAAATATCTGATTCTTCTAAATTTGTACCTAAATATACATGAAGTATTGAGATTTTATTATTTATTTCAATAGCTTTAGAAATATCTTCAATATTTATTCCTAATCTAGGTGCAGGGTCAAATCCATTCATTAATAGGGTGCCAACATTTATTCTAATGCCCAAATCAAGATTAGAATCAGAGTTAATAAGTTTTAATTGAGAGAGACTATCAGCACAGTAAGAAATATTTAAGTCTGAAATTTCATCTATCAATGCTTTACTATGCCCTGAACCCGCAAAATTTATCTTTTTTTCTGGAATATTTGCTTTTAATGAATTCTTTAAATGCTCTATTGAGTTAACAAATGTTCCTATATCCAAATTGTTCAACTCTTTTAGTATTTCAATTCTTGGATTTGCCATAGTCGCATATAATATAGTTATATCCTCACCAAGTAAACTCCGAAAAGCATTTACATTTTGTATTAGCTGCTTTATATCATAAATATAGCAGGGTGTTTGATAATAATTATCACCAATCTTAATCATTTTAATTCCTATTTATTATTGTTTTACTAATTTGTTTTAATCCGTATAACCAGAGTTCAAAGATTCTTTCTGAATTTAAATGCTGATATTCAAAGACAGGCTGCTCATCTTCCCTATATAAATCCCAATTCTTACTTATAATTTTCATTCCATATTTTTCTGGTGCATTAAAAATTGGAGTCCCAGGATATGGAACGAGAACAAAATAGTCTACTGTATTTATTAATTTTTTCTCAATTAATTCGGAAACTTTATTGATTGTTTTTATTGCTGAAGTTTCCGTTTCACCTGGCAACCCAATCATAATATTGGCATGAGTTCTTATATTATAAGATGATGTGATTTCAAGAGCATTGATAATTTGCTCTTGATTAATTTTTTTATTTGCTAAACGCAAAATATTTTCATCAAAAGATTCAATTCCAAAATCAATTTCTTCACACCCACATTCAGCAAAATATTTTACTATTTCCATATCAATTTTATCAACTCTAGTTTCACAACCCCACTTAATTTTTCTATCTTTTAATAAAGTTGCAACTCTTTTTGAGTGTTCTTTATTAATAGTAAATGTTTCATCATTAACATAAATCTCTTCATAATTTATATATTCATTAATTTCATTCAATTCATGTTGGATTAAATTATAAGGTTTGTAGAGAGCAGACATTTTATTCCATAAAATGTTTGAACAAAAACTGCATTTAAATGGGCAACCAAATATTGTAAAAAGTCTAGTGTAATATGATTTTCGATGAGATGAAGGAATTAGTTTATAAGACAACTTGTTTGTTTTGTAAGAATAATTGTAATTAAGATTTTTTGAAATGTAGTATTTCCCGCCATGAATATAATGTACATTTGGTAAATTTCGTATTTCAATTTCTTTCTTAATATAATTGAATGCATTTAAAAAAATTTCACCTTGCCCAGATACAACATAATCAAATCCATTGTTAAGACTTTCTAATGGTAATGCACTTACATGGACTCCTCCTATTATGCAGATAGTATTGGGGGAAATTGATTTTATAATATTTAAAATATCAACTGATAAATTGTAGTTATTCGTAAAAGGTGAGAATAATAATATATTTTCTGATTTATATTTAATAATTTCTGTTACATCATTCTTTTTTACTTTACCATTTTCATCTAAACAAGCGTGTAAATCAACTATATCAACATCCCATTCTGTTAAAAAAGATAAAATATATACACCTGTATATGGAACTTCTGGCTGGTCAAATGGAACTAACCCATTTTCAGATTCGTTTATCATACTGTTATCGTAAAAACGATTTCTAGCATGCCATTGAGCAGCCCAGAATTCTTTCTTTTCTGAAATTTCTCTTTTACTCATGCCTCTTGGTAGTATAATAAAGCTTACTTTCTTTTTCATTGTATCATTTTTACCGAATAACTGTGTTCAGTTTTAATCGGGAACCATTTATTCTTAGCAGTAGCCAAATAATCAACCCCCCAATCTTCCCCTGCATTTATATATTTATATTTGTTTTTAAGAGTGTTGCCTAATTCGGAAAAAATGTAACTTGATGCGTCTGGAAATGATAAATCAGTTTTTTCAAACATGCAATTAAATGTGTCCTGTGTATGTTTATAACCAATACTAAATCCAACTATTCTATTTCCTATGAATAAAGTTACACCTTCAAGCGGCAAATTACGAGATAATGCACCTCGACAAACAGCAAGTTCACTTATAAATTTTTCTTCATTTTCTTTGCTTATTTTTGGATGTTTTTGAAATTCCCATCTATCTATTAATTCTAAACAATCCTCATTATCATCTTGGCTATAATATTTAATAAGAGGATTATATTTATTTATAAACCTATTTCTAGACTTTCTTTTACTTTTGAATTTTTGTTCATTTAAATTTGCTAAATCTAATGAGAGATAAATATATTCTTTTGCTTGAAAAGCAAGGTTAAAACGATTATTTAAATTAAGTTGTTTAAATAATTTATAATCTTGCCATAAATACAAAATCTCTGGTTCATTGGTAATAATATTTTTCTTCTCTCTTTGCTCTTGGATAATTCTAATAGCATTTACAACATGTGTAATTTGGACATCTCCACCGATAGGTGGCCCCCATAAATAAGGTATGCCTTGAAATATTGCAAAATTGTATAAAACATTATCTTCTAATAAATATTTTAGATGTAAATAATCTCCCCATACATACATCATCATTTTATTTAAATCTGCTAATGGATTTATTAAATTGAAATAAAAATCTGGCGTTTCCTCAAAGGAATTATTATAATGAAATTTCTTAATCATTGCTGTTATTCTCATTAATTTTTGCACTACAAAAAGGGCATGGAATTGTCTTAACCGTAGGCATGATTAAACCGTGAAATCCTCTTGAATAAACAGCAATTATTCCTAAATCCTTGCATTTATTACACTTATATTTACTAGATTTTTTATTTTTAGGGCTTTTTAATTGTAAAATATCTTCTATGAAATTTTGAGTCTTTTTATCAATAGTATTTTCTCTTTTATTCCAAAGTATTATTGCTAATTCATGGACAAATATTGTTTTTTTAAAACTCTCTTTCCAAACTGAAATTAGTTCTTTTCTATTCATTGGAATGTCAGGTCTTAAACAATCAGCATAAATTAGTGATATTAAATCAATTATTAATTGAAACTGATTGTCAATTATAATCCTTTTGGGGTCATTTTGAGAATAATTATTATAATCATTAACAGTTGTACAAAAAATTGAGATAGGGTTTCTTGAGATTTCTTTGATTTCATTATGCCATTTATAAACTAATCTGTCAATATATTCACTTCTAATACTTCTTCTTTTTTCATTAAATGAAAAGAAAACAGGTGGTAGAGCAGTTGCACCAATCATAATAAGAACTATATCCTTAATTTGTAACCCCAAATCGGTGTATTTATTCATTATAATAACAACCATTGAACTTGCAAATAAAATTATAGAGAGAGGGATTAATAATAAGTTAAATGCATACTCAATCCAAAATGTTATATTTTTCATTCTATCTTTCATAAGTTATTTTGTTTTTTTCGATTTTATTTTTGCATTTGCCTATAACGGTTGAGGCTAAGAGCTAGCGGGCATTTCGGAGCACTTCACTGTCAACCTGCGATAAAGTTTAATAGTTGTAATGCCCTTCAAATTAGCATTTTCTGCCCGCTTGATTTTAGCCTTTGTTATAGGGCGTAATTCCTGCATTTGCATAATATACTTTAATTGAAAAATGTAAAATAATTTTCTTCATATTGTCAAATTTAACTGGTTCTTCTGTACCTTCCCAATGTTTAAAACAAACACTACCATTTTCACCTTCTTGATTACCAATTAAAGAATATTCAAATAATTGTAAGACTGCATAATCAATATCACTAGAGAAATTATTGTTTTTCAAACGATTCTTTAATTCATCACAAGAAAAGTTTTGCTTATTTGAAAATTCGCCTAAAGTTTTAATAAGTATATCAATGTCTTGGGATAAAAAATGTGCGGATAATTCATTCTTAATTTCTGACATTAATTCAATAGCAAATCTTCCTATTAAATTATTGATTTCTTGTTTCTGTATTGGAATCTTAAATTGCAATTGGGGAATAGGTTTAAAGAAAAGTACTAAATCCCTAGGTCGTGCAAAAGTGTGTTCGAGAACGTATTTAAAGGAGGATAGCCTATAAGAATAATCGTCAGCAATCAGAGAACTCCATGGGTCGGTTTTATTAAACTCTATTCCATTCTTGATAAAATTGTGTTCTATTCTCTTATTGATAAACTGCTTAATTTTTGTCAAGTTCTCGTTTTTTTTGGATTGCTCATGTTCGTACCAAATTAGTGGAATTTCATAACTTGTAAATAGTTTTGCAGTATCAGCGTCATTTTTAACCAATATTCTTGAAATATCGTCCCTTAAAAGAATTATTATTTTTGCATTTATTCCTTTCTTGCCAAATAAAGTAATATTATATTCCTTGCTTATTCTCAACAAATTAAGGATAGTTTTAATGTGCTCTGTTTTTGATGCATTAAAACCAATATCCAAATCATCAAAAATTAGAATATACTTATTGTCAGCATTTTCTTCACAAGATACTAGCTTTTCGACAGTTTCTTTTAAATGAGGAATCAGTTTGTAAAATGGTGCTTTTTCTCCTTTTATGTCGTACCTATTACCAAAAGTTGCGACTAAAAATCTTTTAAAAAAATTAATATTAACATCATAACCGTTTTTCTTAATAACTTCAATGATTTGGTTCGACTTTATATCCACGAAACCAGAGTTTTTCTTTAAAAACGTATTTAAGTCTTTAATCTCAGGTTTTGTTTGAATTGCCTCATTGGATATTAGAAGCTTAACTAGTTTTATTAAAATAATCCATTCAAATAATAATTCTTTTTCAATTTCAATCCCGACATCTTTGCCAATTTGTACAATTTGCTCAATGTTTACATCATTTTTTTTAATAAAATCACAAAAGTAATTATATTCATTCTCAGCCAAGTTGTTAATATGTTCTGCAATTGCAGTCTTACCGCTTCCTTTTCTACCAGTTATTATGAATTTTTCATGTTGTAATTCAGGCAGAATATTCAAGAAGTCAACAAACACATCATTGAGTTTCATTTTAGAATTCATGCAACTTTCAGCTTCAGCTTCGGTTGCTCCAATAAAAAAATTCTTGGTAGTGTTTTTTGAAACTTGTTCTTTCGGTATAAATTTGTCAAATATTCCCATATGTCTGTTTTTTATTATGCCCTATAACATCCCGCTATATCTATTGTATATAGCCGGAATATAAGTTATAAAATATCATATATATTACGGGAATAACCGCTAAAACTACAGGCAAACCGAAAACTGTTTTACCGGAAATATTACCGCCTGAATGAGTTTCTTCACCGTGTTTTAAAATAATAATAATCCGCAATTTATTCACATAATATTTTTGGAGTGAGAAATCTAAGTAAAAGGTTGGTTTAGCAGCAGTTTAGTAAATCTAAATAGCTGCTTTACTGAATTTTATCGTGGAGTTTTTCCGGTCTGTGGTTACTTCGACTCCGCTCAGTAACCGCGACTCCACTCAGAAACGCATTTCCGCTCAGTAACCGCGACTCCACTCAGAAACGCATTTCCGCTCAGCAACCGCGACTCCGTTTAGCAAACACGACTCCGCTCAGTAACCGCGACTCCGCTCAGCAACCGCGACTCCGCTCAGTAACCGCATTTCCACTCAGCAACGCATTTCCACTCACTAACCGCGACTCCACTCAGCAACGCATTTCCACTCACTAACCGCGACTCCACTCCCCCTTCACTCCCCGAACAGCTCATCCATCGAGGCATCGGAGGAGAAGATCTTCACTCTTGGGGAATCAACCCCGGCCGCATGACTTAACCCCGCAGAAATGTCCCTGAGAAAGGCGAGAGTCCTCTCATGATCGGCAATCACCTGCGGGGGGAATTCAATGCTCTCGTGTCCGGCGATCATATCATAACCCCGTTTACGGATAATTACGAGCAGATGCGGTTTCAGCACATCGGGCAGAACCTCCAGCGGGCCGGTGTACTGTTCCAGTTCATATTCCGCAAGAGTGATCTCATTCTCCAGTACTGTTTCATCTGCTTCGGCGTGGGCATTGATAAACCATTCCGCCCATGCAGGCAGATTTTCCTGCACCCATTCCAATGTCACGTATTTCATTTTATCACCTTCCTTTTTAATGGCTCCTGATCTGAATACCTGAAAAGTCCGAGTTTCGAAAATTCCTCAGGCGAAACCGAATAACCCATATTCCAGGCGAGCTCAAGCACCTTTAATCTTTCGCTTACGTCAATCGGCTTGGCTTTATCAATGGAAAAAACCGGAAAATTCTGCGTGCGGAAGTTGCGCCGGACAAGCATACGTATAGCTTCATTGATATACCCTTCAATAAATCTGATATCGCTGAGTGCAATTTCACGCTTTACCTGATAAGCTGAAAGATTCTGCCCCACCTGCATCCCGGTGGAATCCTCCACTGCATTTGCATGTCCGAGAATAGTGATAGAGATTCCTCTGTCGCAGTATTTCACAAAAGCTTCGTGTCCGCCGCCCTCCTTCTTGCTTTCCACAATTTCCAGATCAGTGCCCTGAGGCGTTATTCCCCTCTTCGATCTTCCCAAAGCGCGGACAGCTTCTTCAATTTCCATCCTGAACGTCTCATCTGCTCCCGGCGGATATTTCCCGATAATAAAAGCTTCGCCGAAATTCTCAATGAAGGATGCCCAGTTACTCAAGCCGAATTCCTTCAGGATAAAATCCCTTACAACAGGCAGCAGCACAGGCGTTTTTTTACTTTCACAAACGAGCGCCGAGTCCCCCGGAACAGGAATAAGCCTGTTTCCCATATCAATCATAAGTCTGCCATCCGGCTTGTCATATCGGAAAAATCGCTGATTTATTTTCCTGAAACCTGAGATACGCTGCATTCCTCCGCTCACCTGCCAATCCAGAGCGATCACCGAAAATTTCTTCAGCCTCGCATCAAAAATATCCTCAGCAAGCGCCTGCATATCCGTCTCAAGAAAAATATCCTTCACGAATCCTGCAATTTCAATATCACCGGCAGATTCCGAAAAAGGAGTGATCCTCCAGTCGCCGCTGAAACCAGCCATCCTGCCGGTCAGACACCCTGTTGCGTGACTATCGCGCGCCGCTTCTTCCATCAGTGCAGTGAGGTCCCGCATATATCCTTCGTTAAACTGCCTCACTGCATTCTTATAAAATGACGGTGAAAAACTGATCTGTGCTTTGCCAATTTGTTCATTAATTTTCATTTTTCCTCCTTTATGAGCGGTTAAGCCAGTCTTCACGGCTGAACTGAGGCTTCCGGCTTACAGTTTTGATAGCTGTGCGGGAATTTTCATTATTAAGCAGAATAAAAGCAGAAGCAAGCGCATCCAGCCCGTCGGTTTTACTCTTTCCATTCCCGAAAGAAAGATATTGTTCGCGGTAAATTTCAAAACTGCGGGAATTATAAAACCCCGGCGAATAATAAAATGAGCCTGTCTGGTGCGGAAATACGAGATTCATTATCCTCTGCTCTTTCGATGATGAATAAAAAGCAGTTTTTAGTTTCGATGAATTAAAAAGGATAACCGGAAAAATATTCTCGTGCTTTTTCCGCCAGAGTTCGAAATAAGGTTTTGCATACTGCCACTGGCTGAAATCGTTCTCAAAGTATAAACCCTTCCAGCCCGGGAGTCGCGCGCCCCTCTCTTTTACAATATCGAAAACAACAAGATAATCGTCTTTCGTAAGCTCAACAGAATCGCACACATAAAAACCCTCGGAGGAGAGAATAAGCGAAGCAATGCCTTTATAATTGGCAGATAAACTTTTTCCCGAACTCGGGTCGATAGCCATAATTGAAACGGGATTTTTCAGCGATGCAGGATCGAGCGCCCTTATCCATTCAGCCCGGAAAACGTTCCCTTCTTTCAGCGGACTATCCATATACTCCCCCATCCAGATATCGTACGGGATTTCTTTCTGCTTCTGTATCCAGTATTCATCTGTAAATACTGAATGTCCGCGCCAGTTGCTCTTTCCCTCCCTATCGAGCGCCGGCAGACTGAAATGATTATCGGGAAACATCTCTGCAAGTCTCCTCACCGGACAATCAGCCGAAATACTGTTTCCAAGCGTTATCGAAAGCCCGTTTTCCTCCATCTGCCCATATATCTCCGAAGTAATAAACGACACAACTTTTTCATTATCCCTTTCACTCATAACGCTGTTTTTATTATAAAGATCATCATTTACCGAAAGCTCGAAACGTTTGAAGTTTTCATCGAGTATTCCGCGCAAACCTGTATTAACGCTTGTGGCAACGAGATACTTCCCGTTCACAATATATCTGCCTCTCCGGGAAAGTGTGATTTTCGGCTCAAAATCATAGGCAAGCAGTCTGTTTGAACGGATCAGGCTGATAATTGCAGCAGTCCGCTCCTTCGAATTCTCAAGAGTACGCAGATTAATATTTACGATTCCCGCTCCCCCGGTGACAAGCCGTTTTATCACTTTCGCCACATAAACGAAGGCGCTTTTCCCGAATTTTCTTGCGCCCGAAATGGTGTAATTGCCCCTTTGCAGTCCGGCTATATAATAATGCAGCGCATTCCACGGCTCATTAAAAATAGACGGGAAATAAATCTTTGCGAAAGCGAGATCATCATCGGTTGTCTGCGAGAGGCGGATACGTTTCATTTCGGGAGAGAACAGCGCCGGGTCGAATTTCGAGCGAAGCGCGGCAATTGTTTCACCAAACAGCTTCGATTGCGAGCGGATATTTTTTTCGGCTGATCTCATTATTCCCCGCATACCTTTTCTTTGAACTGCTCAATAGCATCGAGCAGTTCATCTGTAAGCAGATGAGGATATTCGTTATGCAGGAAAATCGTAAACTCTTTGAGTGCGAACAATATTGCCGGAATCTGTGAATGAACATCGGCTATAACGCTGAGAGCCCTGTTCAGTTTTGCAATTGCATCGGCATGAGCCGGAGTGAACAGCTCAGTATCCTCCGCCAGAATTGTGCTTATCTTCCCGAGTATTTTCCGGCTGATCTCCCCAATCTCGGGATACTCATAACGCTTATTTCCTTCCTTTCCTCTTTCCCTGTTCATTTTCGCCCAATACTGCCTTTTTACTTTGGGCGTAAACTTAACTCATAAATCAGCCGCCGTAAAGAACTTTTGCTCCAGATAAAAAATCTGGAAAACAATTCTAATTGCTAATGGCTAATTGCGAACCTGCTTGCCGAAGGCAAGTTGCTAATGGCTAATGATTAATTATAAATTTTACAACCTTAAACTTTCAACTTTCCAACTTGATAAACTTTCCAACTTGATAAACTTTCCAACTTGACAAACTTTCCAACTTGACAAACTTTCCAACTTGACAAACTTTCCAACTTGATAAACTTTCCTCTCTCCCCGAAAAAACCGCCGCAAAAATCCGCCTTAATTATTTAGGCTGCCCGATTTTCGGTCAATATTCACAGGGGTTTCACGTTTTTTGCCCTTTTTTCTTTGCGAATGTGAGAATAAGGAAGTAATTTACTTGTATAAAAGTTACTCAATTGTATCAGCATTTTCCTAATGAGATATCGCAGTCTTGTAGATAATATCGCGGGAAAAAAGAAAAAAATCAGAGGATCATATGTTAGAGCATGTAAGACAAGTATTAGCTGAAGTTAAGGCTAAAAACCCCGCCGAACCGGAATTCCATCAGGCGGTTGAAGAAGTTATGGAATCTCTGGATGTTGTTCTTCAGAAGCATCCTGAGTATATCAGTTCAAATATTTTAAGAAGAATGGTAGAACCTGAGCGCGTCATTATGTTCAGAGTGCCATGGATGGACGATCAGGGCGAAATTCACGTTAACCGCGGATTCCGCATCGAAATGAACAGCGCTATCGGACCATATAAAGGCGGTCTTCGTTTCCACCCTTCCGTAAATCTTGGTATTCTTAAATTTTTGGCTTTCGAACAGGTTTTCAAAAACAGCCTCACAACCCTGCCTATGGGCGGCGGTAAAGGCGGATCGGATTTTGATCCAAAAGGCAAGAGCGATTACGAAGTTATGCGTTTCTGCCAGAGTTTTATGTCCGAGCTGTTCAGACATATCGGGCCTAATACCGATGTTCCGGCCGGCGATATAGGAGTTGGCGGAAGAGAGATTGGTTTCCTTTTCGGACAGTATAAAAGATTAAGAAATGAGTTCACAGGCGTTCTCACAGGAAAAGGCATCAACTGGGGCGGCTCTTTGATTCGTCCGGAAGCTACCGGATTCGGAGTAGTATATTTCGCACAGGAAATGCTGAAAACTATCGGACAGTCGTTCGACGGAAAAACAGTTGCGGTTTCAGGATTCGGAAACGTTGCCTGGGGCGCAGTCCAGAAAGCTACCGAACTCGGTGCAAAAGTTGTTACGCTGAGCGGACCTGACGGATTTATTTACGATAAGGAAGGCATATCAGGCGAAAAAATCGAATATATGCTCAAACTCCGCGCAAGCAATAAAGATGCCGTTGAAGATTATGCCAAAGAATTCAAAGGCGCTGAATTCCATGCGGGTAAAAAACCCTGGGGTGTTAAAGTTGATGTTGCACTGCCTTGCGCAACCCAGAACGAAATTCTCGTTGATGATGCTAAGGAACTCGTAAAAAATGGCTGCGTATGTCTCTGCGAAGGCGCAAATATGCCGACTCATATCGATGCATATCATATCATCCGCGAATCGAAAATGCTCTACGCTCCGGGAAAAGCCTCTAATGCAGGCGGAGTTGCTACTTCCGGACTCGAAATGTCGCAGAACAGTATGCGTCTCCCATGGTCACGCGATGAAGTTGATCAGAGACTCCACGAGATCATGACGCGTATCCACAATACATGTATTACTACTGCCGAGAAATACGGCGCACCCGGAAATTATGTTGACGGCGCAAACATTGCAGGATTCCTCAAAGTCGCCGATGCAATGTTAGATCAGGGACTTGTATAATAAAATTTCTTGCGAAAATCATTTCACAGGGGCTGTCTCAAAAAGGCAGCCCCTTTTTTATGCGGAAAATAATCTCTCGCAGACCTGCCCCGCACTGCGGGGGACGCAGAGTCGCGAAGAAAAATGATCTCACCGCAAACCTGCCCTGCACCGCGGGGGACGCAGAGTCGCTAAGAAAAGAATGAATTATTATTCCTTCTTTGCATCTGGTGGTAGCTGTGAAAATTCAAGTATGTACGAAACCACTTTTTCAATCGCAATCCCCTCTGCGTCCTTGCGGCTTTGCGAGAGCTTCCTTTCCTACCCCCTTTGC
>JAIOYW010000008.1 GCA_021740915.1 Ignavibacteriales bacterium | reverse complement strand
TAAGATTAGTACCTAAAAGAGCCGTACCCGCAAAAGATAAACCGACCTGATTTAATAGAATAAAAAACAAGCCGTCTAACAGCCTTAAGGTTGAATTATTTCTTTTAAGTCGATAAAAACCATTACCGAAAAGAAAAAACGCCGTGAAAGCGATTTATGAAAGAAATACGATAAATCCACCTAAAGACATTGAACATTCCCGGCTATTGCTGATAACATGAAAATTCTTTCACAATTATAAAACAAAATGGATACCACGTTTTTTTCCCGGTTATGTTGTGATTGCAACCTCTATCAACAAAGCCCTAAAATGACTTATAAAATTATTCCTCAATAAATGGATTAATTTCGGGATTGTTTTCCATTTACTCAGTAATGAATTTTATGTAATTTGCAGCAGTTGAATATAATAATTTAACTTCCCATGTAGATGCTGTGTAGATTTGCTGTGTTCAACGTTCATAACTCATTATATTAAAACAAGTTATAAAATTTATGTTCATTATTGATTTTAATGAGTATGATTTGATTGGTAAATTTTGAAAAGGCGCGCGATGAAAAATTTCCTGATTATACTATTAATTTCCGTCTCTGCGATATCCGGGCAGGTAGAACAGTCGGCAGGCAAAAACCTGAATTCTTCCGCCCCCGATTTTTTTATCGATTTCGCCAGTTATCGATCGAGTCAACCGGAAAAAACACGGTTTGATGTTTTTATTCGTATGCCTTATTCTTCCGTGCAATTTATTAAGTCCGGCGATATTTATACAGGTGGTTATTCAATATTCCTTACTTTTTTTGATGAGGATAAAGAAAACGTTGTTTTTGAAAGAATCTGGACCGAAAAAGTTGGTGTGAATGAATTTATCCAAACCGCCTCTTCTACAAGTTTTAACCTGAGTTACCGGTCCACCGATCTTGTGCCTGATACGTATATTCTGCAAATTATGGTCGAGGATAACAATTCCAGTAAAAGTGTTAAGTTTGATTTTCCTGTTGAGGTTGAGGAATATGACAAACCCCTTGCGATGAGCGATTTTATCCTGATCGAAAAGAGGATTCCGGATGAAAAAGGTGAAAGAATCATACCAAAGGTAAGTGATGTGATTACTTCTGATGAAAAATCGCTTGATCTGTTTTTTGAGATATATTCATCAGAACCGGCAACCGCATTTCTGAGATATACGGTTGAAAATATAAAAAGCGGTGAAAAAGCAACAAAATTTGAGGCGGTCACGCTCAAAGCGGGAGACAATAAGCATAATTATTTATTCGAAGGGATGACATTCGGACTCGGCAAATACACTATGATAGTGGAATTAGAGAGCGAAGAGAATAAAAAAGTTGATTCCAAAATGCGCTCTTTCAACGCGCTGATACCAGGATTCCCCACATCAATTAATGATCTTGATAAAGCAATAGAGCAGATGGTCTATATCGCCTCAAGTCAGGATGTTGACAGCCTGATGGAAATTGAAAATTATGAACTCAAACTCGAAAAATTCAAGGAATACTGGAAGAAAAAAGATCCATCACCCAATACTGAAAACAATGAGGTGCTGAGAGAATACTACAGACGGGTTGCCTATGCAAATCAGAATTTCAAGAGTTATTACGAAGGCTGGAAAACTGATATGGGGATGATATATATTACTCTCGGTGCTCCCAGTCAGGTGGACAGACACCCCTTCGAATATGATTCAAAACCCTATGAAATCTGGGATTATTACGATCTCAACAGACGTTTTATTTTCTTGGATCAGACCGGATTCGGGGATTACAGGCTTCTGAATCCCGTCTATGGAGATTGGTACAGATACAGATATTAATATATGATCCTCACAATAACAGTCAATCCATTACTCGAACGCAGAGTTTATTATAAAGAAATTATCTCCGGAAATGTGAACCGGTCAATCGGAGAGGAGTTTACAGCAGGCGGGAAGGGCATAAATGTCTCCCGGCAGTTAAACATTCTCGGAGAAAAAAACCTCGCAATTACTTTTCTTGGGGGTGAGAACGGGAAAATATTCAGGCATACTCTTTCAAATGAAAGGATTGATTTTATTCCTGTAAGTTCACGACAGGATACACGTCTTGGATTCCTCGCAATTGATATGTCCCGCAATTATATTACGTCGTTTTTTACACCAAATCCCGATTATTCCGAACAAGAATGTAATGAGTTTATAAGCAAAGCTGAGAAGGCTATTGCAAATTCTTCAATCATCGTCCTCTCAGGAAGTTCTGTAAATGAATTCACTGACAAGATTTTTTACAGTCTTATAGAGATTGCTAAAAAGGATGATAAAATCGTTATGCTGGATACCTATGGAAATCACCTTCAAAAGTGTCTGGAATTAGGACCTTTTGCGATTCATAACAACCTTGATGAGATTAGAAAAAGTCTTAATATAGAACTATCATCTGAAGCGGAAATCAGAGAATTGATGCACAATTTATATTCAAAAGGCATAAGGATGTGTTTCCTGACTAATGGAGAAGGAATATTTTACTCCTCAAAATTCGATTTTCATTATAAAGTTACTCCTCCAATAGTTAAGCCGGTTGACGCAACCGGCAGCGGCGATTCATTTGTTGCGAGATTAGTTTACGGTCTCAGCAAAAATGAAGTTTATGATGAAATCATCAGATCGGCGACGGCTTTCGGAGCTGCAAATGCAATCACACAGAAAACCTGTTCTGTCGATCCATCTGCCGCTGAGCAATTTGCCAAATTAGCAGCAATTGAACCGATCGGAAAAAAGATGAAATTAATAGATGATTCTCCGACAATTTAATATCCTGCTACTGATATTATTCCTTTCCAAGACGCTTTTTTCGCAGAACAATATAACCCTCGATTTTAAAGGCAGCGACCGGATTTCTGCTATTGAATTAGAGAAAGCTACGCCTGAACTCAAAAACATCTTATTTAATCTTTCAGAAAAAGACAGCCTGAGTAAGAAAATATCCCATTTATTTGAATCCATAGGATATATCGGCGCCGGAGTAATTTCTATTAGTGATTCGCTGGCTCCTGATTCAATTGTTATACGAACTGTTCAATTAACTGAAGGGCTGCCGGCATTTTTCGAAAAAATTATTATTCATGATGTTTTGGAAGAAGATTCACTTCAATTTGAAAGGGCATTTGATTTTTTAATCGGGACACCGTATTCACCACTTGATTTTGAAGCCGCATCTAACAGAATCATAGAAAGACTGGAAAATGAGGGATTTCCTTTCGCTAAAGTTAAAATTTTATCTGTCAGGTTTAAACAGGATGAAACCGAAGAGAAATTCCTTGCTGAAATAAATCTTGCCATCGACAGATCGAACCTCAGCAGAATCGATGTTATTGAAGTCAAAGGAAATAGTAAAACGAAGGATTATGTGATAGCAAGAAATCTAAGGATTGACAAGGGAGAACTTTACTCGCAGGAACTTATTGATAAAGTTCCGGCACGACTTAACAGACTGAAGTATTTTGAACCAGTGCAGGCACCTTCCTATTACATTAATTCCAAAGGTGAAGGAGTACTTTCAATATCGGTAAAAGAAAAAGTAACAAATAGTTTTGATGGCATCGTTGGATATATTCCACCGGCGGCAAAGGAAGCGAAGGGATACTTTACCGGATATATTAGCATCTCCCTGCGTAACATAATCGGCACAGAAAGGAATGCCGCATTCCGATGGCAGCAGGAAAACAGATATTCTCAGGAACTTGAGATTAAATATCTCGAACCATGGTTGTTTGATTTTCCGGTTAATATCTCGGGAGGACTTGTTCAGCGGAAACAGGACACTACTTACATTCAGAGAAAATACGAACTTTTTATTGATTATCTTGCGACAAACGAATTATCAGGCGGAATATCATTCTCATCAGAATCTACTATCCCTTTTGAATCTCAGTATGCAGGTTTTTCGGTTTATAATTCCACAATGAATTCAACAGGATTAAGTTTCAAATACGATGGAACAGATGATTTTTATGCCCCTACCGAGGGTATTGTACTCCGAAACAATTACAAGTATTCATTAAAAAGGATATTTGGTCCCGAAAAATACCTGACTTCCAATATTCAAAGAAAACTGAATTATCAGCGACTCGAATTTGATCTCGAAATGTATTACCAGATTTTTATCAGACAGATAGCTGCATTCAGAATTTTTGCCCGGGAATTGCGTGGTTCAGCCTTTGAAATCAGCGATCTTTATTATCTTGGAGGTACGCGTTCTCTTAGAGGATATAGAGAAAGACAATTCTCAGGTAACCGGATAATATGGAATAATCTGGAATATCGTTATCTTTTATCACGCAGGTCGTACGGATTTATATTCATGGACATGGGTTATTATCTTAGAAATGAGGAAAAGGAGAGAAATATTTCAGGTAGTTCCGGCTTTAAAACGGGCTATGGTTTCGGCTTAAATCTTGAAACAGGGCTCGGAGTGCTTACCGTAAGTTATGCCCTTGGTAAAGGTGATTCTTTCAGTGACGGAAAAATACACTTCGGGATAATAAATGAATTTTAAGAGTCTTAAAAACTACATTTTTCTTGCCAGACCAGTAAATCTTTTCATCACTCCCATAGCGGTAATACTTGGGGGAGTGATATCCGGCGGTGAATGGTTATCTTATGGAATTCTGATTGCGGCTCTCTCTGCAGCTTTGACAGCAGCCGGAGGGAATGTGATAAATGATCTCTTTGATATTCAGATCGATAAGATAAACCGCCCGGAAAGACCTCTCGCCTCATCTGCTATTTCAATCCGTTCTGCCTGGATTTATTATGGGATTCTCGTGTTAATTTCAATTTCTCTCTCGGCTTTAATTAACACAATAAGTCTGATGATCGTCCTGTTTTCCTCTATAATGATCTTTAATTATTCATGGTGGATCAAGAAAATTCCGCTGCTGGGAAATTTTGTGGTTGCCTTTTTTACCGGTTTCGCCCTACTTTTCGGAGGTGCCTCTGTAAATAATATTTTCGGGGCATTTATTCCCGCAGCTTTTGCTTTTTATGTGAATTTTGTACGCGAATTGGTTAAAGATTGGGAAGATATTGAAGGCGACATTAAAAACGGTATTATTACTTTTCCCTCAAGAGCAGGCAAAAACACAACATGTTCTGTAGTAAGGATTTCTCTTGCTGCACTCATATTCCTAACCTGGATACCATTCTGGCTGGACATATATAAAATTGGGTATTTTATTGTCGTGACCCTTTTTGTTGATACACTTTTTGTTTATTTAATAAAAGACATCCGGCCTGAAAGCGATAAAATTCATTTAAGAAGAGCCGGAAATATTCTTAAATTGAGCATGATAGTCGGAATTATTGCCATTTTTCTTGGCATATAATTTTATCGGCTTTCAATATTTTACACGTTGATTTCATAGAATTGCAGATTATCACGATTTTTACTAACACTGCACAATATGATCTTGAATAAATTGATATCTGGTTCAACACGATCAGCGCGGATAAATAAATATTTTCTGAACCCGGAGCATGGAATATTCTAATGAATTTGGAGATTTCAGATAACGATCGAAAAGAAATTGATCTTTCATTCCTGAGTGAAGAGACAATAATTCTTGCGGGCACTGATGAAGCCGGGCGTGGTCCTCTTGCTGGTCCTGTTGTTGCGGCTGCTGTAATTTTTGATAATTCGACTCTGATAAAAGGCATCAGAGATTCTAAAAAACTGAACGCTAAAAGGCGAGGACAACTTTACGCTGAAATTACCGCCCAAGCCAGATGCTGGGGGGTGGGAATCTCAGATATCGAAACTATCCGAAAAATCAATATTTTAAACGCATCTCTCCAGGCAATGCGGACAGCAGTAAATAAACTGAACATACAGCCAGACATAATACTTGTTGATGGTAATCGTTCTCCCGGTTTTGGAAAAAAAGAGAGGCTTCTTGTCAGAGGAGATTTAATATCTTTCTCGATTGCTGCTGCTTCAATAATTGCAAAAGTTACAAGGGACAGGATAATGAGTGAATTATCAATAAAATTTCCGGAATATGGGTGGGATAGAAATATGGGCTATGCGACTAAGGAACATATTGCTGCAATCAAAAAATATGGGGCAACCCCTCATCACAGAATTTCGTTTCTTAAAAAAATTCTGAATCCCGATATTCAGACTGAACTATTTAATGAATTGATTAAATGAACAAAGGAAAGCTCGGCGAAGAGATTGCTATTCAATTGCTGAGGGACAAAGGTTATCGGATAATAGAAAGCAACTATCATTTTGGTCACGGTGAAATTGATATTATTGCCGAGGAAGAAGACACACTTGTTTTTATTGAGGTCAAATTAAAAACAAATCTGGATTTCGGAGAACCGGAGTATTCAGTTACAAAATCAAAACAGAAGCAGATCCGAAGAATTGCAGAGGCATATCTTTATGAAAAGGGCGTTGAGGATAAAAGATGCAGAATGGACGTAATTTCGATTCTTTATTCCTCTCCGGAAGATATTACGATCAAACATATTGAGAATGCATTTTGATTTTATTTTACAATTTATTGCCGGATTCAGTATTATTGAATAATAATTAAATTTGTGTTGATGAATATACCAAAACTCATATATGGCTCCCGGCTCAATTTCAAAGAATCGGTGCATAATTTTTTTGCAACCATCGCCGGACTATCTATTATAAGCTTAGAATTTTTCAGGCAGGTTTTTCTGCCTCCCTATGAAATTGCAGAAATAAGAAAGCATATGAATGAGTTGGGTATTAAGACATTTCCAATTGTCAGTATTACCGGATTAATTATCGGACTTGTTCTTGCAATGCAAAGCCAGCCTGTTTTTGTGCGTTTCGGGGCTTCTGATTTTCTTCCCGGGACCGTTGCTTTATCAGTTGTGCGAGAGCTGGGGCCGGTAATTACAGCTTTGATTTTTGCAGGACGAGTAAGTTCCGGTATTGGCGCTGAACTTGGCTCGATGAGAGTCACAGAACAAATTGATGCAATGGAAGTCTCAGCAGTAAATCCGTTCAGGTATCTTATTGTTACCCGTGTCATTGCAACAACAATGATTCTCCCTGTGCTGACTATTTATGTGATTTTCCTGGCGGTTTTCGGCGGCTATATCGCTGTAATTATTACTGAGAATATGAGTTTCGCTTACTATAAAAATGCTGTGATATCGAGTATTCAATACGGTGACCTGATCCCGGGAATTGCAAAAACATTTATTTTTGGATTTATCGTGGGAATAGTGGGTTCATACAAGGGTTTTACCGCAGAAGGCGGAACTGAGGGGGTTGGCAAAGCATCCACTACATCTGTGGTTATAGCTTCGTTGCTGATACTCCTCGTTGATGTAGTTTTGGTCAAATTAACTTTGCTTGTATGGCCGACAACCTGATCACAATCGAAAACCTATCAAAGGGTTTCAATGGGAAAATGATTCTGAACAACCTGAATATGTCAGTTTTCAGGGGAGAGAATCTCGTTGTTTTTGGAAAAAGCGGTTCGGGTAAAAGCGTTCTTCTTAAGTGCATCATCGGATTAATGAAGCCGGACTCCGGAAAAATTTATGTGGGTGATCGGGAACTTCAAAAAATGAACTCTGATGAGCTGAATACTTTCAGGAAAAGAACAGGGTTCCTTTTTCAGGGCGCCGCGCTATATGATTCAATGTCCGTGCGGGAAAACCTGGCCTTTCCACTTATTAGAAACACTGAGATGAATAAACAGGAGAGAGATAAAAAAATTATAAATACTTTAGATCTCGTGTCTCTTGGTGAAGCTATTGATAAAATGCCTTCGGAACTTTCGGGTGGAATGCGTAAGCGAATAGGACTTGCAAGGGCGATCATTACCGACCCGGAAATAATGTTCTATGATGAACCGACAACGGGTCTTGATCCTATCACTTCCAAAGAAATCAGTGAGTTAATTATCGCTCTTCAACACAGATTGCACATGACTTCCATCGTCGTAACCCACGATCTGATTTGTGCAAAAATTATTTCTGACAGATCCATTTTCCTGAAAGATGGCGATATAATCTATAACGGTATCCTTGCCGACCTTGCCGGTTCGGACGATCCGTTCTTAAAAAATTTTTTCAGTGACGAACCCATAAAATCCGGGGACTGATATGTTTAAAAATCTTGAAGGTGCTCGTCTTGGTATTTTTATTTTCCTTGCGACAACCCTTATGGTGCTGGCGATATTCCTTATCGGGAATAAGGAATCGCTTTTTGTTTCCACAATTAATATTCAATCTGTGTTTAAAGATGTTCAGGGATTAAAAACCGGGGCCCCGGTGAGACTGAGCGGACTTGATATCGGAAGTGTTACCGATATTGATCTCACACCGGATTCCGTTGGTTATGTGATTGTAAAAATGCGAATAGACGTAGCCGTAAGACATCTCATCAGACTCGACAGCGAGGCTTCTATCGAAACAGAAGGACTTGTCGGAAAAAAGATAATAGCAATTACTCCGGGATCCTCTTCAATGGATCTTGTAAGAGATGGAGGAACTGTAAACTCCAAACAGAATACAAGCATTAACGAGATAATTTCAGAAACACAAAGTGCTCTCGGTTATTTTAATCTTATATCGAAAGATTTTGCTGAGATATCAGCAAGAATTAATAAGGGTGAAGGAACACTTGGAAAATTCATTTCGGATGAAAAGCTGTACTACTCCGCTGTCGATCTCACCAGGTCTGCCGCAAAGAGTCTTGATAACATAACGATACGGCTTAATGAAATAACAGATTTCGTTCTTGCAACCGGTGGAAACGTGGAAAGTATTCTCAAAAATGTTGATGTGGCAGTTGTGGATATTCAGAGACTGATCAAAGACGTGGAAGCCGGAAAGGGTTTATTAGGCGCTGCTATTTATGATCAGCAAACCTATGATTCAATAAAAGTTCTTATCAATAATCTTGTTAAAACAACTACTTATGCGGTCAGCGGAGTTGAAGATTTTTCTGAAAATATGGAAGCGCTAAAACACAACTGGTTATTTAAAGGTTATTTTGAAAAGCGGGGTTATTGGGACCGTCAGGATTTTGAGAAAGATATTGATAAAAAAATCGAAGAGCTAAGAGACCAGACAAACCTTCTTGAAAAGAAATTAAGCGAATTGCAGGCGGCTGAATCAAAGAAGTAATATCACCCTTATAATAAGCAGGAGTTTCAATGAAATTATTTAAGAAAATAATATTTGTTCTGTTCGCAATTTTCCTGGTGATTCAGTTTATACCAGTCAACCGGCAAAACCCTCAGGATCCAAATACTTTTAATGCTCCACCGGAAGTCAAAGTCATCTTCGAGAGAAGTTGTTTCGACTGTCACACTGCACAAACAGAATGGCCCTGGTATAGTTTTGTTGCACCTATTTCCTGGTTAGTTGCAAGAGATGTTTCAGAAGGCAGAAAAGAACTTCGACTTGATCTTTGGGGATCTTATTCAGACGCTGACAAGAAAAACATAATCCGGCATTGCATAAAGGAGATTGAAGAAGGCAAAATGCCAATGCCGATATATACACTTATTCATACTGATGCAGATATTACTCCTGATCAGCTTGCACTCATTAAAAAATGGCATGTTTCACTTGGTAAATCTTCGGTATCCCCGGAAAGCACTGATAACATCAGATCTGAATCCCGGCATAAAGAACACGAGAACGAAGAAAAACATTAATGTTTAACACAAGAATCACATCACTTTTCGGCATAAAATATCCGATAATCCAGGCTGGAATGGTCTGGGTTTCAGGATGGAAGCTTGCATCTGCCGTGTCTAATTGCGGAGGATTGGGTTTGATCGGGGCCGGTTCGATGAAACCGGATGTTCTTGATGAACATATTAAAAAGTGCAAAAATGCCACAGGTAAGCCCTTTGGGGTTAATATTCCCCTTTTACGCAGTGATATTAATGATCTTATTGATGTAACCAATGCCAACAATGTTAAAATAGTTTTTACCTCTGCAGGGCACCCGGGAAAGCACATTGAGCGTTTCAAGGAAAATGATGCAACTGTGGTTCACGTTGTTCCCTCGCTGAAGTTTGCATTAAAGGCTGAGGATGTGGGCTGTGATGCCGTTGTTGGTGAAGGTTATGAAGCAGGCGGGCATAATGGTCTCGACGAAATCACAACAATGTCTCTAATACCGAGGCTTGTTGATTCCCTCAAAATTCCCGTTATTGCTGCCGGCGGCATTATTGATGGACGAGGTGTTGTTGCCTCTATGGCTCTTGGGGCAGAGGGAGTGCAGATCGGAACGGGTTTTGCCACAACGATTGAATCATCTGCTCACATTAATTATAAGAACAGGGTTATCAGTGCTGAAGACAACTCAACGGTTGTTGTACTGAGGAATTATTCTCTCTCACGTACTCTCAAAAATAATTTTTCCCTTGCAGCTATAGAGGCAGAAGTAAAGGGTGCCGGGAAGGAGAATCTGAAGGAGATACTTGGAGAAAAACGTGAGCGCAAGGGCATTTTCGAGGGTGATGAATCGGAAGGTATGCTCGAAGCAGGTCAGGGTGCCGGTATGATAAAGGAAATAATGACTGTAAGAAAATATTTTAATTTATTAATCAGAGAGATAGACCAGACCAGGGGAAGAATTTGCCGAAGTTTTGAATAAACGATTGATAGGTCACTTTAAACTTCAAAAGAATCCCTCCATCAATATCAATTTCATTTACTTTTTACTTTATTCCCAATCTTTAGTATCATTAACCGAGCATCGTGTATCATGTGGCGTAAATTACCATTTTCCGGGGATAATTTTTATCTTTAATCACATAAGAATACTGCCGAATATCTCATGTAAAGGATGTCGACTAAAAAGCGCTGATAGATCAGCAATATACCCCGGGACACCCATTTGAACTTCGCAATATAATTCCATGTTCTCCCTAAAATCTTAGGAATCCATAAATGGAATTATTTATTTCAATCATTATTTTACTTGTCACATTGGCAGGACTATGGAAAGGTGCAGATATTCTTGTCGATAGCGCCACAGCCATTGCTCAGCGGTTCGGTATAAGCGACCTGGTAATAGGCCTTACTGTGGTTGCAATAGCAACCTCCGCCCCGGAATTTGTGGTTACAATATCAGCTGCTCTTGCCGGCAAAGACGGAATATCTGTAGGCAATGTTGTGGGATCAAATATATTTAATCTTTATTTTATTCTTGGGTTGGTTGCTGTTCTGAGTGTAGTACCCACAAGCCGAAAACTTGTGTATCGTGATGGTTCAGTTCTTATAGGAACTACATTACTTCTTTTACTCTTTTTGAGTGATCTTACCCTCGAACGATGGGAAGGGATAATAATGATCGGAATATTGATTTTTTATGTGACATACCTAATACTGGCTAAGGAATCCTCCGAAGAAATTGAAAGAATGCCTTTTACCCGATACACCTGGATGCTATTTATCCTCGGAACTGGAATCGTAGTGACTTCAGGGCATTTTTTTGTAACTGCGGCTTCTGATATTGCAAGATTTTTTGGACTATCAGAATGGGCAATAGGCGTTACAATTGTTGCGGCGGGAACATCGACTCCGGAAATGGCTGCTTCCATCGTTGCACTGGTAAAAAAACGCTATGGAATGTCGGCCGGAAATCTGGTGGGCAGCGATATTTTCAATCTGTTAGGGGTTCTTGGTCTTGCAGCATTGCTTAACCCGCTGAATATTACGTCCGAATCCTTCGGAAGTCTGGGGATACTTACTTTCGGAGTTTTTGTTGTTGTTGCTTTTATGCGCACAGGCTGGAAACTTTCCAAAACCGAAGGTGTAATTTTACTCGCTGTTGTTGCAGTGAGGTGGTACTTCGATCTCAGCCGCTGATTTTTAACGATTCAATATAATTTACCGCCGCGGATATTTCATCCTCCGTATTGTAAAAATGCGGGGAAAACCGCAGCATACCCTCTCGGAGAGAACAATGAATATTATTTGCGTTAAGTTTACCAAATACAGTTTTTGCATCCGGTATCTTAAAAGTCACAATCCCCGATAAATGCTCATCAGATTGTTTTCCGGTCAGGACCTCAAATCCCTTTATCTCAAGAAGGTTTCGGAAATAATTTGTGTTTTTGAGGACGTCACGCTCAATATTCTTGATACCATAATCATTAAAAAGGTTTAGCGTTTCGTCCAGTGCAGCTATACCAATTACGTTAAGAGTTCCGTTAATAAGCCGTGCAGCACCTGTTTTCGGCACTGTCGAATAATTTAGCAGATCCCACATATTTTCAACAGCAAACCAACCCAGGTAAGCCGGATTCATCGTCTCAAGAAATTCCGGGTCAACATATATATATGAAAGTCCCTGCAATCCCATAAGCCACTTCTGAGTCCCGCCGGCTAAAAAATGAGGTCTCACAGAAGCAATATCAAGTTCAATAACACCAGCTCCCTGAATCGCATCAATCGCAAATATGATACCTTTACTCCGGCAATAATCTGAAACTTTCTGAACATCTGTTCTGTACCCGGATAGGAACTGAACAAAACTGACCGATACAAGTTTTGTCTTTTCTGTAATGTTATTAATAATGTTTTCCGCTGACACAACACCATTTTCCGATTTGACAAAATCGACCGAAACACCCTTCTGCCTCAGATTAATAAAAGGATAGACATTTGCAGGAAATTCAATATCATTCAGAAGTATCCGATCTCTCTCCTGAAAGTTAATGCTGTTGGCAAGAATATTCATTGCGTTAGAAACATTATCAACCCATGCAAAATTATCCGGACTTGTGTTAAACAGGCGGCCAAGTTTTTTACGGGCAGAGCTGTCGGATTCGAGGAGGGTTTCATAATTCATAATCCGGGACTCGCTGCGTTCCATCAAATACTGGTGAAGACGTCCGGTAACTTTTTGGCTCAGGGGTCCGAGCGATGCATGATTAAGATAATTTATGCCGGAATTAATATGGGTAAACGTAGCCCTGATTTCTTCTTTTGTCATCATTCTGTCCTTTCAGTTTGCTGGATAAGAATTCCAGATACAATCATAAGTAATCCTATAACAGATGAGATCATCAGGTTTTCTTTAAGAATGGCAGAAATAAACAATAGCGAAATGAATGGTGAGAGATAAGCGAGCGTTGAAGTTTTGGCTTTGTTTTTACTGAGCTGGATTCCTTTCATCCAAAGAAAAAAGGTGATACCCATTTCGAAAAGACCGATATAAGCAGAACCTGTGAAAGCTTTAAATGAAAAAATGAAATTCTGGCCAAATGTGATGAAATATATCAGGGAAAAAATCACACCCCAGAAAAATGCACCTGTAAGTTTGAGATGGTCCTCCTGCTTCAGAATCATATTTAGTGTCCAGTAAGCAGCCCAGATCACAGAACTTCCGGTAGCCAGTAACACGCCCGAAATATTCGAGAAATTGAGATACGAAAAATCTCCTCTTGTTGCAATTACAGTAACGCCAAGAAAGGCTATAATCAATCCGGAGGTGATTTTCAGGCTGAGTTTTTGCTTAAGAAAAACAACTGAGAAAATTGAAATTGCAATAGGCCATGTATAATTGAGAGGCTGTGCTTCCTGTGCCGGAAGCAAAGAATAAGCTTTGAATAGAACAAGATAGTAAAGGAATGGATTGATAAATCCGAGTAAAATATTTTGGGGACTGAGAATTGCAGCTGAAAGCGATTTAATGCCCGTTTTGAAAATTGCAATAATCGAAAGTGCGAAAAAACTAACAGCAGATGAATATAATAATAAAAGATCGAATGGGATTTCTGAGAGAGTGATCTTAAATGCCGTGGCAACTGTTGACCAGAGCAGAACTGCAGATAAAGCATTCAGGAATGAGGAACGGGATTGAACTTTTGACAAAGCCCGGGAACTCAGAGATCAGCTCCAGAAATTCTCATTGTCGGAAAACAGGTCTAAATCTTTTTCATTAACAGAATTGAAAGATTCCTTCTGGTCTTTTGGGGTTTTTCTCACAGTCGGTTTTTCTTTTGATCTATGATAAGTTTTTAATCCGATCTGCATTTTTTCGGAAACGATAATAACAGGCTGGAGATCAGCAGTTTGTTTTACGACCTCAGAGGAATTAACAATTGCATTAAAATCAAAAGCGGCTTCCTGAGCCTGCCCGTTTGGATTTCCAACTGTCAACTGTCCTGAGATAATAACTTTATCCTCTGTTATAATGTTGGATGCAGAAATATCACCATCCACTAATGAGGATGCTTTGAGGTTAACCAATCCTTTGGCGCTGATATTTCCAAAAACTTTACCCTCAAGAATTAAAGAATTGGCGTAAATATCGCCGCAAACAGCAGCATTTCCCCCGAGATAAAGATCTCCGGAAACATAGAGATTTCCCTTGACCCTTCCTTTTAATATCAGTGAGTGGGGAGATTTAATATTACCAACTATAAAGGAATGTCTGGAAATGTAGGAATATATTTGATCGGAGAAGCTAAAATTAAATCTCTCGGACTTTTTATCCCTGTTGTCGCCCATCAATCAACCTTTCCAAAATATCACCCCGGACAATGTTATTGTCATTCCGGTAAAAATAAACAAGGGATGGCGGAGGCCGTTCCCTTGTCATTTAATCTAATAAAAATAAATATTGTAAAAGTTACTTGAAACTATTCAAAAATTTCTTAATACACTATTTCAAAACTAAAGAATACTATTCATTAAAAAAAGTCAAAACTGTTTGAGCATTGCCGATATCCAATCCAATGGCATTCTCAGGATTGTCGGTGAGTTTTGACGAGCGCAGGCAGTATCCGCGGCTAACGGCAGTATGCGGATTTTCAACGACCTCAACATTCAGAAAATCACTGAATTCTGATTCGAATAACTCTACCAATTCAGGATAATATGAACCGCCTCCGGCAAGGAAAAGATTTGAAGTGTTAGCAAAATCATCATCCTGCCAGATATTCCTGATAGCAGGGGAAATAATATCATTATAATATTTCTCAATGGAGGATTTTCTCTGTGCAAGAATATCCTGCTTCCTGCGATTCACAACTAGGGAGCCTTTCTGAAAACTCACATCGAATTGGGTTTCATTTCTCAATCCAAGGTAATATTTTTTGTTAAGTTCTTTCATTGCATCTTCGATCGCATAACGGATACCCTGAGCACTTATTACTGTTCTGTCAATAATACCATACTGATTAGTCAGGCACCCTTCAAAAGTTCCATAGCCTAAATTAACAACAAAGCAATTATCATCAATTTTACGATTATGCCGGACAGCAAAACTGGCTCCAACTATTTCAGGAATAACGTCAACACTTTCAATTTCAACTCTTAACTTACGTGTGGAGTTTTTTCCGATAGAAAAGGTATCGTACTCAATTTCATGAACACCCTGGAAAAACTCTGCCGCCAATTCTCTGTTCGCCAGATAGGTTGAATAGGGAAAACCAACTGTAAGAGTTATAGGGCTCTTCAGTTCATTACCAGCCAGGAGCAAACTTGCCAATCCAAGTACTTTGTAATCGACATCGTTTGGTGAACTGTTAACTATTTTATGAGGACTTGTACCTTCAATCATAGCCAGATCACCAACGATAAATCCGTTGCCATCGTACCTGATTTTTATTCCGTTGATCAGATTTGTAAAAATATTCTTTAATTCCTCGTTGTGTTTTTCTAACGCACTTGGAAAGATGAAGGATTTCATTTTTGTCTCCAGATTAAAATTATGTTACAAACATGCTCCGGAAAGCATAGAGTATGACATTATTAGAATTAACTACGTTAAATAAAATTATCATAATATTCTGTATAAATCAAGAAAACCCAAAGGAAATCTGGATTTTATACAATTGTCATTTGCAAAAATAGTCTAAAAAAACGATTACTGATCCTAAAAAAAGTCTGAGCGATAAATAATTTATCTGAGCCACCAATCTGAAATTAAATTATATTCCATAGGATTGAAAATTTCTCCAATTTCAGGGACAACAATATTAACTGAAAGCCTTTTCGCTTCAGAAGTCACTCTTTTAACCGGATCATCCCATGAATGGAGTGCAAGTTTAAATTTGCCCCAGTGGACCGGCATAAATTTCACACTGCGGGTATCAATAGCCGCTTGTACTGTTTCTTCAGGCATCATATGAATATCGTGCCAGTCTTCATTATACTGCCCGCACTCAAGTGCGGCAAAATCGAAGGGACCATATCTTTTGCCGATTTCTTCGAAACCCGGGAAATAACCCGAATCACCGCCAAAATAAAATGAATGGGAATCTGATCTGACAACCCAGCCGCCCCACAAAGCACTAAAACGATCATTAAATTTTCTTCCGGAGAAATGTCTCGAAGGAACAAATACAAAACCCAGTCCTATCTCTACAGTTTCCTGCCACCAGGAGAATACACTTAACCTGGAATCCTCAATTCCCCATGCAAGCAAATGAGCTTCAACTCCCCGCGGGACGAAGAATCTTGCCCGTGTTTCCCGAAGTTTTAATATGGTCTGATAATCAAGATGGTCATAATGATCATGTGTCAGAAGAACAATATCGGGTTCAGGCATATCTTCAACCGAATAGTTGTTTTCATATGGAAATTGTTTCGGGCCCATGAATGAGAACAGACTCGCTCTCTTTGAGAACACGGGATCAATAAGTATGATCTTTCCATTCAGTCCTAAAAGGAGTGAGGAGTGACCAAACCAAACGAGAGAGGGTTTATCCTGGGCGGAAAGGATAAAATCTGCTGCTGCAAAGGATTGGGTTTTAAGCCCTGATTCCGGCTGCCCATACTTATTGCCTCGTAAAAATTTAATAAGAATCCTGAGCATTTTTAATGGCGACATTTCCATAAAAGTCGGGACAGGGTTTTGAAACCTTTGTTTTAATGGGATATTATCAGGATTTCCTGTCTGAGGAAATAACCTGAAAAATATTGATGAGGCTTTCTGCTTTTTACCTTTGAATTGTGTTTGAACAGCAAATGATATGTTTTTATTCACTATTTCCCTGCAATTTTGAAAAGATGAGAGGATTCGACTATTTTGGCTTTTTCAACGAAACCGGTTTTGAAGATATTTACCATTGAAAGTGCAACAACCTCCGCAGGAATTGGTTTGTACTTTTTTAATCCGGGCAACATGGTAATGAGTTTGCCGATTTCAATCCCGGCTTTCTCCAAAATCCTTTTCTCTTTCCGTTTGCCGTCAAGAATGCCCGGACGAATAATTGCGGTTTTAGAAAAAGGCAGAACCTCGATGTCGGCATCAAGTTTCCCTTTCATGCTGAGATAGAAATTTGATGAGTTTTCAGAAGCGCCCATTGAGGAAACCAGGACCAGGAAGGGCACCCCATTTTTTGCTGCGGCATTGGCAAAAGAATACTGATATGTATAATCTATCTTAAACTGATTTACCTTGCCACCTGCCTTTTTAATAGTTGTCCCGAATGCCGAAAACACAACATCCCCTTTCACTTTCTTCGACCACAATTCAGGCTTGTCAAAATCGATTAGATATTCAGTTACTTTATCAGAATAAAATCCTGCTGTTCTTCTGCCGAACAATAAGATTTTTTCAAAATCCGGATCGGCAATCAGGATTTTTAACAATTCCGAGCCAACAAGACCCGTGCTGCCAAGTAATATTGCGGTTTTCAATTTTCACCTAAAATTATTTGAACTCGCAATGTTATATAAAGAACATTGCGAAAAATATTATATCTTTCCTGATGAATATAACGAGTAAGCAAATATGTTTTCCCGGAAAAATTTACCGGCTATTTCACCTCTGAGATGACCTGTTAAATGCCAGATCTGGGTTAGGCTGCTATTTAATTTATTCTGCAATCCCGGAAATTAATTAACATGATTCCAACACGTAACAAATTGATAACTCTTCCGGACGCCATTCTTTGATTCATGATAAATGAAACTGATTAAAATTTTTCATGAATGATGATAATAATTTTTTCAGGATTCACTATTAAAAATAGAATAGACGGAATTAATACTCTCTTCTGCGAGACATCAATACATTATACCTATATTAAGTGTAATGTAAAGATGAGCAAGATTTGATCTGAAAGAATTCTGAAGATTTTCAACACCCTTATCAAAAAGGTGAGCATAAGAATACCTGATATTAAGACCAAGCAGATTACTTTTACTAAGTCCAAAATCAGCCCCAAATCCTATATATCCGCCCAAAGCGTATTTTATTTTTGCCTGCCCGAAAGCATTAAAAAATTCTTTCTCGTAGGGGGTGGTCATAATAAAATTTGGGCCGACTGCCAGACATAAATATGGTCTGAGATTATCGGTCACCGACTTACGGAATAGCCTGTACTGAATTCCAAAATTAAGAGGTAGCAGAAAAACTCTGTTCACTTTTCCAAATACGTAAGTCTGCCCGAAATAATCGATATATTCGACTTCTTTATCATCCTTGGATTCAGAAAAAGAGAAATCAACGAAGCCCTTAAAATCCTCACTAAAACTTTTCCTTAGAAAGGTGCCGAGTCCAAATCCTCCTTCACCGAACATCAGATCAACACCCCATGAGTTTGAAGGGAATATTTCTGATGGCTGTTCAGGTGCCAGTTCGCCTATTTTCTGCCCTGAAACAATAGTACTCAGAAAAAGTATAGGGATAACAAGAAAATTTTTCATTTTATTCATAGTTTAGTAAGTTTTTATACTCAAATTAATTAATCTGTATTAATTATCAAGATAAAAATAAAGGTATCTTTACGAACTCTGTCTCATCACCTGATTATTGGGATAAATTATATGAAGAGAACAAAGATCGATGGAATTTAAACAGTCCAAATCCGGTTTTTGTTCGATTTCTTGAATCTAAAAAATTTCCGGCAGGAATTAAAGTTTTAGTGCTTGGCGCAGGCAAGGGCTTTGATGCAATTTATGCCGCCAAGGCCGGATACATGGTCACTGCACTTGATTTTTCAGCAGAAGCAATAAATTCGGCTCGATTACTCTCGGCTAAGGAAGGAGTCAATATCGAATTTTCAGGAGATGACTTTCTTCTTGATCCGCCATCACATCACAGAAAATACGATTTGATATATGAATATGTGACTTTTTGCTCACTGGATCCGGCTAACCTGGAACGTGCAATCAAAATTATCCCGGGATTTCTGAAGCCTGGCGGCAGACTGGTCTCAGTGCTTTTTCCGGTTGATGGAAGAGAGGGCGGACCGCCATTTGCAATTGATCTTTCCACTTTTTACAATATTGCAAAAAACACCATGAAACTTGTGTATTTTTCTCGTAATATTGAATCAGTGAAACCGCGTAAAGGGCGAGAAGTTCTTCTTGAATTAGTGAGGAAAAAATGAAAAATATCGAGATTAAAGTAAGGCTTGGAGTAGGAACTGATATTTCAGAAAAAATCCGGAAATCCGGGGCAGTTTTTTTTGGCCTTCTCAATCAGGAAGATATTTACTTTAAGCATGATGCCGGGCTGCTTAAACTACGAATTTATGGTGAAAACGCCGAGTTGATATTCTATAAAAGGGATGAAACAGCTTCAAAAAGAGAGAGTGAATATAATATTCTCAAATTGGAGCCTGTTTCACGCTACTTTTTAGAAAGAATTTTTGAAACAGAAGCTGTGGTAAATAAAACGCGTGAACTCTGGATTTACAAGAACACAAGAATCCATCTTGATAAAGTCGAGAAGCTTGGTGATTTTCTTGAACTTGAGACTGTAACAGGGGATGAAGAGCCCCAATTCTATGAGAAACAATTTAAAGAGGTTTACGATCTTCTGAGACTTCGTGATTTTGAGGAATTAAGACTCTCATATAGAGATCTGATCATTTCTACGGGGGAGATAGCTAAATGATCCTCGCGAGGGAAGGACAGAGTAAAACCTCAATTGATCTATGGAGCAAACTCTTATGGGAGACTGCCCGTCCTGATGAGATTCTTTTTATTGTTCCAACCCGCAGAAAAATGCGGTCGCTCAAAAGAGAGATCATCGCGACTCTGCGCCCGGGAGATTTTCCGAATATAGAAATCGAGACAATCGAAACAATTTCGACCGGTTTACTAAAAAGACACACTTCCTTCAGGAATCTGAGTGATGGTGTTTCTTATTTTTTAATTGAACAAGGCCTTAAAACTCTCAAACTACGAACATTTTCAGGGTTTCGTGAATTTTATCCTTCGGGAACACTGGAAAAGATCCGAAGAATTTTTTACGAACTGAAAAGGAATGATATAAGTCCCGCTGATCTTTCAAAAGAGGCGGAAAGTATCCGGCATGAGTCACTGAAAAATAAATTTTCTGATTACCAGGCGTTATATAATGACTATATAATAAGAACGCGGAATGCGGGCAATTATGAAATCGGCGATGTTTATCACAGACTGATCAATATACCTGATGATTCTTTTCATTCAATATTCAGGCAGTCTTATGCGAATGTGCGGTATATAATGATAATCGGTTTCGATGAATTTTCTTCGCCCGAGACCGTAATTATTCAGAAAATGTCTCTCGTTCCCAACGTTGAACTTTCATTAAATTTCGATTATTTCAGCAATAATCACACTCTTTTTTCTCATCTTAACGATTGTTACCAGAGACTGAACAGGGCTGGTTTCGAGAAGATTTCGGAAAGTGTGCCACATACTCTCAGAACTTTCAACTCATTCCTAAAAGAATCATTATTTAATTCAGGATCCGGAATAAAGAACAAATCATTTGCCGATAAAATATTTATACTAAAACAAAACGATCGTTACTCGGAGGTCAGCACTATTTGCGGAAAAATAAAACTAATGCTGGCTGCCGGTCAAGTAAATCCAGATGAAATCTGTGTTGTATTTAATAATATCGGGAAATATTCGCCTCTGATAAGAGAATTATTCGATGAATATGGAATACCCTTTAATCTTACAGACCGGCAGTCGGTTGAGACATGTCCTCCCGTAAAAGCAATTCTCAATGCCCTTGAAATGTTCAACGATAATTTTTACTATAAATCAGTAATGCGATTTCTGCATCATGGATTGATCAATAGTGAGAATATTGACCGGCGGAATCTGATTCTGACTGCAAAGGAATTAAGAATTACTGCTGGTGCGGATATCTGGACGAGGAAAATTCGGGAAGCGATCGCAGCGGTCAAAGAAGATCCCGCTTATGCCCCCGAGGATCGGGAGAGAAAGGAAAAACGATTAAAGAAAGCACTGCGGGATGTAAATTATTTAGCGAATCTTACGAATGTATTTAATGGCAGCCTTTCACCGCTGGAATTCAAAGAGGCTATCCACGGACTTATAAAAAACCTTGATCTGCACAAATCAGTATTTTCACATGACAGGCTGACAACTGAATTAAATATTCGGGGACTTTCAGCATTCCTCGATATTCTTGATGAAAGCCTCAGTCTTCTCGAATCAGAAGATAATACCGGAATAAAACACAATTTCAGTTTCTATCTCGATGTTATCAGGACAATCGCAAGAAGAACAAGACATAACGTAAAGGAAGAGCCGGGTTATGGGGTGTTAATCACTGCGCCTGACGAGATTAGAGGACTCGAATTTGATCATTTATTTATCGGCGGACTCACCGATGGTGACTTTCCAGCAAGATATTCTCCGGAACTTTTTAGTCCCGAAACCCTCAAACGGAACGAAAGACGGCATCTTCAGGATCAAAGATATCATTTTTATCAGCTCCTCTCAAGCTGGAAAAAAAGCCTGCATCTTTCCAGACCCATTAATGACGGAAAGCGATCACTGACTGAGTCCGGGTTTCTTAAAGAGCTTCTGGAAATCTTTGAGGTAACTGAATTCACACTTCCTGATCAATATATTTTCACTGATAAGGATAAGCAGCTTTATCAATCTTCAAAGCAAACATTCGATCATAAAAATCCTGCCCTCCTTTCAGAGGAAAAAATTGTCTCGGCATTCCTTGACAGAAAAAATGGATTAAATGTGGTAAGTCCATTTACCGGTTATACCTTTCCGGAGCCCGGCTATAAAGAAGTAGAGAAGCAATTCAGTATAACAGCTCTGGAAATGTATTTAAATTGTCCTTTCAAGTATTTTATGCAGTATGTTCTGCGGGTAGAGACTCCGGAGGATCCGAAAGAGGAATTTGAACCGAAAGAATACGGCGACCTGCTTCATGAAATTCTATTCAGATTATCAGAAAAGTTGAGGGCAGAATCTATCATTTTAGGCGGATGCAGTGAGGACGTCTTTAAAAAAGCAATCGATTACATTTTTGCGATTGCTTATGAAGTTGCAGATGAGAAAAAATTTGATCGTATCTTGAATTTCGGGGATTCGGAAAAAATATTCGGATATAAAGGCGAGCGGAAAAACTCCCTTTTATACAAATTTATTGAAACTGAGCGTAATGATTCAGAATTTATCCCATCATATTTTGAGGTTGCCTTCGGACGATTGTCGCGCAACAGGACTGACACTCAACTTTATTCATCTGAACCAATCGAAATTGGTGGTGTGAAATTTAGAGGAAAAATAGACCGGATTGATTTGAAAAAAAGTAATGGTGGCTTCAGAATTGTTGATTATAAAACCGGATATATGAAAACACAGCGTGAAATAAATGAATTGAAATATATTCAGCTTCCTCTGTATGCTGCTGTTGCCGGCAAATTGCTTAAGGAAAAGAATGGCCTTGATGCAGAAGGCTCTTTTGGTTTCTATTCACTGAAATATAATGCAGAGGAATTTGGCTTTCATGCAAGGAATATCCCTGATTATAAGGGCGAATCGGGCGACTGGTATGAATACTTTTTCTCAAAAATATCAGGAGCAGTTGAAAACATTTCGGATGGGAAATTTCATCTGACAGGAATTAAAAACCCTGAAGGCACAATCTGTAAATACTGTGGGTACAAAACCGTATGTCGAATAAAAGAACTGGAAAATTAAAAATATAGGACAAATAATTATGAGACCTGGAAAGATTGTCTGTTTCGGAAGAAATTATGCTGAACATGCCAAAGAATTGGGGAACGAAATACCACCTTTCCCGCTGGTTTTTCTAAAGCCGTCAAGCTCGCTTATTAATTCAGGCGATGAGATAATTCACCCTGATTTTGGTGAAGAACTGCATCACGAAGTTGAACTTGTTCTTCTTATTGGCAAAGACATTAAAAATGTTTCACTCGAAGAAGCTGAGGATGCCATTATTGGGTATGCCGTTGGTCTGGATATGACTTTACGGGATGTCCAGGATAAATTAAAATCGAAGGGCGCTCCATGGACACTCGCCAAATGTTTTGACACGTCCGCTGTGGTTTCGGAATTCAGGATGAAAAAGGATTATAAACTTTCTCTGAATGAGACAATCGAATTAAAAGTGAATGGGAATATCCGACAATCTGCAAAACTTAGCCTTATGCTGCATAAGCCGGCACATTTGGTTCAGGGAATTGCCGAAAAAATGAAAATTGAAAAGGGCGATCTCCTTTTTACAGGGACACCCGCCGGAGTTGGCAGGGTGAAACGCGGTGATATTCTGGAGGCATCCATCGAAAACATCGGGGAAATCACAGTGAAAGTCGTCTGAAATTCATAAAAGAGTTTTACTTTTCGCCCAGAAGCTGCCAATATTCATGTGCTTTCATTATATCCCCCTGGGAGAGGTAAATATCGACGAGTTTTGTGATTACCGGTTTATACGATTTATTAACAGCAACACCTTTTTTATACCATTCAATTGCTGATCTCGTATCCCCCCGGCCAAGAAAAATATCGCCAATCCCTGAGCATGCGGCAGCATGTGTGTTGTCTTGCCTGAGTACTGCCTGAAAAGCTTCATAAGCATCCTGGTGGTCTCCGAGTTCGTAAAACTCCCTGCCGATTTCATAATAAGCATCCGTGTACTCCGGATTCATCTGAATAGCTGTCTCAAGCGATTTGATAGCCCGCTGATGATAGGTTTTGTTCTTTGTTTCATAGGCTTTCTTTTGAAGAATCAGACCAATTCTAAAAAAAATGAATGGATCGCGAATATTTTGTTCGATGAGCATATTGTAGAATTTCAGTGAGTCTTCCAATGCTTCAAGCTTAAAAAGGCAATCAGCAAGAAAACCAATGCAGTCAATATGCCCGGGGTTTATTTGATAAGCATTAAAGAAGTAATTTACTGCGGTTACATAATCACCATTATCATACAGTGATAAACCATTCTCGTACATTTTATCAAATGCATCTGACATAACCCCTCGGCCTGTTAATAAATATTTTATCACGATGACACAAAATGCCAGCAGCAAAAACAACTATAGTAAAATATAAAATTAAATTAAATAATTCCTGCTCAGACTAATAAAATCTCTTCCTCACGATATTTTTCTCTATGGTAAATAACGGCTTCTGAGAGAACCTGCGGACCATGTCTTATTACATCACACGCAGGGAGCCCGGTTTCGTTGGATATTCTTTCTTTTTCGGCGTCTGCGTCTTTGCCGGAATATTTTCTGCTGTTGATCGCAACTCCAATAACTTTAGCCGGATACATAAAGGAAGCAGCGATCTCATTAAATCTAATAATCTCTGTTAGCGGAGGTATCTTTATGTTTTCAAACCCCCTCACATAATCTCTGCCCATTTCATAGCACATTATCAGCGCCTGGGGCATTGAACCGTGAAGTAATCCTAAAGATACCGAAGAATATCTTGGGTGAGTGATGCTTGCCTGCCCTTCAATAATCATAATATCATGTTCCTGATTAAGCCTTACCAGCCTCTCCGCTGAACCGTTCAGGAAATCACCGACTACTGCATCAATCGGGATCCCTCCGTTCTCAATAAGGATGCCTGTTTGCCCTGTTGCTGCAAATTTCGCATCATATCCACTTCTTTTTAAGTCGTTGGCAATTTCCAGCGCAACAACCATCTTTCCGATTCCGCAGTCATTGCCAACAGTCAAAACCCGAAAACAGTCCGGATTTATATTTTTTCTTGTGGTAACCTCTTTTTCAGAATTTTTTCTTATATCTGTTAAAGTTACGCCATTCTTCCGGGCTATTTCTCTTAATTCGTTGTTATCTGAAACAAAATCGTGAAGCCCGGATACAACATTTAATCCTCTGCGAACAGCTTCAAAAATTATCTCCATCATATTTTCAGGAATCTTTCCTCCGGCTGTTGCAACACCAATTACAAGTGTGTCTGCATCCGGAAAATCTTCAAACGATCCTATCACCGGAACATCCTCACCAGCCCCGAGTAATTCAGATGCCATTATTCCTGCATTCTTGCGATCGAAAACAGCCGCAACTTCTTCCCGTTTATAGATTATAAGGTTTCTTGCAGTTTTAGCAGGATGGGGATCAGAATACCCCTCTGTAAGCAGAATCATTTTCCTTTTCAACGGGATCCTCCCGTTTTTAATACCGGAAGAGAAGACGCTGCAGCAAGATGCTGAACTGTTCTGGCTGCCAGAGAAGTAATTCGCGATAGCAAATCGTAATTCAAAGTCTCCGGAGTGTCGGTCAAACAGTGAAGATGAGTATAGCTTTTGGTTGTCACAAAATAGGCCGTTGGAAGCCCAGCCCTGAAAAACGGCTCTGAATCTGCACCACCGCCAGCCCATGTAGAGGATACCATTATATTGTCGGACTCAGAATCAAGCTTACTGATAACAGACCAGAGACCATTGGATGATTTTCCCCCGCCAATCTGCAGACTGTCACCGTGTCCGATGCAGTCCATATTAATCATTGCAACAATTGAGGATGTGTCAACAGGCAGGTGCGCAGCAAAATAATCCGAGCCGAACAGCCCCGATTCCTCTGCCGTGAAAAGAACAAAAATAACAGACCGCTTAAGACTTTTATTCCCGGAAAGGATTTTGGCGGCTTCGAGCAGAGCGGCTGATCCCGATGCATTATCATTAGCGCCGGGGAAATAAATATCACCTTGTTTTCCAACATGATCGAGGTGCGCGCCTAAAATAATATATTGATTCTGAAGAATCGGGTCATTTCCTCTGATCATCCCAGCAATATTCTGCGAAAGTGCATCTGGAAAATACTCCGAATCCACATTTATCATAGCCCTGGATTGAAGTCCGACAGGAAAGGGTTTTTTGGTTGAATCAATGATAGTCTGTAATGTCTTGAGATCATATCCACATCCTTCTAAAAGATCATTCACGAGATCAATATCGGCGTGTATCTGAGGGAAATCGATTAACTGTTCGCCTTCGCCCGCCATTACGCTGCCAATTGTTTTCTGAGGATTTTTATCGTTCGGCAGTGAAACCATAATTATGCCAAGGGCTCCTTTCGCATTAGCCGTTTTGGATTTCTGCCTTGGGGTTCCGGGAGGGAATTTTATTCCTTCAATACTCCAGGCAGGATTATATTTGAAAATAATAACTATTTTCCCTTTTACATCAAGCCCGGAATAGTCATCGTATCCTGACTCTGGCATTGAAATCCCATAACCGGCAAATACAGTTTCTCCCTCCACTTTTCCGCGTCCGGTAAATCCGCGGCATACAAAACCATCGCCAACATTATAACTTTTTACCTTGCCGGCTTGAGTTGTTATTAATAGCGATGCTGAATTAATTTTGTTCGATTCAAGATTAAATCTTTGAAAATATCCATCATCAAAAAGTGGCAAAAGTCCATAATCCTTCATTTTCCCCGCAGCAAATTCAGAAGCGATATTATATCCTTCCGAGCCAGCCAGTCTCCCTGTCAATTCGGGAGAAGCAAGATATTCAACTGTTTGTTTTAAATTTTCCGGAGATGCCTCCAAACTATGATCCTGGGCAAAATGCACAGTAGCCGCCAGAAACAGTAAACAAAGAACATTTTTTTTCATTATTGGGTCGTATCCATAGTGTTTTTATAATATATTGAATTATACGAAATTATGAACTTCGATTATATGTTTAAAGTTAAAGGTATATAATTCTTACAGATCAGGTAAAAATTTAATGGACGAAAGCAAAACAAACCGGTTGATAAACGAAAAAAGTCAATATCTCTTACAACATGCCCATAATCCTGTGGACTGGTTTCCCTGGGGTATGGAGGCGTTTTCGCGCGCAAAAGAACTAGACCGCCCTGTTTTTCTTTCAATAGGTTATTCAACATGCCACTGGTGTCATGTTATGGAGAGGGAATCCTTTGAGGATATTGAAGTTGCAGAACTTATGAACAATTCCTTTATCTCCGTTAAGGTTGACAGAGAAGAGAGACCTGATATTGACCATGTTTATATGTCGGTTTGTCAGATTATGACTGGGCATGGTGGTTGGCCTCTGACAGTTATTTTGACCCCGGATAAAAAACCTTTTTTTTGTGGGACTTATTTTCCAAAGGAAAGTAAATATGGAAGGATCGGCCTCAAAAATTTGATTGCACAAATCAATGACGTCTGGAAAGAAAAGAGATCTGAAGTTTTCGAATCCGCCGATAAAATAACCGAATATCTTGAAGAGATTTCAAATACAAAAGCCGGCGAGTACCTTGATCCGGGTGTTCTTGATAATTTGTTTGATTCATTTGAACAAAGATTTGATGCAAAATTCGGTGGTTTCAGTCAATCTCCCAAGTTCCCTTCTCCGCAAAATTTCCTTTTTCTACTTAAATACTGGCGTGATAGCGGGAGACATCTGGCCCTTGAAATGACGGTGAAAACTTTAACTGAAATGAGGAAAGGAGGGATCTGGGATCATATTGGATTCGGATTTCATCGATACTCTACAGACAGACAATGGCTTTTACCCCATTTTGAAAAGATGCTGTATGACCAGGCTATGCTGCTTTCGGCTTATACTGAAACTTATTCTGCAACTCGTGAGGAGAGATGGAAACAGACAGCCTATGAGATATCGGGCTATCTGATTAGAGACATGTATTCTCCGGAAGGCGCTTTTTATTCAGCGGAGGATGCTGATAGCGAAGGTGCGGAAGGTAAGTTCTATATCTGGAGTGAACAGGAAATAGACTCCATATTAAACAAGGAAGATTCTGATCTTTTCAAACTTTTATTCAATATAAAGACCGAGGGGAATTTTCAGGAAGAAGCTACCGGTGCAGCAACCGCAGCAAATATTCCACACCTCATTAAGACAATTCAGGAATACTCTCTTGAATATGGGTTGGACGAATCCCGTATTAATGAAAAGACATCTGAGATATTTGCAAGATTATATGGAATTCGGAAAAGCCGCGTGGCGCCGTTGAAGGACACGAAGATACTGACTGACTGGAATGGAATGACTATTACAAGTTTTGCAAAAGCAGCCGCTGTATTCTCCGATAAAAATCTGAAACAGATCGCTGAAAAATCAGTGAAATTTATTCTGGAAAATATGGTAACTGCCGATGGCATGTTAATTCATACTGGCGTGATTAATGGAAATAGAATCCCAGCAGTGCTTGATGATTATACCTGGATGATCAGAGCTTTGATCTCTGTTTACGAATTGACATTTAACCCGGCTTACCTGGAAAAAGCTATCAGTCTTCAGAAAATGCAGGATGCCGAATTCCTTGATTCAGAAAATGGCGGATACTTCCATGTTTCTTCACAGGGAGAGAAAATTCTGCTTAGAAAAAAAGAGATATACGATGGCGCTTATCCGTGCGGGAATTCTGTGGCGCTTATGAACCTCATTTTTTTATGGAAAATTACAGGAGACATTAGTTACAGGGATGCTATCGAAAAACATGTTGCGTTTTTTTCAGAAGTGATCTCGAAATCACCTTCAGCATTTGTTTACTCTTTACTCGCGTTCAGTCATTATGTTGAAGACGGAAGCAATATAGTTATTGCCGGTGATTCAGTTGAGAGTTCAATGAAAATTCTATCCGAATTACATACAATTTATTCTCCGGGTGCCGTATTCACATTACTTAACCCTGAAAATACTAAGGAATTAACAAAACTTATTCCGCATCTGGCTGATATAAAACTTCCTGAAAACAGCAATAAGTTTTATTTTTGCCGGGACTTTGCATGCAGTCTTCCAACCGAAGATATCGAAATTGTTATTAAAGAACTTCGAAGGGAAAAATAACATATCCACTTGCTTATTCACTTCCGGACTATTCTATGAAGAAGAAAGAAAATAGATTGAATGAAAAAATTTGAGATTCCAGTAGCTTTTAAAAGTGACCTTATTACGCGGATAAAAGAGAGCCGAAAAGTCTCTGATCCGAGGAAAAAAGATTTTACCCCCTCAGTACTCAGCTTCGGTAAACTGAAAATACTTCTGCCCCGGCATTTTGGATTTTGTTATGGAGTTGAAAACGCTATTGAAATTGCTTACAAAGTACTTAATGAAAATCCTGGAAAAAAGATTTATCTCCTGAGCGAGATGATACACAATCCGGATGTCAACAGGGATCTGAAGGATAATGGAATCGAATTTATATTGGACACGTATGGCAATAATTATATTGCCTGGGAAAACCTTAAATCGGAGGACAT
Organism: Ignavibacteriales bacterium; assembly: GCA_021740915.1. GTDB lineage: Bacteria > Bacteroidota > Ignavibacteria > Ignavibacteriales > Melioribacteraceae > JAIOYW01. The sequence continues at coordinate 174,310 of JAIOYW010000008.1, read as the reverse complement.
TGTAATTCTTCCTGCATTCGGCACTTCGCCGGAGATAATTCAGAAACTCGCTGATATTGGAATAAGGACCGAGGGATACGATACAGTATGTCCCTTTGTTGTAAAAGTGTGGAACAGATCGCAGGAGATTGGGACAAAAGGTTATTCAGTTATCGTACACGGAAAACCTAAGCATGAAGAAACCAGATCAACTTTTTCAAGAGCAGCGTTATCGGGGCCTGCATTAATGATTACCGATCTCGGGGAGGCAAAAATACTATCTGCCTTTATTATGGATAAGCTGTCCCCGGATGAATTTATGGAATATTTTAAGGACAGGTATTCGGATGGATTCGACCCGGCAATCCACCTTGAGAAGATTGGAATTGTGAATCAGACGACAATGATCGCAGGAGAAACTCAGGAAATTGCGGAATATCTTAAAAATGTGCTGATTGAAAAATATGGAAACGAAAACCTGAAGGATCATTTTGCGGATACTCGAGATACCCTCTGTTACGCTACGAACGACAATCAGACTGCCGCAGTAAATCTTCTTGATTCCGGGGCTGATTTTGCGGTTGTTGCAGGGGGGTATAACAGTTCAAATACGATTGGTCTGATAAAGATACTGAAAAAAAGAATGCCCGTTTATTTTGTGAGGGATGCCGCTTCTGTAATGCCGGATATGAGCATTAAACATTATGACCTTGAAGTCAAAGATGAGACCATTTCTAAATTATTTATGAAGCCGGGCAGAGAGTACAAGGTTATTGTTAATGGCGGGGCTTCTTGCCCGGACATCGTTCTCGAAGGAATTATCCGAAAACTTGCTGAATTAGCCGGCGAAAGTATTACTGATACTGACTAATTAAACACTCTTTCCCTTCGTGAAAATTCTTCTTTCTCCTTGCGGCAAAAAAATAACCACAAAGCACACAAGGCAAAAACAAGCGAAACAAAGAAAAGATTGCTGCATTATCGCCTTGCAGATGCTACCGTTCAATTCCCGGAGTAGTAAAAGTACCGCATACCTGAAATTTAAAGGGAGCTCAATTCTTCAGTAGGTCTTTTATTCCACCAAGAGAAGCAAGAACGGATGTGGCTTCGTATGGCAGGTAAACGACCTTATTATCCTTTCCGGAGACCATAGCCTTGAGAGTGTCAATATATCGGACAGCAATCACGTAATTAACAGGATCGCCCTTTTCTCCTCTTACCGCATCAGCTATCAGCCTAATACCCTCTGCTTCTGCTGTTGCGACTTTAATCCTCGCTTCTGCTTCACCCTCGGCCTTCAGGATTGCTGCCTGTCTGATTCCCTGCGCAACGTTAATTTCAGATTCCTTCATCCCTTCAGCTTCAAGAATTTTAGAACGTTTATCACCCTCTGCTTTAAGAATTGCGGCGCGCCTATCCCGTTCGGCTCTCATCTGCTTCTCCATCGCCTCCTGAATATCACGTGGGGGAGTGATGTCCTGAAGTTCAACACGGTTAACCTTAACACCCCATTTCTCTGAAGCATCGTCAAGGATTGCACGAAGTTTACTGTTTATTGTGTCTCTGGATACAAGACATTCGTCCAGATCGAGTTCGCCGATAACATTCCTGAGTGTGGTTTGTGTAAGCTTCTCAATGGCATCCGGCAAATTTGCGATTTCATATATTGCTTTTACCGGGTCAACTATCTGGAAATATAGAAGTGCATCAATTCTTATTGAAACGTTGTCCTTGGTGATTACATTCTGACTTGGAAAATCGTAAACCTGTTCGCGTAGGTCAATTTTAATATTCGTAACATTTCTTACGTACTGTTTACCGGAAACATCCTGTGTCTTATATCGCCAGATAATTGGACGGGGTTTATCGAATAGAGGAACAATAATATTAATACCGCTTTCAAGAGTTCTGTTGTATCTTCCCAGTCTTTCAATAACTATTGTTTCAGCCTGCTGAACAATTTTAAATCCAGAGGAAACGAAGATAATTACAAATAATGCTATAAAAATAATGATGATCAATCCCGGTTCCATTTAATCTCCAATTATTTATTTATGAATAAAGTTAGATCTTCAACTTTTTCAATAACAGCAGATTCTCCCTCCTCAAAAACCGAACCTTCAGCGCAAACAGCTTTCCATGTCTCACCCATAACTTTCACTCTGCCGGGTGAATAACTGCCCGCAACTCTTTCGGTCACGACACAGGTTTTACCAATGTATCCGCGAATTCCGGTAATTCTGTCTTCATCAAACTTTTTCAGGAAACGATTATAGAAGGGTTTTATTCCAAGAAATGCAGCGAATGAACCAAGTGCAAAAAATAGTATTTGCCATATAAGCGAGAGCCCTGTTGAAGCAACTATTCCGGCAACGATTGCACCGATACCGAGACTTGCCAAAATAAACCCCGGGGCAAAGATTTCAAAGATGAAGAGAACTAAGGATATGAGTATCCATGTGTACCATCTAATCAAATCTGACTCCATAAAATCTCCCTGTTTTTAGGATAACTGTTTTATGAACATTGCAATATATTAAACTCAAAATAATTACAAAAATGCCCGGACATTCGAATCTTTTACTGGAAAAACTCTTATCACGCAAGCAAATAAAATGAGCATGCAACGAAAACCGCTCATGTTAAGATGAGCTTTCATGCATTACTTTTCAGCGGAGGATTACAAGTTTTTTCGTTTGGGAATAACTTTCGCCAAAACTTTTAGCGCTAAGGAGGTAGAAATATACTCCGCTTGTCAGGCTTGATGCATTAAGTTCAAAGATATGGTGCCCTGCTGCGAAAAAGCCATTGGCTAAATCAGCGACTTTTTCTCCGGTAACTGAATGAACCGTCAATTCTACCTGGCAATCTGCCGGCAATACAATCTTTATAGTTGTAAACGGATTAAATGGATTGGGATAATTCTGCTCGAGGATGAAATCACTGGTCAAAACAGATTCCGAATTTTTATAGATTGAAATAACATCCGAAAACTCAAATTGCCCATCGGTATCAATCTGCTTAAGACAGTAATATAGGATTCCTTCTCCCGGATTCAGATCTGAAAAACTGTAGCTTTTGGGTGAGTTAGAGTATCCGCTTCCGGGCACAAAACCAAGGGAAGCCCATTGCTCAGGATTTTCCATGTGTAATATTTTCAGGTCATAATTATTATTTCTTTTGAGTATTTCAAATCCATAATTATTCTCCTCGGTCTCCGTCCGCCAATTCACGATCACTGTCTGTCCTTCGGTTTGTGCAGTAAATGAAATGAGCTCAACCGGCAGTGGAGCATCGTCACCCCAATACTCATAGGCTCCAATATCAACTGTACCGTTCCTGTCTGCTCCGCGCTGATCAGTTGCTGGCGCACCCGATGAAGTACCGGCGTCCCTTGCAGGACTTGTTGAAGCAATATGATGAGTATATGTATTATATAATGAATTATTCTCTGCCAGGGCTGAAAGTTGTGGGTCGGTATTATAAATATTTCCGGCACTAGTTATCCCTCCGACATAATCAGTGGACCAGCCGTCTGTTGATTCAATGAGATTATACCCGAACGAAAAAATCTGCCCCTTAATATCCGGGCCAACCGGACTTGTATTGTCTGCAATCAGACAGTTCCTGTAACGTAAAGCCCTGGTACTGGGATATTCCGACCATACTCCCCCGCCGGCTGTCGTTGCTGTATTATCGGCAATAGTGCAGTTCTGGAAAAAGAACGATATAACTGTACTGTAAACCCCGGCGTATATTCCGCCTCCGAGACCTGAACCGGAGGCTCCTCCTGTGGCTAAATTTCCACTGAACGTACAATTCGAAATAAACATATTCGAAGCAGCGTTCACAAAACTCAATCCGCCGCCCATCGCCAGTCTGGAATTTGCCTGATTTCCTGACACAGTGCATCCGCTCATCGATAGAACAGCACTATTTGTCTGAGAGATGTAGATTCCGCCACCGGATGCATAAATATTTGCAGCATCAGCTCCGAGTGCATTATTTGATGAAATTGTTGAATTTGTAATTGTTGTCGATGTTCCACCATTTGAGGCAAGTCCACCCCCGTACCCGGATTGGTAAATTAAAGCATAAGTTTTTGCGGTATTGCCGGAAATGACACAATTTTCGACTGTAAGAATATTATTGTTATAAATACCCCCGCCGTAGGCACTTGGATTTGAAGAATTGCCCTCAACCCAATTGTCGATCAGTTTAACATTTGAGAGAGTAAGAATATGCCCATTAAAAATGCCGCCGCCTTTGCTCGGTCCGCTGCCGGCACTGCCCCCGACCAGGTATCCATATCGGATCGTACAATTTCTGATTGTTGCCGTAAAACCGATTGCTACCGAAAAAACCCTGTTGGTTGCTGTTTTATAAGAATCTGATGCCTGAATAATTGTATTAGTCATTCCCAGTCCTTCAATAGTGATATCCTTATTGATCTGGATATCCTGTTCGGTATGTACTGCATCAATTACCTGGATTATGTCGCCGGTGCCGGACACAGTCATTGCATCGCTTATGGAGGTGAAGTCAGCTCCGGATGAACCGACAGTTCTCGTTATTTGTGCGAAAACTAAATTTGAGGAAAGAATAAGAATAACCGTCAAATATTTTATCATAACATTTCTCCGTAGTGTGCTGAGTCCCATTTTTAATAGTTGGATCTTCATTCTATAATTCCTATAATGCCGGAATTATTAATCTATGTGGACAACTAATCAAAACAATGTTATAAGAACGGAAAACGGCGAATATTATACTTCTGTATCCTTTTTGATTCCCGGAATGGATGTATAGCATTCGCTGAACCAGTTATTCCGATACAAATATAAAATAATTTATCGTAAAATGTCAAAATAAAAATTGGGTGGGAATATTTGTGGTCAGTTAGAAAAAAACAAGTGAAACGGCCGCCGCCTGAGACGACCGTCAATTTCTTCTTTCGAAATTATCCTCAGGGATTTTACTCGTGATGAATGAGTCAGCACTTCGAATATTCCGGACGCAGTTTGTCAACAGCTATGCTGAGGAACTCGGGTAAAACAATTTTTCTTGTAAAGGGCACTGCCATCGGGTCATCAAGGAGTTCAAGCATTTCAAAGTACTTTTTCTCGCCATATTTAGAAACAACATGTTCTCTTCGCTCGGGTTGCCTGAAGTGGTAATCCATACTCTGGTGGTCAGCTTCCGGATGGAATTGTGTTCCCATAATTTCATCTGATATACGGATTGCCATCATTGCTCTCTCATAGTCAACATCGGGTCTTATCTTTTCAAGGCATAAAACTTTCGCCCCGATTTCTTTCAATTTGGCAGCATTTGGCTGAACCGTCTGAAATTCTCTGAAATCTGCGGCATAAAAAGGTTCGGGAAGCAATTTTATGATAGGATCATTAAATCCTGCGTCCGTATGATGCACCGGCATAATACCAAAAGATTTTGAGTTTCTTCTGTTGACGGTTCCAAGCTTAAAATATCGGACCATTATTTGATAAGAATGACAGATAAAGAAAAGATACTTCTTTTCAGGATTGTCATTTTGATTATGAGCACAGAGAGTATCGAGCAGAGCAAAGTATTTTCGTTCCCATTCTTTACCTTCTCCATCGAAGGGGTCGCCGGGACCTCCGCTGGATATAAAAATATCATAACTTTTATCCGGTATTTCCACTTTTAAACGTGTGTCATAAATATCATAAACAACTTTAAATTCGTTGTGTTTTGCATCGGTTTCTTTGATAATATCCTGAATACACCTCATCCCTTCGTTTTTTTCACCATTGTAAAGGTCAATTATCGCAACTTTAATATTATTCTGTCCCAAAATCGTTCCAATTCATTATTCAATGATCAAAATATATAGAATCTGACTCTTCAGACAAAATCTCCCTGCTCGAAAATAGGCAACATATCTTCAGGTCATTAGCGGAGCTTTAACACAATACAGCTTATTATTTGAGGCGTATATGAACCAGAAAGTTTTACCTGGATAATAATAACTGTAATGTCAATCATTAGAAATTGCTTTTCGCCCCAAATCACTAATGTGGGAAATGGTTAAGAAAATGGCCGTCAGTGGAACAAATCAGGGTAAATAATTTGTAATAGTTTAATATCTGATTTAAGATTAGATTTGCAATGTCCTTTCAAAGAGCCCCAGGGTTCCATTTTTGATTTTAGGCATGGCTTTATTAACTTTAAAATTTGGAAAAAACGGAGAATTGGATGCTATCCGGACTGATCAAAAAGATATTCGGAGATAAGAATACCAGGGCTATAAAAGATCTTTGGGCAGTTGTTGATGAGATAAATGTAATCTATGATACTTTAAAAGACCTTTCCGACGATGAATTACGAGCGAAGACTGCTGAATTTAAGAAAACAATTGATGATAATACCCTCGAACTCAGAAATCAGATTGCAGAACTTAAAAACCGTCTGAAATCCGATGATGTGGAAGGAGAAAAACATGCCATTTATGACCAGATAGAATTATTAAACGGTGAATTGGAAGATAAATATGCAGAAACACTTGATACACTTCTGCCTGAAGCATTTGCCGTTGTAAAGGATACCTGCCGGCGACTTGTCGGGAAATCATGGGATGCAGCCGGACAAAAAGTATCATGGGATATGATTCCCTACGATGTTCAGCTTATTGGAGGAATGGTTCTGCATTCAGGTAAAATCGCTGAAATGGCAACCGGCGAAGGTAAAACCCTGGTTGCGACTCTCCCTATCTATCTCAATGCTTTAACCGGACTTGGGGTTCATATTGTTACGGTTAATGATTACCTGGCGAAACGTGACAGTGAATGGATGGGTGAAATATACAATTTTCATGGGCTCACATTTGGCTGTATTACTAATAATATGGACTCCGCCCAGAGGCAGGAAATTTATTCCCGCGATATCACTTACGGCACCAATAATGAGTTTGGATTCGATTACCTCAGGGATAATATGGCTGTTGCAAAAGAATATTGTGTGCAGAGAAAACACAATTTTGCAATAGTCGATGAAGTTGATTCTGTTCTTATAGATGAAGCCAGAACTCCGCTTATTATCTCAGGACCTGTGGAAAGTGAGGACCATAAGTTTTATGAGATGAGACCGCTTGTCGAAAATCTATTCAGAAAACAATCAGCACTTGTTGCATCAATTGTGCAGGAAGCTGAAAATATCCTGACAAATAACCCTGATAAAGAAGGCACGCAAAAAGCAGGGATTGCACTTCTCCGCGCATTCAGAGGTTTTCCAAAAAATAAAAGACTAATGAAAGTGCTGAGTGAACCCGACTATAAAAAACTTATGCAAGAAACTGAATTAGAGTTTTTACGGGAAAACGCAAAAAGAATGCCTGAGATTGATGAGGAACTTTATTTTGCTATTGAAGAAAAGCAGAATACTATCGACCTGACTGAAAAAGGCAGAGAGGAACTTGCAAAAGGATCCAGAGAAGAAAAAGAATTTTTTGTGCTGCCCGATCTTGGGACTGAAATAAGTAAAATCGAAAATGATGAATCCATTTCTCCTGAAGATAAACAGCACAGGAAGGATGAATTATATAAAACTTATTCTGAAAGAAGCGATCGTATTCATACTCTCAATCAATTATTGCGGGCATACACCCTTTTCTCAAAAGATGATGAATATGTGGTAACTGATGACAATAAAATTGCTATTGTTGATGAATTTACCGGCAGAATTCTGCCCGGCCGAAGGTATTCCGACGGATTGCATCAGGCTATTGAAGCAAAGGAAAATGTTAAGGTTGAACGGGATACTCAGACTCTCGCAACAATAACACTGCAGAATTATTTCAGGCTGTATAGAAAACTTGCCGGTATGACAGGAACTGCGGAAACCGAAGAAGGTGAGTTTTTTCAAATATACAAACTTGAAGTTGTTGTAATTCCGACGAACAAACCAATCTCCCGTGAAGATCTCGATGATGCAATATATAGGACAAAACGCGAAAAATATAACGCAATAATTGAGAAGATCAAAACACTTAAGGATGACAGAAGACCCGTTCTTGTTGGAACAACTAGCGTCGAAGTATCCGAGACACTCAGTCGTATGCTAAAAAGACAAGGGGTTGCTCACAATGTTCTAAACGCAAAACAGCATCAGCGGGAATCAGAGATAGTAGCTAATGCTGGTCAGCCTGCCGCGGTAACTATTGCAACAAATATGGCCGGACGAGGAACCGATATTAAGCTTGGAGCCGGCATTATTGATTTAGGCGGTCTTTATATTCTCGGAACTGAAAGACATGAATCGCGAAGAATTGACCGTCAGCTGAGAGGACGCTCCGGAAGACAGGGCGATCCCGGCACCTCCAAATTTTTTATTTCGCTTGAGGACGACCTAATGCGACTTTTCAGCGGCGATCGCGTTACATCAGTCATGAGCAGAATGGGTCTCGAAGATGGTGAAGCAATTGAACACCCTCTTATTACCAAATCTGTTGAAAGAGCACAGAAAAAGGTTGAGGAAAACAATTTCGCTATCCGAAAACGACTTTTGGAATATGACGACGTTATGAATCAGCAGCGTGAAGTTATATATGCCAAACGTCGTCAGGCACTCGAAGGCGAAAGGTTAAAAGAAGAAATACTTGAATATACAGATGAATTTATTTCCGAAACAGTTGAAACTCATTTTGACCAGGGAGAACTTGACGAGATCCGGAGCAAAGTGCTTCAGCATTTACTCATAGACTTTAAAATATCCTCGGAGGATGCTGAAAAACTTGGCAAGGACGGAATTGTTTCAGCAATCCAGCAGGCTTCCCGCGATTTCTATTCCCGGAAAGAAAAACAGCTTACAACTGAACTTATGGCGCGCATCGAAAGATATGCTGTGCTGAGTATTATGGACAACAAATGGAAAGAGCATCTCAGGGAGATGGACGATCTGAAAGAAGGTATCGGACTCAGAGCATACGGTCAGAAAGATCCGCTTGTAGAATACAAATCCGAATCTTTCAAGCTTTTTATGTCGCTGCTCAATGAAATAAGGAACGAGATCGTTTCTTTCTGCTACAAGTTTTTTCCACAGACCGAAGAAGAAATAAGGGAACGTAAAGTGCGCTCCGCACAAAGATACAGCACCATTAAAGAAGGAGCCACTAATATGGGTTATCAGAGCAGCGGTGAAGAACGGCAGGGCGGAGATATGAGAGGCAAACCGCAGCCGGTAAAAGTTGAAGAGAAAATAGGACGCAACGAACCCTGTCCCTGCGGAAGCGGCAAAAAATACAAAAATTGTCATGGGAAAAATCTCTAAAAGCGGGAGATCGAATGAAAAAAATTGAAGCCATTATCCGGCCATTTAAACTTGATGAAGTTAAGGAGGCACTGCTCGAGGAAGGAATCAGGGGACTAACTATCACAGAGGTGCGGGGTTATGGAAGACAGAAAGGCCATAAGGAAACTTACCGCGGCAGTGAATATCAGATAGAATTTGTACCCAAAATAAAAATTGAGATTGTTGTAGAAGATACTATTGCAGAAAAAGCCATTGATGCCATTTTAAGGACTGCGAAAACAGGTCAGGTTGGCGATGGTAAAATATTTGTGTCTGAGATAACAGATGCAATCCGGATAAGAACCGAAGAATCGGGAACGGGAGCATTATAATCAGAAAAGGTAAAATGAACAGGAAAACAATTATTATCCTTCTGGCGCTTATCGTTTCATCCTGTAGTGTCTGGGAAAATTTCACAACATATTTTAACATTTATTTTAATGCCTCGAAAATTTTCGATGACGTCGAAGAACAAATGGCTCTTCAGATAAAGGACAGGTTTGAATTCCGGCAGATCGATATGCCTCAGAACCTGAAGCAGCAATTAAATAAAGTGATCGAGAAATGTTCAAAAATCCTGCAATTCCACTCGGAATCAGGCTATGTTGATGATGCACTCCTTATGATTGGGAAATCCTTTTACTATCAAAAAGAATACTCAAAGGCATTTAGAAAATTCAGTGAACTTGCCGCAAGAGAAAATAGTCCATATGCTCTTGAAAGTCAGCTTTGGCTTGGTAAAACCGAACTCCAGCTGCGAAATTTTGAAGTCGGTTTTAACATACTTGAGGAACTTAAAAAATCTGCACTTCTGCGGGAACGACCTGAGATTGGTGCTGAAGCTGCAATCACTCAGGTGAGTTATCTGATCAACAGGGAAAACTATGTTACTGCCATTGATTACGCACGCCAGTTGATTGATCTGACAGATGACCCCGAACTTAAGGCTGAAACAGCTTACCAGATTGGAAAACTTCATCTGCTGCAGGGGGACACTGAAAATGCAGCACTTGCTTTCGCTGAAGTTTCGAATTACGAACCCGTTTATGAAGTTGAATTTAACAGTAAGATTGAAAATGCGAGGTTACGGAAACTGCTGAAGAAAACCGATGAAAGCATGGAATTACTCGAGGAATTGCGTTCAGACAAAAAGAATTCTGACAAATACGATCTGATAGACTATGAGATAGCCCTTATTCACTACGAGCAGGGTGATATTGAAAAAGCGATGCAGGAGTTTACGGTAATTGATACGACTTACAAACGCACCGCAAGCGCCGGAGAGGCTGCTTTCCTAAAGGGCGAGATATGGGACAAATATTACAACAATTATGATTCGGCGTTGTTTTATTACGATAAATCACTTGCCAGCCAGATGGAACCTATTAGAAAAGAGCAGGCGAAGAAAAAGTCCGAATTGTTGAATAAATATATTACCCTTTCGGTGGATTACCAAAAAAATACATCTTCATACTATTATGTAACCGATCCGGCTATCTTTACAGCAGATTCTCTATTATATGAAGAACGGATTTTTCAGGACACATCGAAAACATGGAAATTGCAGAACGAACCCGCAGAGCAGCCCCCGGTTAAAAAGAAACAGCTTATTAAACCAATGATGCCGACTCTGACTGCTGATTCTTTGAAGAGTCTTGTCCTTAAATCCCGCTTCGAACTCGGCAATCTTTTTCTCACTGAGTTGAATGTGCCGGATTCGGCTTACAAATATTATTTGCGAATAGCTGAAGAGGATTCAGTTCTGAATTTTAAGCCTAAGTTCTATTATACTTTTGGCACATATTATCTTACCGTCGGTAATCAGCAAAAGGCTGATTCACTTTTCAGTATTGTATATTCTAATTACCGGTTCGATCCTCTTGCAAATGAAGCCGCAAAAAAACTGGGCAAAGAAACGATAGAGATTTCAGCAGACCCCGCTGCGGTTAAATATCGTGCTGCCGAAGCACTCATGATAGATAAAAACTACCCTGAAGCAATTGCTACCTATTTCCAGATATATCAGGAACACACCAAATCAAATCTCGCTGCCCGTTCACTATATACAATAGGGTATTTATATGAGAACGAACTGAAACAACCGGATTCAGCGGCTGCGTATTACGACTCGTTAACTTCAAAATACCAGACCACAGATTACGCAAGGAGTGTTCTGCCTAAACTGAATGTTTACAGACAGGAAAGGAAAAGACTGGAGGATTCTGTAAAAGCGGCTCAGAAAAAAATTGCCGACTCTCTCGCTCAGATTGAAAAGGCAAAACAGGCTATTGTCGATTCAATTGCTGCAGCCGAACAGGCAAAATCAGCCCCGAACGAAGTTTCAAAAGATTCACTACAGGTAGTTCCGGATAGCCTTAATAATGGTGTTCAGCCTTCCGGGTTTCAGCTCGAACAGGATGAAGTTCCCGATTCTTCGCAATCTCAGGACAACCCCGGAATTTCTTTTCTTCCTGAAGCTCTTGTGCCCAGGACAATTTTCAATATTAATTCATTTTTTGCTGATTCCTGAAAATCCAGCATTGCCGGTATGACAAGAAAAAAATTGCTTGAAATGATTGAAGAAGGTGAAGGACCTTATATTGAATTTAAGCAGAGATTTTCTTCACACCAGAAAATCGCAAAGGAAATAATTGCTTTTGCCAATACAAAAGGCGGATATCTTTTATTCGGAATTAATGATGACCGAAGTATTTGCGGTGTACAAAGCGAAAAAGAAGTAGCTGCACTTATCGAAGAAACATTAAGAGATTACATAATCCCACCCCCGACAATTGAAACAACATATTTCGAAATCGAAGGAAAAGAAATTGTTTTGGTTTACGTTCAGGAATCAAATAACAAACCGCTAAGAATAAACGATTACAATGCCGGCATTGATATCAATACTGCTCAGGTATATGTTCGTACATCCGATAAGAGTGTTCTTGCAGGAAAGGAAATGATCAAGATTCTTCAGACAACTACCGGCAGAACCTCTCTCACAAATTATAATGTCGGCAAAATAGAAAAAGCTGTGTTTACCTATCTTGAAAATAAGGAATTTATTACAGCCTCAGAGCTTTCGGAAAAAGCAAACGTTTCCCTGAGAAGAGCATCCAGATCTCTGATCAATCTGGTGCGAGCCGGAATTCTTCAGATACACGTCAAAGATAACGGCGAGAATTTTTTCACTCAGAGCCAGTGAGCATCATGATTTAATCCGGCTCCTGAACTCCCGGTGCCCCTGAAAAATAAAAACAGTGGCAATAAGAAGGATTAAGGTTAACCCCCCTCCAAATAATAATGAATAACTGCTCTCAAACAGAAATTTTGGGTATGAAATGCCCGCAAATAATTCTTCGAAATTAATATTATTAATAAATGGGATACTAAAATTTGGTGAACTCATTCCGGAATTCTCAGTAAAATAAAATGTAATGGCAAATATCCCGAAAAGAAAGAGAGCAATAATCATCATAACAATTTTTCCTGCTGATGCAGAGGGTTTTTTTCGGATGCCGATCCGTGAAAGCAGTGTTTTTTCAAAATCAAAACTTGTCTCTTCAGGCTGAAGATTCCTCAGACTCTCGTGAACTTTCAAAAACGCATCTCTGGCAGCACGATTCGAATCATCTAAAAGGAAAGTCTGCAATTCTGATTTTTCAGCAGAAATGAGACCTTCATCGGCAAGTTTATTGAGCAGAAATTCAAATTTTTCATGCATAGAAAACCTCCTTCAGGAGTTTATTTCCCATAATCATCTTCTTTAATATATGCCTTGACCTGTGTAAAATGACTTTGACGTTTTGTTCAGTTAATCCGGTCACCCCGGCTATTTCAGGAACACTTAATCCATCGACATAAAACAAGATCAGGATAACACCATTACGGACCGGCAGCATATCAAGAACTTTATATAATGCGACATTTCCGGTCTCTGGTTTCGAGAAGCCGGGCAGGGACTCAAAATCTGCAATCTCAACATTCTCAATACTTTCATTATCCCAGGTAATCATCTTTTTATTTTTAGCTATAAATGATATCCCTGCATTATAAACAATACGGTAGAACCATGTCGAAAATTTTGAATCCTTCCTGAAATATGGCAGAGCATTAAACGCTTTAAGAAATGCATCTTGTAAAACCTCCTCTGCGTCCTCTCTGTTCCTGAGCAAACGGTTCAGGAGTGTGAATCCCTTATGCTTGTATCGTGTGATCAGCATCGCATAATCGTTTGTGTTTCCTTTCAGGACTGAATCTATTATCTGTAAATCAGTGATACTTTTCATGGCATACATTTAGACCTGAAAAACCGCAAAAAGGTTACAGCAGGAGCAATAAATCTTAGAATATATTTTTTAATAAAAAAATGCCCCGTTTTTGTAACCAATTTGCAAAAATACCTGTCATAAGTAATAAACAACAAACAGGAGTTACTATGGAAAACGTTATCGTTTTATTCATCCCGCTTCTTTCAATACTTTCTACCGGAATTGTGATCGCTCTGTTCCTTTATCTGCGCTCCAGGGAGCGAATGATGCTGATTGAAAGAGGAATTGGCACTGATGAAATTAAGCTGTTATACCAGCATAAAAGTCAGGGTACTCTGATGCTCAAAACCGGGATTGTTATATTCTTTTTCGGATTGGGCTTAGGACTTGGGTTTATGATGGAAAATCTCACATCAGTTGATGAATGGATGCCTTTCCTGATTATCAGTTTCATAGGTATAGGATTTATTGCGGCATTTTTCTACGGAAAAAAACATGAGGAAAAACAATCAAACGGGACCTCAGATTAAATTTTCCGACTGCATAAGACATGAAAGAATTCATCAGCACAACCAGGTTAACCTGATTGATGATCAGACTCTCAACATAAAGATGAGAATTACTTTTATGCCTTATGCAGTCTTTATTTGCGATCAGTTAAAATACAATTCTCCAAAAAATTCCGGCAGATGAAAATTCGGCTTTGGAGAGTCGATTTTATTCCAGGTTAGCCAATGTGGGTGTGAGCATTTATCTGCACATTTCTGAAAATTTCCTCTCCAGATAACACCAGACGCCGGGTCTATGACTTCAGCGTACTTTTTCAAAATATCATATGGTATCTCAACGGTAATATTCCAGTTTAACAGATCTGAAATCTCCGGATCGATAATTCCCTGAAGAGAAGAGTCAACCCGTATTTTTTCAATGTCAACATCAGCTATATTCTTCTTTCCGATACCTTTTATTAATTGATGCTGGAAATAAATTTTGCCTGTGCAATTAATTTCAAAATTAAAATACCCTTTTGAAAGATCAGTGCCCGGAGTGAAAAAAAATTCAACACAGCTATCTTCCCAAACTGAATGACGATGTTTTTCCGCACGGGCTACTACAAATCTATCTGCAACATCAAATCTCAGAATAACGGAGGAAACTGTATAAACACCTATCAGGGTTACACTGGGAAAGTGCGCCGGTTTTTCACCCATATATTCGTTCAATTCAATTGAGTGAAACTCAGAAAAATTGCCTCGCTTCCCGATTAATTTCGAAAAACCATCAGAGTTCTTATTGATATAGTATCTTTTCATAATATTAACAGAGTTATTAGTTAAGCCCATATATAGAATCAATTAATTTATTTACACTTGCGGCGCTTTCATAGTTGCCAGAAAAACCCGGGTCTTTCCTGATCTGTTCCGTTATGATAGTTATCATTGGAAGCTGGATATTAACCGGATTGGAGATCATAACTTCTTCGCTGTTGAATTCATTATTTATCATTATCGGAGAATTACCGAAAGTTGCGTAACTAAGTGTCCCTTTATCCCCGGTAATTTCTGTAATATCACTATCACCGGAGGACGAAAAACTCCAGATTCCGGCTCCTGTCACACCATTTTCAAATCTAAAAACAGCGCTGACAGTATCCTCAGCGGCGTAAAGTTTTGCCAGGTTGGCAGTAAGTCCTTTAACGACTGATATTCCACCAAGAAAAAACTGGAGTATATCAATCTGATGCGAAGCAAGATCAATAAAATATCCGCCCCCCGAAATTGACGGATCAGTTCGCCAGTTTGCTTTCCCATCCAGATCGATAGATGATGGTCTCCTCAAGAACCTGACAGTCACCGTGCGGATATTGCCGATGATTCCCGAATTCAGCATCTCTTTTATTTTAAGAAATTTTGTGAGCGCCCGCCTGTAATAGGCGACATAAATAGGCACATCAGCTTTTCTGCACCCCTCTATCATTTCCTGACAATCCCGATAGGATACTGACATAGGCTTTTCACAGTAAACAGGTTTACCGGCTGCGGCTGCCATCAGGGTATATTGCTTATGTGATGAAGGAGGAGTTGCGACATAAACGGCATTAACTTCGGGGTCATTTATCAGCGCTTCAGCATTTGAATACCAGCGTGGGACATTATGCCTTTGCGCATAGTCTTCAGCAAGATCAGGGTTTCTTCTCATCACCGCATGAAGTTTCGAACCGGCAACGATTGAAAAAGCGGGGCCACTTTTAACTTCGGCAACGTCTCCGCATCCGATAATCCCCCATTTAATAATCCCTTCCGGCATTTTAACTCATCTCTGATTGATTGTTACTTTTCTGTAAGTTAAAATATAGAATTTAGTTTTAGTCTAAAAATGATCATATCAAAACCTTTGGAACAGGCCTTAAGTTATATGTCGTTTTTAGAACCCGGATCACGCGGAAAAAGTAAGAGCCGGAATAATAAAAACAAAGACCGGAAATAAGTTTAACGACTGCTCTTTTTAAGCGAAGTTATCACGGCGCCAATTGCTCCGATTAAGATAGCCGAAGGGCACAAAAGGACGGCGATAAGGAAAGCCGACACGTGGATTGCAACGAGAATTCCATGCAGCAGCCACATTTCCGATACACTCACTGCAAGAACCTCACCAAAATTATGTATCAGAACAGTCAGCACAAAAAGAACGGCTGAATATCCCATCAATTTTAAAAATTGAATGGGAGATTTCCAGTAATGTACGAAGATAAGCACAAATGATGCTGCGGAAAAGTAAGCAAGAAATATCCCCGGTGGATTATCATTCAACCCGATAATACCGGCAGCAATCATAAGCACCAGAAATAATGAAAAAAAGATAATTGTTCTTTTGCGATTCTGCGGTAATAAGATAGTTCTGAACATAAACACCTCGTCTTAAATATTAAAGTGCAAGAATTTTTAATACACAGAGACCCGGTCTCAGGCTGGAAATTTTTGCAATTCCCGGAGAATAAGATCAAGCCCGGGGATTACTACATGTGCACCTGAAAAAGAACTAAAGTGACACGGGATCAATAAAATCTTAATAGTAATTAAAATAGGTAAGATTGGTTCCTCTTTCAAGAGGGGAATTATGAAAGAGTGTAAAGCAATTCTTCAAAAATTAATAACTTATCAATGGTCAATTAAGCATTGACCATTGATAAGAATTATTCGGGAACTATTCCTGACTTTCAAGCCAGCGCTCTGCGTCGAGAGCAGCCATGCAGCCTGAACCGGCAGCAGTTATTGCCTGACGGTATGTTTTATCAGTTACATCTCCCGCAGCAAAAACACCTTCAATTTTAGTATATGTCGAGCCGGGTTTCACGAGGAGGTATCCGCTCTCATCCATGTCGAGTTTTCCCTGGAATACAGATGTATTCGGCTGATGACCAATAGCAATAAAAATGCCATCGGCTTCAATGTCCCGTAATTCACCTGTTTTGGTATCTTTAAGCCTGGCGCCTGTTACCGTTTTTCTGCCAAATTCCTCTTTACCAAGAACTTCGTCAATTACAGCGTTGGTTACCATTTTAATCTTTGGATTTTTCAGCGCTCTTTCGTGCATTATCTTTGAAGCCCTGAACTCGTCTCTCCTGTGAATAACGGTTACTTCGGAAGCAAATCTTGTAAGGAAGTTAGCTTCTTCCAATGCAGTATCTCCGCCCCCGACTACAAGCACTTTTAACCCGCGATAGAAAAATCCATCACATGTTGCGCAAGCTGAAACTCCATAGCCCATATAATTTTTTTCACTTTCAATGCCGAGTAATTTTGCAGAAGCACCCGTCGAGATAATTACAGCATCAGCGGTAAGTGTTTTATCATAAGTTTTAAGAACAAATGGTCTTACACTGAAATCAACTTCTCTGATCTCTTCATAAACACTTTTTGCGCCAAAGCGGTGAGCCTGTTTTCTTATAATATCCATTAATTCGGGACCCTGGATTCCATGCTCGAATCCCGGATAATTTTCAACTTCGGTTGTGATTGTAAGCTGTCCGCCGGGCTGATTCCCTTCGTAGATTACGGGGCTCAGATTTGCCCGCGCTGTGTAAAGAGCCGCTGTTAATCCGGCAGGACCTGATCCAATAATAAGAACTTTGTGATGGTTTGAGGACATCTGATTCTCCATAATTTTCTAATACTTATGTGCGTATTAATATTGATTTAATAATGTAAAATAATTATTTGAATTAGATGAAATATAAAAAAAAAGGATTCCCTGCGGAATCCTTTTTATAAGCAAATTTTGAATCAGAGCATTAAGCAAATGTAAGTTCATTTATGTTTTTATTTAGCACCTGATAACGTTCCGGCTGATTGAGAATAACAAGTTTTTCTCTTTTGAATGCTGGATAATTTTTCATTTCTGTTGAACGGTTTGAAGTTCCAATCCTTACACTTTGTGCAGAATATTTAGGGCTGGAAGAAGCAGGCGCTTTTGTTGTCATATTTCTGCTCTGTAATCTGGTTTCAACTTTTTTTGCTGTTGATACCTTAGCAGTATTTTTCATCACATTATTGTTTACACTTAAAACTTTGGCAGGAACAACCGGAGCATACTGCCTGAGGTGAACCGGAACTGCATTCCTGTTTTTTCTCTTCGAGGCATAAAACGAAATAACAATCAGTGTTAGCACGAGTGCCCCTAATGATAGCAGCATAGTAAAAGCAAGTTCTGTAAGTGACATTTTCTCAGTTCCATGAATAATTAAATAACTGAAACAAACATATCTAATAGGACCGGCGCAAATACAAAAATTAGACGAATGTCTGAAAACACCCGATAAATCTTTGAAAATTCCGGATTAAACCCGGCTTTCACTATCTCAGGCTGTTAATTCCCGAATCAATAAGTTATTAAAATGTCTAAACACCAACTTTTTTGATTGTCAAAACGACTATCAAATTTAATTTTTCATCACAGCAGCCAAATTATATGGAAGCATAAAATATTTTTCTTTGTTATTTACTTCAAGAACTCTTATTTTTTCAGCTATGATACACTATGTTAATAACCTAAAATATTACTCAAAACTGGAGGACATTAATGAGTTGGTTCTTCCGGAGTCTCGACTCCTCCATCGGGAAAAAGATCCTGATGGCGCTCACCGGATTGTTTCTAATCCTTTTTTTAATGATTCACCTCGCAGGCAATCTTGCTCTTTTTAAAAATGACGGCGGACTTGCGTTTAATAATTACTCATCAACACTACGAAGCCTCCCTGTAATCCCAATACTTGAGATAGGGCTTGGACTTGGTTTCCTACTTCATATTATTCAGGGAGTAAGATTATGGTGGTTAAACCGGAGTGCCCGGTCTGAAAAATACAAGATCAATACCCCTTCGAAAGGGAGTTCAATATTCTCGCGTACTATGGTTTATACGGGAAGTATTACATTTATTTTTCTTGTTATTCATCTGCGTAGTTACTGGTACACCGTAATTACTGAAGGTCACGAAGTAGATCTGTTTAACCTGGTTAAAACATCATTCCAGGATCCTGTATATTCCGGGTTCTATATTGTTGCTATGGCGCTTTTAGGATTCCACCTTAATCATGGGTTCCAAAGTGCATTTCAGACATTCGGATGGAATCATGTTAAATACTTTCCATTTATCCAGAAAGCGGGAACATTATATGCCATTTTAATGGCAGTAGGTTTTGCCTCTATGCCCGTTTACTTTTTATTAGGAGGTCAATAATGGTCCGTTTAGATTCAAAAGTTCCTGAAGGCAATATTGCCGAAAAATGGACAAATCACAAATTCAACATGAAATTAGTCAATCCTGCCAACAAACGTAAATTCAGTGTTATTGTTGTAGGCAGCGGACTTGCAGGCGCCTCGGCTGCCGCCACACTGGCAGAGCTTGGCTACAAAGTAAAAGTTATTACATACCACGACAGTCCCCGCCGGGCGCATAGCATCGCAGCGCAGGGAGGAATTAATGCAGCAAAAAATTATCAGAATGATGGCGATTCGGTTTACCGGTTATTCTATGATACAGTAAAAGGCGGAGATTTCCGTGCACGCGAAGCGAATGTGCACAGGCTTGCTGAAGTAAGCAACAATATTATCGATCAATGCGTGGCACAAGGTGTGCCTTTTGCCCGTGATTACGGCGGACTTCTGGATAACCGTTCTTTCGGCGGCGCACAGGTTTCAAGAACATTTTATGCCCGCGGGCAAACCGGTCAGCAGCTTCTCCTCGGAGCCTATAGTGCACTCAGCCGTCAGATTGGAAAAGGTGCCGTGGAATCCCTTACGAGAAGAGAGATGCTCGATGTAGTAGTAGTTGACGGAGTGGCAAGCGGTGTTGTTGTCAGGAATATGATAACAGGTGAAATAGAGCGTCACAGTGCACACGCTGTTGTTCTGGCAACAGGTGGATATTCGAACGTGTTTTTCCTCTCAACGAACGCAATGATGTGTAATACAACATCAATCTGGCGGGCGCACAGGAAAGGGGCATTTTTCGGGAATCCTTGTTTTACGCAGATACATCCTACGTGCCTTCCGCTTCATGGTGAAAACCAGTCGAAACTCACTCTTATGAGCGAAAGCCTCCGAAATGACGGCAGGATCTGGGTTTCAAGCAAAGTAGCAGATATGCGTAATCCAAACGACATCCCTGAAAACGAAAGGGATTATTATCTTGAAAGAAAATATCCATCATTCGGAAACCTCTCTCCAAGAGATATTTCATCGAGGAGCGCCAAAGAGGTTGTAGATGAAGGACGAGGTGCAAGAGGAACAGAATCGGTTTATCTCGACTTCTCCGATTCGATTAAACGCCTCGGGAAAAATGTTATCGAAGAGCGTTATGGCAACCTTTTCGAGATTTACGAAACTATTACAGGCGAAAATCCATACAGCGTACCTATGAGAATTTATCCTGCTCCACACTATACGATGGGCGGTCTCTGGGTTGATTATAATCTGATGAGCTCTGTTCCTGGTCTTTTTGTGCTTGGGGAAGCAAACTTCTCAGATCACGGAGCCAACAGGCTCGGAGCAAGCGCACTTATGCAGGGTCTTGCCGATGGTTATTTTGTTATTCCTTATACAATCGGCAATTATTTTGCAGGTGAAAAACCGGCTCTTATCGGAACTGATCATGCTGAATACAACAATACTGTATCCGAAGTTCAGGATAGAATTAAACAGCTACTCTCAATAAAGGGCGGCAAAACAGTTGACGAATTCCACAAAAAATTAGGCAGGATTATGTGGAATAAAGTTGGAATGGCGCGAAATAAAAAAGGACTTGAAGAAGGGATCGGTGAGATCAGGGAACTCAGGTCTGAATTTTATAAGGATGTCAACGTTGTCGGCAGCGGTGAAGGTGTTAATCAGTGTCTCGAAAGAGCAGGACGCGTTATTGATTATCTTGAACTCGGCGAACTGATGGCTGTGGATGCGCTCGCCCGCGAAGAATCCTGCGGCGCACATTTCCGCGAAGAATACCAGACTGAAGAAGGCGAAGCACTCAGAAATGACGAGGAATTTGCTTTTGTTTCCGCCTGGGAATTTAAGGAAGACGGGAAATGGGATCTCCATAAAGAAAACCTCAAATATGAATATGTAAAATTCGCGACCAGGAGTTATAAATAATGAGCGAACATAAATTAAACCTGAAATTAATGATCTGGAAACAGTCCGGACCCGATGTTAAAGGCAAATTCCAGGAATATAAAGTCTCTGTTTCCCCTGATTCATCATTTCTTGAGATACTTGATGATCTGAACGATTCTCTTGAACGTTCGAATAAGGAGCCTGTCACTTTTGAGAGCGACTGCCGTGAAGGTATTTGCGGAACATGCGGGCTTGTTATCAATGGACTGCCTCACGGACCTCTTTCACGTATTGCAACCTGTCAGCTTCACATGAGGCATTTTAAGGATGGCGATACAGTTTACGTTGAGCCCTTCAGGGCAAATACATTTCCCGTTATTAAGGATCTGATGGTTGACCGCTCCGCACTCGACAGAATAATGCATGCCGGCGGTTTTATTTCTATCAATACCGGGGGAGTGCCTGATGCAAATGAAATTCCCATACCGAAAGAAATTTCGTCCTTTGCATTCGATGCAGCGGCTTGTATCGGCTGCGGGGCATGTGTTGCAGCATGTAAGAACTCTTCGGCAATGCTGTTCGTTAGCGCTAAGGTTTCGCAGTTTGCACTGCTGCCCCAGGGTCAGCCTGAACGGTATCAGCGAGTCGAGAAAATGATCAAAGTTATGGATGAAGAAGGATTCGGTGCCTGTTCAAATACTTACGCATGCGAAGCCGAGTGTCCAAAAGGCATCTCCGTGAAAAACATCGCCCGCCTGAACCGGGAATATATTAAGGCAAAAGTTAAATCACATAATTTGGATTAGTACCCGGTTTTATTTTCAATTTATTGAAGGCTGTCTTAGAAGGGCAGCCTCTTTTTTTGTGTGCCAGCAGAAGGAGTGTGATTTCTGATCTTTTTACACTCTGTTACCATCTATTTCACTTTTCAATTAGATAGTTTTGAAAAATTGAATTAAATTTGTTAATTAGTGCAAACGATTGATTGTTTAAAAAATAAAAATGCTGAATCAGGAAATAAAAAGAATTTACGACGATAATCTCAAATTGCTGAAGAATCTCGGGCCGTATTTCTCATACGAAAGTCTTATGGCACTTGATATGCATCCGGCAATTAAACAGTTTATTTCAGCCAGCATTGAATATCTGATATTCAGGGATCGTCAGCGCCTGATCGAAAACTCCTATTTTAATTATTCCGATCAGGAAATTCTATCTCAACTAGAGGGTTTAAGTGAAAAGCTTAAGTCAGGCAAAAAATACGCATTAAAAGATATTGCCCGGCAGCTCTATACTGCATGTTTTATTCTTTCAAATTACATCTGCCTGCCGAGAAAAACACTTGTTAATTTTGTTTTTGATGAAGAAAAAAAATCCTCGGAAGAAATCCTCAGGCTGCTCGATCACCTTTCATGGTACCCGTATTTCAAAAAAACAATTACATCGTACCTGGAAAGAAAAAAAATAAGTTTTTACGAGAAGGAGCAATTCGTCAATCTTATTGAACAGATTGATAAACTCACTGTCGAGTCCGATCCTTTAATAATAATTGAAAATGCTGCCGATGCAATGGGCGGATTTTATTCGTACCGGACAGCCGAAGCTGGTAAAACAAGTCCGCGTTATATGCTGCTTTTTCTTGAAGAGAAAAACCTGAAGCACCATTATGATGCCATTAACAGAGAATTTGGTAAAAACCCCGATCTGCCTGTTTCGAAAGAAGAATTGATTTCCGCAGTTAATAAAGCGGTGCCTGAAAAAAGCGATATCCTGCAGGATATTCTCAAATCAATTTCCGCCAATAAAAACATGCCGATGGCAGAACGGAGCAAAGCAGAAGAACGTCCGATGCCGGAAACACCTGCCGGAACTGAAATTTTCGGAGATGATCAGGAAGACGACTCAGAGTATTACCTTACGGAACTGCCTTCGGATAAAGCGCTAGATGAGATTGATGAAATGCCGCTTTCCGAGAGTGTTCCGGATACTTCTGAGATTGATGCCGACGATGATTTCGAGGATACAGTGGATTCCGGTGAAAATTCTCCGGAAGATTTTGAGGAATCAGTCATTGATAACTCCGATAACGAAACACCGGATAATCAGGAACCGGAGGAAACACCCTCTGAGTTCAGGGTTATCAAAAACCTTAGAGCCCCGCTTATTGACCATGAAAAACTGCTTGCCGATAAACGGATTCACCGCTTTATACAGGCTATTTTTGACTATGACATGGAAGATTTTGAGAACACAATAGACGCCGTTTCCGAATGCAGATCAGAAAGCGATGTCCTTGATTTGCTCGAAAAAGTTTTCCAGAGGAACGGAATCAGTCATAAATCCAAAGAAGCCGAATCATTCAAATCATTGATTGCAGAATATTACATTTAGGATTTTATGTTTATAGATTATGTTGAGATTACGATCCGCTCGGGAAAGGGCGGCGATGGAATGGTCGCGTTCAGAAGGGAGAAATACGTGCCCAAGGGAGGACCGGCAGGCGGAAATGGCGGCCAAGGCGGAGATATTATTTTCAGAACAAACCCGCAGCTTACTACTCTTCTTGACCTCAGATACAAAAAGATTTATGAAGCCGGCGATGGGGCTAAAGGCGGAAGTTCACTGAAAGACGGCAAAAACGGGGAAACACTCTATATTGATGTCCCTGTGGGCACTATGCTCAAAGACACTGAATCAGAAGAAATTATTGCCGACCTGAACGAACCCGGAATTGAATTCACGGCAGCAAAGGGTGGAAGAGGAGGCAAAGGAAACGCCAATTTTACCACACCGACAAACCGTGCACCCAGATATGCCGAGACCGGAAGAGCGGGACAGGAATTCAGCATTGCACTTGAACTCAAACTAATTGCCGATGTGGGACTTGTAGGGCTTCCCAATGCCGGCAAATCCACTCTGATTTCTTCCATTTCCCGTGCAAAACCGAAGATTGCGGATTATCCTTTTACAACCCTTGTTCCGAACCTCGGGATTGTAAATTATAAAGAATATAAAAGCTTTGTCATGGCTGATATTCCCGGCATTATTGAAGGCGCACATGAAGGGAAAGGACTCGGGCTGCAATTCCTCCGTCATATTGAAAGGACAAAAATACTTCTCGTTATGATCGAATCCCTGACTGAAGATATAAAAGACACTTATAAAGTACTTGAAAAAGAGCTTGCGAATTACAGCAAGGAACTGAGCAAAAAACCGCGTTATGTTGCAATTACCAAAAGTGACCTTGCTGATGATGATTTGAAGAAAAAATTATCGAAACTGAAACTTGGCGGTTATAAAGGAAAAGTTTTTATTATCTCGGCAGTTTCAGGGGAAGGAATCTCCGGTTTGCTTGATGAGCTGTGGCAGGAAATTCAGAAGTGCTCCTGAAAAGATTCTCGCTTTACCTTTTAATTAATTTGTTTATCCTGTTAGTGTTTTTCTTTGCTGCTCTCTCAATTGGTGCAGTCTCAATAAGTTTTTCTGATTTATTGCAAATCCTTACGGGCACTTTTCCGCCCGGAGGAATTGAGTACCCTGTGATTCTCGATATAAGGCTTCCAAGGATACTGCTTGCAATTGCTGTGGGCGGAGGGCTTTCGGTCGCAGGCGCAGTATTCCAGGCTATTGTGCTTAACCCTTTGGCTGAGCCATATATACTTGGTGTTTCGAGCGGCGGAACTTTCGGAGTTGTGCTGGCTTTCTGGCTGGGTCTTGCCTTTCCTATACCGCAGATAATGTCATTCGCCGGCGCATCTGTTGTAATACTACTTGTGCTTTTCCTCAGTTCGCGTTTCGGGGAAATTGACCCAAACAGACTGCTGCTTACCGGAGTTATGGCAGGCGCTTTTTTTGCTGCTGCTATCCTGCTTCTTATGAATCTTATGAACGATTCCCTTCGCAATATCCTATTCTGGCTCACCGGCAGCCTCAGCCTTGCTGACCGCGATGCCGTCAGATACATTTTCCCCCTTAGCATTGCTGTTTCCGTAATACTTTCTCTATTCTCGTATCAGTTTAATATTTTATCCCTGGGCGATGATCAGGCAAAAAGTCTGGGGCTCAATCCCCGCAAATTAAAAATAACGGCGTATCTTCTTTCCAGTTTTCTTGTCGGAATTCTTGTTTCAGTCAGCGGCATTATCGGTTTTGTCGGACTCATAATTCCTCATGTCTGCCGTATGATTTACGGATATGACAACCGCGTGGTTATCCCTTTTTCGTTTTTTGCCGGAGCAGTTTTCCTTATTGCTGCCGATCTTATTTCGAGGACTATCCTTGCCCCCGCCGAGATACCCGTTGGCGCAGTAACTGCCGTTTTCGGCGCCCCCGTTTTTATCTATCTTCTTCGGAAAAATTTCAACTGGTTTTGATATCCTTTCATCTTTGACTGACAAGCCATAGGGGTTTGCTATTAAATCTTAAACTCCAGATTAACCAACTTCTCCGGAAGATAGACCAGCCCAGCTTATGATTTTGTTTTTTATATTTGTTTTATAACGTTAAAAATATTTTGCATGACTATCAGAAAGAAAAATCCGGGGTAAAAATGAACAATCTGCATGTGATTTTCGGAATGGGTCCTCTCGGCAGATATACGGCCGAATCACTTCTTAAAAAGGGCTGTCGCGTCAGGATGATCAGCAGGAAAGGAACAATGACCGATCCGCCCGGGGGCGCAGAGTTAGTTGCGGCGGACATTATGAATAAAGATGAAATTGTTCCTCTGACTGATGGAGCCGAATCAATATACCAATGCGCACAGCCCGCTTATCACCACTGGGCACAGGAATTTCCGGCTTTGCAGAATTCGGTGATTGAAGCTGCTGCAAATGCAGGAGCTAAACTTATTGCTGCTGAAAACCTTTATATGTACGGGGATACTAATGGCGTTCCTATGACTGAAACCACCTCTTTCAATCCCTGTTCCCGGAAAGGAGAGGTTCGTGGAAAAATGACAGAAACACTTTTTTCCGCACATTCTTCAGGCAAAATACGAGCGGCTTCAGTTCGCGGTTCTGATTTCTTCGGACCCTGGGAACAAATTAACGGCAAAATGATTTTTGCTGCAGCAGTAAAACGAAAACCAGTAAATATGCTCGGCAGTCTCATACAGCCCCACACTTTCACTTACGTAAAGGATTTCGGGTATGCGCTGGCAACTGCCGGAACCGATGAACGCGCCCTTGGAAAAGCCTGGCATGTGCCTTCAGGTGCGGCTTATACCGGGCAGCAATTGCTCGATATCCTTTCTGCTCAACTTGGATATAAAGTAAAGGGTATGGCAGCCGGTAAATTGATTCTCTCTCTGATCGGATTATTTGATAAAGGCGCCAAAGAAGTTATCGAAATGCTTTATGAGTTCACTTCCCCATTTGTGATGGACAGCTCACTTATGGAAAAAACTTTCGGTCTGACTTATACACCAATGGAGCAGAGAATTACTGAAACCCTGGAATGGGCGAAGGAATATGTGAAGGGGTGAGGGAATCCATGGCAAAATTCTTTACTTCATTCATATCCCTGCATTCACATTTTTTCCTTATTTTTCCGTTCACATCAATCAACAACTTAAATGGCAGCAATATGTTAAAGAGAATACTGTTTTTAGTTTTTCTTCTGACGGTTTTTGTATCGGCGCAGGAGCGTTCGATGCGGAGTATGCTGGAAGATATATATATTGAAGATAACCAGGCAGAAGGATTCAGCATCCGGCAGATGCCGCGGGCGGATTATGTCCCTGATAAAAACCCGATGCAGAAAAGAGTCCTTTTCGAAGAGGGGACAAATTCATCCTGCCCAAGCTGTGCAGGGGAAAACCCTTTTCTGAAATCATTTCTGGAACAGCAGGGTGATTCTGTTCTGCTTATAACTTATCATGCCTGGTGGCCAGGAAATACTGATCCGATGTATAAGGCAAACGTAACACAAAACACTCAATGGATTAATTACTATTCTATTAATTACGTTCCTTACCTTTGTATTGACGGAATTTACCGGGATATCTATCCTTTCAGCCATAACCTGCTGCAGACACCTTTCCAGCAGAGGATTAGCTCCGCAGTTGCTCTCGGAATTACAGTTAATGATGAGCGGCTTGAGGACGACAGCGTTCGCAGCACAATTACTGTTGATATTCCTTCTGATCTCCCTGCCGGCAATTATAAACTAAAAGTGGCGGCGGTTGAAGAATTGATAGAATACGCATCACCTCCGGGGAATAACGGAGAAAAGGAGTTCGAAAATGTCTTCAGAAAAGCTTACCCCGATCTCTCCGGTATAACAATTAATCCGGCGCAGGGCAGCTACACTTTTGTTTATACTTACGCTGTTCCGGTAACCTGGGTTGATTCTTCGATTTTTACACTCGCTTACGTACAGAACGAACAAAACAAAGAGATACTTAATGCTTCAAGGGGCAGTTATGTTGCTAATCCTTACATAATAGCAGCGCGATATCCGATGAAAGGAGCTTCATCAATTGAACTGAATCCTGTCATTGCCTGGTCCGATGCCGCCGCCGCGAAGTATTACAGATTCGAAATGAGTACCGACTCTCTTTTCGCAACGACCTCCGTTTCAGCAGGCGATCTTCTTGTAAGCGAATATGCGCTCGATTCTCTTGAGGAAGGCAGCATAGCATACTGGCGTGTTGAACTTTACAATGACACTGCAAATTACGGCTTCAGCACCGTTAAATCTTTCACGGTTAAACTTTACGACGTAACCGAACTTGAGGCGACTCTTATTCCCCAGCCATATATAACCTGGAAGGATAATTCCGGTCAAGAAACCGGCTATCAGATTGAGCGCGGGACATTCTCGGGCGGAAAAGTCAAATTCAAAGTGATAGAAACCCTTGCGGCAAATTCTGAAAGCTACACTGATTTCGGGGTAACCAATCCCGAAAAGATCTGGTACCGGGTTAAAGCCGTTAATGAAAAAACTTCATCGTGGTATGGCGATACTGTTTCTGTTGATTTTGTTAGCTCGGTAAAGGAAGGAGTTGCTCCGAAAACGTTTTTACTTTCACAGAATTACCCGAATCCTTTTAATCCAACCACTGCTATTTATTATGAAATCCCGGAAGCAGGGACAGTCAGCCTAAAGGTATTTGATGTAATGGGAAATGAAGTTGCTGATCTTGTCAGGGGAAAACAGGAAGCCGGCGGGCATAGAGTGACATTCGATGCCGGAGATATTGCAAGCGGAGTATATTTTTATTCATTACGCCTGAATGGATCGTTAAGCGCTGTACGTAAAATGATGCTGCTCCGATAAAACTTATAGTAAAAGGAACACAGTAAAAAGATTAATAATAGTTAGTGATTTTGCTGTGTTCCTTTTACAGAAATTCAAGTCTTAGAACATATCCATATCCTGTGATTCGTCCGGTCTTCTTTTGCGTTCGCTCTCAATTTTACCACTGCTGAAATTATAGCTGATCCCAAGATAAGCAATCTGCGAATCGCTGACCCTTCTGCTTAAACTTGAGAAATCAGTTCCGTCAGTCTGAGAATTAAAACTTCTGGAATTGAAAAGATCAGTAAATCGGAGTGTCACCGACAATTTCCTCTGCATAAAATCCTTCCGCAGGGCAAGATCGACAAAATAAAAACCGTCAATTTTTGTCTGCCCCGAAACCATTGTTCTTCCCCAGCCCATTGACGCAGAATAGCTTGGAGAATTGTAATTTCCGATTATCTGAAGCTGTATATCTTCCCAGATTGTCATACCCGAATTAATCTTGAGCGTCCAGGAATCGGCAGACACATCATTGAAATTACTCCCGTTTCCGGTGATATTTGTACGGAAAAACGACAGATTTGAATTAAGCCTCCACCAATCGTTGATGGGCAGAGTGTTCAGCAATTCAAGTCCATAAGATTGCAGATAGGCGATATTTTCGTATGTGGTGAATGTAGCGCCGGAACTAAGCAGTTTGGTAGTCACGGCAATCAGATCGTTTGTCTCCTTATAAAACAGCGTTGCCGAATAGGAGGTTTTCCCCGACATTGTGGAATACCCGAATTCAAGAGAATTGATATACTGCGGCTGAAGATTCGGATTTCCCGCCCGGATATTGAGGGAATCGCTAATATCAACAAATGGATTGAGTTCCCTGCCTGAGGGTCTGTCCACTCTCCGGCTGTAATTCAGTAAAATTTCGTCAACCGGACTGAATTTATAGGATAGATATGCCGACGGAAAAAATCCGATGTCGCTATTTCGGGTTTCAGTTCCCGTATTAATAAAAGAAGCCTTCACGTTAAGCTGTTCAGCCCGCAATCCGGCAGAATAGCCGATTCCAGAAAATTCACCAGTATATGTGCCGTAAACAGCATTAATGTTTTCTTTATAATCGAATTGGTTCCATAAAGCGTTATTAAATGCCCAGGAATTACTGGCGGGCATAAAATCATAATACGAATTTGCCGAAGTCTGCTCGCGCATTGAAACACGAAATCCTGTTTCAATTTTGCTTTTATCATCCGGGCTTGTAAAATAATCAGACTGAATTGTAAGCATCCTGGAGCTATTATCGGAATTCGTTTTCTGAAAAAGCTCAGATGATGCGATTGAAGGACTCGTGAAGTAATTCTGTGAAATATCTTCTGTTCTGCCGGATCCGAAATCATTATAAATAAGATCGGCTGTTAATTCCTGCTTCCGCTTTTCAAAAACATATTTATAAGAAAGCGTTGAGCTCACGGCATCAACATCCCTCTCCGAATCACTGGAACGGTCCGTGAATGATAGGAGTGTCCCCGCCTGATCGAATGTCCGGTTTCCAAGATCGCTGCCTCCGCCGAATTTCATCAGCCGGTATTTCAGCGAGAGAGAAATTGTATTCCTGTTATCGGGGAAATAGTCCGTGCCAATTCCGAAATTATGCATGTTGAAGTCGAAAAGCGAGTTAAAATCCTGCCTGATAAGTGATGAAACACCTGTAAAATTATTACGGGCAGTTGTACCTGTACTTAAGGATTTATTGAGTCTTGCATCGTAATTGCCGTAAAAGTTAAAATCACCTTCCCGGAGATTTCCGCTTGCAGAGATATTGTATTTATCTTTTGTCCCGGCATTAAGTGAAAGATTGCCGTTATAACCGGCATCCTGCTTTTTCTTCAGAATAATATTAATTATACCGGCTGTTCCTTCAGCGTCATATTTTGCCGAGGGATTTGTAACAAGCTCAATTGATTCAATTGAACTGGCGGGTATCTGAGTGAGAACATCGGTATTAGTTCCGCCGAGTGTTGAAGGTTTCCCGTCAATCAAAAAAGTAATCGTGCTGCTTCCTCTGAGATACACGGCTCCATCGACATCCACCGTAAGCGATGGTACATTCTGCAGCACATCGAGGGCTGTCCCGCCTGAAGATGCAATATTCTGCTCAACGTTAATTACTTTTTTATCGAGAGTGTAATTAACCATTTCTTTTTCTGACTTCACAACAATTTCATCAAGGTTGACCGCTCCGGAGGAGAGGAAAATCCTGCCGAGATCAAGATCGGTTTTTCCCGGTCTGATAAAAAGGCTGTCAATCTTATAATCGTGATAGCCTATGAATGACACTTTTACAAAATATGCTCCCGGGAGCAGCCGTGTAAGTTCGAAATTACCTTCGGTATTCGAAATACCCCCGGTAACAAGAGATGTGTCTTTTATTCTGAACACAGACACGTTTGAGTATTCAATCGGTCTGCTGGAAAGGGAATCTATTACGGTTCCGAAAATTCTGCCGTCGGCGGGAGAACTTGCTCTGCCGGGTTTATTTTCTTTTTCCGCCTGCCCAAAAATCTCAATTGAGATTAAAAGGATAAGAATAATTAGTTTTTGCATGTTTCTCCGTATAGGGAATTAAATGAAGGGCTGAATATTAAACGGAGATTTTTACTTTTCGGTTCAAAATCAGCAGGAATATTTCGCAGGACTTAGTAAGCCGCAAATATTCATATATATATAAGATTCATAAAAGTGAAAATAGGTGCTGCGGAACAGTTGTTTTATACAAAAATTCCCGTGGCTGTGCGAAAATATCTGCGCACTGCCCCGGGAATGAATATCAGCCGAACTGCTGCCTAAGGGATACCGGCGTTTTTACTTAATGAGCAGCATTTTTTTTGCGGAAGTGAAAGAGCCGGCTCTCAGCTCATAAACATAAACGCCGCTTTCAAGTGCGGAGCCGTCAAAACTGATCTCATGGGAGCCCGCCGGCATTGTCTGATTCAGTGGTGTTGCAGCTATTTCTCCCAGCACATTATACACGATGATCTGAACAAAAGAATTTTCAGGCAGGCTGAATTTTATTTTGGTCGCAGGATTGAATGGATTGGGATAGTTCTGCGCCAGGTGATACTTACCGGGCAGCGGTTCCTGTTCCGACATATCGACAAGAACATTATCCGAATATTCAAAATTTCCATCGGTATCTATCTGCTTAAGGCGGTAAATCAGATTAACTGCCGGAGGGTTTTTATCTTTATATAAATAATATTGCGGAGAATTTGAATTTCCGTGACCGGGCATAAATGCAATCTTTTCCCAGTATTCAGAAGGAAGTGGAATTTCGCCGGAGGGTGAATATGAACGGAGCAACTCGAATCCGTAATTATTTACTTCTGTCGCTGTTTCCCACCGCAGATCGACAGCCCTGCCGGATATTGAAGCGTTAAAAGTTATCAGTTCAACAGGAAGCTGTGAATCGGAACTCCTGTCAAAATAGAACTGATCGAATTCAAATGCTGAGATTGCAGATGCGGATGTTGTGTGTGTTATGGCTACCCCAACGTAACCACCATCAGTAATCGAATACGTCAAATCCGTAACACTGCCAAGATTGTTTGGTGTGTTCGCAGCCGATGGCAGATCACCTGCAACTGCTCCGCTTCCGGATGTTGAAGGCACGGCTGAACTGTATAAATTCCAGACACCGTCATTTGTTCTGGTCACCCTGATTAAAATGCCTATATCAGTTAAATCGTTTGTAATTGAAGTAGAACTTAATATCAGATGTGTGAGAGTTCCATTATCAATCTTAGAAAGCCGGATTTCATCGTTATCGGTATTATCTCCGATAAGTACTGCATATCCGTCAACTGTTGACGATTCTAAATTACTTGCATTTGCCCAGAGCCATATTCTGACATTATTGGTAGATGAATATGCCAAACTTCTTCTGCCTATCCAGAAAGACCAGCTATGTCCATCAGTTGAAGCCATTGAGGTGATCTGAGTGCTTAGGTATTCTGTCTGGGAACTCGCCGGAGCATTTAATCGAAGTGTATAAGAACCTGTTGCTCCGGTACTTACGTCGCTGTCGGTAACGATCTGAAATGCAGTTCGGTCACCATTCCAGGCAGGATCCGTTGTAAGGTCGCCGTCGGTGAAAGAATCAATCAGCAAAATTTCCGAACTTGGTGTGAGTATTCCACGCTGTTTTGTTAATTCAGCTTTTTGAGAGTTGTTTTGTGAAATTATCCGAGATGATGATGCAAAGAAAAAGATAACAGCCATACTGATAAAAAGCGATCTACGTAAAGACATAATTTCCCCTACTTATTAATAGGTTAGACTAATATTTATCTATATTAATTAAGACAAGATGTCCATTATAAAAGATACTGCTATCTATATTTTAAAATAAAAAATTTTACGATTAAGAAGCAAATATTTTTTTAATAATTCGGGCTTATTAACAAAAAAAACCCGCCGCGTAATTCAATAACTGCTTAATAACCGGAATAACATATACTTCAGCATCAATGCCTGAAATACGGATTAACCCATTTCGTAATGATTCTACTAAAAACCGGGAGTGAAGTGGATTATTATTAATCAGTGCGGATAAATTTTCCTAAGAAACAGGAGAGACTGTTTTCTTTGCATAAGTAATGCTACGAACTGTAATATGTTCGCTGAATTTCGGGGCAACTCCATTTTTAATTAGTCGGCAATGAATTGGGGTTTGTCAGATTTAAAATGAATTGAATAGTGACAATACTAACACAACATCCGGAATGTCATTAAATCCTGATGCATTTTCTACACCTCATATTTTTCCGGCTCAAGTTAACGGTTCCTTTTAATATTTGATTTCTCATTTTTATCTGTTTTTATGCCTATCATATAAAGACGGCATTTCATTACCCGCTTTCTGCAATCTATTTATAAGGGAATTTGTATTCCTTACCGGATACAGGTTTGCCTGAACTTTACTTATGTTAAATAATTTTTTCGCAATGTTTTCAGTCCAATTTTCATTTAATGTAAAAGGCTGCATTTCAAGGAAACATTGTTGTTTTGATATAAAATTGCACTGTGCTTATTATGGAAGTCCTGAATTGGGTTCGATAGCTGGCTATAAAAATGCTGGTGTTTGGGAAGAGTAATTATTCCATATGAGATGGAGTTCAAATTGCCACAAGCCGTAAAATCAATAGTGAAATGCCTTATTTTTAATTGGTTTGTTCCGGGCAGGGTTTTATTTATCGTCTAAGCAACGCTGGATATTTTCCGGTAAACGCGCTAAAATTTCATAATTTAATGAATTATTCATTTCTGCGAACGAAGAAAAAGATATTTCCTGATCACCTTGTTTCCCAATTAAAACAACTTCATCTCCTATCTGCACATTTTCAATATTTGTAATATCGCAGATAATCATATTCATATTTACACTTCCAACAATAGGAGCTTTGCGCCCTTTAACAATAACATGTCCCAAATTACTCAACGATCGGCTGTATCCATTTGAATAACCGACAGGTACGATCATAATTTTCATTTGGTGTTGTGCTTGAAAACTAAGACCGTAACCAATAAATTCACTTTCCGGAATAACCTTAATTAAAATTACATTTGAACACCATGTCATTGCTCTTTTGATAGGATCAGACTTATCCTTTCGCCTGTGAATATAATGTATAAATGTTTCCTTTGTCGGCCAATAACCATAAAGAAGGATACCAACTCTTACCAAATCTAAACGTGAATCCGGATAGTTAATTGTGGCGGCAGAACTTGCAATATGTAATATTCTTGGAATTATATTGTTTTTTTCAAAGTATTTTACTCTTTTCTTAAAAACAGAAAATTGTTTTTTTATTCTAATATGATTGGCAATACTTTCAGCTCCAGCAAAATGTGACGTTATTCCAATTATTTCCAAACAATCTATATTTGAATTAATTACTGATACAACTTTTTTCAAATTTTCAAAAACTATACCGGTTCTGTTCATTCCGGTTTCAACATCAATATGAATATGTGATTTTACGCCTGCTTTTTTTGAATAATGTATCGCTTTTTCCAACACATCTAAGGTTGAAACATAGAACTCGATATTATTCTCAACAACCCACTGATAATCATTCACACAAATAATTCCCATTATCATAATGGTTGAATTTGACGATTTTGCCTTAAAAGCATCTTTTGCTTCCGGAGATGAATACACCGAAAAATGATTGATGCCTGCGCTTTCGAATGTTTTAACCATTACCGGTATTCCATGACCATAAGCATTGCCTTTTATTACAGCCGATAGTATGGTTGAAGTGCCTATAAGAGATTTAACAAAATTTACATTTTGTTTAATTGCATCTGACTTTATTGTAATTTTTGATGTACTTGCCATTTTTATTTATATATTCAGTGAATGATTGAACATCGGTAAAGGATCAGGACAAATCTTAAACACTTTATCTTTGTCAGCTTTTGATGAAACGCCGGGGTAATTACCCTGATTCCTATTAAATCTAAAAAATATTGAGAATGCAGGTGTGGCGAAAAATTGTCGTTTGCTTTCGGGTTGCCAATCAGTGCAAAAATTTCACCTTTTTTATTATACCTCCAACTTTTATTTTTTATAGAAATTTTTACCAGATTCCCCAAAAGTGAACAAAATTTTTGGGCGTCAATAACTTGTTTAAGAAAAATTCTCGGGCTGTAATCGCCATAGCCAGTATTGTTTTTGAATCAATGAGTAGCGCTCTATTTATTAGTTCAGAAATAACTGTTTTTTCCACAACTGCCAAGAGCTATTTGTTTTTCGTGTTTATCAATTTTATTATTGCTTGAATCTGACAAAAGCTTTGTATTAATACTTTGATGTTTTTAATTCTGAATCATTTGCCGTTAAACCCAATTACAAACATTTTTTCCGTTGAAATTAAAAGGTGAAACATCTGCAAAAATAATTCTGTATTCTGTTAGTAGCTTTTTTAATTTCCACGTGCTAAGTAATAAATTTTTTTTCAATAAATTTAGAGTTTAATAGCCTGGCAACTGCTATGTAGTTTGGCTCTAAACAAAGCATATCTCCAACACGATATTTTATTTCTCCTTTATCATTTTTATTATCTCCAATATCAATCACAGTCATATCTGAAGTAATACCAACAAATTTAATGTCTTTATCATCAACCTCTAATCCTTGTCTATCAACATCTAAAAGTCCAAAATCCAAAATTGCTTTATATGTAGATTGTCCGATGTCGTCTTCTTTAAAATCCGCAGAATGTCCAATGCTTGCATTGTTTATTATTCCGTCCGGAACAATATCTTTTTCTTCCAATTCAATAATTTGTGAGTAGAAATTAAAAATATCTATGGATAAATCCAGAAACCTTTCATTTTTTAAGGGACTCGTACCAAAAAAAACAGCCTCTCCAATTCTAAAATGATTAATATCTTTAGGAATAGTACCATTTTCTATTAAAGGAAGCGTTATTGAACTGCCGCCTGAAACAAGGTCTAACTTTCCGCCGTATTTTGCCTCAATAAGCTCTTTATAAAAATTTAATTGCATAAGTTTATCGTAAGTTGGCTCAACACCATACATACAACCTAAATTACTGCCCAGCCCGACAACTTTAATGTTTGACAAATCAAATACTTTTTCATAAAAACTTGATAAGTCATCTCTATTTACGCCTTCTCTTAACTCGCCAAGTTCAACCATTATAATAATTTCATGGATTTTATTTTGTGTTTTTGCCGATTTATTCAGTGCAGTAATTGTTTGAAATGATGAGTTTAATGATATATCAGCATATTTTACTACATCATCTACATAAGCCTGTGGCGGTGGTTTTATATAAATTGTCTTCAGTGCACCATTTAGTTCTTTTAATTTTTTTAAGCTTGATAAACGGGAGTCTCCAACTGAATGAATATCTTTAATTATTTCAGGAGTCAGTATTAGTTTCATAAACTCTTTATCTCCTGAAAAAACTTTGGTTATTAAACTCCACTTAATATTATTTGCTTTTAAATAACTACTCAGCACACTAATATTCTTTTTTATCTTAGCAATATTTATTTGTAATTCAGCCATTTTATTTTTTTGTAATTGAATTTTCTGTTTTATTTGTTCTCATATCTCATTTCAGCATATTTTGTCGTAAATCCTAATCGTTCGTATAATCGTTTTGCAGGATTATCGTATTCCACGTGTAATTTAATATTTCCTTTAGCTTCTTTAAACGAGCGTTCTACAATTTGCCGTCCGATACCTTTCCCCCGGTAGGATGAATCAACAGCGATATAAACAAGAATGTTTTCAGGAATATACCCGCTCATACCAGTGTTGTTCATAATTAATGCTCCAACTAATTTCTCCTCGTAATAAGCTGCTAATGCAAAGCCGCCTTCTGCAGTGTTTTCTGAGAAAGCATAATCCAGGCACTTATTAATATGTTCTTTAGGGTCTCCAAATTTATCAAGATGGGTGAATAAGAAATTTACAAATTCTTCTCTGCTTATTCTTGTAAATTCATTGCTTTTGTTAATTCTTTCAATTTGTAACATTTTTTCTCCTTATAGTATTGCTGCTTAAATCCCGGCTTATTATAACAAAAATTTTTTACTATCGCCAAAATCCGACAGCAATCATCGGCGACTTTGCCGCCATCTGTGTATATTAATTTCTATGTTTCATAAAACAGGTTTATTCCTGTTTCAATTATCTGGTCAGGAAATCAAAATCCGGATTATTGAGTGCAGCATAATTTTTACCAGAAACTAAACCGAAAAACCCTGCATTGTTTTTTTCAGTATAATATCCAAAATCTTCTGACCATTTAAATAGTCTTTCTATCTCTACAAAATCATATTTGTTTAACTGTGCAGATTGCTTTATTAAATTTAGACACTCTTCATTATTAAATAAAGCCGGAAAAACCTCCGAGTATTCAATACTAATTCCCAATTTTTCCTGCCTCATAATCTCCAGAATTATCTGCTCTAAAAACAGTTGTTGACACAACTTCTTTACTATCAAAAACAAATAATTTTCCCGTTTTAGAAATATAAATAACTTTATCAGGCTTGTAATTATCCATAAAATTGGAAATGCGTTTTGAAGTCTCAATCTCATCATTAACCAATTTCGGGCATTGATGTAATAAATGTCTAAATTTTATTAATTCGTCGTTCATTTTAACTTACTAACAATTGCGTATATAACAAACGAACTTGTAATTCCAAAAACATTAGCATCTAAATCAAACGGCAGCGGTAAGTTTGACACAACCAAACTGACCGTAGTTACACCACCGGCTAACATAGCTGCTATTGCAGCACCTGAATCAGGTTTTTTCGTGAATAATGCCGCTAACACAGGCACAAATAAACCTGAGACCATAAATGCATACGAGTACAACATCAATCTTAGAACATTTGTCATATACGAAGCTAAAAACAAAGCAAATATCCCGATAACTAATGTTATCACCTGAGAAAAGAGGAGTCGGGATTTAGTGTTTCCATTAAAATTAAAAAGTTTATCAAATAAATCTGTTTGAACATTGCCGGAAGCTGCCATTAAACAACTGTCTGCAGTTGAAAGAATAGCCGAAAAGTAGGCTGAGATCATCAGCCCCATCAATCCGGCCGGCAATATGGTGTTTAGCAATATCGGTAAACCCATTTCCGCATCTAACGCAGTTCCGGCTGCATAGCCTAACTCAGCAAACATATTATTTTCAAAAGCAACACGAGAGAATAAACCCAATGTAACACCCATAAATGACATTAACGGCCACTCGAACAAGCCCGCAATAAACCATGCTTTTTTAGCTTGTTTCTCGTTTTTTGAAGCATAAATTCTCTGATATAATGTCATACCAACAAACCAGATTGGAATGATAGTTACCGACCAATTTACAATATCCTGCCATCTCACATTTGTAATTGATAAAAATTCGGGGCCAAGTGTCGATTTAATAGCCTCCATTCCTCCAATTCCCACATAGGCAAATGGAATACCGACAAGTATCAAACCCGCCATTAAAATAATCCATTGTATTGTGTCCGTGTAAATGACAGCTTTTAAGCCTCCGATTCCGGTATAAACGACAGCAATTGCACCCATAATTATTAAAGCGGTTTGTAAATCAATTTCAATAAAAGTTGCCGATGCTAATTTGGCGCCTGCCAGAAGTTGAGAGCTTGTAAAACCTATATAACCAACAGCCGAAATAATTCCTGCAATAAAAGCAACTTTACTGTTATAAAAATGTTCGAATATTTGAGGAAAAGTATAGAACTTGTGTTTTGCTGAAAGTCTGCTGATTGTTGGAATCAGCAATACTGCACTTATCCATGCACCGATTAAGCCGGTAAAAAGCATCCAGGAACCAGCTATTCCTATTGCAAAACCTAAACCTCCCAAACCAATGGAAAATCCGCCCCCAACATCAGTAGCAACAACAGATAATCCAATATGCCAGCTGCCCATTGAGCGTCCGCCAACATAGTAATCCTCAATGTTTTTGTTTTTGATATAAAAATAAACACCTACACTTAACATTAAAGCGAAGTAAACAATAAAAATAATTATATCTATGATGCTCATTCCTTAGCCAGTTTATTCTGCAAAAAATTCTGTGATTGATATTATTTTGATCTATTATAATAGAATTATTGAACTGTGCAAATATTGTCCGCCTTTTCTGTAAAGTTTAGTACATAAGGCGCGGCTCTAACAAAAACTGATAAAATGCGGAAATGATCAAAATTATTATAAATCTCAGGACTACATGAGCAATGCATTAAACACATTGTTATTTGCCGTTATTATTGTGTGTAGCAGGAAAATAGTATCGGAAAAGAATAAGATACCGAAGGGATGTGGCAATGTTGCCTGAGGTTACTAATGCCGCCCAACAGTTTGCGGCTTGGAACAGCGGCGGATTCCCGGCGCTTCCCTTCGATTTATAACTTCACCCGCCATTGAGTTAGACGACTGTTATTCGGCGTTTTCCTTTCTCGTCGGTTTAAATTCAAGTATTTCGTCACGTTTTGATGATGTAACATATTGCCTTTTATTTTCTACGTTTTTCTCCATCAGCCAAATGTCAGAATTTTCTGCTGCACGGGTACAGGCAATATATTCCGGCCGGAGTCCAGCGTGGCTATCTGTTATCTAATGTGTCGGAAGTTAATTGTGTGATGTAGCTGCCATCCAGGCTCATTGTATAAATTATACTGCTTAAATTGGAAAAAAAGGTCGTATTGTTTGTTTACGTGTTTAGCGAAAAGGATGAAATTTCCGTCCGGGCTCCATTTGATTCCGTAGTCAACATATTTGTCGTTGGTAATATTAAGCGGCTGGTCACCCGAAGTTGAAATATAAACATCCAGATTACCGCCCCTGTCAGAAATAAAAGCGTATTCGTATTTAGATACTTTGCAGGAACTTAAATTGAAAATCCTATAAGGAAAATGTAAATTCTTGTCATTCGTTTCATTTTCTTTTCTGTCTGTGTCGCCGTGTGCCTGTCCGACTGCTGGCGGATTGGCGTGTTTTAATTTTTTCTTTAAAGAGGGGGAGAAAAATTTTGAAATTCTCTCTGGGTTGGGGCAGACACACTCTTTGGCAAGCTTTGGTTTGAGCTTGGGCTTGTGGGGCTTGATCCCGATAAAAATCGGGATGTGTGGCTGCTGCCTGAGCTATTCATTGCCTTCAATTATTTTTATTTCTTCTTCTGTTAAATCATATAGCTTGTAAACCAAATCGTCTATTTGCTTTTCAAGTTTTGAAGAGTTTGCATTAGGTTTTTTGATAATTTCTTTCACAATTAAAGAAATTGATTGTTGCTCGTGCTTAGAAATTTTTGGAATTGGTAAATTTTCAATCTGATTTCCCTTTAAGTCTATATAACCACCGCCAATTTTAGTACTTCCATATAATTGTTCATAGTAATAAGTTGTAAGTTTTGAATTTAATATTCCAAGAATAAAATCGTCATCATAGTTCATATTATTATTTTCAAAATAATATATCCTATCTAAAATGTGGTCGGTTTTATCTTTATAAGTTGCTCTTATTTTTAAAACGGTTCGGGGCAAGAGGAATAATTTTTTAGAAAACTCAATTTCTTTAGCTTTTTCTTCAGATTTTACAACATAATTAAATTTTGTGTTAGCAATTGGTTTAATATATGCTTTATTTATTTGAGTGGATTTTATGCCACTATATTTTCCTCTGTCGTAAAAATTAACTTTAGTATTCGCTAAGCCTCTTTTTATTGTTTTGGCAACCTCTTTAATTAGTATTGATTTAGATTGAATTTTATTTATTATTGAATATGAAGTTTTAAAGTTATCAAATCCTATTAGTTTTACTGCGTATTCTAAAAGATTAAAAGTCTTTGAAGTTATTTTATTGTTAATTGATTTTTTCTTAAATAGATATACATATGGATATACTGACGCTTCAAACACGCCATCTAAAGACACATTCCAGATTAACAAGATGGTTGTATTATTCTTTAATAAACAGCAAAGTTTATTACCATATTCAGCGGATAAAAATTTGTTGGGTTGAATAAAGGTAAAAACACCATTAACTTTTAAAATATTTAATGAAAATTCATTAAAGAAAATATAGATATCATATTGCTTGTATGCAGAAAAATAATGATCATCTATGTATTTTTTAAAAACATCATTTAATTGTGTTTTTCTAATATAAGGCGGATTTCCAATCACAATATCAAAAACACCGGTATCGCCATTTTGTGGCACTAATCCAAACATCCATTCGGGTTCAAACCAGTTGGCAAAGTGGTTTTGGTCGTAAGGGTCGAAAGATGAAATCTGTTGGGCAACTTTTTGTATGGCATCTTTGTTATCGGCTGCTTTCATTGAGTTTATTTGTTTTTCAATAAATGAAATAGTGCTTTTCTGGGCTTTTATTTTTTCTTTCTTTTTATCAATAACTGTGGTTTCAGTTTCACCGAAAATATTTGTGCTTTCAAAGCTTTCCTTTTGTTCGGGTCCGGTTTCTATTTGAACCAGTTTCTTTTTTGCATCGGATAATTGCTTTTCGAGGCTTTTGATTTCTTCTTGTTTTTTGTTTATTAAGGTATCGCTTATCTGAGCCGCAATTTTTTTGCGAAGTTCTTTATCCTGCTGTTGTAAATGAAGCTTGTCTTTTCTTGTTTTCGCATTAAAATATTCGTGTCGTGTGGCTTTAAGTTGCTCTTGCAAAAGTTTAATGGGGTTGTTTTCAGAAAATAAATCGGTTGTTGGTATTTCCAAACTTATCAGCGTATTGGCTGCCACAAACTTCGTTTCAAGGTTTGGTAATGGGCGGATACCTCTGTTTTCTTTCGGTTTACCATCCAATAGGGATGCTGGGTTTTTATTTTCATCCATCAAAGATGATGGATGTACTTTTTGGTCAATTATCAATGAAATAAAGAAGCGGAGTTTTGAAATCTGAACGGCAATGGGCTGTATGTCTATGCCATAAATGCAGTTTTCAATGAGGTAGAGTTTACGGGCGTAGTCGTCAAAATTGTTTTTACTTTCAAAAATTTCATCAATTTCTTTCAAACGTTCATCCACCGCCTGAATCGCTTTTTCGCGAACAGCTTTATCGCTTAAACCGGCTATGGCTTTTTTATCTTTTTCGAGTTCTTTAATCTGATTTCCAATGATTTTTTCTTTTTGTTGTGCTTTCCATTTCACATTACCGGGGTCGAGTTTTTGGAGTAAATGCACCATTTTATGTAAAACACCCATCGGGAAAGCACCCGAACCGCAGGCAGGATCAAGTATTTTCGCATTATTTATTGCCTCAATAAGTTCATCGGTTTCTTTTGAATTAAGAGGATTGCCTTCGTCATTGTATGAAAACAAATCCCTCAAACGAGCCTCAAAAGTTCCGGAAGCATCCCTGCTTTTGGTCAGTGTATCAGAAGCATCCCTGCTTCTGCTTAATAAATACTCTCCCTCCTTCAAATTAGCCTTCACAGGATTTTGTCTGATATAATTTCTTATTGCATGTAAAGCATTTTCATTTCCTACAATATGGTCATAAGATTCGTGCATCCATAACTGACCTTTATTGCCGGTTACCTTATTAATTTCATTGGCTGTAAAAGATTTCCACGAATGGAGAATATCAGGTAGCTTATTCTCACCTAAAGGTTTGAAAAGAATATGCACATGATTAGGCATTATTACCCATTCATCTAACACATATCTTTGATTATTAAAATGATTCAAAGCATCCGCAACAATTTTAGAAATGTCAGGATTTTTAAGGACACAACTGCCCCTGCCGTTATTCAGAAGCTGTTCTATTCTGTCGGAAAAAAGGTGGTAGTATTCTTTTATCTGTTCTTTTGTGTATTCACCTTTTTCATTCTTTTTGTTATTTTTAAGCCAGATTTCCCTTTCTGCTTTAATTTGTTCAGCAACTTCGGCAGGGATAGAATCGGCTAACCTGAATGTTACAAAGTACCATACATTTTCCTGCTGCCAATGTGGAAGATTTCCAATGTGAACTTGTATCTCGTTGTGGGGATTGAAAAAAGTTTCAAAGGTTTCAAAAGCATCTTGCTTTTGATTTAATTCGTGAGCAGGGATGCTCACGACACTTTTCAGGTATTCAATCAATGATTCATCAACCATATAATTGACAATCTCACGGAGCGTATAAAAGCTTCCGGTTTGTTTTCGTGCAGTTGTTTTAGTTTCGGGGTTATAACTTGCCAGCAGGTTTTCAAACACTTTGCCCAACAATTCAGGGTCAAGGGCAATTTCTTCTTCTATTGGTGTGTTTTCAGCTACTGTAAATTTGAAACTATTTAGAATATGAAACAATCCATTTACTTTTTTAATAATTGGCTTTTTCGCTTCTGGGTCGTAATACTCTGTTAAATCAACTTCAACCTCTTCTCCAAAAAACAAATAATCGGGGACAATGGCTTGTTTGCCATCAAGGCGGGTAAACCCATCAACAAATATTTGTTCTTTCTTTCCCTTTTCAAGTTTTTCTTCATCAAACTTATCAAGGCAATCGAACAAACCACCATTCAGAAATGGGATGTCTTTGAATAAATCAATAATCTCTTTTTTGGAAATATTGAATTTATCCGGATAGCGATATTTGTTTTTTATACCTTGGTCAAGTTTGTTTGTACGATTGTGGTCTTCTGCAAAATCTCTTTCATCCATTTTTTGATTAAGCGTACCAAAAAACAAGTTTTGCAGGATTGCCTGATAATAATTGCATGACTTTTTGTTTTTCTGAAAATCCTTTAAAATATCTTCAAGATATTTTTCATTGAACAATGAAGCCGGAACAAGGTGTTTCTCTTTGATGAACCATATAAAAATTACCCGAGTAATAAGGCGAATCAGGTTTGTGGCGTTTCGTACATCTTTCTTTTTCTCAATATCGTCAGGAAATTGCACTTTATCCATTGCCCAGAAATACCAGTTGGCAAGCTCCTGAAAGAATTTTTTGTTCAGAATGTTTACATCAAGCACTTCTAACCATTGTGCGTGAAGCTGTGCATAGTTTGTAACTCCTGCCGGTTTCACAAGATCAAGCAATAT
Source organism: Ignavibacteriales bacterium (assembly GCA_021740915.1). Taxonomy (GTDB): domain Bacteria; phylum Bacteroidota; class Ignavibacteria; order Ignavibacteriales; family Melioribacteraceae; genus JAIOYW01. The sequence goes on along the minus strand of JAIOYW010000008.1, from coordinate 130,263 downwards.
ACGTTTATGCCCTGCGTGTGTGTTGCTCGTGAAAATATCTCTCAGGATAATAACTTTACCTGCTTTTTCTCCTTGCCTCCAGTTTTGCAGATATTTGAATCGTTCACTTATAGCAATTGAAATGACTGCTTCTTTTTCTATAGCATATTTTAATACCAACGCTACCGGCATTTTTTGGCTTATGCGGTTAAATGCCCTTGTAATTTCAGATATTTCAGTTCGTGTCGGTTTCTTCGTCAGTTCCAAAGCGAAAAGCATAAGCCCATCGTAGTTTTTATCGCCTTGTTGCAATGCTTCTTTTATGCTGTAATTTACATCAAACCCGCCTGCGGAACGGGCAGGCATTCCGGTTGCCTGAAACACCGAATCGTCAATAATACCAATAAAATAGGTACTTTTAATAGAATTAAAAACCTCGTTATCTTTGTAAAAGCTTTTCAATAAATCCTTTGTAGGCAATGCTTCAGCAGTATTTGAATTGAGTTTAATACCTAATTGCTGAAAAAGATTAGTTGCTGCTTCAAAAAGATTATTAGTATTGAATATATTTAGATTCATAATTCAACTATTTTAATTTTCTTACATTTAAATTGTTAACAAGGGATTTCATTTGCTGAATAGCAGTTTTATTAAGTTGTTTTAATCGTTCGGGTTGAGATAAACCCTGATGAATCAAAACGGCATTAACGCTTTCTAAATTTGATAATACTACCAGTTGTTCTATAGTTGCATAGTCTCTTATATTTCCTTCCGTATCAGGATTTGCATCGCGCCATTGTTTGGCAGTTATTCCAAACAAAGCCATATTCAACATATCGGCTTCATCGGCATATACAAATTGTATTTCAGTTTTTGAAAGTTCTTTTGGGATAAGATTTTCTTTAATTGCATCGGTATGTATTCGATAATTTACTTTGGCTAAAGTTCGTTGCAGATTCCATTCAAGTTTTAGACGGTCATTTTCGTCTGCTTTAAGTCGTTGGAATTCATTAACCAAATAGATCTGAAACTCCGGACTAAGCCACATTGCAAAGTGAAAAGCAATATCTTTATGGGCGAATGTTCCACCATATCTTCCCTGTTTTACTAACATTCCTATTGAATTTGTTCTTTCAATCCATTGCCCGACAGACATAATGAAACGGTTAACGCCAGCCTCATTTTCAATTACCCCGAATTCGGGGTAATTAAAATCAGGGTTATTGATTTTTTCCCATGTACCAAGGTATTCCAATGTGTTTTTGTTAGTAATCCACTTACCGATCAGCCCGCTGCCTTCATTAAAATTCATTGTCATATCAGTTAAACTGATGTAGTCAATATTGTCTTTAAAAATTATGGTTATCTCAGTTTGTATGACTTTTATTTTCCTTTTTTGTGCCATATTAAGTTTACTTATTTGATATTACAAACCAGTTTATTAAATCAAAATTTTCAAGTTTAAACTTATCTTCAAGTTTCTTTTGTTCCGGTGAAATTTTCTTTGGTGTTATGTCGCCAGTAAACATATTCTGAATTTGGTTCACGGCTACAGGTATTGCTTGCGATTTAACCCAATGGGAAACAGAGTCGGATAATTTTTGAATAATGTCTTTATCGGAATTTTCAATTTGCTTTGGCACATATCGAATTTCCAGTTTGTGATGTCGCAACAAAGCAAGAATTTCCTGATTGTTGTTTAATAAAACGCCTTTACCTTTATCATCAAAAGATTGATGCAGTAGATGAATTTCCTCGTAAACGTGGTTTGTAACTTCATCAGGTCGTTTTGGATAACCAAGTACAGCTACAACGCTATCGGGTAACTCCTTCCATTTTTTGTTTGGTTTAAATTTGAAACCTGTAAAAACGCCATTTGGAATTTGCTTGAAAAACTCCTCATTCTTTTTGAAAAACTCAAACAATTCCTGCCTGAATTGCTCAAGCGACAAGTCATTTAAGCCAAGTGTTTCATCGTTTACTTCTATATCATCCCAAGTTATCTGTAACTGGTCAAGCATTTTTTGAGCTTGTTTTGGCAACAAAGGATTGTCTTCAACCATTTTCTGAAATTCCGGTGTAAGATTGTCGTCCAGTTCAGTACCAACAACACTCATCAAAGCCATACGGTTTTCAACTCTTGATTTCAATCGTAAATAATCTTCATAATTTTTCCCGGGCCAAAAATTTATTCCGTAAATTAATTTATTCGGAGAACCAAGTCGGTCAATACGCCCCATTCGTTGTATCAGGCGAACCGGATTCCAGTGAATATCGTAATTAACAACTGTGTCGCAGTCCTGCAAGTTCTGTCCTTCGCTTAAACAATCGGTTGCAATAAGAATATTAATTGGAGCTTCAATTTTTTTTAGAGTATTTTTATCGTGTTTTCTAATAATTTCAAGCCACTTTTCATAAGATACTTTCCATTTATCTCCCTCCTTAAATTCATCTCCAAGATTTGCCTTTTCGTAAAGTTCACTCCATTCTTTTTCGTTGTAGAGTTTGGTGAAAGGGGCAAATCGTTCAAGTATGATTTCAAATTTTTCGCCTGTATAACCGTCTATTGTTTCACTGATTGAGCCGGAAACATAGGCAAGGTTAGCAATTTTATTTTCTTTCAGTTTATCGTATAAGAATTTTGCAGTGTCTTTGAATACGGTAAAAATTAATATTTTTTTGTTTTCTCCCTTTTGTTTTGTTTTTATGTGTTCAATGAGTTTATCTAATTTCGGGTCGTTGGTCTTTTTCTCATTGAAATCCTTTTCAAAATTATCAAGGTTTTCCTTTAGCTTTTTAAGTTTTACAATGTCTGCTTCAAGATGCTTTTTGAAAAGGTCAATCTTAGTTATTGATGATAATGCAATTGGATTCTTCTTTCCAAGTGTAATTGGCTCTTCGTTTTCTCCATCAATCTCTGCTGCTGTTTCTTCAATTTCTTCCTGTTCTTCGCCAGTTAGTTCGCTTTCAATGGTTGTATCTTGTTTCGTCTTAATGAATTTCTCTACCTTTTCTAAAGCATTCGTGTGATGGTTCAAGATATTTTCAACTGTAAGTTTGAATGAATACCAGCTTGATTCAAGTCGCTTCATTAATAGGATATACATCATTTTGACCAAAAACTTTTCACGTTGTTTCGGGTTTTCCAAAACACTTTCAATTTTCAAGTCTTTGATGTATTCCGATGGGCGATAAGCAGTCAGGTTTACCCGCAAAGAATTCAGTATATCGTCAAATGATTTTAAGTTCCCAATCTTGTCAGGCGTGATATAGTTGTTTATTGGGTCTCCTTTTTTCGGGAAATTCATTTCCCCAAACTCGCTTTCAATTAGTTTTCTCGTTCTTGCAACAATGAGAGCATCCGTTAATTTCTCAAATTTTAAAGGAAGTTTACTTATAAAGTCAGCAATTTTTCTATTGTCAAGACTTGTCCATTCTCCAAAATCCTTTTGAGCATTCCGGAAAATATTTTCCAAACTTTCAATTTCCAAATCAGTTTCCTTAAAACCATCATCTTGTCCTTTGGTCATCAATTTAAACTGATTCCTAATGTCCATCAATTTGTTGTTGATGGGTGTTGCTGACAGGTGCAAAACCTTTACATCTCGTTTAATCCTTTCGGGCATTAAAACATTATCAACTAAAAATTTGTAACGAGAAGATTTGTCATTCCGTAAATTGTGGCTTTCATCAATAACGATAAGCAGTTTTTGTTTCCTTTGAATCTTAATAAGTGGGAAGTCAGGATAACCGGTAGATAGTCTTTCGTCTTGCAGGTCAGTATGGTTTCTGACAAAGTATTCAAGCTCATCTTTTTCAAACCTTGAACCTCGGTGAGATTGGTATTGCTCCCAATTAATCCGTAGCTTTTTAGGGCAAAATAAAACTACTGTATATCCTTTGGTTTCAAAATATTTCATTACAGCCAAAGCAGTCCAGGTTTTACCCAAACCAACTGCATCGGCAAGAATTGCTCCGTTAAACTTTTGAAGCATTTTAATCAGACTGATTGCACCTTTTTGTTGGTAAGGGAATAAAGTTTTATAAATAATTGTTTCCTCTAAATGTGCAATTTCACGTTTAAATTCGGCATCAGTCGAAAGGGCAAGTAAATCGTCTTTGAATAATTCGTAAAGGACTTTATAATATAAATCAATTGGCTCCCAAGGTTTCCAAAGGTTTGTAATAAGTTCTATCAAATGTTTTTTTACATCAACTTTAGATTTATCAGGAAGCTCAATTTTTTCCTGTGCAATATTATCCCATTGATGTTTGAACCATTTTTTTATTTCCTTATAATCGTTGTCGTTACCTGTTGAAGCGGTGTTTAATTCAATATTGCTACTGTCTTTAATTCCAAGTCCGGCATCTGTCAAGTTAGAGCTGCCAATTATATGAAAGTTTTTTCTTGTGTCTTTGTCGTTATAGATGTATGCCTTTGCGTGACAGAAATTCCTTTGAATTGTTTTAACTAAAACTTTTTCCTGTTTCAAAAATTCAACTGCTTTTTGAGCCGAAGCACTTAAAGTAAATGTACTTGTAATACTTGGGTCTCCATTAAGCAAGTCAATAGTTTTGTTTAGTTGAGATTCTTCTTGCATAAGGTTTCCCAAAATCAGCCTGAATTTCTCAGCTTGATTTACATCATCCTTCATTAATGCCAAAGCATAAATCGAAAAAAATCCGGTAACAATGTCAAGTCCGCCTTTTTCTGTATAGTTTTTAATGAAGTCGAATACTTTGTAAAATTCGCTGTCTTCTGTCTTGGTTTTATTATCTAATAGCATATTGCTTTTGGTTTAATCAGAATTGTAAATAAAGTACTTCTTTGTGTGTCGGCAAGATTGCACTCTTTGACAAAGCTTTGGTATCAGCGTTGGCTCGTGCGACTTGCCAATGTGTGCAATGTGGGTCGGAAGAATTTCAAAATTTCTGTGCGGTGGGTAAAAAAAATTAAAACACATTCGGGTCGGCAATGAGTGCCTGCCTGGTCGGCAGACAGGTCGGGTTATTTGTCTGTCAGTTTCGTTTTTCATTCCAAGTTTAATATTCAATTTTCATTGTCAATTTGCTGTGTCGTTGTCTTTTCTCCGCTTGCACATAACGTTTAGTATATGAAAAGTAGGCGATTACGAAGCACGAAACTTTCGGTTCAGCACAAAGTCTGATACGAACCAAAAACTTTGATTTCAGCACAAACTCGCCTATTTTTTATATACATTGTTATGCACTTTTATTCTTTATCTCAATCCATTTATGTTATATCGTGACACAAAATTCCAAACCAATTCAGATGTGTTCTGACCTTGAAAATTTGCGCTAAACCAAACATGGTCTCCACCAATATATTTGTAATGCTCAACAGAAACTGAGCTATCTCCTTGATCATAAACATAATGTTCAATATTGTTGTCACTTGTTACGGTTGGGGTTAAAACTGTATTATTGAAATTAATCCAATGGTCCAATGTGCTTTGGGCAGAGTTCCAGTCACTACTCCCATTATAGGGAAGAACACCATCAGAGGTTCCGTGAAGATGCACCACTGGCATTGGATGACTTGTCGGCCCAACACAATCTAACATAACGCCCGAAACAGAGGCTACCGCAGCAATTAATTCACTTTTATAGTTCGCAAGTCCATATGCCATCATACCACCGTTTGAGTACCCCGCAGCATAAATTCTTTCAATATCTATATTATATTGCGATGAAATCTCATTAATCATTGATTCAACAAATCCAAAATCATCAGCATTGCTTTTATTATCTCCACCATTTGGACAAGCATTCCAGTGAGAAGATCCATCTAAACAACTACCTTGGGGATAGACCAAAATAAAGGTGTCTGATTCTGCCAATGAGCGCATATCTGCATCTTGCATGTAATCACTTGCACTACCACCAAACCCATGAAAGTTTAACATTAATGGAACAGCAGATGTCCCATCATAGGAGTTAGGTATATACAATATATATTCTCTATTAAGACCGTCATGAACTAAAGTCTGTGCATTTGTATTTGAATAACAGGAATCTGAATTGTTACTATTATCATCTTTTCCACAACCAGTCAAAATGGTTATTAAAACTGTAATAAATAAAATTGTTTTTTTCATTGTACATTCTTTTTTGTGTTTGACGCGGTCTCTCTGTTTTTATTGTGCATAACTTCCCGCTATACCTATTGTATATAACGGGAATATAAGTTGTAATTTTATATGTATATCCCGCAACGATTCGTAATATCACGGTATTCGCATGTTAAAGAAAGGCATTTGCCCGAGTGATTGGAACAAATTATTCACATTAGTTTAATATTTAAGACAAAACCCGCATAGAACACCGCAGAGAAGCATAAAGAATCAGAATCTGCGGTGTTCCGGGGCGGTAAAAATAATTAAGCTTTTTCTTCCCAGACCTGAGCAAGCGTAACTATCAGCTTTGTTGCCATTTCCATATCCTGAACCGCAACATATTCGGTATAAGCATGGAAATTATGTCCGCCGGCAAAAAGGTTAGGGGTGGGCAAGCCCATAAAACTTAAGCGGGATCCGTCAGTACCGCCTCTGATAGGATTCTGGATAGGTTTAATATTCAGCCTCTGCAGTGCCTCAACGGCATAATCTTCAACGTGCGGATGATCTTTAAGCACATTTTTCATATTGCGGTACTGGAAATTCACTTTGAATTCGAGCTGAGCGCCGGGAAATTTAGCAATTGTTTTTTCTGCAAGATCTTTGAGATAATCTTCGAATTCTGTCAGTTTTTCGTCAATAAAATCGCGGATGATAAATTTAAGAACAGTTTCATCTTCATTACCCGTTATCTGTGTGCAATGAACATATCCTTCACGTCCCTCGGTGGTTTCAGGTGAAAGCCTGTCCTTTGGTAGGGATTCCATAAAATTCGAAGCAATTTTAAGCGAATTTATCATTTTGCCTTTTGCGTAACCGGGGTGAACATTTTTTCCCTTAAATTTGATTACAACTCCGTCTGCGCTGAAAGTCTCGGTCTCAATTTCACCTCGTGTTCCGCCATCGATAGTATAAGCATATTTGGCTCCGAATTTCTGAACATCAAAATGCTCGGTGCCTCTTCCGACTTCTTCATCAGGCGTAAAGCAGACCTTTATTGTTCCGTGTTTTACTTCCGGGTGCGTGATAAGATAATTAATCGCATCAATTATTTCAGCTATTCCTGCTTTATCGTCAGCGCCGAGAAGAGTTGTGCCGTCCGAAGTTATGATATCGTAACCGATCATATCCTTCAATTCCGGATTATTCGAAGCTTCGATAACTTTGGAATTATCCGCCGGGAGCACAATATCGCCGCCCTGATAGTTTTTGTGAATTACAGGTTTAACATCTCTGCCGGAAACCGCCGGAGAAGTATCAACATGAGCAACAAACCCAATCACCGGAACATTTTTTTGAGTATTTGAAGGCAGTGTTGCCATAACGTATCCATGCTCATCAATAGCAGCATCTTTCAGCCCGACAGCCTTTAATTCTTCCACAAGATCTCTTGAAAGCACAAGCTGTTTTGGATCGCTGGGAAATGTTGCGGACTCCTCATCGGACTTTGTGTCATATTTTACGTATCTTAGAAAGCGTTCAACGCATGTAAATTTGTAGTTTTGATCAAACATTTTCGCCTCTGTAATTGTATAAATAAAATTATTCGAAAACATAGTATATTGAAATTGTTCAATATTTTCAAAACCTGTCAGTCTTAATTTGAGGAATGTAATCACATGAACGCTGTTGAGATAATTAAAAAGAAACGGGATGGTCTGCAGCTTAGCGCCGGAGAAATTCAATTTATTGTTCAGGGATATACGAGCGGGGATATTCCTGATTATCAGGCATCTGCTTTCCTTATGGCAGCATTTCTTAAGGGTCTGAACACAGAAGAGACTGCACACCTCACTTCGGCTATGCTCAACAGCGGTTCAAAGCTTGATCTGAGCCGGATTGACGGGGTAAAAGTGGATAAACACAGCACCGGAGGTGTCGGCGATAAAACTTCGCTTATTCTTGCACCGATTGCCGCTGCCGCTGGAGTGAAAGTTCCGATGATTTCGGGCAGGGGTCTTGGTCACACAGGCGGCACTTTAGATAAACTTGAGTCAATCCCGGGATTCAGAACCGATATTCCGGTTGAGAGGGCAATTGAGATTCTTCAAAAAACAGGCGCCGTACTTATTGGTCAGACAAAAGAAATAGCTCCTGCAGATAAACTGTTCTATGCTCTCAGAGATGTAACCGCAACCGTGGAATCAATTCCGCTTATCACTGCAAGCATTATGAGCAAAAAACTTGCTGAAGATATCAGCGGACTTGTAATGGATGTAAAAACCGGCAGCGGCGCTTTTATGAAAAATTTTCATGATGCTTCCCGACTTGCCGAATCACTCGCGTTCACAGCAAATAAACTCGGAGTTGATGTTCATTGTTTTATCACAAATATGGACCGTCCGCTTGGCGATTATGTCGGCAATTGGCTTGAAGTTGTTGAGTCGATAAAAATACTCCGCGGAGAGTTAAAAAATGATCTGAGCGAACTTTCGTTATCGCTTGCCGCTTCAATGATTGAACTCGCGGGCATTGCATCATCCGGAGCCGAGAGCATTAAGATTGCAGAAAGGACTATTGCCGATGGCAGCGCTTTCGAAAAATTTATTGAAATAGCGGCTCTTCAGGGAGCCGAAACTGAATTTCTGAGGCAGCCTGAGAGATACCCCAAAGCTGCAGCATCTGTTATCTGTGATTCACCCGAAGAGGGATTTATCAGCAATATGGATACCTACGGTATAGGTATGGCTGCTTTACATGCAGGCGCCGGAAGATTTAAAAAAGAGGATAGTATCGATCCTTCAGCCGGCATCATTTTTTACAAAAAGACAGGGCAATTCGTCCGGAAGGGAGAACAGATATGCGAAGTTTTTTCCGGTTCGATGCAGCTTGCAGAAAAGGCTGCAGTCATGATAATGGAATCGATCAGTTTCTCCGCTTCGGATCCGGAACCGGGTGACATTATCCTTTCCCGGAAATTTTATCCTGCTGTTAAATAATTCGTGTGAAATCCTTTTACTATTAATTTGACGAAATAATTATTGGGGAAATTTTTCTGAATTGAAGCATAAGCTTAATTTGAATTTTTTTATGATTTGGTGCGTTAATAGAAATAAAAGATTGAAGAGATGAAAAGAAGAACATTTATTAAGAACACTGCATTTATTGCCGGAAGTACTTTTCTCGGGGCAAAGGTCCTTACGAGTGAAGTGAAAGCCTACCCGGTTGAATTAAAACATATTCCTGCGCCGCATTTATGGGGCGAGGAGGAATTAAATATTGCCTGGCTTGGTCATTCCACAGTGTTAATTAAGATGTTCGATAAATGGGTGCTCACCGATCCGGCGCTTTTTGACAGAGTAGGCGTATATTTCCTGGGGCAAAGCATCGGACCCTCACGGATCACTCCTCCCGCACTCAGTCCGGACCGGGTACCAAAACCTGATCTGATCCTTCTTTCTCACGCACACATGGATCATATGGACCTCCCGACATTAAAATATTTTACGGAAAAATATCCCGGAGAAATTGATGCTGTTACTGCTTATCTCACTTCGGATGTAATCTCCGATCTTAACTGGAAAACTCTGACCGTGCTCGACTGGGGTGAATCGGCAAAAGTCTCTGGAATAGATATCGATGCGCTGGAAGTCAAACATTTTGGCTGGAGATTTCCCTGGGAAAAAGATCGTTCGCGTGGTTATATGTCGGATGGAAGAAGTTTTAACGCATACACAATCTCTTACAACAAAAAAACTGTTCTTTTTGGCGGAGACACAACCTATACTGACAAATTGAATGTTTTAAAAGGAAAAAGCATTGATGTTGCTATTATGCCGATAGGAGCATATAACCCATGGAAAAGAAATCACTGCACGCCTGAAGAAGCGCTCGATATGGCGCACAGGATCGGAGCAAAACGTTTTGTGCCGGTTCACTGTATGACTTTCCGCCAGGGACAGGAACCATTTCATGAACCGATTCAGAGATTGCTTGCCTCCGCAAGTCAATTCTCACCGGAAATTGTAATTGATAATATAGGGCAGACATACACCCTCTGATCTCTTTTGGGCAATCTTTCATATATTTAACTGCTTATTTTTATTTTTTGCAGTGAATTATGTCAAAAAGCCTTATTCCCCTTTTTATTTTATTTATTATGCTGATTTCAACCTTCTCTTTGTCCGCACAACCGGAAACCAGCAGATGGTCAGTAGAGACTGGCTCAGAAAATCCGGCGAAAAGTGCCGCCAGTAAATCCGGGGGGCAAAGGGGAATTCTATCAAATATTCAGAAAGCATATAAATTAGTATGGTCCGATTACGATGGAGATAATTGCCCTTTCGAGCCAAGTTGTTCATTCTTTCTTGTTGAAGCCGTTGACAAAGCAGGGCTGATAAAAGGCGCGCTCAGTTTTTCTGACCGGTTTATGCGCGACCTTAATCCGATCAAAAAAGCGGGGGTTCACACACTCTCAGAAAAAGGTAAGATACTCGACCCGGTCAATCTTAGGATTAATAATTCACAGGAGATTTTCCGGATACTGATTGAATCCCGGACTCACTTTTATTTTCACCAAATGGAAAGGCAGCGCTGATTTGGCTTTACGTTTTTGGATGCTCCTGCTCATATCTTTTTCATCATATTACGCCCAGATAAGCGCTGAAGATTACTTTACTCCCGAAAACCGGCTGAGATTTGCAGATCACCTCTTTGCTGACAAAGATTATCTCAGAGCATTTTATGAATATAAAGAAGTGATCAGTTCGGGTATAAACGACACTGCCGTTTTCAATGCTGCATACAGCCTTTATAAGATAGGAAGATACAGCGAAGCAATTGATTATTATACTGGTCTTTTTATTAATCGCGAATTGGATTATCAGGCAAAAATCGAGTTTTTTCGTAATCTGTATCTTTTAAATCTGCCCGAGAGATTTTTATACTACTCATCGCAGTCATTATATTCATCCGGCATCGAACCTTATCTTTTAAAAAGGATGATAGTTTACGGCGATTTTATTGAAAGACCTTCTAGCGTCGATTCAACTGAATTTTTTCAGCTTTTTGAGCCGCCCTTGGCGGATTCAATCAGAGCGCTTTATTCGGAGAGCAGATCGCTGACTTATAAGGACCCCTGGCGCGCCGCAATTTATTCTGCAATTCTCCCTGGAGCCGGAAAAATATATACCGGTGAGACCGGGGATGGATTAACATCTCTGGTGGTGACCGGACTCCTGACTTATATCGCAATTGACAATCTTGGCGCCGGACATGATTTCAGAGGTTACTTATTCGGGGCTTTAGCAGCATATTTTTATGCCGGCAACATCTACGGCTCTTTCAATTCCGCAATGATTTCAAATGCTTCGGTTCGGATCAATCTAAAAATAAAGCTTGGAAATTTTTTCCGGAATAATAATTTCTTTCTTCCATTGCCAGAATTTCCCGGCTATGAATAAAATTCTTGTTGCCTCGTACTTATTAGCGCATCTTTTATTAACGAATATTTTCGCCGGAGAAGGCGGAAGCCCGGAGTTTACGGGTCTGAAATTAATTGAGAATTCAGCTGACAGTTTATTCCGTAACGCCAAATATTATGATGCTGTCACTGAATACAAAAGGCTGCTTTTTTTTGACCCGGATAAGAAAAACCATGTTAAGTATCTTGTAAATATTGGAGATTCATATTCGTTCGGGAAATTTTACCATAAAAGCCTGGCTTATTATAATAAGGCATTAGATCTTCAAATCGAAACATCCATTGAGACAGATATAAGTTATAGGATTTATGCTGTGCTTCTTAAAATTGGAGACTTTACAGCGGCTGAAAATCTTATTGCAGATCTTGAGAAAAAGACAGTTTACGGTCCGGCAATGGATTCACTATATTATTGGAGAGGATGGGGCAATATTTATCAGTATAAATGGTTCGAAGCAGCAAAAGAATTTAATAAAATCAGTCCCGGACATGAGCTTTCACGTTATTGCAGGGGAGTTAATGAATCGTTGCTTTCGGTAGAATTAGTAAAAATTATGTCCTTTATTATACCCGGCAGCGGACAGATTTACTCAGGAAATTACTTTTCCGGTATAGCTTCTTTTGGGTGGACTGCTCTTTGGGGATATAATATGATTGATGCTTTTGCAGAAAATCGTATTTTTGATGGATTGGTGATCGGCGACCTGCTCTTTCTCAGGTTCTACCGAGGCAATATTCAAAATGCGGGGAGATTTGCCGAAGAAAAAAATCTAAACATCAGTGAAAACGCTTTATTATATTTGCTAAGTAATTACGAAGGAATTAAGCCTTGAAATTTTCAGAAGAGCAATTAAGAAAATTAGCGCTGATTGCAATCAGCGAGCTGGGTGAGAATGCCTCTCCCGATAAAGTTAAAAGTGTTGTGTCGAAGGCCGTGGAAAATGCAAATGCTGAAAGAATAGTGATGGATCAAGGCAGCTCCAATTCCACCGGTAAAATAATTCTGACCGCTTTCGGTCTTAACAGACCGGGAATTATATCTGCAATCACAAAAGAAATCAGCGTATGCAATTGTGACATTCACGACCTGTCTCAAAAGATAATGGACGATTTTTTCACTATGATAATGATAGTTGATATAACTAATTCTTCGCAGGATCTTAAAGACATCCAGGAGAGAATGTTTCAAATTGCAACAGAACTAAACATAAAAATTTACATTCAGCACGAAGATATTTTCCGTGCTATGCACAGATTATAATAGCCGGGAACAGGTAAAATGCCATACGATTTTCAGGAAGTTTTAGAAACAATCAGAATGACGGAGATCGAACATTTCGATATCCGAACCGTAACTCTCGGAATTAGCCTAAGGGATTGTTCAGATAGAAATGCTCAGGTAGCAAAACAGAAAGTTTATGAAAAAATATTACGTTACGGATCAAAACACGTACAATATGCGAAAGAAATTGAAAGGAAATATGGTATTTCGATCGCTAATAAAAGAGTCTCCGTAACGCCGGTATCCATCCCGTTCGATTCTTTCGGCATAGAAGAGTTCATTGAAATCGCTTCGGCAATGGACAAAGCCGCTGAAGAAATTGGAATTGATTACATCGCAGGGTACTCTGCTCTCGTTCAGAAAGGTATGACAAATGGGGAAAAGAATATGATTATGTCTATTCCCGGGGCGTTGTCTTCAACCAAACGAGTATGCTCAAGCGTCAACGTGGCATCTACAAAAGCCGGGATTAATATGGACGCAATCCTGATGATGTCCGATGTTATAAAAAAAACGGCAGAACTTACAAAAGACAAGGATTCAATCGGATGTGCAAAACTTGTTGTGTTCTGTAATGTTCCCGAGGATAATCCATTCGTTGCAGGCGCTTTTCATGGTGTTAGTGAGCCTGAGATTGTTCTGAATGTCGGCATCAGCGGACCGGGAGTCGTTCTGGACGCTGTTAGAGAAACTGGCAGGGGAGATTTAAGCGCTCTCGCCGAAGCCATAAAAAAAACAATTTTTAAGATTACACGTGCCGGTGAACTAATCGGTCGCGAGGTTGCTCAGAAACATAATGTCCCCTTTGGCATTGTTGACATCTCGCTGGCACCAACTCCAGCCGAAGGAGATAGTATTGCTGATATTCTGAAGGCTATGGGAGTGGAAGATGTCGGCGCCCCAGGAACGACCGCCGCTCTTGCGATGCTGAATGACAGTGTTAAAAAAGCCGGACTTATGGCAAGCAGCAGTGTTGGCGGGATGAGCGGAGCATTTATCCCGGTGAGTGAGGATCAGGGAATGATAGATGCTGTTAAGCGGGGAAATCTTTCGATAGAAAAACTTGAGGCCATGACGGCTGTTTGCTCTGTCGGGCTCGATATGATTGCTATTCCTGGTGATACGCCGGCGACCACAATTGCAGGATTAATTGCCGACGAATGTGCAATAGGTGTGATAAATGACAAAACCACTGCAGTGCGTGTAATTCCTGCTTATGGAAAAATTGTCGGCGATATAGTTGATTACGGCGGCTTACTCGGTCTTGCTCCTGTAATGAGTATCCGGGAACTTTCTTCAGCCAATTTTGTGAACAGGGGCGGGAGAATTCCGGCTCCCATGCGAAGTTTAACAAATTAAAGAATTAAAAGGGATAGTTATGAAAAATAAAGGTTTAATGATTGGCTGCGGCGTCGGGATAGGAATACTCCTGATCGTTTTTATTGTTGCAAGCTGGGGAATAGGCATCTATAACAATATGGTTTCATTGAATGAAGAAGTTGTACAGCGCTGGAGCCAGGTTGAGAATCAGTATCAGAGGAGGGCAGACCTCATCCCGAATATTGTTGAAACAGTTAAAGGTGTCGCCTCTTTTGAGAAAGAGACGTTTACTGCCGTCACTCAGGCGCGCGCAAGCGTTGGTGGTTTGAATGTAACTCCTGAAATTCTTGAAAATCCTCAGCTATTTCAAAAATTCCAGGCGGCTCAGGATAATCTTTCGGGGGCACTCTCGAGACTGCTCGTAACAATGGAAAATTATCCCCAGTTGAAAGCCAATGAAAATTTCCTCCAGCTTCAGCAGCAACTGGAAGGCACTGAGAATCGTATCTCAGTTGAACGCAAGAAATTTAATGAGAGTGTTCAGGGTTTTAACACTACGATTAAAAGATTCCCGGGTGCATTAATTGCATCTTTTACCGGATTCAAGGAAAAACAGTATTTTCAGGCGGCAGAGGGTTCAGATAAAGCGCCCCAGGTAAAATTCTGATGAAAAACAAAGCTATCTTGATTCTTTTTTTAGTGCTCCTTTTTAAAGGAAGTCTGTTTTCTCAGGGGGATATCCCAAAACTGGAGTACTATGCAACTGATCTTAGCGGCACACTTTCTTCCGAAGAAATTGCGAATCTTAACCGGGCTCTCAAAGGTTTTGATGACCAGACTTCCACGCAGATTGTTTTTCTGATGGTAGGTTCTCTTGAAGATTACCCGATTGAAATGTTTGCTAATGAAACCGCAGAAAAGAACAAGATAGGCAGCAAGGAGAATAACGGCGTTCTTTTCCTCATAGCAAAAAATGACAGGAAAATGCGAATTGAAGTGGGATACGGTCTTGAAGGTACTTTGCCGGATGCTCTTTCAGGTTCTATTATTAGAAATGAAGTTGCGCCCTATTTCAGGCGGAACGATTATTACAGCGGAATCGCAGCCGGTCTTAATGCCATTATGTCTGCGACTAAGGGTGAATACACACGCACTGAAAAAGTTAAAGAAGATAAAGGAGGCAAAGGCTTTCCGATCGGCTTCATCATTTTATTGCTTATATTTTTTCTGTTTGGACGCGGCGGCAAAGGAAGAGGGGGTAATCTCGGAACTGCAATTCTGCTCGGCAGTATGCTTGGCGGAAGCGGAAGAAGTCATGGCGGAGGCGGCAGTTTTGGAGGCGGTGGCTTTGGTGGTTTCAGCGGCGGAGGCGGCAGTTTTGGAGGTGGTGGAGCAAGCGGCAGTTGGTGATTTTTTAGTTTTCGGATTTTATTATTATTTTGAAAACAATTTTAATTGACATTTCGTTATTGTTATTATTCTGCGGTTTCTCTAATCTGTTGAATCCGCATAAAGTAATTAGTATTTTGGTTTGAATTTTGGAAAATTTATCAGAAGGCATTGAGTTGTTCAATAATGCCGAGTTTTTTCAGTCACATGATTATTTTGAGGATCTCTGGATTGATGCGGAAAGCTGCAACCGGCTTTTTTTTCAGGGAATGGTTCAGATCTCAGTCGGATGTTATCATCTGACTCATAAAAATTACAAAGGAGCTTTGAATCAGTTTATTAAAGGCAAAACAAAACTGGAGAAATATCCTTCGGAATATTCAGGTGTTAACATTGAGAAACTACTTATTAATGTTAACCCTCTAATTGAAACACTTAACCAATATTTTGCAGGCAGCCCCGTCAACCCAAGCAAAGCGGCACTGCCCAGACTCGAATACAGAGTAATCACATAAAGAAAGGAGCTTACTATGGCAATAATGATAACTGAAGAATGCATTAACTGCGGAGCTTGCGAACCCGAATGCCCAAATACCGCAATATATGAAGGCGGTGTTGCATGGAGCCTTGCCGGGAAAACATACGGAGAAGGTGATGCTGCCCCAACAGGCGCAACAGGCTTTTTCTCCAATGATTTTTTCTTTATTGTTCCGGATAAATGCACTGAATGCGTTGGTTTCCACGATGAGCCCCAGTGCGCAGCTGTCTGTCCTGTGGATTGCTGTGTACCCGATCCAAATCATGTTGAGGATAAAGACACTCTGCTCGCGAGAAAAGAATATCTTGATGGATTAGGCAGATAATAATTTTAAGGCTGCCTTTCGGGGCAGCCTCTCTCTTTCTTTTTTCTATTCATCATCAAGCCCGAATATTTTCATTTTCCGCCATAGCGTAGTACGTCCAATACCTAATTCTTCCGCCGCTTTACTTTTATTCCATTTCCATTTTTCAAGCGCTGCAACCAGATCGTATTTTTCCTTATCGCCTGAAAACACCGCCTTCCCAACAGAAACAATCACCTTATTATCTCCTCTGATGTTGGAAGGCAATTTCGGTAAAGTTATGATGTTGGAATTGTGTGTTCTTACAAATGCATATTCCAGAACATTTTCCAACTCGCGTATATTTCCGGGCCAGTTATAGTTCATTAAAGCATCGATTCCAATATCCTGAACTTCGTATATCTCTTTTTTATACAGAATAGAAAATTTATTTAGAAAATGCCTTATCAAAGCAGGTATATCCTCTTTCCTCTTTCTGAGCGGAGGAACCTCGATTGGAATTACATTCAACCTGTAAAAGAGATCATCGCGGAATAAACCTTTGCTGAGATATGTGTGGATATTTATATTCGTTGCCGCAATAATACGGACATCTGCCTCGCGGGTCCTCGATTCACCAACCCTTTCAAATGTTCCCTCCTGTAACACTCTTAACAATTGCGGCTGCATCTGAAGCGGCATCTCGGCGACCTCGTCAAGGAAAAGAGTCCCTTTATCTGCAATTTCAAATCTTCCGGGTCTATCTTTCACCGCATCAGTAAAGGCACCTTTGACGTGACCGAATAATTCGCTTGCAAGCAAATTGGGAGGGAACACCGAACAATTCACTTTAACGAAAGGGAAATTTTTTCTGGATGAGGTCTGCTGAATAGCTTCTGCAACCAATTCCTTACCTGTTCCTGATTCTCCTCTGATAAATACGCTGGCATTCGAATTTGATATTTCTTTTATGAGTTCAAAAATTTCCTGCATCGGCTTACTGATTCCAGCCATACCAAAAAATGTGGACTGTTTTTCAATCAGGCTTCTAAGTTTTTCGAGACTTCCGAGTTCTCTGAAAGATATCACTCCGCCCCCGGGCTCGTTGTTCTCGTTAAACAAAACAGCGGCATTCAGTTTAATGGGGGTTTTTACACCATCTTTGCGGACTATCTTCGATTCATGGTCATAGAGGTTATTGTTTGATTGTAGAACCCTGGCAATCGGGCAGTCGAGAGAACATAATTCTGATCTGAAAATGTTTTTACAGAATTTACCAACCACTTCACTGCGTGAATAGCCGGTAACCCTTTCAGCTGCCTTATTAATAAAGGTTATTTTGAAATTTTTATCAACGGTGAAAACGCCTTCACCAAGCGAATCGAGTATTTCTTCCTGAGCAATTTTATTCATATGGCAAATATAAAAATGCCCGGATAATTTTCTGCTTACAGCATCAATTTCCGGGCAGTAGAAATGTGATCTGATTAAATTAATTCAGATTAATCTCACCATTAATATGTAATAATTTATTGATAATCTCTCCGGAACCGTTTATCACCGAAGCATGACAGGAGACGCATGAATTCAGCGGGAACGGCATATGTCCAGTGGGCGGAAGCCCATGACATGTTCCGCAGGCTGCTTCAGTGTTACCACTTGCTGCTGTCCAGAGCGGTTCAACAAAATTCCCGGACATTTTTGCCGAGGTATAAACCCACTTATTCGCCGTGGCGGCAGAGTCTTTATAGAACTCAAATGCACCATGACAATAAACATTAGAACATTTGTTATCAGCAAATCCATAAAGAGCACTGAAGTTCGAATCCGGCGAAACTCCCGGTTGTGAGAAAAGATTAAACTGCACTTCGGCAACTCCGTCATCAATATGCGCTGCAACATAGCTTCCTGATGTTGGTGTAGCAGCCGGATGACAAGTATAGCATCCCATTGCAGGACCTAAATCGTTATCATAGATATGTTTTGAATGAGCTCCTACTCCAGGTGATGTTGAAGCAATGTTACCGTCAAGATCTGTGGGAGGTGCTGTCCTTTCAGGATTGGCAAAAATGCCATGACATGTATTACATGCCTCTGGCCCGGAAGGTCCGGTATGGCAGCCAACACATGATGCCCCTGTGGTTCCACCGGCATAATTCGATCCGTGACAGCTCTGACATTTAGCCAGGTCCCATTTAGTAACCTTCAGATATACAGAATGAAAACCCGCAGATCCGGCAACTGCAAAACCTTCAGGGTGAATATTAACTTTCTCCTGTGGAGTCGAGATATCATCTGCGATTTCACTGCATGCAAAAAACGCTACAGAAGTAATAATGACCAGAATAAATTTATATATCAATTTCATATTGCACCCTTATTAATTCTGTCCATGACAATAACCACAGAACAACAATCCACTCTGACCCTCAGGTCTTGCATTAGCGTCCTGGTGACAAGTGAAACAAACCGACCCTTCATCGTTATGCCAGTCGCCATCGATATCCTTCATAAAATTTATTTTATGGGTTTTGGGGTTAGTACCCTTTATACCATCGGGATCAGAATGACAAAGAATACAACTTGGATCAGCACCATTTATATCATGACATGCCGCGCAGTTTTCAATATCCCGGCGGGCAAATTTAGCATGCTGACCTCCGCCGGAGCCGACTCCGAGCACAATAAAATCGGAAACCCGGTGAGAAGAAGGCATAAATCCTTCGGTCGCATAATCTTCAGCAGCGCCACTATGGCAGGTAACACAGAAAGATTCTTCCTGATGGCACGTAGCACATTCATTGGTCTTGCCTTTTGCATCAATGCCGTGTGTAAATCTGAAATTAAGATCGTGGACGCGGGTTATCTGCTGTTGTTTTGTTCCATCTACATAAGTATGCGGGGAATAGGGAGCGTAAAAATCATCTTTTACATTTCCTTCTGTCATTGCTGTAGTCCCCACATGGCAAGATTCGCAGAAATCCGAATTGTGGCACATCGCACATTCGGCTGATTCAGATGCACTCATAAATTTGTGCTGCTTCATAAAAGAAACTGTCTTGTGATTTTCAGGAGTCAGATCAAATGTGGAAATATGACAGGATTCACAAACTGTTGTTGAAACCGCAGGTCCATCTTCAGTGTGGCACCCGCTACATGTCCCCATAGATGGGTTTCCATTTATAAGTTCAAATCCATACTCAGCCTGAGTCATTCCAATATGGCATTGTTCACAGTTTTTATCTTCCGCATTGTAATGACGTTTATGGCTGAAAATTAATTCGGACGATGGTTCCACAAGTGCCGCGAAATTATCTTCATAATGACACATTGTACAATTTTCGTCGTCTTCCACATCATGGCATTCTGCACAAGCAGCTTTTTCCGGTAACAGTTTATCATTTAGTGACGCACTTTCCGGTACATTCGTATGGCAACCAGCACAGGTTGCAAGTTCAGCGTGAACAGAATGTGAAAACTTTATTATCTCTTTATTAGTTTTTGTATCATCTTCGCTTTCTGCGCCGAGTACAATTACGAAAAGTAATAGAGAAGCAAGGTATATCAACGCGCTTTTCATACTATAATAAACCCAAATTTGTACTGAACCAATGATTCAGTTTGAAAAATACCCTAAAATCATTCTTATAAATTTTATTACTTATATACTGTCCCTGAAGATCAAAAGACAAGAATCTCCATGGGCGGACATTTACTCCCCCCAGCAAAGACACAAGTGAGTTCTCCTCAGAATCTGCCGAGAGTTTATATGTTGTATATGAGACTGCTAATGATGGAGTAATAAAACCGTCCATAAATGATCTTGCCGTTCCAACTGAAACAGCATCCAGTTCGCCGGCATAACCCAGAGTTTTCCTGTAATTAAATGTTCCATACTCTGTACTAAGCCCGGCTGTTATTCTCCCTGAATTATCATCTTTATACTGAACAGATCCGTATTTACCGATCACTGTAATTCCCGGAACAACCTGATAATCAGCGCCGACTTCGATTTCACTGGTGTTGCCAAAATCGAACACACTGAAAATTGAGTTGTATCTCACCCTGGGTTCGCGATAACCGTAATAAATATCTATTCCAAGATTTTCTATCTGCGAATATCTGCCTGCGACTTCAAATTTCGAAGTGGTGACAAAATTCAGATCAAATTCATAATTCGTATAAATATCGGCGAAGCCGTCTTTAACGTAAGCGATACCGCCGGTAAGGTACTTATACTGAGAGCTTGCTTTTTGGATAAGAACAGTGACAGGATCATAATTTTCATCAAGCCTGGTAGTAAGATAACTTTCTGGTTTTACATTCTTATCAGCATATCCGGCTGAGAAAGTAAAATTCTCGAGTCCAACGTATTTGACTTCGCCCGACATAAAATAGTTATTGGCAAAGTCGCTGTTGATTTCGAGTTTCTGATAAGCCGGCACAATGCCGCCGTAAAACGCATTAACTCTGAAGTCTGCATATTTCAATTTCAGATCGGCTCCATCGTAAACACCGCCAGCAACACTGCTGAAAACCGGGATTCTTCCTATTTTAAGAGTAGCAAGTCCGAAAAGATCCCTGCCTTCGAGATATAAATTATAAAACCGCAGCCTGGGATCATCTTTCAACTTATTTGTGAGATTGACTTCCAGGTTCATTCTTGTCCTGAGGGCAAAATTCGATTTTGAAAGACTGAGTTGCAACGTCTGGAACGAACGGATATTATTGGTCATTTCTCCAGCAGCATCAGCTCTTTCGAATGAGTATAGACTTGATGAAAATCGCCCGGATATATTCTGGGCGATTATCATACAAGGCATTATAATCAATATTAAAAATATTTTTTTCATTTTCAGACCGGATCAGTTGAATTATGATTTCGGGATATAGTGTTTGATTTCTTCAAACCTTTCTTTAAAGTTAAAAGCCTTATAAGTAGGACTCTCTTCATTATGGCATGTCACGCAGCCCTTTTCAATGCCGGCTTCATCTTCCCATACAACCAAACCGTTTTCAACTGCCAGTTTGCGGTCTTTCATTATTTTCAGTGATTTGTATTCCGAACCGGGTCCGTGACAAGTTTCGCACTGAACACCATCAGCAACTGCAAATTTTTTATCCAGAAGCGATGCATCTACATTATAACCACTGGCGTGACATTTAAGACATTCCGCTGTCTCAGCCGCTTTTGTTGCAAAACCTTTCTGCTTTGCTATTTCATCGGCTTCAGCTGTTTGGAGTGTTTTATATGCATTGGCATGTTTACTGTTCTGCCATACCTTAAGTTGTTCGCCTTCTTTTTCTTTCTTATGGCACATACCGCATTTTTCTGTTCCGATATAGCCAAATTTTTTATCCTGTGCATTGATAATACCGGATAACAATATCCCTAAACAAAGAGTCAGAAAGGACGCTGTTTTCAGCATTTTTTTCATTTTTCCTCCAGAAATTGATAAGTAATAAACTCGTCTAAAAGTATCTAAAAGTATTATTTTAATATAAAATATAAACCAAAATTGGCAAAACTTTTTCGTAAATTTCTCAATGCCGATATGAAATTTTTCCCGATAACACCGGATTTATTGATAAATTTCTGCACAATCCTGCACCCTGATTATTTTTTATCTTTCACGGGAATAAATTCTATCAGAATACGTTTATAAAATAATATTTTTTATTCTAACAACATCAAATTATGAAAAAATATTTTGTTGCAATTCTATTCATAGCGAACAGTTTTCTTGTTGCACAGCAAGTGGGTACTTCCGAGTTAAGAGCACGTGCAATCGAAAACATGAAAACTGGTCGTTACGGTGAAGCCATCACCCTTTTAAATAAATATATTGCCCAAAAGCCGCAGGATCCGGAAGGGTATCACCTCGTTGCCCTCTGTCAGGAAAAGCGTAAAGAATTCGAAAGTGCCAGGCTGAATATGCGCAGGGCAATTGCACTTAAAGAAGACGATGCGGTTTTCCGTACAGAGTTGGAAAGGATAATCAACACCTGGTATGCTATCCTGGAAAAGAAAATTGAGGGGCACAAAAGGGAGATTGCCATTGACTCAAAGAACCCTGCGAATTATCTGGGAATAGCAAACAGTTACCGCTGGATGGAAAAATGGGCACTTTCAGAACAGTGGTATGACGAATACCTGGTAAGGGACCCCAATGCATCGCCTGATGAGATAATAAGGTTTACAAATGTCCTCGTTGAACTTAAAAAACTTAAAAAGGCAGAGGACTGGCTTAAAATATATGTTGAGCGTTACCCTTCGGATTGGCGCTTGTGGAGCCGCCTTGGATACATGCAGGTTTGGCAGGGGAAACATAAAGAAGCTGTTCCATCTTTTGAAAATTCCCTGAAAATAAAACCATTTTTTAAGGAGGCTGAAGAAGGACTTGATCTGGCACAGAAAAATGCCTACCTATATCATCAGATTGATGCAGATGACAGAGGAAGAACTCCGGTGCCGCAGGAATATGCAATCGACAGATATTACCGCATTCTGAAATCGAGGCCCAACGAAAGTGAGACAAGATTTTTACTCGTTGAGGAACTCGTTAAGGTCAATCGCTTTGAAGAAGCATATACTGAATTATTAAAACTAAAACCCGACTTTAGTGATTCTCAAAGATTTATTGACCTTTGGAGCACTGTTACTCAAATCAGGGAAAAAGCTTATAACGACCGCATCGCTGATGCTGAGCTAAAACTTTCTAACGACCCCTTTGATAAAGATGCATTACTCATGATTGCAAAGAATTATGAGAATCTTGAGCAATATGACGAGGCAATCGGTCTTTTTGATGCCTATTTTGAAAACCGTCCGGATGAATCTGATACGAGACTGCTGTATATGTACTCACGACTCCTTGCATGGTTCAAAGATTTCGATCTTGCTGTTGGCTATATGGATAAAGCTCTTGCAGCAGAGCCGGAAAATGTTGATTTTCTTTTATTCCGGGGTCAGTTGTCTGTCTGGACAAATTCCAATCTGGAGAAAGCGAGGGGCTTTATTCTGCAGGCTTACCAAAAAAGACCGCGGGATTTATCGGTCTTATTAACTCTTGCTTCGCTTGAAACAAATGAGAATAATTTTGACGATGCAGAACGATACATCGCCGAAGCAAGAAAAGTTGACCCGATGAACCCGGAAATAATTAAATTAGAATCGAATCTTGAATTTCACAAACTTCGATTTGAAGAAGAGCGTTTATTTGGGATTCTTGAAGAGGGACGAAATTTAGTTAACGAGGGGAAATACGATAAAGCATTGCCTTTTTATGAGAAATATCTTGATGAGGCGGAACCGAATAAACTCATTAAAAAGGAATATGGCGATATTCAGTTCAGAGCAAAAAACTATCCCAAGGCGCTTGAAATTTATAATTCTCTGCTTGCACAAAGTATGGATGAGACTGTACTTATTCAAAGAGGTCAGCTCTTTTTTGAGATGGAAGACGATGAGAACGCAATAAATGATTTCAGAAAACTTGTTGAGCTTAATCCTAATAATTTTATGGACAGGGTTTATCTCGGCGACGCTTATTCGAAAGCCGAGATGTGGGAACAGGCTGAGGCACAATACGATACAGCTGCTTCATTCCAGCCGGATTCCGCACAGTTTGCCATACTAAAACAGCGGCGTTCCTGGGTTCCGGCAAGAGGGTTGGATGCGATTATACAGCGCTTCCCCACAAGTGTAAGATTCGCGCCGGTATATTCTTTCTTCTCAGATAACGCCGGCTTCTCTCTCAGAAATTTTGGCGGCATCGTTGAACTTGGAATTAATGACTTCCTGACTTTCGCTGTGTCTCTTTACAGAAACAGAACAAAAGGCACTATTGCGATTAAAGATTTCACAACTTTTAAATGGCATTTATTTGTTAAATTCTCTCCGATGGTTTCAGGGGGATTCAGTATGGGAAGCATTACATCCCTGAATTCGGCAAAGCAAAGGGAGACAGATATTTTCCTGCGTGTTGCAAAAGATGAATTATGGTCGATTCAGGGTAATTATCTTAATACAGATGCCGGACTTATGTTGTATTCACCATATCTGATAACTATTGAGGGGGTCAGAAAGAATTCAACAATGTATAAACTCGCCGGTATATACAGACACCCTTATGGTATAAAATTCGATGGTCTATTCCAATATCTTTCAATTCCTCAGATAGATGGCTCTGACCTGACCGAAAATGCAGGAAACACTCTGGTTGTAAGAATCAGCAGGGAATTCCTTGAGGATATCGAAACCGGATATGAATACTTTTATAGTAATTTCAGATTTTCATCGGCATATTATTATTCGCCTATCGGCTTTGAATCGCACAGTGTTTTTGCCAATTTTCATTTCAGAAAAGAAGATGTGTATAAGGCAGTCGTCGGAGGAAAACTGGGTTATATCTTTGAAAACGAATATGTTCTGACCGAACTTTTTGCTGAAGGTCAGTACCAGATATTCCCCGGACTCGCTCTTCTTGCAAGAATAGGCACCGGAAGCAGCAGCAGGGATGGGGTCGGCTATACTTCGAGTTCCGGATATATCGGACTTTCATGGATGATACGCTGATATGAGTGCTGATAAATATAAAAAAGAAGCTGCAATGACTGCACTGGAATTTGTTAAGTCAGGCATGGTATTGGGTTTAGGTACCGGAAGCACGACAAAATACCTTATCGAGGGACTTGGGAAAAGACTTTCATCGGGTGAAATTTCTGGCATTAAAGGTATTCCAACGTCTTCTGGGACAAAAGAAATTGCTGAAAAAGCCGGTATCCCTCTCACAGATTTCCTTTCTGTCAGTTCGATCGATCTCGCAATTGATGGCGCTGACGAATCTGATCATGCCCTTAATCTGATTAAAGGTGGGGGTGGAGCGCTTCTCTATGAAAAAATCGTGGCTGGTGCCGCCAAAAATTTTATAATAATCGCCGATGAATCGAAATATTCCAAAACATTGGGCGAAAAGTGGCCTGTTCCTCTCGAAGTTATTCGTCTTGCTTATCCGCTGGTTCTTGATTTTATCGATAAACTTGGCGGAAAAGGTATTTTAAGATGCGATGACCGGGGAAATCCGTTTTCCACAGATGAAGGCAATTATATAATTGATGCAAATTTTGGTGAAATCAAAGATCCTGCGCGGCTTGAAGGTGCACTCCGATCGAAACCGGGGATAGTCGAGACCGGATTATTTATCGGGATGGCAAAAAAACTCATAATATCAGGGCCCTCCGGAACAAAGATTTTATATCCTCAAAAATAATATCGGTTTTTCGAAGCTTTGAATTAGCTGTTTGCCGTGAAAGAATTTTAACAATTCTTTCAATTCTTTTCCACTCGAAAACCAACAAACAAATATTAATTTCCATTGCACTGCTAAGTTTTTGAAGTGCCCAACGATGAATAATCAATCGGGAGACAGAGATAATCCGCCTTGAACCAAATTCCGGGAAAAAATAAGATTTTTATTTGCAGATTCTTAAAATCATAATCAGCGAGATCGAATAATTTTATTTTTTCGGAACCTGCTTAAAAATTATTTTGTAAAAACGCATTGAAAAGTTTTGAATAACCTACATAGAGTGTTATGGGTATAATTGTTGAAAATCTCACCAAAAAATATGGCCCGCAGAGGGCAGTTGATAATATCTCATTTGAGGTAAAAACGGGCGAAGTAGTAGGTTTTCTTGGTCCCAACGGTGCCGGCAAAACCACTACGATGAAAATTATTACCTGTTATATGGCGCCCACAGAGGGAGACGTAAAAGTTGGCGGTCTTTCAATTCTTGAGGATAGTGAGCAGATCAAGAAGAAAATCGGCTACCTCCCGGAAAGTAATCCCCTTTACTACGAAATGCCTGTTCTTGAATATCTTGAATTTGTTGCTGATCTTCAGGGATTTCCGAGAAATAAAATAAATTTACGAATTGCCGATATGGTTCACATGACCGGACTGGCTGCTGAAAAGCACAAAAAGATAGGAGAACTCTCAAAAGGTTACAAACAGCGCGTTGGACTTGCACAGGCAATGATTCATGACCCGGAAATCCTCATTTTGGACGAACCAACTACCGGGCTCGATCCCAATCAGATTGTCGAAATCAGAAAACTGATTAAAGAACTTGGCAAGGAGAAAACTGTTATCCTAAGTACGCACATATTGCCTGAAGTTGAGGCAACCTGCGACAGAATTCTGATTATCAATCAAGGTCAAATTGTTGCCGACGGCACTTCTGGTATGCTTAGAAAACAGTCCCAGGGTCAGGAAGTATTAAAAGTTAACATTGGAGAGGCTCCGGTCAGAGATGAAGTGATATCAGCACTTGTCTCTTTACCTACAATAGCTGCCGTTGATCCAATATCAGATTCCAACGGATCTTTTTTAATTAACAGTAAATTAAACGAATCTTCGAGAAGGCATATTTTTCAAATGTGTGTCCAGAAAAACTGGGTGCTTATGGAAATGACGCCTATTGAAACAAAACTTGAAGATATTTTCAGAGATTTAACCACATAATAATATGAAAGCAATCTGGATAATTTCAAAACGAGAACTTAAAGTATTCTTCGATTCGCTAATTGCCTACATCCTGATAGTTGTTTTTCTCGGGATTAGCGGATTTTTCACATGGCTCTACGGATCGGATGTGTTTTTTACCGGTCAGGCATCTTTGCAGCCTTTTTTTGGCATTGCATACTGGACGCTGTTTTTTTTCATCCCCGCTCTGACAATGAAAATGATCGCTGAAGAAAAGAAAAGCGGCACAATTGAACTGCTGTTGACCAAAGCCGTTTCAGACTGGCAGGTCATCTGGGGAAAATTTCTGGCATGCCTTATACTTATAGCTATTGCCCTTGGTCTGACTATCCCTTATTATCTTACTATCTGGGCAATAGGACCTGTAGATCACGGCGCCGTTTGGTCGGGCTATCTTGGCACACTGCTCATGAGTATGGCATATATAGGAATAGGACTTTTTGCCAGCAGCATCACTAACAATCAGATAGTTGCTTTCCTTACATCTTTGTTTGTTGGAGTATTCTTTCTGATCATTTTTGATGTGCTTGCAAATAATTTCACCGGATTTACCGGACAATTATTCAATTATTTGAGCCTTTCAACTCATTTTGAATCCATTTCCCGGGGCGTTATCGATACAAAGAGTCTGTTATACTTCTTTTCGGTAACATTCTTTGGGTTGTTTTTAGCTGAATCCGCATTATCTAAAAGAAATATTGTAGAGTAATTCATGTTAACAAGGAAAAAAGTTCAAACATCGGTTTTACTTGTATTTGGTATAATCGTATTGATAAACATTATTGCGAGCGAATTTTTCTTCAGACTCGATTTCACTGAGGATAAACGTTATAGTCTGAGCGACGCAACGGAAAACATACTTGAAAACCTTAACAATCCTGTTACTGTTTCGGCATATTTCACTGAAAACCTGCCGCCCGATATTGAAAAAGTCAGAACAGATTTTAAGGATTTGCTTGTAGAGTACTCGAATGCTGCCGATGGTCAGGTTGTTTACGAATTTATTGACCCCGCTGTTGATGAACAGACCGAAATGGAAGCTCAACAAGCCGGCATCAGACCAATTATGATCAATGTTCGGGAAAAAGACCAGTTGAAGCAGCAAAAAGCTTATCTTGGGGCTATTGTAAGACTTGGAGACAAGCAGGAGGTTCTGCCATTTATTGAACCGGGCGCCGCTATGGAATTCGGGTTGTCTTCTGCTATTAAAAAGCTTTCGGTTGACAACAAACCAAAGGTGGGCATACTAACAGGCAATGGCGAAGCCGGCTTGTCACAGATTCCGCAACTTGCTCAACAACTCTCTGTACTCTACGAAATTACTGATGTGGAATTATCAGACACGACTGATATTCCTTCAGATATTAACACAATTCTTATTATAAGCCCGAAAGATTCATTGTCGGCAGATGAGACCTCGAAACTGGATAATTATCTCGCCCGGGGAGGAAGGATTGCTCTTTCACTCAACAGCGTCAAGGGTGATCTCAGCAATGCTCAGGGCTCTGAATCTTATAACGGTTTTCTTGATTGGGTAAAAAATTTCGGTGTCTCTCTTGATAAGTCCTTTATCATCGATGCAAGCTGTGCCTCAGTTTCTGTCCGGCAGCAGCAGGGCTTTTTTATTATGAATACCCCCGTCAAATTTCCGTATCTTCCTGTGATAACGAAATTTGAACAGCATCCCATTACAGCAGGACTCGAAGCCGTTCTTCTGCCTTTCGCATCTGCAATAAACATCACGCCCAGGGATACTTCGCTTATGGTTTATACCTTAGCAAAGACCTCTGAAAAAAGCGGTAAGCAGGCTGCCCCTGTCTTTTTCGATGTTTCAAAGCAGTGGGGCGAGGCTGATTTTGACGAAAGTGGAATTCCGGTTGCCGTTGCAATTGATGGTAAATTTATCGGAAACACTCCGACTAAAATGGTTGTTTTTGGATCAGGAGATTTTGTGGTGAACGGGGAAGGTGAAGCCGCCCAGAAACTTCAGGATGATAACATCAATCTCATGATCAATTCTGTTGATTGGTTATCGGATGATACCGGATTGATCAGCCTGCGTACAAAAGGTGTTTCAGTACGGCTTATTGATGCTTCAATCGAAGATGGAACAAAGGCAATACTTAAGTATTTCAATTTCCTGTTTCCAATTATTCTGATAATTGTTTACGGCATATTCCGTTACAATCTAAGAAAAACACTCAGAAATAAATTATCAACGGTAGAATATGTTCAAAAAGCTCAATAACAAAAAACTCGGTCTATTATTCGGCATTTTGCTTATATCTGTTATTCTTTTCTATTTTCTCCAGGGGAAAGGAAACAGCAGGTCTTTCAGAGAGGATCTGGTTTCAATTGATACTACTCTGGTCAGCAAAATCACAATTTATCCTAAAAGTTCACCGGCAAATCCAATCAGCCTGATAAAAGAAAAGAATTTCTGGCAGATAAGGCTTGCTGATGGGAAAAAAGCTAATGTACCTGACCAGAAAATTAAAAACATTTTCAGTCAGTTGATCTCTATCAAGCCTAAAAGTCTAGCGGCAAGAGATCAAAAAAAATGGCAGGAGTTTCAGGTTGATTCATCGGGGACAAGGGTAAAAGTTTTTGAGGAAGACGAGCTCAGTCTCGATATAATCATTGGGAAATTTGCTTTCAGGCAACCGCGGAGTATGTCCACATATGTGAGACTGAATAAGGACATAGATGTTTATGAAGTTGACGGTTTTATTGAAGCTTCCTTTAATCAGGATGCAAATTCATTTCGTGATAATAAACTTATTCAGTCTATTTCCGATAAATTCCGAAAACTTAGTTTCAGTTATCCCGCAGACAGTTCTTTTGTTTTAACAAAAGAAGGCGGGAAATGGATGATTGGAAATCTGCCGGCTGATTCAGCAAAAACCGAGAATTATTTACGCCAGTTAAACAACCTGTACAGTTCTGCATTTATTGATGATATCCCTGATGATTACAGGCTGCCTGAGGTGTATTCGGTAAAAATTGAAAGCGGCGACAGCACTCATACAATTATCCGCGCTTTCAACCATAATGGAACTCTTGTTCTCAATTCAACGGACAACGCTGATTCATACTTTGATTATTCCAAAAATGATCTTGGCAAAAAAATATTTACCGGTCCTTCCGGACTAAGATAAAAATTTATGAGCCCCGTTTTTGCGGGGCTTTTTTTGCTGGTGGATATCGTTTTTAGTCAAAATTTCCTATATTTAAAATAATTCCATTCCTGCTTTTGTCTCATGTTTTCCATAGAGGTTTACGATGGATAAAAATGATTTGGACAATAAAGTAAAAATTTTGCTCCAGGGGACCCCCGATATTCAGGAACTCGCAAACCTGCTCTCACCCGAAGTAAACTGGAGAATGGTTGATAAAAACATACCGATCCCTCAGCACATTGGACTTAAGCAGGAAGACTGCCCCTTCTGTTTCGAATCAATTCGGCTTGTTTTCGACAAATTCACAAGCAATAATTCCATCATCGACCTTGTTTGTCCCCACTGCAAAGCTACTTTAAAAATGCGATTTGAATTTCTTGGTTATACATGTGATGTGTACCTTGAAGAATAGACAGCGGTGTATTAATGAATTTCTTTCATATCAAAAATTATATTTTTTTCGCTTAACCATTTTATTGTTGTTGTTTCCAACGGCAATAAAGCCGTTTTATTATTTACCCGAAGGAAAAGATTCCTCCGCTTTCTCAATCAATCTGGTTGATGGAAAAAAATTCGTGGCGTTTGACAAAACCGGCAAAGAACTTTTTGAGGTATTCGCTTTTGATAATGGACCCGATTACCCCTCTGAAGATCTTTTCCGGATAGTTGCAGACGGAAAAATCGGTTTTGCCGATTTAAATGGAAAGATAGTGATCAAGCCGCGTTTTTATTCTGTTTACCCTTTTGAAAATGGTTTAGCTGCATTTTGTGAAGGATGTGATTTGATTTCTGCAGATGAGCACTCAGTCTGGATAGGAGGTAAATGGGGTTTTATCAGAAAAGATGGTTCAATTGCTATCCCGGCTATATTCGATTCTATAATTAAACCCTTCCGGAATGGAATTGCCCTGATTGAATTAGATGGAAAAGAGAAAATGATTGATAAAAATGGAAAACCTGTAGATATATCTGACGGAGAAAGACAATGGATCACGCTTGCGGCAAGGGCATTTGAATTTTGGTCTCAACTTTATTATGGGAAATTTGTATGTGTTGTGGCAGAATGGCAGGAGTCTGACGACTTTGTTTTTAATAAAAACAGTGATCGTCATATTTTGACAATTTCGCTTTATAGTGACCACAATAAGATTTTGAGAAAGTTCGAAGTCATTCCCAGGCAAAATTTTTCTTTGTCTCATAAACTTCAGAATAATTCATCCCCGGCTGATGACAAAATTTTGTTTACTGTTACAGAATATGGGATTGTATTTACATCTTACGGATCGTACAGTAACAATAAAAAAATCTCTTCCGTTATTTCAGATTTTGAATATGCCGCCGGGGAGATTTTTGAGAAGACCCTAAATGAGGAAATATCCGCATCAAAACCCCTGTTACCCGAAAATATTGTGGTGCTCTCGACTGAAACATATAAAAATTATTCTGTGATTAATATCGCTCTTCCGGGAACGGAACTTCCGCCCGAAACCGAGTGGTTCAGGTGCGACGATGGAAAAATGCTTTTACTGAAACTGACACCCGATTTGGGTCCAATTAAAAGCAGATGGATTAAAACCCGAACAGATCATGCCGACTCATATTATGCATCAGTTGAAGATCAACTCCTGAATTTATTTTCCAATTCGCTTTTCGATGCTATCGAAAAGCCAGACTTGAGAGAAATAATTTTTGATTCAGCAGTTAATAATTTTTCTTCAATTTTTAATGCCGCCAATAGCTGGGTGAATTACCTGTCAGATAAATATAAGAACAGACTTCGAAATTGGTTGTTTCTATCTAAAGAAGATGAGGAAGAAATTGTTTTACCGGAAAACTTCAGTGATTATCAGCCTAAAACGACCGAAGATAAAACTTCCGATTATATGCCGGAGCTAAATGCGGAAGTCTCCGGTCTTCCAGCCTCAGAGATGATGAACCTTAATGAGCTTCTCCAAAGACTTGAGGTTTATCAGACACAGGCGATAGAAAACCCCGGAACATGGCTGGAAGGAAACATTGTTCTCGGTGAAAATCCGTTTGAATATAAGCCCTCGAAACCCGAATTGCTGGCAAGTGAGACAGGGGACTGTATTGCGGGGATCCCGGGAGTTGTAATTTATAAACAGTGTCCGGATATCGGGTACGAAAAAACTTCCGATGCCCTGACAATAAGCTATAAAAAATTCACTTTTTCCCACACCGATGTCATGGGTTCCGGAAGATTCTTCCATATTGAGAGCATAAACGAGATTATGCTCTTAATACCTGAATCATTTAACCCGAAAATCAGATAGGAACATGAAACTATTCCTTTACTACGCAAATATGATTTTGTTAATTATTAGTGTTGTTTTATTTTTTTACTTCGGAATACAAATTTTGATAGATCCGGATAATTGGTTCCTCTGGATAAAAAGATTGGTGTTTGCAGTTGTCGGACTGGGTGTATTTTGGCTACTATTTATCATCAGGAAAAACAGATATCCGGTGCCCGGGAAAGATTATTTTTAGAGATATCCAATTTTGAATAAAAATACTGTTAATGAAATAGTCAGACGCAAACTTGAGTTGGAAGGCACGCTTGGAGAAAAGATAAGCGGCAGTGGTCATTTAACTTATGTGAGTTTTCAGCTTGTTTCATATACTATCAGCAATATTGACGATAACTTACTATTTCAGATCAATTTTGATTACAGGCTGCAAATTTATACAGAGTTTACGATTGAGCCTTCAAACCCTCCTGTGGAATATATTAAAAACGGCTCTGTTATTGTGGATAAAAATAACAACATCATAGAATGAAAAAATTCTTTGGAGAAATTAAGTAAGCACGGTTCTGAATGGGCAGAGACACAGAATCAAATCAACTCTTTTCTTGTTGAAATATTGATGAAAATTGAGTGGCGTTATGGGGAGGGGAGAGCTCCTTTCAAATTTCCACCCGAATATATAATCACTGCAGACAGGTGCGGGGTCAGGTTTTATAAATGCATTATTACAATTGAGTATGAGCCTCCCGAGGTTCTTATTTATTCGAATAAAACTCCAGGTGAGCTGCTGACTCAGGTAATAAAAAGCATTCAGTCAAAGTTTACGTGAGCAGTTTGGGTTTAGGTGACATTGATCCGTAATAAAGTTTCTTTGAATTTAACAGGCATGGCACAACCTTTAATTTAATTTTTATGGAAAAGACGCTTTGAGATTTATGATAATTTCATTTTCTAATTCATTTAGAAGTGGCCGGTTTATTGGTTTTTGCATTACGTTAATTTGTTTAATTCAGGGATTAAACAACATTTCTTTTGCCCAAACATCCCGGGAAAATTTCGGCACCATAACATATGGCGGCAATATTGACTTTTTTCCCTTTGAATATCTCGACCGGGATGGTGTCCCAAGAGGTTTTACAATTGACCTCCTTAACGAGATTGCGGATTTGAATAAATTCAAAGTCCATATTTCTCTCGAACCCTGGAACAATGTAATAAACTCCCTCAGAAACAATAAACGATTTAATTTAACCTCACTGTATTTTTCAAATTCACGTAAAGTCTTTCTTGATTTCTCAAATCCTCTTTTACTGACTTACGATGATATATTTATACGAAAAGCTGACCCTTCGGTTAGAGACCTCACATACCTATTTAATAAAAAAGTTCTGGTTGAGAAAGGCGGTTATATTTCCGATTATCTTCGCAATAATCTTTCAAATATTGAGCTAATTGAGGTTTCAACTGAATCCAGGGCATTGGAAATTCTAAGTTCAGGCGAATACTCGGCAGCAATTGTTAACTACTATTCCGGAATCGCAAATTTAAAGAGATTCGGGCTGGAGAATATTACTTCTCAATCAACAATAATTTCCCCTCGTGAATACGGATTTGCTGTATTAAAGGGCGATAGTGTTTTTATTAATCAAATTAACCAATCACTTTTAATGCTTAAAAAAAATGGCGCATTCGACAGGATTTATAATAAATGGTTCATTGCCGGAAAAACATCCGATAATTATAAAATATATTTATATATCCTGGTTGTCGTAATTTCATTTCTGGTGCTCTCCATTACGGCCGTTACGATTTGGAACCGCTCTCTCAAATATCAGGTCAATATTAAAACCAAAGAAATTGTTGATGAACTGACACACAGAAAAATGATAGAACGCGAGCTTATTTCTGCTCGCGAAGAGGCGGAAAAACTCAGCCGGCTTAAATCGGATTTTTTAACACAGATTTCTCATGAGATACGAACCCCATTAAATGTGATTCTTTCTGCCAATCAATTTATAAAAGAAGAACTTGGACTAAAGGAAGACGAATTAGCAATGACAGCGATCCAGTCTGTTGAAAAAGCATCTATGAGGCTGATCAGAACAATCGAATCCATATTATACTATTCAGATGCTAAAGCAGGATTCATAAATCCACGAATTGAAATGGTTGACCTCGAGAAGGATGTTGTTTTGCCCATAATTAAGGAAATTTCTGAAGAGGCCAAACAAAAAGGGATTGAACTGATATATCAATCTGCTGAACCCGTGAGTTTAATTGCTGCTGATAAAGAATTTCTTAACCAAATATTTTTACATCTGATTGACAATGCCGTGAAATTCACGGACGAAGGTCGGGTTGAAATAACACTGGGTGTATCACAGAATCATGTATATCTTAGAGTCAGTGACACTGGAAGAGGAATTGATGAAGCATTTCAAAAAAGCCTGTTTAACCCTTTATGCAGGAAGAACGCGGCTACACCAGATCCTATGAAGGGAACGGACTGGGTTTGAGTCTGACTTCTGAACTCTGCCGGCTTTTACAAGCAGAAATCTCCGTCGATTCTGCTCACGGAAAAGGAAGCACATTCACAGTTACTTTTAATAAATCAATTAAGCCGGTTAATACTGAATCTTAATTAACCCCCTCGAATAAATATTAATAACATTCGATTGCAATATGCCCGGGTTTTATATCTTTATCATTCGACTTTTAAATTTTAATTTGCTTGCATGTCCGGACGTCTCTCAGAAGAAAAAATTGAGGAAATAAAAAACTCTGTTGATATAACAGAGATTATCGGAGGATACCTCCCTCTTAGGAAATCAGGGCGTAATTATGTTACAAATTGCCCTTTTCATAAGGAAAAAACACCGTC
Source organism: Ignavibacteriales bacterium (assembly GCA_021740915.1). GTDB lineage: Bacteria > Bacteroidota > Ignavibacteria > Ignavibacteriales > Melioribacteraceae > JAIOYW01. The sequence continues at coordinate 95,036 of JAIOYW010000008.1, read as the reverse complement.
ATTTAATGTCAGCCCGCAAAAACAGATTTTTCACTGTTTTGGATGTTCTAAAGGTGGAAATGTTTTTACATTTCTAATGGATTATAAAAATATCACTTTTTTTGAGGCGCTTCAGGAGGTCGCAGCTTATACCGGCATTAAAATTGATGACAGCCGGAGTTCCGATGCTTCGGTCAGAGATGAGAATGAGGAACTATATCAGATTAACCGGCTCGCCGCTTTGTTTTTTTCTGAAAAACTGCTGAAAGAAACTGAGGGCAAGGGTGCCCTTGAATATCTTAAAAACCGGAAATTAAAGGAGCGGATTATTCGCTCACTCGGAATTGGGTTTGCTCCTCACGGATATGATAATTTTCTGAAATATGCCGAACGCAATTCTATCGATCTGGAAAAAGCGAAACATCTTGGATTGCTTGATAAAAAGGAGAGTGGCGGATATTACGATAAATTCCGCGGCAGGATAATTTTTCCTATTTTCTCGCCAAATGGTCGTGTGATCGGGTTTGGCGGCAGAGTTCTTGAAAAAAGTGATACTACTGCAAAATATCTGAATTCACCCAATTCTCAAATTTACAACAAAAGCCGTGTGCTATATGGATTATACCAGGCCAAAGATGAAATCCGAATAAAAAATTTCGCCTTTCTCGTTGAAGGATACATGGATTTTATATCTCTGTACCAGGCGGAAATTAAAAATGTTGTTGCATCCAGCGGAACTGCGCTGACTGATGAGCAGGTAAAACTCCTGACCCGATTCACTAAAAATGTTACTGTCGTCTATGATGCTGATGGCGCCGGGCAGCGGGCGGCAATGCGGAGTATCGAAATATTTCTGAAAAATGATTGTGAAGTTAGGATTTTTACGCTTCCCGATGGAGAGGATCCTGATACATATATAAAAAAACTCGGAAAAGAAGAATTCATTGAAGCATCCTCAAAAGCTCAAAATTTTATCGAATTTCAGGCTGACTATTTCAAACAGAATGGTTCGCTAGATAGCCCTTCCAGCTCGGCTGAATCCATAAGGGAAATTGTCAGAAATATTTCATTTATCCCGGACGAACTCAAACGGACAATGTTTCTTGGAATAATTTCAAAAAGGTTCAATCTCAGAGAAAATCTTTTGGAGAAGGAGCTCAAATCTGTACTAAGTTCTGATATACAAAAATTCCAACCACAAACGCCCCTGGAAGTGCCCCCAAAAACACCGATGGATAATAAGGGTGAAAATCTAATCAGAATCTCTCTTTTTGAAAAAGAGCTTATTTATCATTTACTCAGAGGCAATATCGATGTTTCTGGAAAGATTTTCGATGTTTTTCATCCTGAAGATTTTAAAAGTCCTTCCCTTTCCATATTGGCAAATATTATTTATGAAAGTTACCTTGAGGACATTTTTGATCTTGAGAAAATTCTCGATAGGGTCACTGATCCAAAATTAAAAGAATACGCATTAAAGTTGATGCTGAAAATCGAAACTATAAGTCTCGAAAAATGGGGCGCTTCTGCTTCCGAAGAGAGTTATGAGGAGATGATGAAAAGAGAAGCGATAGATCTGATAAACAAAATTCATATTAATAAGATTGATGAAGAGATGGCCAGGCTTGCAAAAGAAGCTGAGATTGAGACCGATGAGATTAAGCTTATTGAAATTTTAAGGCTGCAGGGGCAGCTTAGCGAAGAGAGGAATAAACTTGTTGTATCCTAATGATTTAAATCAAAATTAAATAATTTATTTTGATTAAATTATCTATTCCAATTGGAAGAAAAATGCCTCAAAACCCTCTTATATTTGAGATAAATACCCGTGTTTGGATAAAACGCTTCCCAAACTCAGGAGTTGATCGTTTTCTGCTGAATAATGTACCGGATGAATATTGGAAGAATCTGGCTGATTTGGGCTTTCATTATGTCTGGCTAATGGGATTATGGAAAACGAATCCAGCAGTTATTGATAAGTATTGTTTTGAAGAAGGACTTGTAAAGGAATATTCTAAAGCAGTTAAGGATTGGCAGAGACATGATATCATAGGCTCTCCCTATGCAATAGACCGCTATGAAATTAACCCCGATTTTGGCAATGCCCGTCTTCTCAAAGCACTGAAAATCCGTTTGAATAACTTTGGTCTGAAATTAATTTTGGATTTCGTCCCGAATCATTTCAGTGCAGAGTCCTCATTGATAAAATCAAATCCCGAGATTTTTCTTTCGGTTGCCGAAGAGTTTCTGGAAAGAGATTCGCATACTTATTTCAGACCGGAAAACAATAAAAATATTGTTTTTGCTCATGGTCGCGATCCTTTTTTTCCAGCCTGGCAGGACACGATTCAGGTTAATTATTACTCCGAATCTGCCCGTACATTTATGACTGATACTTTACTTTCTCTTACTGAGCTTTGTGATGGCGTCAGATGTGATATGGCTATGCTGGCATTGAACAATGTTTTTCATAACACATGGGGTGCAGCACTCGATGCCGGGGGGTTTATCGTTCCCGGGGAAGAATTTTGGGAAAATGCACTTAAAACAGTAAAAGTTAAAAATCCGGATTTTTTGTTCATTGCAGAAGCTTACTGGGATCTTGAATACAAACTACAAACTATTGGCTTTGATTACACTTACGATAAAAAACTTACTGACCGGCTTAAAGATAATAATGTTGCAAGTATCCGGGATCATCTCAGGGCAGAATCTTCTTATCAGGAAAAGTCATTACGTTTTATTGAGAACCATGACGAGCAGCGGTCTGCAGAAATTCTTGGGAAAAACAAAGCGCGTGCAGCATCGGTTGTAGTAAGTACTATCCGGGGAATGAAATTTATTTATGACGGGCAGATGGATGGGGTGCGTATTAAACTTCCTGTACAGATGGGTGCAGAGCCCAAATATCAGACGAGCAAGTGTATTAATGACCATTATACAAAACTTTTATCAATAATTAAATCGGAAATTTTCCAGATTGGTAAATGGACTCTTCACGAACCTTCCCCTTCATGGGAAGGAAATAACAGCTATCGTAATTTGCTCTCCTGGAGCTGGGAGTATGAGAATGAGCGGAGACTTGTAGTCGTAAATTATTCAGATAGTATTGCTCAGGGCAGGATTCGTTGTGAAGTGGGCGGGTTTCCTGAAAAAATTTATCTTACTGATCTTCTGAACGGACAGGTTTACCACCGCTATTCTGCTGAAATGGCATATCCCGGAATCTTTATTGAATTACAAAATTTTCAGAGCCACATTTTCAGTTTCGGGTTTTGATTATTATTTGCCATGAACCTGTTTTTATCAACATTTCAATCAAAGATACATTTGTCAATCTGATATGCGCCTTTGTTTGAGACACTAATCAAATTTGGTTATCTTGCTGTTTTGAAAATTATTGACATTATATTGGGAATCTATGCGAAATTTTAAGTTTTTCTGCATTATTATTATATTATTTGCTGCTTCAGGGTTAAATTATTCCCAAAGTAACACTGTAAAACTTAGTAATCCGAAGTCTGATGTGTTTATGCAGGCTTTCTACTGGAATTCGCCCCCTGCCGGGATCTGGTGGGATTCTCTTGCGGCTTTAGCGCCAAGAATTGCATCTGCCGGATTTAGTTCTGTGTGGGTGCCATCTGCGGTTAAGGGTGCCGGCGGCTCATTTTCAATGGGATATGATCCATATGATCATTATGATTTTGGCGAGTTTTTCCAAAAAGGTTCACGCGAAACACGTTTCGGTAGCCGAACAGAACTTGAAAATATGATTTCTACTTTTCATAATGCGGGAGTTGAAGTTTATGCCGACGCTGTTATGCGCCATATGATGGGCGGAGAACAAAGCGCTGCTTATGAGTGCATTCCTCTCTATAATGGTTCTCCGATCGTTCCTGATTCTGCATATCTTATTTTTAATTACCCAGCCGGTTCCGGACGATTCAAAAAATCTCCGGCTTCTTTTTATCCAAATAGTGTCAACTGCTGGGTCGATCCCCGTTTTGTCCAGACCGATCCTTTATTCCGGTTTGGGGAATGGCTGGATCACAACAAGCAGTCTGTGCGGGACAGTCTGGTTATTTGGGGTAATTATCTTAAAAATGTTATTGGTTTTGATGGTTTCCGTATTGATGCCGTAAAGCCAATCGATCCTGTTTTTATGGCTTACTGGTTAAACAATGTAAATTCCGGAGGTTATGCTGTTGCAGAATTATGGGGAAGCACACAGGAAATCTCCGATTGGCTTAATACTGTAAATGCAAACGGGGCAGATGTCGCAATGTTCGATTTTCCTCTTCGTTATTCTTTAAAAGAAATGTGCGACAACACAAGCGGGACTTATGACATGAACTGGTTGGATGGTGCCGGTCTTGTGAATTCTGGACTCGGCGGATTTGATATCTCTACTTTTGTTGAAAACCATGACTTTGACAGAATCGGCTGGGATGGGGAAATCGATAATGGGCATAGTCCGATTATTAATGATAAGCAGATGGCATATGCTTATACAATTTTCTCTGAGGGGCGCCCTGCTGTTTTTTTCAAAGATTATTTTGATTACGGATTTTCGGGTAAAATAGATACTCTTATATGGATCAGGCAAAATTATATATTCGGAGGCACAACAAAAAGATCGGGCTTGAACCCGTGGTATGTCGGTTCCGGATCACAGAGTGATCTCTCCAAGGATATTTATGTTGCCAGAAGAGATGGCGGAAGCGGTCACCCTGCAGTATATTTAGTTATGAATGATAGTCCAGCTGAATGGCGAGGTGTCTGGGTCAATAGTGATTATCCAAACCAGGTTTTTCGGGATTACACCGGTGTTGCTATTGACAAAATTTCCGCTTCTGACGGCAGGGTTGAATTATATGCTCCTCCAAGAGGCTACGCAATTTATGTTCCGGATACCACACTTATGCTAAATAATCCTCCGGTTTTGAATAAAATTCCCGATCAGCAGGGATATACGAATTCATACTTTAACTATAAAATGATATACAATGATGTGAACGGGGATCAACTGAACTTTAATCTTTCCGGGAATCCACAATGGCTTTCTGTTAATTCTTCAGGCTACCTAACTGGCACACCCGCATATGCTGATACAGGCGATTCACATGTTATAATAAATATCTCCGATAATAAAGGTGCTTCCGTTTCTGACACGTTTAAGGTTTCTGTTGATCTGAACTTTGCACCCTTTCTAAATAATATACCAGATACAACAATAAAAGCTACGAACAGATATCAGTATCAAACCATATCAAACGACCCCGATTCTGATCTACTTTCCTACCAGTTTATCACTTCTCCTGCCTGGCTGAAGGTTGGTGAAGAAAGCGGCATTATTAGCGGCACACCTGCCATATCCGATACCGGATATTATGAAATAATACTTTCAGTAAATGATGGAAAGGGCGGAGCAGATTCGACAGAATTTTTTATCAGAGTCGTTGAAAATCTCGATACCCTTATTGCAACTTATGGGAAACCGGTTTTGGATGGTATAATCACCACCGGAATAGATGATTGGCGTGAGGAATGGCTGATTTTTGCAGATAGTACCAATGACAGCAAATGGAATCCAGGAGTTCCGCCAGATAATGAGCTCTATGATATTTTCTCAACCTGGGATTCAGATTCACTTTACATCGGCATTAGATACATTCTTAACGACGACTATAACACTATGATGATATATCTCGATGCAGGAATTGAAGGCGGGGTTACTGACTTCAACTCCCAAAACGGATATATCGGTGAATATGCAAAGAATTTTGTGTTTAGTCAGGAAAATAAGATCGACTATTTTTTTGCTGATTATTATTTAAGCAATCCTTCATTTTTCAGGGCAGATTCAAATAACAGTTATGAACTGACTGATAAAATTTTCGGAGTGCGCGGCAGTGATGGAAATGATGTGGAAATTGCAATTGCATGGGATGATCTTTATGGTCTCGGCGCAGGACTTGTACCGGCAGATGTTACCTTGCAGATTGTTTCCCTGATCGCAGGAGGATTAAACTATGGAGGCGGTGATTCTGCTCCGGATAATCCTGATGTCGATGGTAATGCCGGCCCTGATAGTCTTTTGAATCTGGCTGCATTCAGACCAGATAAAGATTCAGATGGAATTCCGGACCCAACAATATTTATATCCACTCAATTAGTCCCTGATACCGATGTTCCTTCTAAATTTTCTCTGGAGCAGAACTATCCTAATCCTTTCAATCCATCGACAAATATAAGTTTTAGTCTTGCCGAAATCGGATTTACGCAATTAAAAGTTTATGATGTACTGGGTCGGGAAGTTTCAGTTTTAGTAAATGAGATAATGAAGCCTGGCACATATACAATCCGGTTTAATGCATCAGGGATTTCAAGCGGAGTATATTTTTATTCTCTTACTCAAAATGGAGCAAGTACTGTAAAAAAATTGATGCTGCTCAAATAATTTGTTTATGAATCACCCGATCCATGAATTATTGGGTCGGGTGATTTTTTCGTCGATACATTTGTTCACCAGGATCATTATACTGAACAATGTTTCTTTATTAAAAAATTATTTCTTTCATCGCACGAAATAATAACAATCGCATTGATTAAATGCGCCTCTCCAATGTGTTTTGAATTTCAACCGTGTTCTTCCACAACTCTTAAACTCATTCAATTTATACGAACAGACAGATTTACCCATATGAATCTCTATACCTTCATATGGTTGCAATTCAGTGTAATTATTAGTTTCAATCACCTGGGGTTCTTTAAATAATTATTGACTATTTTTAATAATTATTGTATATTAAAGCGAATTTTAATAAGACAGGGAGGTCTAATGAAGAAGTTTTATACTTTTGTTTTCCTTAGCATTCTACTGGCTTTTTCCACCGAATTCTTTCCACAAATGAACACTAAAGTCAGTTCCGGTACATCAGGCAGCACTCTTCTGCTTGGTTCAACAAGTGCAAAAAAAACTCAGCTGCTTTATCTTCCCGGAGATTTTATTGCTTCAGTCTCCGGTTCTATTTCAAAGATTTATTTTATGTACAATTCAACAACTTCCCCCGAATATACGAATTTCAGTGTGAGTCTTGGTCAAACGATTGAGACAACATTTGCCGGCGGGGCATTTTTCACCGGACTTACTGAAGTACTCAATTTACCAACTTATTCAATTCCTGCCGGGGTAATTGGAAACTGGTTCGCAATTGATCTATCATCTACTTTTCAATTTGATGCGACTCAAACTCTTATTGTTGAGGTCAAATGGGAAACAAATACTCAGACAGGTTTTTCAACTATTTATGGTTCGGGCATTTCCGGAAAAAAACTTTACGCTTCTGATCCTGTTGCAACCACAGGCACATCATCTACGTCCTGGCAGAATTTCGGTTACGATATTGAGGTTACCAATAATATAGCTGCCCGTGAAATTCTGTCGCCGGTTAATTTGAGCAATGATCCAACATTGCCGGTCACAGCGGTATTTGAGAATAATGGCTCCGAAGTTATGTCGGGTAAGTATTTCGCATCAATTTTCAGCCCGACTGGTGACCTGCTATATTCCGACAGCACAGATTTTACCAATTTTCAACCAGGCGAATACGATACCGCCTATTTTAATGATTGTTCAAATTTTACCGGAAATGGATTATATCAAACACTTGCTTATGTAAAATCGCCTACTGATCCTGTTCCCAGTGACGATACTGTAAAATCTAATTTTAGCCGATTTGTGCAAACCCAGCCTTTGCTTGTTGTCTGGACAAGCCAATATACGAATGGCGTATCCAACAGAGACAGTGCTTTTACTGCACTCAATAGCTTAGGGGTTTTGTATGATGAGTGCGACAGGAATATAAATCCTAATACAGATTTCACACCATGGGCTACAATTCTCTGGCTTGAAGACGGAAGTCTTCAGGAAGAAGAAAGGCTTGCTTTAATAAATTTCACCAACGCAGGCACTAAAGATCAGGAAAAAACAATAATTATCTTTGGCGATGATATTGGATATTTCCACGGTAACCCAACAGGTGCTAATTATGATACTACCTTTTTCTGGCACACTCTTCATGCACAATACTATCAAGATGATCCCCAATCTTCAGATAATAACAGAATTTGCGGAGTGGAAATTAATCCCGGGTTATGTGATTCGTTGTATTCTTTGTACCCCGATGCAATAGGAACGCTCAATGGAAGCATGGTTGCATACAGATTCGCTGATTTGCCTTCAAACAGCGATACTGTAGCCGGTGTTGTTTTCGATGGAAACACATATAATATTGTTTATTTTTCATTTGAAATAAGAGAGGTAATATTCCCTGTAACAAAAGATGCCTCTCAGATCCTGAGCGGGACTATTGACTGGGTCTTTGGAGCGGGAGGCTTCCCGGTGATTCCCGTTGAAATGACCTCGTTTACGGCTTCAGTCACTGGTAATGTTGTCTTACTTCTCTGGGAAACCGCAACAGAAACGAATAATCTTGGTTTTGAGATTCAACGAAGAACGGCTGTGGAACAGGCTGAATTTGTAAAAATCGGGTTTGTAAACGGAAATGGCACAAGTTTAACCCCGTCAACATTTACGTTCAGGGATGAACTTTCCGGCGGGTCGATTTTTGAATATCGCCTGAAACAAATCGATATTGACGGCTCCTATGAATTCAGTTCCACTATAAAGATTGAATTAGGGACTCCTGATAGATATGAACTTATGCAAAACTATCCTAATCCATTCAACCCGCTTACAAATATTAAATTTGGAATTCCGAAAACCGGTCCTGTTAATTTATCGGTTTATAATACTCTTGGCGAGCTGGTTGCTGTTTTAGTCAATCGGGAAATGGATGCTGGTTATCACGTTGTTCAATTCGGCAATACACATCTTGCAAGTGGTATTTACTTATGTAAAATTACTGTACAGAACCAATTTGAAAGCATAATTAAAATGATAATGCTTAAGTAAAACACCTTCATAAACGGGGGCTCCTGCCCCCGTTTATATTTCGAACCCGGAATTATTGATCAAACATTAATTTATTTTTTCTCATTAGGTTCTAATTTATACTATCCTGCACTTTCCTAAAAGATCAATATTATTGATCTTACCGGGTAATTACGTTCAAATTTCATGTCCAAATTATTTGTCTGCTAGGATATTTTGACGATTAATAACTGAGGGGGTTGAAAAGAATATTATTAAAATGCGAAATATTCCCATATGTTAATTATCCATAAAAGAAAGGCTGTTCAATCTGAACAGCCCCCCTTCCTTCCAACAATCATTAATTTTTTTTATAATTTGTAACCGAACGAGAATTTCATAAAAAGATCAGGCCAGCCAAAAACCACAACCCCAACATCAAGATTATCAAGAAGAGTGTACTTTCTACTTAAGGATAATCCTGTAAGCAACGGAATGTCCATGAGGTCTTTCATGTCTTTTGTCGTCTCTTCATCGAAACCTTCGGCAATTCCTTTCCCGGTCATCAAACCAATTCCAAATCGGTAATGGGAGTCACGGTAACCTGTTCTCTTCTTAAATGCTTGTAAAAGTAAGCCGTCGAAATCTAAAAAGAGCAGTCTTACAGGAAGCATAATATATCCCCAGGTATTAAATTCTTCCGGCATTTTAATATCAAGTCCGTAACGGAATCCGGTCTCGGGTTTTTTACCAATCTTATAACCATTGAAGCTATATGCAAATTCGCCGCTATAGCTGACATAATTAAGAGCGACCATGTGTGCACCAAGCCCAAAATCAACACCCAGTGTGAGTGATGAGGGAAACGAGAGTTCAAATTCCTGAGAAAATCTGTTGCTCGTCGCAATAGTAAGGTTTGGTTTGGCAATATTAAGTGAATCTATTATTATGTCTAAGGCGTCATCATTTTCGCCGGTCACCCTTCCAACCATAAATTTGGGCTGATAGCTTTCCGAATAAGCGTTGGGATCAAACAGCTTAAATGATGGCGAACCCTGATAAACGAGTGAGAATTTCCACCTGCTGCCGGGCTTATTGTAATAAATACCAAAATTGGTAGTCCAATCCTCACCCCGGAAGTTTGCTGCAGTTTTCCAATAGAGTTCGTTCGTCTCACCTTTGGCAAAGTCAATCTGACGATCTGCGGGATTATTAAAGTAATACTCTGAGCTGTTATTAATAACCATCATCCCGTCTGAATAAAAGAGAGACGAATAATCAAATGTCATCTGATAACGGTTAAATGTCAGTCCCATCGAAAGTTGACCAAATCCCTGAGTCTCAACCATATTCCACGCAATTGCAAAATTCATATGGTTCATTCTTAACCTCTGTTCCATCAGGAAAGACGAATTGAGTATCATATCAATCGGGGTAATATTATTTCCAATCTGCTTTTCTGTAATAATATTCATCCTGATACCATTCAGGAACATATTCATATTAAAATCAATAGCATTGTTAAAACCGTAAGCGAGCATAAATTTCCTGCTGATAGGAAATCCCGCTGAAAAAGAAGTCAAGCCCCCACCAAGACCAAAATTAAAACGGTTCAGTTCTATATCTTTTCTATAACTCGAGGGCAGAAGCACAAAAGTTGTGGTATCGCTCAGAAAATCATCAGAAGATTCCTTCAGAGACTGCGCCGAGATAAGTGAGCCCTGTGTAATACCAAAATTCTGCAGAGTGAATGGTATTTTAGTATCAAACGTGAAATGTGGTTTTGTCATTAAAGCAAGTTCAGCCGGATTGCCAAAAACTGCCGCTGAGCCGTTATTTAGAGATGGGCTTATAACTCCCCCAAATATCCCGGCACCAGGACCGCCGCCTGAAGAAAAATGCATTCCGAAATCAATGTTTAATGTTCCCCCAACCCAATATTGCATTATGGGAGTATCGCTGCCCTGTCCGAAAAGGAAAATCGGAAGAATCAAGAAAATCACTGGTAATCTTAAATATTTCATCTTTTTTCCTCCCCTTAAAACTCTAATCCGAGAGTAAATCTCACGGTGTTGTCCAGTCTTTCGATCAGATAACCAAAATCTGTTTTTATTGTCATATCCGGTAAAGCATTAATATCAAGCCCTATACCCAGAGTAAATTTTTCATCCTGGACATTATTGATATAGTATTGAGTGCCGGCCCGAAGGTAAAGAATTTTAAAAAGAACGCCTTCCGCTCCGGCAAAAAGCTTGGGATTGGCATCCTGAATAAATCCCGGACTATAATCAGCGGCAATACTAAGCTCATCCAGAACCTTAAAAGCAAGTCCGATATAAGCTTCTGTCGGAAGTGCTTCAGAGTACTTACCTTTCGGCTTAAGATCTGAGTTCTTATTGTCGGAATCCCAAGACAATGATGACATCATATCCCGGAATGATATTCCCAAAGCTACACGTTCACTAAGATCAAAAAGAAAACCGACATCAACACCAAATCCAAGAGCGCTTCCGAAAACCTGATTGCCTAAACCTGCATCGATCTCATCCTGCTCAAAAATAATAAGGTCAGTTTTGCTAAGCGTATTATTGCCAAATGTGGCATACCTCACTTTGACTCCCACACCCATAAGAAATCCCCAGATTTCTTTTGAATATGCGGTTCCAAAAGTCCACTCACGGAGAGCTTTATCTCCGGAAGAAATAACCAGAATACCGGCGGCTGACCTGCTTTCCGGTGAAAGAGGCATAGCAGCAGACATATAATAATAATCAACAAGCCCTAACTGGTTTACATAGTTGAATGATGCCTGACTTTTCTTTAATCGGGATAAGCCTGCCGGGTTCCAAACGATACTATGAACATCGCTTGCGAAAGCAGTATATGCCCCACCCATGCTTACCGGTCTGGCGCCAAAGCCAACGTCAACAAAGGCGCCGGGAATTCCCGATAGCTCCTGCGCAGAATAATCACAGGCTGCAACGAGAATAAGAATTAACAAGTATTTCTTTATTATTTTCATATAAAACCCTGATAATTTTATTTAACTAATACGACCTGAGTTAATTCCGACTTCTCGCCGGAGCTGTCTTTAGCTAATACTTGAATTATATATCTGCCATTACGTGCTAAACGTCCGTCATCGGTACTGCCGTCCCACGTAACTTCTTTAATTCCGGTTCTTGTACCGTATTTCCCAGATTCCTGAAGATCATTTTCCAAAATGGTTTTCACAAGTTCACCCCTGACATTATACACTTTAATGGTGACAGTGGCAAATCTGTCCGGGGAAGTCAGGAAATATCCAATCTTAAGCGGCGCCACATCGGGAGAGAAAGGCGATGGTAAAACGGCAAGGTGTTTTATTCCGAGCGGCTCATTCTCGCTGAGCACTGCATATTCACCAAACGATGAAATTGTATTAACTTCGAGTCCTGAAGCAGCCAGGCTTGTTTTACCTAACGAACCCGATCCTTTATACAGACTCCACTGCTTAGACTCGGGATTATAACGTCCAATATATTTTTTACCGTCAAAAAATTTAAGCGACTTATCGACTGGTAAAATCATTGAAGCTGGCTTGATAAGAGTATCACCCGAAAGCGCAACGCTCCCTCTATATTGTATTTTATAGATATCGCTGCTTACCCTGTAAGTGTTTCTTTCACCTATCGGAGTATATTGTTTTTTTGTAGGACCAGCCTGGGGTCTTGTTAATGATAATTCGATCGGGAAATTAACCGCACCCTGCTGAATAAATATTTCAACACCTCTTGCATTATAAAGTTTATATGAGTTATCCGAATTAACTACTGAATAAACATTAAATTCTGTGCTGGCGTTGAAACCTGTTGCTTCATCACGAACTGTTACTAACGGGCGACCAATATATGTGGTATCTTTCGGAACAAAAAACCCGGTGCGTGAAATAGTCCCGGCGCCTATTGGATCAAGTATCCAAACAGCGGAACTTCCAAGATACACACTTCTATTAAGTGTGTCTTTCCCGGTAAGGCTTATCTGGATACCCGGAGATGAATTCTTTATTCTTGCCTGCGGAGCTCTGAGTGAGATGCTTGATATTGGTACATCAGTAACTGTCAGATTCAAAGTTCTCCGCTGTTCAACTCCATTTAATGCCGTCTCAATAGTAACACTGTATTCACCGGCTGCGTCTGCATTCAACAGAGAAATCGTGCTGTCAGAGGCAATAGGGAATGTGATCGGCAGATTATCAGGATCATTACTGGTCCATGAGATTTTACCCGGGCTGGATGTCCCGGTGAACTTATCTTTCAAGTCGTTCCCTATACCATCTCTGATAATCGCAGAAATCTGGTACGTGTCACCCATCCTTAGAATGAGTCCATTGAGTTCCGGGTCTATCTTCAGTGCACTTAAAATACCTTTTGCTAAAGGAGTGACAGTATAGTGCGGTGAACGGTTCAGAATTCCGGTTGTTAAATTTTTGATTTCAAGATAATACTCAATATCTTCCAAACTGAATTGAGCGGGAATGGTTCCCGAAATCGTATCACCGGAAACTGTCATTCCAAGAGCGGTAAATTCCTGGTCAGAAGATTTGCGATAATATAATGTGGGAACAGGAACATCATCTGTCAAATTCGAAAATACTTTAATTACAGTGTTCTCATCTGCAAAAATCGTATCTACAGTATCAAAAATATAAGGCATCCTGAAAGTCACACGGACAGAGGAAGTGTCATCGTTAAGAATAACGCGTGTATATTCTTCAGTAGGTCCAAGATAACCCTCTTTTTCAAGAGATACTCTGTAAGTACCTTTAAATAGCTCGTTCTTCGAAGTGAATATACCGTTTAACCCGGTTATTTCTGTACGGTTAACTCCGTTAGGTCTGGTAAGAATTACTTTAGCGCCTGGAAGGACGCTCTTTCCGTCAGTAACTGTGATGAACATTTGACCGGAGGGAAGAATAAAATCGCCTAAAGTAACTGTTGTCCCTGCTTCCGCAGCAGTGAATGACCGGACAATGGATTTTATCGGGTATCTGGAATCGTTAATTGCAATATTGTAAAGAGTCGAGTCTCCTGCTCCCTGCTGAATTGTCAGCGCCGGAAAAGTAAATTGTCCGTTCTGATCAGTTTTAACTGAATTTACAGATGATCCGGTAGCTGTAATATTTACATTGCTAAGCCCGACACCTTCAAGTAAAACCTTTCCACGGACAGCAACAAAGGCGGCGCTCAGATTAACATCTCTTGCAATGTTTGCTCCGATCGCAAGATTAACAGCGAGTGAATCTGTAGTATAACCACTCTGGATAGCATACACATAAGCTTGTCCGGCGGGCAGGTCTTTCAGAGAGTATTTGCCTTGTGCATCTGTAAGACCAACCAGCGTTACGCCAGTAGAATATCTTAACTTAACAGTCACATTCGGGAAAGGAACTGAGGTTGTGCTGCTTTTCTTATACACAGTTCCGGATAACCTTGCTGTGTTTCTTACCATTTGAACAGATGATTCAGCAGTCTGTCCGGTTGAAATGGTAACCGAAGTTGTGGGAGACAGCGGAGAGAATCCTTCTTTGCTTGCCCGGAGAGTATAAGCACCTGAAGGAATATCGCTTATCAGAACATTCCCGGCTGTATTTGTAACACCATTAAGGACAGTATTTCCGGCAGCATTTGTCAGACTGATGGCAACGCCGGCTATTTTTGTCCCGTTACTTTCACTGACAGTAATATTTGCCTTACCAACTTGCGAAGAAGCAGTAAAGTTAACTGTCTGTGTATCCCTCACAGAAAGATTAACGGTGGTGGTTGTAGGACTGAAAGTAAATCCCTGCTTATTTGGAGTAATTCTGTAAGAACCGTTGGGGAGGAACAATTTCTCAAAACTGCCGGTTCCGGTGGATGAAGTTGTGAATATTTCACTTGTCGATATATTCTGAATCTTTAAGTTTGCAGTTGGTGTCCCGGCATTCCCTTTGATTCCCGAGAGATTCACCTGAACCTGCAGATTTACAGGTCCGGCAGTTGGCGCTCCTTCGGGTACAGTTATGCTCGAGGTATCATTATCAAACCCTTCCCGGTAAATATCGTTAAAAACCGTGTATTGTTTTCCGCTTGCAACATTTGTTAATGAATAATTACCATTTGCATCTACAGTGGCAGTATATGATTCAGATCCGGATGAGACGGCTTTGACCTGAGTCTGAATTCTAAGTTTTTCGCCAATCTGATTCTTTACTGTACCTGTTATCGTAGATGTATTCCTGATCAAAGTTGGATTCAGAACAAAACTATCAACAAGACTTATTGTTGCGCCCCCATAAGTATAACCAACTTTATTTGCACTGAGGGTATAGTTGCCCGGAGTAAGATTCGTCATAATATACGTGCCGTTGCTCGATGAGGTCGATAGGCCCGAGCCGGCAAGACCGCTCGCCGTAATCTGAACATTACCCAAAGGAGTTCCGGAACCATCAACAACAGTTCCCTTTATTTTTGAACTCTGGGCAATAAAATCACTTATATCAGCTGTGCCTTGCTGATTATCAGCCCAAATTGTTAGTGCGACAGTAGCCGTACTAGTCATACCAGTTTTTGACGCACTGATCGTATAGGAATCAAAATTTAGATTTATGAACTCAAAATAACCATTATCATCGGAGAGTTCTGCAAGCACTTCGTTACTCGTATTGCTTTTTGCAAACACGGTAGCTTGTTTAACATTACCGATAGAGGCTCCGCTTATAATACCGGATATTTTTCCGGTCAGTTGAGGCAACAGGAAGTTCTGAGATTTTGACGACCCGCCTGTAATCACATAGGAAGTTATTATAGTGTCTTTGTATCCTGGCTTCGATACCTTGACAGAATACGTTCCGCCGACAATTCCTGTGAGCAAATATACTCCGGTTTCATTTGCCGTTACAGTGGCTGAATATTGACCGTCAAGATTAAGTACAGCATCATCAAGTGGCAGACCGCCTGTATCAGTTATATTTCCTGTCATGAGCGCAAAATTCTGGGTGAGTGTCAGAGACAGGTTGGAAAGAGTTTGACCAGCGCTTAGGTTTACAACAATACTATCTCTGATGTGCCCGTCTTTGCTTGCAACAATTGCATAATTTCCCTGGTTTATTCCTGAACTGAATGTGCCGTTTGCCTGAGTTGTGATTGTTTTCTCAACGATTCCGGTACCTAAATTTCGTAATGTGACAGTCGCGGAGATAACCGGGGATTGCAGGTTGTCCTTCACAATACCAGAGACTGTTGAAAGATTGGCAGTCAGTGTCGCATTGATTGTTTTTGTGTCTCCGGCATTGAGAACCGAAGTTGTCTCAGTGTAAGATGAATGCACTTGTTCAGTAAGAGTTACTTTATATGCCGCTCCGCCTTCTACACCAAGTGAATAACTTCCATCAGAGGATGATAAGGTTGAAAATATTTTTGAAGAATTTGTCGTATTTTCTGCTATGACCGTAACTGCATTTATCGGATTTCCGGAATTTGATAATATAGTGCCTCTTACTGTTGCAAGATTCCTGGCAAGATTGAAATTGTTATTCAAACTCTGCTGACCACCCGAAACAGTAACATTTATTGTAGCGCCTCCGATAAATCCGGTTTTTAGTGCATTTAAAGAATAGGTGCCTGGCTGCAGGTTAAAAGTATATTCTCCATTTGAATTTGTGGTTACTGAACTTGAACTGCTTCCTGAAGTAGCTGTAACCGTAGCGCCCACTACCGGTTGCTGAAGATTCAGAACCTTGCCAGAAATTGTTGCGGCATTAGGTGATAAAATAAAATTAATCCCTGTAATATTCTGACCGGTAAGAACCGAAACCTGTTTTGGAGATGGGGTAACATACCCTGTTTTCTGTGCGCTAAGAGTCCTGGTCCCAGGTGAAACACTGATAGAATACGTTCCGTTCGGCAAAGTAGTACCGGTCACGCCAGACAGAGTTGAGACTGTCACTCCTGATATTCCTGCGCCATCCGGACCTGTTACGGTACCGGATATTGAGGATGGGTTTGGAATCATATCAAAATTCACTCCGGAAATAGTTTGTGCGATTCCAAGAGTTAATGTTAATTGCACAGGAGCGCTTGAAGTATAACCTTGTTTTGATGCTACAATATTGTAGGATCCGGCCCGAAGGCTTAAGCTGTATTCTCCAGAATTAGTTGAGACTGTTGTTACGGGTGTTCCGCTTGTGGGAATTGCCGTCACAGTCACATCTGCAAATGGTGTACTGCCTCCGGAGGTCACTTTATATACAAATCCGGTAATTTGGTTTGCTCTCGGCACAAGAATAAAATTTTGATTCTGAAGATTATCGCCGGTAATCAGTGAAATAGTTTGTGGTTCTGAAGGAATAAATCCGGATTTCGACACCGAAATCAGCCAATTTCCTGAATTCAGAGTGATGCTGTAATTTCCATTGCCATCCGTAACTACCTGCTGAGTAACTGAACCGCTGGTTGCTGTAATTGTAGCCAGCTGTACCGGTGTTCCCAGATCATTAAGAACTTTGCCTGAAATAGATGCATTATCAAGTGTGAGTGTTAAATGTGGTGAAATTATTAACTGATCACCCTCCACCGTGACTGTTCGCTGTGAGGATGGGATATAACCGTTTTTTGTGGCGCGGACTGTATATGTTCCGCGCGGAAGAGCAGCACTAAAATCGCCCAGTGAATTTGTCTGCACCAGAAATTCTTCCGTGGTCGCAACATTTTTAAGAGTGATCAGTGCATCGTTTACAGCAGCGTTGAACTGATCCTTTACTGAGCCTGAGATAAGTGCTGGATATGGGCGAACTGCCAGATTAGCAATCACAAAACCATTCTCAGTTATGGTAACAACAAAAGTTGAATCATAATAATTTGGCTTCTTAGCCGTAAATTCATATGTGCCGACGACAAGTGAATCTGAGAAGGACTGTGAATTTGAAACAATAATCGGATTAGCCGGAGAAACACCTCCCGACAATGAGTTTACTTCGACTTCAAAATTTGTGAAATTTGATCCAGTCTCAGCATCGATACAAGTAATCCGGAACCCGCCGATTGGCTGAATATAGTGAAAAAGTGAGGTCTGACTGGCAACACCAGCACCGGAGTTATCATTTGGAATAACGAACCAGACATAATCGGATTTCGTTAAAGTAGTTACAGCGGGATAACTGATGCTTGTACTTGTTACGGTTGAATTCCAGATCGGAACATCAAACTGCTGATTGTTTCCGGCGAAAGTAGATACCCGCTGATATAAGAAAATGGAGTAACTGTTTGCATTTGGAACGGGATCCCACTGGAAATTAATATATTCATCGGAAGAGAATGTTGCTCCGTCAGGCGGATAAACTAAAATCGGCGGTGTGAGGGTTTGTGTCCCCTGAAATGTAAATGCAGTAACACCGCTGAACACCGTGCTGGCAAAAGAAATATCCGATTCGTCATATAAATTCAGAATAGTGTAGTTATAAGTATTCCCGGGTATAAGGGGAGGAGCCGGAATATAATACGGCGATAATGGATCCAGTTCACCATATTGGACTGAGGTTCCGGTAGTAATAAAATTCCATATAATATTGGCGCCCTCAACACTAACTTCACCTGATGGCAGTGTCACTACATTAAAAGGGGTGCTCGAGACAATAAGATAGTACGCCGGTACGCCCGCCACTGATGTCCATTCAAAATCCGGTGTGGCTTCGGTAATTACACCGGAGGGATTCAATGCAACAGGAGCGATTGGCGCTTCGATTACAAACTGAATCTCATTAGAGTACTTAATAGTGGTCGGGCTGGCAGCAAAATCAGCCTGTATCTGAGCCAGTGTAGTCGCATTTGAATTTGTAACAATTGCGTAATATCTTCCTGTTGAAAGATTTAAAGGCGTCTGATTGGCTTTGTACCCAGCCCTGCTTCCGGAAACCGCGATGCTTTTGATGTTGTAATTTCCCGAAGAGAGACCGATTTTAATTTTAGAATTTGTGCCCGTCAGGTTTGCCAGCCATGAAAAAACAACGCTGTCTGTCTGACTGAACAACAACTTATACTTGAGATCACCCGGATCATCAAGGAAATAACCCTGCGCCGGATTTAACAAAAATGTCTGGGCATTGATACTCCCGAGTGATAAAAAGAACAACAGACAAAATAGTTGAATTCTTTTTTTCATATAACCATTACTCCGATTAAATTCAAAATTCAGCATAAGTGATTTGCAGGAAAATAATTTTAGTACTTAAGTTAAGATAGTTTTACGTCAATCTCAATATTTTTTGCAAAAATAAAAGAATTTGTGATTAATAAGACAGCTCGTCCGTTATTTTGTATAAAAATGTTGTGAATGTTGGGTATATTTGTAAGTTAAAACAAAAGTATTATGAGCGAATTACACAAAGTTTATATAGAAACCTATGGCTGCCAGATGAATCTGGCAGACACAGAAGTTATTCTTGGAGTACTCTGGAACAAAGGCTATCAGGTTACCAAAAATCAAAACGAAGCAGATATTATTCTTCTGAATACATGCAGTATCAGGGACAATGCCGAACAAAGGATTTACGGCAGGTTAGGAAACCTGAAAAAACAAAAGAATAAAAAGCCAGAATTGGTTGTCGGGATATTGGGATGTATGGCCGAACGGCTGCGCAAAAATCTTATTGGCAGTAAAGGAGTTGTAGATTTGGTCGTCGGTCCCGATGAATACCGCCGGATTACTGAACTTATTGACGAGGTATATAACGGGGGTAAAGGCATAGGCGTTAAACTGTCCCGGACAGAAACCTATGATGATATTATTCCCTTCAGGGAAGACGGGATTTCCGCATGGCTTTCTGTTATGCGGGGCTGCGACAAATTCTGCACTTTCTGTGTCGTTCCCTTTACAAGGGGGAGAGAAAGAAGCCGTTCACTTGATTCTATTGTCAACGAGATTAAACTATTATCTCAACGCGGTTTCCGTGAAGTAACCCTGCTGGGTCAGAATGTTAATTCATATCTTGATAACGGCAGGGATTTTGCTGATCTTCTTGCTGCCGCTGCTGTTGTGGATAAGTTGATCAGGATCCGATTTACAACATCACATCCCCAGGATTTATCGGACAAATTACTATATACGATTGCTGAACACCCAAATATTTGCAACTATATCCATTTGCCTGTACAATCCGGCTCCAATCGGATTTTAGAATTAATGAACAGGACATATACCGTAGAACATTATCTTGAATTAATTGAAAAATCAAGAAAGATTATTCCCGGTGTAAGTTTTTCGACAGATATTATCGCAGGTTTCCCATCGGAGACTTATGAAGATCACCTTATGACCATTGATGTCATGAATAAGGTTCGTTATGATGGGGCTTACATGTTTAAGTACTCACCCCGCGAAGGGACTAAAGCCCACAAGATGGAAAACGACGTCACTGAAGAAATGAAGTCCAAAAGATTGACCGAGATAATTGACCTTCAGCAAAAAATCTCTTTTGAAATTAACCAATCGACTATCGGGAAAGAGGAGATCGTTCTCGTTGAAGGATACAGCAAAAAGTCGGATGCATTTATGTCGGGACGAACCGACACGAACAAGGTTTTGATATTTCCGGCAATTGATGGAATTCTTCCAGGAGACTATGTAAAAACAGTAATAAATTCTGCGACTTCTGCCACATTGTTTGGAAAATATGTTGAAACAGTAAACCCGGTTAAGGATAAAATTCAGTTGACGGCTTAATAATGAAAAAAACAATTTTTATTTTTGTGTTTTTTTTCAATGTTTTTCTATTCGGCCAGGCTCTCCGGATTGAAAATTATCTCAAGCGTATTGAGTCCGGAGAGTCACAGCAGGTTCTCCGGGAATTGCAGAATCTTCAGACCGAATACCCCGGTGATCCGGGACTTCTTTTTCTTGAGGCAGTTCTAACAATAAACGGAACTGACGCCCTTCAAAAATACCGGAAAATAGTGGATGTTTATCCAGAATTTAAATATTCAGATGCGGCGCTGTACAGGATCTTCAGTTATTATTTTGCTGTCGGGGAATACAAAAAAGCAGATGAAACGACAAACGAACTCGCAAGACGTTTTCCGTCTTCTCCCTATCTTCAATTTATTAATGCGATTTCACCACCGCGTGAAGAAACTCCCGTAATTGTTAAAAACGACTGGGATTCCGAATCGCATACCCCTCAAAAAAAACACGAGTTCACGGTTCAGGCTGGTGCTTTCTTAAATCCTGAAAACGCACAGTCGCTGCGTGATGAGCTAATCAAAGCAGGATACAGTTCGGGAATCAGCACTAAAAGTGTTGGGGGCAGTTTGTTGAACATTGTAAGAGTTGGCTCGTTTGAAAGCGAGAATGACGCTGCACCGTTGTTGAATTTATTAAAAACAAAGTACAACTTGAACGGAAGGGTTATTATCTCAGATTCTCAGGAGAAATAAAGTGGATATAACATTCCTGGGCACAGGATCGGGAAAAACCGATCCTGAAAAATACCATTCTTCGCTATTTATTGAATTTGACGATTCACAAAATCTACTTATTGACTCGGGCGATTCTATCAGCCGATGTTTACAAAGGAATTACATTGATTATTCTTCAATTCAGAACATTCTGATTACACATACACATTCAGACCATCTTGCCGGCTTGCCATCACTACTGACACAGATGAAAATTTGTCGCAGAAAGGAAGCTTTAAAAATATTTGTCCATAAAAAGCATCTTGGGATGATATCTCACTTATTAAAAATATTTCATGTTCCTCTCGAATTCCTTGATTTTGAGGCTGAACTTGTGCCTTTCGAACACGGCGCCAAAACCAAAATTAAAATACACTCAGGATTTTTTGCTTATCCAAATACTCATATTTTGCCAGAGGGGAAATACACTTCTCCGGGAATAAATCCAGTTTCTTCGTCGATAAAAATTTTTGAAAACGACAAGGAGTTTTTTTACACTTCGGATATTGGAAATGAAAACGATTTAATAAATTACGTAAATTACCCTTATGAGATTTTTATTACAGAATGTGGTCATGTCAGCCTTAACGCTATGGGCAAAATTCTGAAGGGTATTATGTCCCCGGAGATATACCTTATTCATTATCACTCTGAAGAGCTTCCGGTCCTGCGGGATTGGATTAAGTCATTAGAGCCCGAATTACAAAAAAAGATAATGATTGCATACGATTCATTGAGGAAAACAATAAGGTGACTGTAAAAGAATTCCAGGAAAGGTTTGGAATAATTGGTAAATCAAAAACCATCAAAGATCTCTGCGATATTATTATGCAGGTTGCCGGCGCTGACATTTCAGTTCTGATTCAGGGGGAAAGCGGTGTCGGCAAAGAGGTTTTTGCCAAAGCTATCCATTTCTCAAGCAGGAGGAGCGAGAAAAAACTTATAAGTGTAAACTGCGGGGCAATACCCGAGTCTTTACTCGAAAGCGAGCTGTTCGGGCATCAAAGAGGTGCTTTTACTGGTGCAGTTGAAAGCCGTAAAGGATATTTCGAAATTGCCGATGGCGGAACTCTTTTTCTTGATGAAATAGCGGAGATGCCGCTGACCACACAGGTTAAACTTCTGCGTGTTCTTGAGACAAGAGAATTTATGAGAATCGGCAGTGAAACAGTTACAAAGGTCAACATTCGAATAATAGCTGCCGCAAATAAAAACCTGGAAAACGAAGTGCTCGCGAAACGATTCAGAAAAGATCTGTTTTTCAGAATGAAAGCAGTTACTTTATTTATACCGCCACTGCGTGAACGGGCAGAAGATATTTTGCCCCTTGTGGATCACTTTCTTGAAAATTATTGCACTGAAAATAAAATCCCATTCCCGAAAATATCGACCGATGCTCTTAACTTGCTCACAACCTACCACTGGCCGGGGAATATCCGAGAATTAAAAAATGCTGTGGAAACTTCCGTTGCTCTTAACAAAACAGGTGTTATCACTTCAAGAGATTTCGAGAATCTGTTAATGCTCAGATCAGAAAATGAAATAAACAGAAATCTGCCTGTCACAACCAGAATATCCCCTGAGAGCGCTGACAGGGAATTAATTTACCGTGCCCTTATCGAAATCAAAAAGGATCTTCTTGATCTCAAAAACATGGCACGCATGCATCCGGTTACAGAAGCCGATAGCAACGATCTTAAGATCAGGGAAATCAAACCACTCGTCGTTCTTGAAAAAGAAGCTATACTAAATGCTCTCGAATATACGAACTGGCATAAGCGAAAAGCAGCGAATTTCCTTGCGATTAGTGAGCGCACATTTTATCGAAAACTCAAGGAATACGGGATTGAATAGTTTCGGGACTCAAAGGGCTGCTATCTTGTTTATATTAATAAGTTTAACTATGTTTCGGGGATGCAGTTATTCTTTTACAGGTGCTTCCGTACCTCCGCATCTGAAATCTATCAACATTCCCTTCCCCATTGATAGAAGTGGTTCGGGAGAAGCTGATCTTGTTGATGTGTTTAACACAAAAATCGTCCAGGCTTTTATTGATGACAACACGCTTCAAATAGCTGAAAGAGCAAATGCAGATGCAACTCTTGAATGTACTGTTATTTCACTCTCCGATGCTCCTGCTGTAGTATCGGGTGGTGAAGATGTTACCCTGAGAAAATTGACGATAAACATTAAAGTTGTCTATCGTGATCTCGTGAAACGCGAATTGATTTTTGATAAAAATTTCTCGGATTTCGGGAATTATAGCAATCAGGGTAACGTTTATGACGAAAGAAAACAAGCCATTGAAGCAGCAATGGATAAATTAGCCGAAGATATCCTTCTGTCGGTTGTTTCAAATTGGTAGGAGCCAAAAGAAAATGATTTTTGATGAAATTGTTTTAATAACCTATATTGTTTCACTAACCGTGCTTTTTGTGTTCGGTTCGCACGGCTTTATAATGATTTACTATCACCGTAAATATCTTAAAAACGAACCCAAACCTCTTGAATCTTTTGTTCCCGAGAAAAAAGTCACTATACAGCTTCCATTGTTTAATGAACTTTATGTTTCGGACAGACTGATTGATGCTGTTTGCGAGATTGATTATCCAAAAGAATTGCTGGAAATACAAGTTCTTGATGACTCAACCGATGAAACTGTTCAGGTAGTTGCCAAAAAAGTTAAAGAGAAACAAGATCTGGGATTTGACATAGTTCATTTCAGAAGAGAAAATCGCCAGGGATACAAAGCCGGAGCATTAAAAGAAGGGCTTAAAACTGCCAAGGGTGAATATATAGCCATATTCGATGCTGACTTTGTTCCAAAAGCTGATTTTCTTAAAAACACATTACGCTATTTTAATGACCCTTCGATAGGCATGGTTCAAAGCCGCTGGGAACATCTTAATGAAGAATATTCAATCTTAACTAAAATACAAGCTTTGGCTCTTAACGGTCATTTTGTTATTGAGCAGACTGTAAGAAACCGCGCCGGTTTTTTTATTAATTTTAACGGCACAGGCGGAGTTTGGAGAAAAGAATGCATCGAAGACGCCGGGAACTGGCAGGATGACACGATCACTGAAGATCTGGATCTCAGTTACAGAGCTCAGCTTAAGGGCTGGCGCTTTGTCTACCTCCGCGACTTCACAACTCCCGCAGAATTGCCCGCTGAAATGAATGCACTTAAAGCACAGCAATTCAGATGGACTAAGGGCGCTATTGAAACAGCAAAAAAAATTCTTCCGCTTGTTTGGAAAACCAAACTTCCCCTTAGAATTAAATTGCAGTCAACATTTCACCTGACGAATAATATTGTTTTTCCATTTATTCTGCTTGCCGGAATTCTGAATGTTCCTTTGATCTTTATTAAGAACGCCGGTCCTTATGACGGGTTTTTTAATTACATGTCTGTATTTGTTATGGCTTTTATAAGCTCGTTTTTATTTTATCTTTATGCTCAACGGGACGTTTACTCTGACTGGCGAAAAAAGATAGTTCTTTTTCCTCTTTTTATGGCCGGGAGCATGGGGTTTGCTTTAAACAATTCGAGGGCAGTGATTGAAGGATTAATGAGCCGTAAGAGTGAGTTCGTAAGAACACCAAAATATAAAATTGTGGATAAGACAGACGATTTCAAAAAGAACAAATACCATAAAACCACCAAGATTGACAAATCAGCTTTCGTTGAATTACTGCTTGCAAGTTACTGTGCAATTGGTGTGGCTGGCTCCCTTTATTTTCTTGAAATTGCTTCGCTTCCTTTTCAGATGATGTTCTTCCTGGGATTTCTGTCAGTATCAATTTTATCATTAAAGAACACTTTTTCGACAAAGCACAAAACTGCTTAAGTATGGTTAGCGAAAAAGATAGCGCCCTTTTTTCCATAATCTATGAATTAGACAACAAATCCCCCAAATTTGCCTTTTATGCCGACCGCCTTTTAAGTGAAGGGCGGTTTGGCGAGGCTAAAGAAATTCTTGAAAAAGGACTGACACTCTTTCCGGATTACCTTACTGCTCATATTATCTATTCTTTATGCCTGGCGCATCTTGGAATGTACAGGGAATCGGAAAAGATATTGGAAGACCACAAAAACCTGATTTATCCAACATCTACCTATAATTATTATTCAACCAGGATAAATGAGATCAAGGAAATTAACAGCCCTGTGGCTTCCAATGAACCTCAGGTAAATCCCACTGAAGATTTCCAGGCAGATCAGGAGATTGATATTCCTTTTAAGCCCCAAAAAACCAATCTAATTTATACAGAAACTTATGCTAAAATACTTGCGAATCAGGGGAAAATAGCTGAAGCTACCGAAATCTTGAAAGAACTTCAGTTGCGCAACCCAGAAAAACGTCAGTATTTTGATAAACTCTTAAAATCTATTTCTCCGGAATAATCCTCAAATTTTGTATCTTGCCTAATAACCGGTAATAAACTTTATGTTCAGAAAAATCGACCGGAAAGAATTTTTCACCAGAAATGCTATTGAAATTGCACCCGATCTATTGGGAAAATTATTTGTTAAAAAAGACAAAAACGAATATCTTGCCGGAATTATTACTGAAACTGAAGCATATTGCGGAATAATTGACGAGGCATCGCACTCGTTCAAGGGAAGAACTAATAGAAATGGGGCAATGTTCCAGGAAGGCGGAGTAATTTACGTGTATTTTATTTATGGTAATCATTTTTGCGTTAATATTGTAACCGGACAAGAAGGCATTGGCGAAGCCGTACTCATCAGATCAATGCAGCCCCTCTCCGGAATCAAATTGATGCAAGAAAACAGGTGGAAATACTCAAAAAGAAAATTTCCGATAACCGATGACAGAAAATTACTGAATGGACCCGGCAAGATTTGTAAGGCATTTAATATTGACAATTCAAACAATGGAAAGAGTTTATTTGGCGATAACCTATTTATAGCCGAACAAAATCCTTCAGAAAATATCGAATATTTGCAGACGGAAAGGATTGGTATTTCGAAATCGAAGGAATTCAAATGGAGATTCCTTGTCAAGGATAGTGAATATGTCTCCCGCTGATAATGTCCTCCTGATAAGAACTGACCGGATTGGCGATCTGGTACTCACGTCGCCGGCGGTGAAAGTTATTAAAGAAAATATCCCGGGTTGTTCAGTATCGTTTTATCTTAAAGAATATACTAGCAGTCTGCTTGCTGATAATCAACAAATAGATAATCTGATTATCAGCGCACAGATTAAAAATCTATTGGACTTCTTTGATGAAGTGCGAAGAATTCAGAAATATAAATTTTCAGCCGCTGTTTTATTCTCACCAAGTCTTCTGAATTCTTTATTGGTTTTCTTCGCCGGAATTCCTGTAAGAATTGGCACCGGATATCGCTGGTATTCCTTCTTTTTTAATCGAAGGGTTTTTGAGCACCGCAAGACTGCAGAGAAACATGAACTTGTTTACAACCTGAATCTTCTGAAGCCGCTTGGAATTGAAAAGCCGGAAATAGATTCACTATATGAATATTCCGGTTTAAGCTTAAAATCCGGTTCAACCACAGAAATTCGAAACCTGCTGCTTTCTTCAGGATGGGATGAGAAAAAGGCGACCCTCTGCTTTCATCCCGGGAGCGGTGGAAGTGCTGTTGATCTGCCTGAGGAAAAAATGAAACAATTGATTTCGAACTGTGCAGATCTGAATTGCAACATTATTCTGACTGGTTCTGAAGCAGAAACCGACCTTTGCCAAAGGCTTAAAACTAATGACAGCATTATTAACCTCAGCGGAACAGCAACAATATCAGAGTTACTTGCTGCAATCTCTTTCTGTGATATCCTCGTTGCAAATTCAACCGGCCCAATACATCTTGCAGCAGCACTGAACAAATTTGTTGTCGGATTCTACCCAAAAATTATTCAATGTTCGCCGGAAAGATGGGGACCCTATACAGAAAAAAAGACTATTTTTATGCCTGAGATAGAATGCAGTAATTGCACAAGGAAACAATGCGAAGAATTAAATTGTATGAATTCTATCAACATCGATCGCGTACATGAGAGCATTAAAAAATTAGTCTTCCAACTGAATATGGGACGTTAAAAAATGGTTAAACATATGCGGGTACTCGTTGTCTGGGGAATTTTGCTTCTGACCGCAGTTGAAGGAAATACGCCGGAATTCAGAAAACTCACCAATAATTCGTTTAAAATAGGTGAAAAACTTACATTCGCAATTAAGTATGGATTTATCACAGCCGGTGTAGCAGAAATGGCTATTCCTTCAGCAAAAAGGATAGCCGGCAGAGATGCTTTTCATATTACTTTCCGTGTTAATTCGGTTTCAACTTTTGATCCGTTTTTTAAGGTCCGGGACAGGTATGAAACGTATGTGGATCAGGCTGGTATCTTTCCCTGGAGATTTGAACAGCATATCAGAGAAGGAAATTACTCCAGAGATTTCTCGGCTTTTTTTGATCACAGAAAAGGAAAAGCAAAGACTCCTCAGGGTGATTATGAGATTCCCCAATATGTTCATGATATAATTTCCGCTTTCTATTTTGCAAGAATTTATGATTACAAATCTCTAAAAAAAGGTGAGAGTTTCAGGCTTGAGAATTTTTATAAGGACAAAGTATTTCCACTTGAGGTAGTATATCATGGAAAAGAGACCATCGAGGTGGAAGCGGGAAAATTTGAGTGCATCATTGTTGAACCGCTGGTTGTTGAGGGCGGACTCTTTAAAAATGAGGGGAGTATTTATATCTGGCTTAGTGATGATGAACTGAAAGTTCCCATAAAAGTAAAAACAAAAGTTATAATCGGATCAATCGATGCAGAACTGATTGAGTATGAGGGATTGGCTGGTGTACCCTCGTCAAAAAAATAACCCTTTATTATTAATTTTCATTGATTGAAGAATTATTCAAACCTGAAAACTGTAAATGCAAAACGATAATTTCAACCCAAACGACGACCAACTTAAAAGGTACAGGGTGGTTTCTCCGCAAAACCCTTTGATTTCACCATTTGCTGCAGCATTCTTAGGTGTTTTTGGAGTCATGCTTCTATATTTTATCGGCGGCGGGCTTCTGACTATTGCCATCACTGGTTTGGATTTCGAAAAGGCTGATAAAAATGCACTGAGACTTCTGCAAATAGCCTCTCAGATTTTGTTTTTACTTGCCCCCGCTTTAATCCTTGCAAAAGTAATATATCAGGATGTGGGTTTTATCTTAAAATTTCGTCTGCCTGCTGTCCGGGAAATTCTGTTCTTTATCGTCGCTCTTGCCCTTTTAATGCCGCTTTTTCAATACTACGTTGAATTACAATCATATTTAATTCACAACCTGGCGGAAAATTCATCAACAATTAAGTCCTTAAAAGAGGCGCTGGATCTTCTTGATAAATCCCTCTCCGGGTCATATGAAATATTTTTAAAGTCGAATTCAATTTTCGAATTATCATTCGTTGCCGTTGTTATTGCAGTTACGCCCGCCCTCTGTGAAGAAGTCTTGTTTCGCGGCTTTATACAAAGCAGTTTTCAATTCCGGCTTTCTCCTTTCAAAAGCGCACTAATCACCGGGTTATTATTCGCACTCATACACTTTAATCCTTATGGGCTGCTGCCTCTGATATTTCTTGGGGTTTTTCTCGGCTATTCATACTATAGATCGGGAACAATTATTATTCCAATGATACTTCATTTCACAAACAACTTCGTTTCTCTAATTTTCTACTATTTTCTGGATGACAATTCTCTCATTGAAACGCAGATGTCACCCCCAACCGAAGATTTGAGCATTATTATATCACTGTTCGTCGGCTTTTCGCTTGCATTTGGCTTAATAATTCTATTTATTAACAATCAATATTCCAAAAACACTGGAGGAGCAGATGATTTGTCCGAAATGTGAGTATGAATATATTGATGAAATCACTGATTGCCCGGATTGTGGTACCAGGCTGATTCCTGTGGATGAATTCGCTGGCAAGCTGACTACGCCTGCCGATTGGGTTATTATCAAAACTCTTAGTGAAGAGTATGAAGCCCAGATGCTGAAAGACAATCTCGAATCCGGCGGAATTTCCGCGCTTATTCTGGCACAGAAAGATCATGTTTATCCTGGTGTAGGCGGACTTGCTGTGGTCAAATTGATGGTCAAGAAAAAAGATGTGACCGGGGCAATAGCATTGATTGAGAATATTTACAAAGGTGATTCGGGTATTGAGTAACACAAAAACCAGAATTCTTGTTTCTGTCTTCGGAATCCCCTTTTTACTAAGTGCATGTTATTTGGGGGGATATTTTTTTCTGGGATTAGTCCTTCTCATCGGGATTATCTCCTTTACGGAATACGCAGCCCTTTCACTGAATAAAAATTCCAGACCAAATATTCCTGTTAGTATCACTGCGATCTCACTGATTATTTTGGAATCTTATTTTCAGTTTATAAAATCTTTCGAAGTGCTCCTGCTGATAATAATTCTTGTTCTTTTTCTAACCGAACTTTTCCGCAATAATGGTTCGGCAATCCATAACATTGGAGCAAGTATTACGGCAATATTTTATCTTGGTTTTCTCCCTTCCACCCTGATATATTTACGCGAATTTTATGGTCAGTCTCAATTTGTTTACAGTAACGGGGGTCTGCTGATCATTGGCATTCTGGCAACAATTTGGGTCTGCGACTCAGCGGCATTTTTTCTTGGAGTTGCATTCGGAAAACACAAACTTTTCCCGCGGGTTAGTCCAAATAAAAGCTGGGAAGGCGCCGTTGCAGGTTTTGTATTTTCAATGATTGCAATGATTGTTTTCAAATCATGGTTCCTCGAATTTCTTTCCTGGACTGATGCGGTTTCTATCGGAATAATTGCCGGAACAATCGGACAGACTGGAGATTTAGTTGAAAGTCTTATCAAGAGGGACGCCAATGTCAAAGACTCTTCGCAAATAATTCCGGGTCACGGTGGAATTCTTGACCGGTTTGATTCCTTGTTGTTCACTGCTCCGGCGGTTTTCCTTTATCTGCACTTCACTCACAACATCTTTTAACTGGTTCTGGCCAGCCTTCGATGGGCATTAATTCAGTCCGTGAAACACAATACAGATTTACAGACGACTTTATCAGCAAGATATTTTTGTCAGTTGAAGGATTCTTAAAAACTGAAGAATTAGATATATTATTTTCCCTTTTTACGAAAGAAGCACAAAAACATTTCTTTACATTCTCGTCTGAATCGAACCTCCTGCGTATTATTTTATCATCTTTTGATAAAGTTAGTTTACTACGCGACATAATAGCGTATCCATATCACGCCGAAGTCCTGATAACGCTCGCAGCAAACAGTAATTACCTGACTGATATTATTGTCAGAAACCCTGAATATCTTTACCTGATTTACGACAATGAAAAACTAAAAAAGGAAATTACCGCGGAGGGAACAAAGGAGGAAATAAAAAAAGGAGTTTACAGCTATAAATCGAATGCGACCCGAATTAATTATCTCAGGAATTTCAAACGCAGATACACTTTGCTCATTGGAATGAAAGACCTCTTGGGACTATCTGACTTATTCACAATAACCGGCTCGCTTTCGATAATTACCCGCGAAATAGTTGCGGCACTTTTTGAGTTGTGTTACCAAGAGGTGCTTGCAAAATATGAAATTGAAAACCTTATCAACAGATATACCCTCTGTGGTTTGGGCAAACTTGGGGGAGATGAGATAAATTATAGTTCAGACGCCGATTTTATATTATTCTTCGATGAAAACAACATTATCCCAGAAGCAAATTACCGACAATACTTTGAATTGCTGAACGATACTGTTCTCTTATTCATACGCTACGCTACCGAACTTACACCAAATGGTTTTTTGTATCGAGTCGATTTCCGACTTCGCCCGGATGGAAAACATTCTCCATTGGCGAGAACTTATTCAGACACAATTAGATATTACGAAACAAAGGGAGAAGACTGGGAAAGACAAATGCTTTTAAAACTTTCCTATATCGGTGGTGATCATAATTTGTACTTAAATTTTACCAATTATATCCAGTCTTTTATTTTTCCGGCGACCTTCAGCAGTTCTCCGTTGCTGCAAGTAAAAAAAATGAAGGCGGCAATAGAGAGACGCGTGGGCGATGAATATGACGTAAAACATTTTTCCGGCGGCATAAGGGATATCGAATTTTCTATTCAGGCATTACAACTTTTGAATGGAGGAAGAGAGCCCAGTCTCAAGACCGGAAACTCCCTTGTTGCAATTTCGGCTCTAAAAGAAAATGATTTGCTTTCCGCAGAAGAAGCTGAAACCTATAAAAACTCTTACATTTTCTTCCGGAAAATAGAACATTACCTTCAGTTAATGAACGATACACAGACACATACAATCCCAAAAGAGGGTGAAATTCCGCATAAAATTGGCCGCTTCATGGGCTTCCCGGATAAAGAGTCTTTCGAGAACGAATTAACACGCATTCGTCATGCTGTCAGGAAAATTTATCTTTCAATTGTAGAACCTGGAATAACTAATGACGAAAGCGACACTACAACTGACAGCATTAAATTCCGGGACCGAAACAGAGCGCTCAAAAATTACCAGTTTCTAAAAAGTGGTGTCGGACTTATGGGGAATAAGGCGTTTGACACCAGAACAATAAATGTTTTTAATAAAATTGAAGGGGTTTTATTAAAACAATTAAATTCTTCAGCCAGCCCGGATTTAATTCTGGATAATTTCGCCAGGGTAATTCAGAACTCAAAATTAACATCAATCTGGTACAGTGAGTTTAGTAATCAAAAGTATTTTGAGGATTTTTTACGGCTTGCTGAAATTTCTCAGAAAAGCATAGATGCTTTAATAACCGAGCCATCGAATGCTGAATTATTTCTCAGCCGCGAAGTTTTTATTAAGAATCTTTATGATTTTTATGATAATTTTTCTCAAAAGCAATGGGAATTCATATTAAGCATCCAAGCGGCACTCGGATTAATTGATTCTGCAAATGTTTCGAAAATGCTTGCAGGATACATTGACAGCGGAATTTCCAAAATCATAGCAAATTCTAACTGCCATTGCAATTTTTTGGTGGGTGGTCTTGGAAGCTATGGCTCCAAATTAATGACGTTTGGTTCTGATATAGACTTGTTTTTTTTGTCACAAAATGCAGGCACCGGTTCAAAAATCCAGGAATATTCCATCGATCTAATTTCGGAAGCAAAAAAAATATTTCAGGGGAAAGAAATCGATCTCCGGTTAAGACCTGAAGGCGGTGGAGCATTGATTACCCCGGATATTAACTATTTTGAAGAATATATTTGTAATCGGGCAAGGGTCTGGGAGTTCCAGGCGCTATTGAAATTGCGGTATATTGCAGGCGACAAAAATTTGTATGCGGAAATCCGAAAAATATTACTTGATAAAATCAGCAAAACAGATATCGTCTCAATTAGAGATGAAATGAAAACAATGCTCAAAAAACTTATCTCCCCGCCAAATAGCTATACTTCTGTTATTAACCTGAAAAAACACCGGGGTGCGCTGATAACTATTGATTTTACAATGGATTACCTCATTTTTCGTTCAGTAAAAGACACAGGTGTTTTACCCGAAACCGATTTCGAGGACAAGTTGTCGTATATTAATAAGGCGTCACTACTTAAAAAAGCAGAATCCGATCATCTTTTAAAAGCACATTCATTTATTAAAAAAATAGAAATTACTCTGCAGAATCTTTATAATGTGTCAAATTCTATTATTCCTTCTGATGCAGAAAAAAAGCAAAAACTGTGCAATCTCCTTGGCTACAGGGATAGCAACTATTTTGATTCAGAATTAAATAGTATTTTTAAACAGAATCTCAGAATTTTTGACGAAATTATTAACCTATGAGAAATATATTTATCAAGTATCTGCCATACTTTTTCTTCTTCGTTGCTGCGTTCGTTTACTCACTAACACTCGCTCCTTCACTCGTTGAGATCGACTCCGGAGAACTTGCTGCAGTTCAGTTTTTACCCGGGATTGCACACCCTTCCGGTTATCCACTTTTTACCCTGATAGGACATCTGTTTACAAAACTTCCTTTTCCAGTCAGAACAATTACATTAGGCAATATTCAGGCAATGATTTATACGCTTGGCGGGATAATTTTTTTCTATGTAACTCTTTTAAGAATATACCGGGGGAGTATTTCTGAAGATACTATCGCACAGAACGGAAAAGTAAAAAAACCCGCTAAAAAGAAACCTGCCGCAGTAAAAAATCACCAATTACCAGGTTTGGATGTTATTTCTTTGCTGTTCATAGCTGCTTCCGGGATGCTGGCATTCAGTCTCACTGTATGGCGCCAGAGTACTTCAATAGAAGTTTATTCTCTTCATTTTCTATTACTGAATACAATCCTGTTCTTTTCAGTTCGCGCTTATTTTTCCAGTGAAGTAAAAACGAAATTTATTAATAATGACTGGGTGCTTGTTTTTTTGATTATGGGGCTTTCCTTCGCCAACCACCTGACAACAATACTCATTTTTCCCGGCATTGTGTTTCTATATCTGAAAAAGACCGGGATTACAGGTTCTTCGATAAAACGGCTGATTATTTCAGGAATCCCGGGATTTCTGCTGATGCTATTATTCTACCTTTATCTGCCTATTACAGCATCGGCAAATCCTGCTTTGAACTGGGGAAACCCTGTTGATTTCGAAAGAATTTTTCGCCATGTTTCAGGAAAACAGTACCAGGTCTGGATGTTTTCCTCACTTGATGCAGCATTTAAGCAACTATGGTATTTTTTATCGAGGCTCCCCCTGGAATTTGGATATATTGGAATTATCCCTGTTGTTTTGGGCTTTTTCAAAGCATTCAGAGTTCAAAAATCAATTTCTGTCTTTGTGCTGATCAACCTTCTGGTCACAGTATTTTATTCAATAAATTACGATATTCACGACATCGACTCCTATTTCCTTTTAAGTTTTATTTCCCTTACATATTTTGCCTTCTGGGGTTTGTTCTTCATTTTTGAATTAATAAAAGATAGCGGCAGACAATCTCAATTTTTCACATTTTCATTAATTTTTGTTATAACTCCTTTAGTGATAAATTTTTCAAAAGCAGACAGATCCGAAGTATATATATTTGAGGATTACACCAAATCCATTCTTGCTTCCTTACCTCAGAATTCAATTGTTTTAACATATCAGTGGGATTACTTTATCTCACCGGCATATTATCTGCAAAATGTTGAAAATATCAGAGAGGATGTTGTTATTATTGATAAAGAGCTGTTACGGCGTTCATGGTATTTTACTCAGCTCAGCAACAGTTACCCTGATGTAATGAGAGGTATAATCAAAGAAAAAAAACTGTTTCTTGAGGCTCTGAAACCTTTTGAAAGAGGAGATAATTATAATCCCGGAATTCTTGAAAAATACTATCGCGCTATCATGACAAATCTCATAAGTTCGAATATCACAGCAAGAAACATTTTCATTGCTCCGGAACTTGTTGATAATGAAATGAGAAAGGGCGAATTACAGTTGCCCGGCGGTTTTTCAATTGTTCCTTATGGTTTTTTATATAAAGTTGTTCCTGATAACTCTAACTATATCCCATATACTTCGGGACTGCCTGTAATTAGAATCCCTTCAAAAACTGATTCATATATCGAGAACATAAAACTTTTTACTTTTTCAATGTTTTCCTCCCGTGCACTTTATGAAAATGCCTACGAAGAAACTGATAATGCCCGAAAAATAATTGACTGGCTTAAGGAATATTTCCCGGAGAAATCTCTGCATCCCGAACTAATGGGAATCAAATAAATGGAAGACAAACACATAAAAATTTTTCATAGTAATGAACGCATTTTCTTCGCATCCTTTGTGTTTTTATTTTTTGCCGGACTTTTCCTGCTGGCGGCAAAAAGGTATCACTTAATGCAGGAAAACGAAACACCTGCCAACATTATGAAAATTGTGATTATGTTAATAAATATGGCGGCAATCACTTATCAGAGAATTTTCAGCAACTACAAAATCCGCAATTTTATCAATTCCGATAATCTCACGAAATTAAAGACATTTAATTTTCTAACAATTTACAGGATCATTGTTTATTTTATACTTGGAGTAATAAATGGCACCTTTGTATGGGCAACAGGATCTTACATGATAATTGTTATTTATGTGCTTGTAACGCTGTTAATGCTGGCTTACAGGCCAACTGCTCTTTTTTTTGAGAAGGAATTTAAAGTAAAGGATAAATCTTTTATTAACGAATTATTAAGGAGTTAAAAATGAAGGATCTTGTACTTTTTCCCGAAAAATCCTTTTTTAAGAAAGGATTATATGTCGATCTCACCGTATTCTTCTTTATTCTTATCGCAGGTGTTTTAGTTATCTCCCTTGCCTCCCTCAGTCCGGAAGTGCATTTTTTTGTGGTACTTGAGATTTTTCTTTTTTTATGGGTACTCGTCTTGATTGTTGTAAGCATAATTGTTTTACCTCTCTTTTACCTCTGGGTAAAAAGTTTGCAGTACATTATCGGAAATGAGCGTATCATCATAAAAAAAGGATTTATTACAAAGATTGAACAAAACATACCTTTTAAATCTGTGACTGATTTTATGCTACAACGTACGATTTTCGACAGAATCCTTGGTATTGGCAGCATCAGAGTGCAAACTGCCGGACAGAATATGAATTCAGTCTCCGGTTTCGAGGGAATTCTGCATGGAATAAAAGATTACGATTCAATTCTTGCAGAACTCCGGTTAAGAATCGAAACTGTTATGAAGGCAGTTGATACGGGTGCCCATGATAATAAAGAAATTGATGTCCGGCATGAAATACTGAATGAATTAAAAAAGATCAGAGAGCACATGGAGAAGGAAAACAGAAGATAATTATTAAGCCAGGCTGGCTTTTTCTACTGCTTACTATATGAGATGTTTGTTTTATATTATTTTAGTTTTGTGTAATTCGAAAAATTTTCGACATAATATTAAGACATTTCATTACTGGGAATTCGATCCATGTTCCTGCATAAATTAATAATTGCTTCATTTGTTCTTATGAGTGTTTTACACGCTCAATATGGAACCTTAAAACCCACCTTTGAGTTTGTGGGCATAAACGGTGATTCCGTTGCGTTTCAAAATGGCATTCCTCTGCCGTCCTTTGAAAAAGGATCGCGTCCGATGCAAGATCTGAGCGGAACCTGGAAAAAATTTCGGTTTACCGCTGATAATGATCTAAGTCTTTCGGAACGATCTGGCTCGGTAATTCAGGAGCTTGAATCGGATGGATTTCATCAGATAGGTTATGATGATTCTCCCTGGGAAGATAAAAGCATACCAGGTGTTGAAAATGCCCTGTATGCATTTCCTGCCGTCCCTGAGTACTATGAAAGTGGTGTATGGTACCGTTATAAATTTATTAAACCCCTGGGAATGGAGGGGAAAACAGCCCTGCTGAAATTCTATGCAGTAAACTATATTGCAGATGTCTGGTTGAATGGTAATTATATTGGGTATCACGAGGGCGGCTATACCCCCTTCGCTTTTGATGTTACAGATGAAATTCTGAATGATTCTGTTAACGTAATTGCCGTAAGGGTTGATAATATCGGATGGGGAAAGCGGAAAGATATTGTTCCGTTTTATCGGTGCGATTGGTTCAATTATGCGGGAATAATCCACGATGTATTTCTTGAATACTATGATCCGCTTTATATTTCCAGAGCTGATATAGTTCCTCTTGATACTGCGGGAAACCTGAAATTAGATGTAATTATTCGAAATTCCAACAAATTGATCTCACAGGACTACAGTCTTGAGTATGACATTTACAAAGCAGATCTCACAGGCGACAATATAAATTCTGAGTATGTTCACAATATTACCGGCGAATACGTTACCGGCGGAGTTTTAAGCGGCGGATCATTAGCCGCAGAGCAAATCGTGAAACAATCGCGAAACTTAGTTTTACCTTCTCCCGAATTATGGTTTCCCTCTGACCCCAAACT
This sequence comes from Ignavibacteriales bacterium, assembly GCA_021740915.1. Taxonomy (GTDB): domain Bacteria; phylum Bacteroidota; class Ignavibacteria; order Ignavibacteriales; family Melioribacteraceae; genus JAIOYW01. The sequence goes on along the minus strand of JAIOYW010000008.1, from coordinate 57,639 downwards.
TTACATCATAAAAATCACCTTAAAATCAGACGATAATATTACTGATGTATTTTATAATCAGTTCGGTATAAGGAAAGTTGAAACCGCCGGGGACAAATTGGTGCTGAACGGCAAATATGTTTTCCTGCCCGGAGTCGCAAGACATGAAGATCATCCGGATTACGGCCGCAGCCTCCCTAATGATGTTATTTTTTCGGATCTGCAGAAAATTAAAGAATCAAATTCTCTTTTCCTGAGAACCGGACATTACCCCAACCATCCCTATACTTACCTCATCGCTGATCGTTTAGGACTCGCGGTTATGGAAGAGATCCCGGTCTGGTGGTTTGACAATGAACTTGAATGGCAGATTCAGGAGCAGAGACGCATTCATTATCAGATGTTCCGCGAAATGGTATTTAAGGATTTTAATCGTGCATCAATACTTTTCTGGAGTACCTCAAATGAGTGTAAGGAGACGACAAACCGTTTAAAATACAACCAGAACATTGTTAATGATCTGAGGACGAATTATAATGATTACAGGCTGATTAGTCAGTCTTCCGCGGGGGATAATCCCGGAGCCTCCGATTCGACCCAGTCTGTTCTTGATGTACCAGGATGGACTATGTATTTTGGCATTTTCCACGGCAGCACTTATTACGCAGGCACTCTTCAGTTTCTCATTAAAGTTCATACTTATTTCCCGAATAAGCCAATCCTTGACACTGAATTTGGCTACTGGTCTTCTGAAAACGGGTCTAATCTTAGTAAGCAGGTCACAGTTTTTACTGAGACTTTTAATGCTTTCCGTTTTTTCAATCCGATGCGCGAAGATGGAGGGTTTAATTCAAATGGATTTGTTTGCGGGACAACCTGGTGGTGTATGTTCGATTGGTATTCCCACCAGCATCCGGGCGGCTATCAGAGTATGGGGCTGATTTCTATGGACAGAGCAACACAAAAACCTGTTTACACTTCGCTTTTTAATCAGTATCAGAAATACGCTGATTTCGGAGGAGTTATTACCGGTTTCGAATCTGTCAGTGAAGATAATCAACCGGTAGATTACGTGTTATATCCGAATTTCCCAAATCCATTTAACTCTGAGACAAACATCAGAATTGAATTGAAGGATAGCAGCCCGGTAAGCATTGGTGTTTATAATACTTTAGGTGAACAGGTTCTTCAGGTTGGCGAAAGCCCCTACAGTGCAGGGATACATGATCTCAGAATTGACCTCGGAAATTTGCCAACCGGGGTTTATTTTCTGAAAGCAAAAATCGAAGGGGAAGATACACGAGGCTTTAAAGTGCTGAAACTATTATATATAAAATAACTAACGATGCCCGGAAAACACTCTCAAGGCATCCGGGCTTTCCAACAGGTGAAATTTTTGGTTTGCGAACCCTATGGATCATTATAAAAAAACATTGATTTATTTTTTTTCTGGAACAGGCAATGCACGCCGGATAGCTTCCTGGTTTTCAGAGTTTGCGGAAACGAAAAAAATTGAATGCCAGACTTTTGATTTATCCAAAATTTCCCCTCCAAAAAAGGAGGAAATTGATCCCTCTGCTCTCATTGTTTTTATATCACCAATACACGGCTTTAATTACCCGAAGATAACTCTTGATTTTATTATCAATTTCCCCAAAGGAAATAATCATGTTGTCCTAATGAACACAAGAGCCGGGATGAAAATAGGCAATTGGGTTACGCCTGGACTTACCGGAATTGCATTCCTTTTTTCAGCTTTAATATTAAAAATAAAAGGTTATAAAATTGATGGATTAATACCGTTTGATATGCCTTCAAACTGGATCTCGATTCATCCTTCATTGAACGATAATACTGTCAGGTTTCTTCACTTAAAAAATCACGAAAAAGTGCAGCGGCATGCTGCAAAAATATTTTCCTACGGGAAAGATTTTGTGGCTTTGAAGGACATTATTCAGGATTTGCTCATTTCACCTGTTTCCATCGGTTATTTTCTAATCGGACGTTTTCTGTTTGCGAAATCTTTCTACGCCTCACCTGCCTGCAATAATTGTGAATCGTGCATTAAAAACTGCCCTGTTAATGCAATCAAATCTCTGCAAGGGCGACCTTACTGGACATTTGACTGTGAAAGCTGTATGAAGTGTATGAACACCTGCCCTCATAACGCCATTGAAACTGCACACGGATTGTTTTTAATGACAGGAATTTTATCCGCACCGGTTTTTGGATTCCTGTCCACTCACTTTATCGATCTTGGAATTTCAGAATTCTTTCAAAATATTGTATCGACTGTCTTCTTTTTAATAGTATTATGGGGTTTATATCATATTCAGCACAGGATGCTGGTTAATGGAAAACTGGGGACGATAATTACGGCATTTTCTTTGACCCATTTTAAAAAATGGGGTCGTTACAAATCTATTCCTGATTCCAAATGGAAAAACGGGACTGAAATATAATATTCAGTCCCGTTTTAAATATTAATTCATTAATTAAATTCAAGAAGCTGGCCTTTCTTCGGACCATCAGCATATTCAAGAACAAACATCTGGTTTGCACCGTTATTTCTTTTAGATGATGTCAATTTGCTGCCGTTATTATTTATGCTTCCCTCAACATTCATCATTTTGTCAGTAAATACGTTTTCGAACATAACCTTATTTTTATCAACGATGATAAGTTTCCATTGCTGCCATTTCGAAACACCTTTCGGACTCATTTCCCAGGTCTGAATTTCAGCGCCGTTATCTTTTTTCATTTTGAATTTTTTTCCGGTTTTCTTCTGAAGTTTTTCTTTTACATTAAGTTCATCTTTGCCGCCGATATCAAGAATAAAACCGGCTTTATTTTTGATAGCATAATACTCTGTTCCGTTAATTGTTGGAAAAACAAATGTTCTTTCAAATTCATCATCTGTTTTGTCCCATATCTGGAACTGAATGTTTTTGTCAGCCGTTTTGGGATGTTTCCCGGGTAGATCAAGATATTTATCAGAATCTGCCACCTTGATGAAAAAATGATATCCGTTAATCTCGGTTTTCCAGCTCTGGGCGGATAATCTGACAGTGAAAAGAAGAATTAATGAAGTAACAATAAATAATGAGGTTTTTTTTAACATCCTGTTAACTCCTTACTGTTTTCTACTCGTATGGCTTTTCGATTCCGCCCCGTTTTTTTAACTGTTCTCTGGGCTACAGCTTTACCAGCATTTTCTAAGCATATTGCCAGGCTGCCGGCTTCGGATTTATTTAGTAGTGTTTATTGCTCTTCACTGCCAAGATTAATAATTTTCCCCGAAAAGCATAAATTGATCAAATCACATGCTTATAAGCTGCTGTTTTTAATCTGGTTGTTGTATGTGATAATAAAATCCTATTATCATAATAAAATTCATGAGATTGAACATCCGGGGCACATTCAATCTTATTGTGAACCATTCCGAAGTGATCAGCTATCATACCACAAAGATGATCAGTCCGAAAAAAATTCACACACAATTGCTCAAAATAGTATGAATCAGCTATTACTGCCTGTTATAAAAATCAATTTCTATTGTTAACGTAAAATATTTGCAAAAAAAATGCAACTCGTTTAAAGCTCCATGGAATAGCTTAAAACTTAAATTGTTATTTTTTAATAATTTAAGTTTACTGTTTATTTCAAAAAAAAATTAAAAAATTTAGGTTTTTTGCGGAATTTTTGATGTGGGTGATGAATATCAGCACATGAGTGAAAAATCTGGCGGATGATGCGTCGATTATTCTTGATATGCAGGAGATTTTTCGGGAAAATCATCAGCAGAACTCCGGGAATCAAGCGTGCTTTCTGCTAAACTAACAGCTAAAAATTGTGTCATCTGAGTAGTAAAAGTTTTTTTGTGTCCCTGAAATTTCCACTTTTAATTGAATAGAAATACGTTCCTGAAGCAATGTGATTTGCGTTAAAAAGCACTCTGTAACTGCCGGCTGATTTTTCCTCATTTACTAATTCCGCAACTTTTCTGCCAAGTAAGTCGAAAACTATTAAATTGACGTGTCCGGACACCGGTAGTTCATAATCAATAGTTGTTGAAGGATTGAACGGATTCGGATAATTCTGTGAAAGGAGATAAAACACCGGAACTGGCGGCTGATTGACCAGAGAAGTACTAACTTCGAAATAATTTAGAATTTTCTGCATGATTGAGTTTCGTGATTCCACCGGGTATATTGTTTCAAATGGAAATCCAAGTATCACGACCTTTCCCGAAGATGTGCCTCCTGTAAACATACCTGAATATGAAATTCCGGAAAGAGCTGTGGTTGACAATCCGGCATATTTCATATTTCCCGTTCCTCCGTTTTTTTCAATAAACACATCCGGCCATTTAACATTAATGGTTCCGTGTGTGCCATTATCGAAAGTAATGTTTCCGAGCCCGTCATAGATTCCACCTGCTATTGGCTGGGCGGTATAGTAGGTTCCCGATACATTATTTGGAGCATCTGCGGCATATTGCACTTTTAGGTAGTTCCAGATAAAATCCTTGTCAGAAGTGCTGCCCTTATAATCAAGGTCCCAGGCGATTTCACTGCCTGAAACAAAAAGTTTCCCGCCCTGCCGCAGGAATAATTTAATAAGATTTTGTTCGGCCAAACTGAAAGTCTCATCTACAGTGCTTTCATCGCCAAGTATGTAATCAGCGCAGGGATAATCTGAAAGAGAAAACAAGCCATCGAGCACAGCGTCATTCGTCGCGCTGACGAAAGCTACTCCTGCATCGTGCAGTGCAGGGGCATGCATTCTGATAAAATTAAATGTGTTACCCGTTGATGTCCTGTCAAATCCATTGACAATTATCATTTGCGGTTCAGCCTGGATGGTCGAGCCTGATAGGACTTCAGAAACAGGTGATTTACCAATCGAGTTTACAGCCTTCATCCGGATATAATAAACCTTATCGTTCTCAAGTCCGCTAATAAATAAATTCGGCGGGATCATATTAACCGGTAAATCAAATGTGGTTCCATTGGTGCCAATTTCTATATCATACGATTCAACATCAGGGTCAAATTCCGAAACAATCAGAAGTGTGCCGGAGCCGGTGCTTTTAACACCAAATGAGCGCGGCTGACCGGGTAACCCGGCAATTGCAAGATAACTCGGCTGGGGCATTGGTCCGGTCTCATCACTAAGTACCTTATACAAAATATCATGCTGCAGGATATTCGTGATATTTGCAAGTTCCCCGTCAAGAAGAAATTCATCCCCGAGAAACCTTATGCCGTGGCTGTAATCCACATATGTATTAATGTGAATATTTGTAAGGGGCTGAATTGGTGATCCGTTCAACTGGTGCCATCCGTAAATTACAACATGGTCAGGACGTGTTGGGTCAAGTATTAAATTGCTTATAACTACATCTTTCTTCGTTCCGCCGGTCAATTCTCCGAGTTCACCTCCCGTGAGAATACGAAGAGAATCGATTGCGCGGTTATGAAGAATAAACTTTGGGACCAGTTCGTTCTGGTTGCCGACGGGAGTATAAGTTACAGGCTGTAATTTAACTGATGATTTAGCATAAATGTTATCCACAAGTTTACGGGTCGGCATCGTGGCTCCAAAAAGATCAGCTAATTTCTGTGCTGTGATCGGCCCCATTGGTATCCGGCAGAAATCATCATCAGAACCTATAGCCAGGTAATCAGGCAGAACATTATACACTACAGAATGTGAAACACCGTTTAAGTCCGTAAATGTGGCGGAGATATTGACAGCATTTCTAAGAAAATCCGGTACATTCCCCGCTGAAATTTCAGCAAAAATTTGTTCTTCCCGTTGTGCGAAATTCATATTTAATACATACTGCATAAATTCCGTGCCTGTTTTGGCGCCAGGCAATCTGGGAGGAATGTTCAACACAGCCGGGTAGGCGGCACCATTCTGGATGTATTGTGAATAGGCACGGTCGCTATAATATGTGTAACCAATTCCTTCCCTGTCGGTAGCCTGGCAAATACTTTGAATAAACCCGTTCTTTTCCACCTGTACAGTATGCAGAATTTGTCTCAGCGGATTTTTCTTCAGGATGAATTTTATCCTTCCTTCAAGAGCAGTGTGTCTTATGAACTCATCGTCTTCTTCGTTAATAAAAGAAAAGTATGACGACATATAAGTTTTCATTATCCTGCTGCGGTACCATGTTCCGCCTGTAGGTGAGACAATAGGTTCGCCATTATAAAGAGCTACGCTGTCATTATATGCAATCACACAAAGCACGTTTTCTGAAGACGCGTTAAGCCAGTTTACAATCTGGCTGCCATAAGAGTGCTCATACCCATAATTGCTGTCGAGGAATGAAATCCTCTTAACATAGGAAGGGACTTCGGCGTGGGCATCGAGAAAACTGAAAATAAATCGGCCTCCGCCGCTATGCCCGTTTAGGACAACAGAAGGAGAATAATCAGCAAAAATTGTTTTGATTGATTCAACAAACCCCTTAATCAGTGCGGCATGATCTGAATGCTGAGATTTCCATGTCGGCCAGCTTTTCTGAGAAGTCTCAAGATAGACAGTAACAATATTATTATCCTGAATTGAGTTCCTGAGGAATCTTGTTTGCGCCCCGATATGCTGGATATCAAAATGCCAATCGTCACCTGAATTTAACACTTTTCCGATCGTGTGTTCAATTGAGTTTCCATTCGGCAATGCATATAAAATTATCCGGACTGGCTTTTCAGGATCGAACGCCTCTGCTGATGGTGCATTAATAAACACTCTGACATCAGAATGAATGTTATAAATCTTTATTTGCTCGTTATAATATGGCGAGTTAGAAAATCCCGCAAGCCTGTGGAAATTGTTTTGAGCAAAATTGACCGACACAAAAAAAAGAATGATTGCGATTGCTGAAGTTTTCATTTATCACGCTATTTATAAAAAAAATACAATTCTAATATGTGCTGAGGAATTAAAGTAGTATCAGGATTTACTGTAAATACATTTAAATATCTGTAGATCCAAGATTCATCATTTATTAAAGTCACCGGTGTTCACAAAATTACAATTTTACTTTAACCTGATAAATTTGTTTTTGTGCAAATTTCACTGATAAATCCCTGAACACTATTTTATTAATTATTAAATAGTCCGACAATTCTCAGGATTCATGACTTGTCATGACTAAAACCTATAAGGCGCATTTTCCGACATATTCCTGAAATTTGAGCAGATCAATTTTCATGTGCAGCAAGGACGGAAAATGAACAGGCAGCCGGGAATAACTTTATATCAAAATAAAAATGGAGCTGTTCACAATTAGTTTGTATTGGTTCATGGTGAAAATTTACTGTTATTACAAACTTAGAAAAGTTTAATCAAATATCATGCTGTTCAAATACATTTGGAAAAAGGAAAGAAAAGCCTTTTCGTAATCGCTCATAAGAATTCGTCCTTTTTGATTTTATCGCTAAGTTTATTATTTTCAAACTATTCTCATTCTTTAATAAAAATATCTATATGATTCTCAAACTCTCCTTCATTATTTTTTTTCTCAACGCCAGCTCTTTGGCACAGACAGCCGAAGAAATAATTACGAAAGCCGAAAACGCAATCAAGGGCAAAACAGCTAAAGGTTTTGTGAGCATGACAGTCAAAACCCCGGACTATGAACGGACACTGAAAATGGAAAACTGGTGGATCGGAAATGAAAAAGCACTTATCGTTATCAAATCGCCGAAAAAAGAGGCGGGCAACAAAACCCTGAAGATCGGTAATGAGATGTGGAACTACCTGAGGAATACGGGGACGACAATAAAAATTCCGCCATCCATGATGCTTCAATCCTGGAATGGTTCAGATTTCACCAACGATGACCTCGTTCGTGAATCGAATCTTAATGAAGATTATTTTATCAGACTGATTGGTTCTGAAGCGGTCGAAGGAAATAATTGCTGGAAAATTGAGCTGACGCCAAAACCTGATGCGCCGGTTGTATGGGGAAAACTTGAATATTGGGTGTCAAAACAGGAAATCTTGCCTGTCCGGGTAAACTATTATGATGAAAATTCAAAACTCGTCCGGCATATGCTTTTCTCAGAAAACAAAAAATTTTCGGGGCGAATTATCCCCTCCAGATGGATGATGATTAATGATCTTAAAAAAGATCACATAACTTCCTTTATTTTGGAGGACATGGCTTTTGATGTGGTCATCAGTGATAATATATTTTCGTTCAGGGAGTTGGAACGAGGTGATTAATTGAACCTGATAATGAAATTAGCCTGGAGAAATATCTGGAGAAACAAGCGTCGTTCAGCTTTGACAATGGCAGCGATTTCATTTGCAGTTATGGCTGCTGTATCAATGCGCGGATTACAAATCGGGACTTATGAATTAAATATTGATAATAGCGTCAGCATATATTCCGGTTACATCCAGATACAACATCCTGATTACTATGCATCACCATCTCTCAGCCATTCTTTTAACCCCGACAAAAAACTGATCTCATATATCAATACGAATCCGCACATAATCGCCTTTAGCCGGAGAATAAATGCAGATGGTTTAATAAGCAGCGGAGAAAACACTTTCGGGGCAATGCTGACTGGTATCCAGCCCGATGCGGAATTAAAAGTAACAACAATGCTTGATAAAGTAAATGATGGTGAAATCTTCATTCGGCCGGATACATACGATATACTTGTTGGTTATAAACTGCTGCAAAATCTTAAAGTAAGAATAGGGGACGAAATAATAATTCTCGCACAGGGTCTGGATGGGTCAATGGGGAATGACAGGTTCAGAATCACAGGAACTATTAAAACTGGCGCCGAAGAATTTGATGCTTATGGAGTTCTTGTTGGAATAGAGACTTTACAAGAAATGCTTTATATGCACAACAGGGTAACTGCTTTGACAATAAGACTTGACGACGTTAATAATCTTAATATCGTTTCAGATGAACTGAAGCCTGCTGCCGGTTTGAACTCTGTTCTCACCTGGGGCAATCTTATGCCTGAATTACGCGATGCAATAGCGCTTGATAACATAAGCGGCATACTTTTCCTCCTGATACTATTTCTTATTGTTGCTTTTGGAATAATCAACACCATTTTAATGTCTGTTATAGAAAGATTTAATGAGTTTGGCGTGAACCTGGCAATTGGAATGCCGCATTATAAACTTGTCCTTGTTGTTTTTGCCGAGACTGTACTAATAACAATAACAGCTCTCGCATTCGGTAATATTTTAGGGTTTGCCATAAATTACTATATCGTGCTGAACCCAATCCAATTCAGCGGGGATATTGCCAATCTTTATCTTGAATACGGGTTTTTGCCCGAAATGCGGTCTTCACTTCAAATCTCAATGTTTATTCAAACATCTGTAATAACCTTGATTATCTCTCTGCTTTCAGCAATTTATCCTTGCGTGAAACTTTATAAACTGGAACCCCTTAAAGGAATCCGTTATACATGACAAAGAATTTATTAATAAATCTTGCATGGCGCAATATCTGGAGAAATAAACGCCGCTCTGCGGTTGTCCTGTCGTCCATAATTGTCGGAGTGGCTGCAACAATATCGATGGACGGACTTACGAATGGAATGACTTATCAGATGCTGTTCAACCAGATTAATCTTGGAACTTCCCATATCCAGATACATAAAACCGGATACACGGATAACCGCCTGGTAAAAAACTTCATTCAGGGGGAATTACAACTGAAAGCAGACATTTTAAGATTACCCGGCGTTAAGGCTGTCAGTGAACGTGTTGTTACTTTTGGTCTGGTAAGCAGCGCTGAAAGTTCTGCTGGGATTTATGTTTACGGTGTTGACCACAAAGCTGAAAAACGTGTTTCGGCTATATCCGGCCTTATCAAAGAAGGCAACTACCTATCCGGTGCTGAAAGAGAGGTGGTGGTTGGATATGAACTTGCAAATAAGCTGAATGCCGGTCTGGGAAATAAAATCATATTGATGGCGAATGACCCCTCCGGCAAAATCCATTCGGATGTTTTTCGTATATCCGGATTATTTGAATCATTCAGTTCAGGATTCGATAAATCCTATATCTTTGTTAACTCAGATGATCTGCAAAATATGCTCGGCCTGGGAAACTCCTACCATGAACTTGCAATTATTGTTGCTGAGCCATCCCTGGCTGAAAGTCTTAAGAGTGAAATCAGATCGGCTGTCGGTTCTGATTTTGAAGTGAAAACATACAGGGACATTCTGCCAATTCTTGTGATGCAGATCGATCTTTCTCGCGAATCCATGTGGATTGTCAACATGATAATTGGGATAGCGTTGGTTTTTGGTATAATTAATGTAATGCTCATGACTGTTATCGAACGAATAAGAGAATTCGGGGTGCTAATGGCAATAGGATTCAGCACCGGGAAATTGTTTTCCCTGATTCTGCTTGAGGCTCTTATAATCGGACTTTCCGGCACAATAATCGGGCTCGTAATAACCGGATTAATTCACATCCCTTTCAGTTATACCGGAATCGATTTTAGCTGGTTTTCCGAGGGACTTGTTTCTCTCGGTGTCGGGGCAGTGATTTACCCCGTAGTTTCCTATCAGACAGTTCTGCTTACAATTATTATGACACCAATGATCGCTGTTGCCGGCGCCATTTATCCGGCAATAAAGGCTATCCGGCTTCAACCGGTTGCTGCAATACGTCATTATTAAGGGGAAAAATGGAAATTATACGGTCTGAAAATCTCGATAAAATATATAAGGACAACTGGGTGCCTGTTCAGGCGCTTAAAAATATTAATCTGACTGTCAAAAAGGGCGATTATATGGTCATCGCCGGGCCATCCGGGTCAGGAAAGACTACCTTGCTAAATCTTTTAGGAGCTTTGGATAAACCCACCTCAGGAAAAATATTTTTTGAGGGAGCGGACATTTCTAAAAAAACAGTGAAAGAATTATCTGGTTTACGCCTAAATAAGCTCGGTTTCATTTTTCAGGCGTATAATCTTATTCCTGTTCTTAGTGCGATTGAGAACATAGAATTTAGTTTGATGCTTTTAGGAAAACCTGAGGCATTGCGCAGAAAATTGTCTTTGAATGCGCTTCGTGATCTTGGAATCGAAGAGCTCGCAAATAAACGCCCAAATGAAATGAGCGGAGGCCAGCAGCAGCGGGTCGCAGTTGCACGGGCAATTGTAAATGATCCATCTGTCGTCCTTGCCGATGAACCAACCGCCAATCTCGATACCGCAACGGGATCTAATCTTTTGGATCTTATGGACGAGATGAACCGATCCAAGAATATTACTTTCCTTTTTTCATCACACGATCCGCAGGTTATTGAAAGAGCCCGAATACTGATCAGGCTTAGAGACGGCCAAATAGAATCAGTTCAAACAAAATGAGGTTTAAAAATGCATTCCTGTTGTTCTTATGTGTCTTCCTATTACAGGAGATATATGCACAGGACGGCTTTGTTTTATCTGGTTATGCAAGCGGCTATTCATTAGCAGAGTTGCCATCCGGTAAAAATAATACCGGAATGACTAATCTTGGCCGAGTGAGGATAAAACCCGAATATATTTTTAACCGGGATATAATATTTACCTCAGAATATGACCTGTTATTAGCTTTTTCAAAAAGTGAAAATTTGTTTTCGGCTGTTTCCGGAAATAAGAACTACAGACAGGCTATCGATATGACCGGACATGTTTTTTCTAACTCCTCGGGAGCCGCGATTCACTCAATTGACAGATTATATTTAACATATCTTGGCAGCTTGTTCAAAGTTACAGCGGGCAGACAAAGAATTGCGTGGGGATCTGGAAGAATATGGAATCCAACAGATCTTTTCAATCCAATAAGTCCTGTAAATTTTACACAGATCGCAAAACCAGGAGCCGATGCAATAAAAATTAATTGTGCTCTTGGCAATTTCAGTGATATCGAGCTGGTTTATAACTATGGAGAAACTCACAATGCAGCCATCCGGGTGAGAATAAATTATATTGGTTACGATTTTATTTTAATCAGCGGCTCTTTTGATAATACGCCGATTGGCGGCTTTGATATAACAGGAGATTTACTTGGTGCGGGCATCCGTTTAGAAGGTATATACCGATTCGATAAAAAAAGGGAGGATTCCGGGTACCCGTCTTTTATACTTGGCGCCGACTACCAGTTAACCCCGGATGTGTATGGACTTTTAGAATATTTCCACAATGGCGGTGGAGATACTGATCCCGCAGATTATGATTACGCATCTATAAGTAGTGGACGACTGACACAACCGGGGAAAGACTACCTTGCCGCTTCATTAGTGTATATGTTAAATCCTCTGCTTAGCTCCACGATTACTTTGCTGCATAACTCATGGGATAAAAGTTCATTGATTATGCCGGTAATTGAGTACGAATGGACACAATCATTCACTATTTCTGCGGGTTTTCTCATTACAAATGGCACCAATGAATCCGAGTTTGGTTCTTATGACGACCTGGCTTATATGAACGGAATCTTCTGGTTTTAACTGGTTTGCCCCTGACTTTTTTGCTAATTTTGATGTGGCTGTTTATATGCGGGCAATTTGTGAAAATCATTAAAATTATTCGTATGTTTATTTTCAGCATCAGATTCTACCATTCTACGTTGTGATTCTTAAAAGGATATTATTTGAACTCGAAACCCCTCACCAAAGATACCTGGAACGACTTTGAACTGTTGTTTGGAGAAAAAGGGGCTTGTGCCGGTTGTTGGTGTATGTACTGGCGTTTAAAAAATGCAGATTTTGAGAAAGGAAAGGGTAGTGTTAACCGAAATGCAATGAAAGAAATTGTTGATGTCGGCGAGATCCCGGGATTACTTGCTTATGATAATGATCAACCCGTTGGATGGGTTGCACTTGCTCAAAGGGACAGATACCTAAGGTTAGCAGGTTCACGAATATTTTCGCCTCCCGATGATAAGCCGGTTTGTTCAATTACATGTTTTTTTATCGACAAACGTCATAGAAAGCAGGGGGTCTCCCGTTTCCTGATCAATGAAAGTATTGTTTTTGCCCGAAAACACGGGCACAAAATTTTGGAAGCATATCCTCACGACCATTCGGGAGAACAGAAAATCGCACCATTTGTGTGGACAGGGATTACCTCTGCTTTTATGAGCTCCGGATTTAAGGAGGTCGTCCGAAGATCAGCCCATAGACCGCTGATGAGATACTATTTATAAAGGAGTGCATATTGTTAAAACCACCCATAAATATTGTTGAGGATTTGCAGTCAACGGTAAACCGGTTGAATTTTCTGCATAAAATTTCTCAAAAAATTTCGGAAAAGAAACCCCTGAATAAACTTCTTTTTGAAATTATGGAGAGCAGCAAACTTCTTCTTGATGCCGAGGCAAGTTCATTACTTTTATACGATGATCAAACCAGGAGGCTGCACTTTTCTGTGGCAACCGGTGTCCGCGGGAAAGCTGTTAAGGCTTACAGTGTGGAAATTGGGGAGGGTATTGCCGGCTGGGTTGCAAAAAACAAAAAATCGTTGTTAATAGAGGACTGTTACCAGGATTCCCGATTCAATCCGGACTACGATAAAAAATCAAAATTCAGAACGCGTTCGATGCTCTGTGTTCCGCTTCAAAGAAAACGCCAGTTATTGGGGGTTATTCAGGTAATAAACAAGAAAAACGGAGACCCGTTCGATGAGAATGATCAGAGGATTCTTGAAACAATGGCCTCCCAGTGCTCCATAGCAATTGAGAATGCACGTCTTATTGATGCTCAGGTTGAAGCTAAAACAATGGAGTACGAACTTGAAACCGCCCGAAATATTCAGCAAAAACTATTGCCGTCTGCCTTGCCTGTTTTTAGCGATATTGATGTTGCTGCAAAACTAATACCGGCTAAACAAGTCGGCGGAGATTATTTTAATATATTCAGATTAAGTTCTGACCACACTCTTTTTCTTGTGGCTGATGTTGCCGGTAAAGGTATTCCTGCTGCATTGATAGTTTCAACAATTTATTCCTATTGCCAAACCATATTAAAAATTGGTTCTCTCGTGTTCGATCTTACTTCTTTTGTTGAGGATCTAAATAAAGTACTTATCGAATCTACCACTGTTGATAAATATGCCACTTGCTGGTTTGGATTATATGATCACAGAACCGGAACCCTGGATTCGATCAATGCGGGTCATAATCCATCCTATATTTTCCGCAAAGATGCTGAGAAGCCGGAGGAGCTGCAAAAAGGCGGGATTTTTCTCGGGAGTCTTCCTGCAATGTTCGAAGTTGAGAGAGTGAAACTCAAAAAGGACGACATCCTTGTGTTTTATTCCGATGGAGTAACTGAAGCCTGGAATCTGAAAGAGGATGAATTTGGCGAACACGGATTGATTACGGCTATAAACGAGAACAGAACCGCCAGTGCCGAAGTAATGGTTAAAAACGTCATAGGACGGATTAAACTTCACGTTGGACGGGCACCGCAAAGTGATGACATTACTCTGGGAATCGTCAAGATTAACCTGGATGGAGATTAAAGAATATGTGCCTGCATAAATTTAATTTTAATTATAACGCTGCTCGAATTTTACTGCTGATGATTCCTGCGGTTATGGGGCTATACGCCCAGCCGATCCAAGATATTGCCGTGAACCACAACGGTGAGCGCACCGAAACCGAATTGCGGATCATTCTTCTGGGACTCTCGATGGATCGACACCATGATTTTATGCTGGCAGGTATAAGTGCGCTTCCGGATACCAATAATCCCATGAGCCATATGAATTATCTGTTAAAATTATCATTACCGGAACCTTCCGACTTTCTCCAGCCTCTGAGAGATCAATATGAGAAATCAAAACCAACAACTTTCCAGAAAGTTTTAGGGGCTGTTAACTTTGGAGCGGCTGCAGCACTTGCCGGAGCACATATCTATAAATATCACATTAAGAAGAAGAAAAAATAAGCGGACTGACGCTATGGAAATTCCGGGGAATATTTTATCTGCTCTCTCATTAACTATTTCATTAAGAATCGCACTTCGGTATGTTGCCGCCGCGGCAATGCTGATTTCCGGAATTATTTCCGCCGATGGTTCTTTTATCAGGATCAATCAGGCAGGATATTTGCCTAATCACTCCAAAATTGCGGTTTTTGTTTCTTTGAGCGGCGAAAAAATCGACGGCTTTGAATTGATAGATAATTATGGGAAAACGATTGTTTATACAAAAAAACATGTCGCTCAGAAAAAACCCACAGGGCCTTTTCTGACCAATTACCGGCTGGATTTCTCTGGTTTTCGTATATCGGGTGAGTATCACATTAAAGCCGGGACAGCCGTTTCTCCTAAATTCCGAATTGACAATGATGTTTACAAGGGTTTTACCGACTTTTTACTCAAATACATGCGGCAGCAGAGATGCGGATTTAATCCGGATCTGTATGACTCATGTCATACTGCCGATGGCTATTCCATATATGGGCCAATGGCAGATGGCACATACTTCGATGTGCGCGGAGGCTGGCATGATGCCGCAGATTATCTGCAATATGTGACCACAAGTGCGAATGCTGTTTATAATTTGTTCATGACATACCGCGATTATCCCGACATTTCTTCAGATATCTTTAATTCGGATGGACTTCCTCAAAAAAACGGATATGCCGACATACTCGATGAGTCATTATGGGGGCTCCGGTGGCTTGAAAAAATGAATCCCGCTTCCGAAATAATGTTCACTCAAATAGCCGATGACCGTGATCATGCAGGATTCCGGCTGCCCAATAAAGATTCAGTTAATTATGGATTTGCGGCTGGAAGACCTGTATATTTTAATTCTGGTGAAAAGCAGGGATTGATGAAATATCAAAATCGTACTGAAGGCACATCCTCGATTGCAGGGAAATTTTCATCAGCTTTCGCTATTGCATCTTCTGTCATTTCGAAAACCGACAATAAAAAGGCAGCGGCGCTCAGCCAAAAATCGCTCGATGCCTGGCTTTTTGCTCAGAATAAACAAGGGTTTACAAATACCGCTCCCTGCAAAGCGCCCTACTTTTACGAAGAGGAAAACTGGCACGATGATATGGAACTTGCCGCATCCCAACTCTACCGGATTACGGGTGATGAGTATTTTATGCATCAGGCTGCAGAACATGCTTTTTCTGAAAAGATCACTCCCTGGATGGGCGCTGATACTGCCAGGCATTATCAATGGTACCCTTTTATTAACATTGGACATTATGAACTGCACAATTACTCGCCGGCAGATCTGAGGGGAACCCTCGCTTCATTTTATAGAGCCGGAATCCAAAAGGTTGTTGAGAAGGGCAAAGATAATGCCTTTCTCATGGGAATTCCTTTTATTTGGTGTTCAGCTAATCTCACCGCCTCGTTTATGACACAATGCCTTTTATACCGTAAAATGACAAATGATAACCAGTTTGCAGAGGTTGAATCGGCGATGTTCGATTGGCTGTTGGGCTGTAATCCCTGGGGAGTAAGTTTTATTGTCGGACTTCCTGAAGGCGGGACTTATCCTGTCAGCCCACATTCCTCTCTCACCAGAATTGCAGGCATCATGCCTAATGGCGGACTTGTTGATGGACCAGTCATGGGCTCAATATTTAGAAATTTACAATATGTGTCCCTTACTGAGCCCGATGAATATGCTCCCTTCCAGTCTGATTGGGCTGTTTATCATGATGATATCGGCGATTATTCAACCAATGAACCGACAATGGACGGGACGGCAATCCTGTTCTATTATTTTGCATATAAAGAAAACGAGGGCAGAAAAGCAGCGGAGAATACTATTGTTCGGGGCGGCTTGACCCGGGGTAATCAGCACCAAAAGGAAATTTCGCTTGTTTTCACAGGCGATGAATTTGCCGATGGTTCTGAACATATCCTTAATGTCTTAAAGTCTCGCGAAATTAAAGCATCATTTTTTCTCACCGGTAAATTTCTTGAGAATCCGGAGTTTAGATCATCTGTTGAACGAATCGTTGAAGAAGGACATTATCTTGGTCCTCATTCTGACCAGCATCTTTTATATTGTGACTGGAGTAACCGGGACAGTTTACTTATCACAAAAGCAATGTTTCTGAAAGACTTAACAAACAACAATGAAAAAATCAATGCTTTTGGAATTGAACCCGATAAAATAAATTGGTTTTTACCTCCTTATGAGTGGTATAATGATTCAATCAGTGTCTGGAGCAGATCGGCCGGATTGCAGCTGATAAATTTTTCACCCGGAACACTTTCTCACGCGGATTATACTATCCCCGGGATTGAAAACAGATATTACGATTCAGACACGATTTGGAACAGCATAATTAAATATGAGGCGGAAAATTCAGCCGGTCTGAAGGGATTTATCCTGCTTACTCATATAGGAACACATCCATCCCGTTCCGACAAATTCTACCTTAGACTTGAAGAATTAATTGATGTACTTCAACAAAAAGGTTATACTTTTGTCACTTTGGACGAACTTTTTATGTAATCATCAGAGGATCGACTAAGAATTATCATATCCTGGAGTTCATCATCGCCCGCAACCCGCATTTCGGCTTGCGTATCTCTGATAAATCCGTATTTATAGAGGAGACTGAGCGAAGCCTCATTTGCCGGATGCGTCCAGGCTTCGATTATTTGTAACGGCAAATTTGTAAACCCATATTTGAGAACACACCCCAGCGCTTCAGTCATTATACCTTTGCCATGAAATTCGGATAAAAGTTCAAACCCTATTTCTGCTCTGAGGAGAGTTTTCTCTATATTCCAAAGGCATATTGTGCCTATCAAAACATCCATTTTGCTGAGTGTGACAGCCCAATAAATTACTTCATTCGCAGCTATGCTCTGATTAACTTTACCTATAAATTCCAGCACAATAGTTTCTGAGGACGGTTTTTCCCTATAGATATATTTATTCACTTCATCCGATGACCGAAGTGCATAAAGAGCTTTTGAATCTTCCGCTCTCAACCTGCGTAATCTAAGCCGTTCTGAGGTTAAATCCGGAAATGGATTGAATATAAAATGAGACATCGTTTTTTCCTATTAAAAACGTGACTTTCATCATGTTAAATGACTGCATCAATAAGTCATAAAATTGTTTTCACTGGGGCTATCCGGAATAATCAATTTTACTTTTGACCTTTTAGATTAATCAGATCTTTCATCGCTCTCAGATTCTGAGATAATTCCCACCAGCCATTTTTGAAACCGGAATAATCCGGACCCATCATTGCGGTTGCATAGCGAACTGAGTTTGCATAAAACAGCCATTGCCTCTGCCAGAGTATTTCAATTTGTTCATCAAAGGGTGACGGTTCAGGCTTTTCAATTCCTTCTTTCCATGCTTTCTCCATTAGCGCAGTAGCTGTTTTCACCATAAGGTCTGCTTCTTCATTCGTCTTATCGATTCTTGCTAACGCGTTACCGGAAAATCCGCTGCCATGACAAGACGAACATATTGAATTCATATTGTTTTTTCTCTGAATTTGTTCATCAATGCCAATAAGATACTCTGCCGCTTTGATGTTGGAAAAAGTAACAGGCAGATTTAGTCCGTCAGCATTTTTGATTTCAAATGTTTTTCCTGATATTGGCTGAGGATGAGAATAAACGAGACCAAATATCCGCGTCCACAAACGGGCGCTGAAATCGTGGCTTCTATCTGTTATCACCTCGCCCTCAGATGCTAAAAGACTATTATGGCATGTGGCACACGTCGGTGCCTGGAAGTCTTTACCCGGTTCCCAGGGAACATTGCTGAAATTCCAGTTTTCCTTTTTCGAATCAAAGATATTACCATGTTTGCTCTCTTTATAAACATTGTAGGCGGGAACATCCGGCTCAAGATGACACTGTGCACATGTGTAAGGCTTCCTTGCAATTTCGATTGAAAAACTATGTCGAGGATGGCAGGAAGTGCAGGATCCCCGGCTGTTATCCGGATTTATGCGACCCACACCATGATTGGGCCAGTTAACCAGTTCCGGAAACTCCATTTCTCCCATTACCGTTTCTCTTGATTTCATTCCTTTAACCGTGACTTCGGTTCCGTGACAGGCGTAACAAACCTCTCCCTCCGTCAGATGTGATGGGGGCAATAATTTAAAATGGTTTTCTTCGATTTCTTTGATGCCGATGACATTATCGACAAGATTCGAATAAAGTGGATTTTGGCGAAGGTTATCAAAAGCATGATATTTTTTTGACCCTGAATATTGTTGATGCTCAGCAGGATGGCAAATAGCACAATCAGGCGGGGAGACAACAATATTAATATTATATCCGAAATGTTCGAAATTATCTTTGTGTTCAGCGGGATTCAATGAGTGGCACTCAAAACATCCAACGACCAGATCAGCAGAATAATTAACGGGTGCGGACTGGACCGAGATTCTACGTTCCAACATCGGTTTCATCAGTGCTGTCTGCATATCAGATTTCGAATGTAAACTGCCTTTCCAATCTGCAACAATTCCAGGTGTTACTGAAATATGACAGTCAATGCATTCGTTGGTCTCAGAGCTGACTGTCTGTGAAAGAATAGTTGCTCTAAAAAGGATAATAATAACCAAATATGGACTGAATTTATTCATCGCCGTCTCCCCTGAGAATATAATTTCATTAAATTATGAATTCTTTCCTTACCGGACAAGGGGAATTAATTCTTTTCCACCTGATATTATTAATTTGGTCTGCCCGGATAGTCATATTAGTAATGACTTTATTATTTACAACTACAAAATTGCATTTGTTTTACTCATTCTGATCAGTTTATTGTATTTTGCGGCATTATAATAAATATGATGAATTATGATGAATTATGTCTGGCTCGGACTGATATTGCTCGGACTTGCTGCGGGATTATCTAAAGATTTCAGCGAAAGTTGGAACAATAAATATCGCAACGGTATCCCCATTCCTGTTGAGTTAGCGGAGAGCGGTCGAACTCCGCCGGAGAAGGACAAATCAAAAAGTCTTGAAATTAAAATTTCCCCGGAAAACATCGAGCAGATTTACGGACAAAACCTTGAAGACCCCATAATAATTGATGTTTTAATTTCACAAGGTTCGGCACCCGGAACATATACGGCATACTGGAAAACGCCCTCAAACTGCCCCGCAGTATGGAAAGAAATTGCACAATCGAGCGGAGGAGAGGATGATCTCACGGGTGAATTCAGGTTTGTTCCGGGAAATAATTCACGTGCAGTCTCAGGAGAACTCTTTACAGAAAAAACCGGGTACTTAAACCTGAAACGAATAACCAATTCTGCTCTCGACTATGCCGGAATTGCCGTAAATATTGTGCTGGGACTCATAGGCATCATGGCATTCTGGCTTGGCATAATGAAAATCGCTGAAGAGGGCGGGATAATTAACTATATTGCCCGTGCGGCAAAACCTCTGACGAAATTTCTTTTCCCTGATGTTCCTCAGGACCACCCTGCAATCGCTGCGATTGTGATGAACCTGTCGGCAACATTTTTAGGACTCGGCAACGCAGCAACTCCTTTCGGTATTAAAGCAATGGAAGAACTTAATAAACTCAATCCTGATAAGGACACAGCCACAAATGCCATGTGTACATTTCTGGTTTTAAATACTGCAAGTTTTGCATTGATGCCCACTACAGCTATTGCACTCAGGGCTTCGGCAGGAAGTTCTGATCCTGCGCTTATCATTGGGACGACAATGTTTGGTTCTTTCTGCGCCACAATTGTCGGATTAATTACTGTTAAAGCGTTTGAGAAACTGAGCTCCGGATTTAAGGGTTTCTTCTCTTATCTTGTTTCGGTATGGAAAAAACTTTTTGTTATTTCATTAGCAACCGGATTAATTTTTTTGCTTTTCAGTTTTGGATTAATGTCTGGTTTACGATCAATTTCCTCAGTTTTATCAGCGGAGATGCTCAGAACAATTATTGAGTGGATTTCTGCCCTTGCAATACCATTACTTATTGCATTATTTGTCGGGCTTGGGGCAATAAAAAAGGTAAAAATATATGAGGCGTTTGTTGAGGGAGCAAAAGAAGGATTTACGATAGCAATAACAATTATTCCTTATCTCGTTGCCATACTGATGGCGATCGGAATTTTTAGATCGGGCGGGGCGATGGAATGGCTCGTTTACGTTCTAACTCCCTTCACCGATTTTGTTGGTATGCCTGCTGAAGCATTACCAATGGCACTCATGAGGCCTCTTTCAGGGAGCGGGTCTCTTGGCATAATGGCCGAGATAATTGCCGTTCACGGACCCGATTCGTATCTGGGGATACTCGTATCAACATTTTTTGGCAGCACCGAAACAACTTTTTATGTGCTCGCTGTTTATTTTGGGGCGGTTAATATAAGAAAAACACGTTACGCTCTTCCGGCGGGACTTATATCCGATGTTGCAGGCATTTTAGCTGCCCTGTATATCGTTAAATTGCTTTTTACTTAAAAGACCGATTTTCCTGTATGCAACTAACAAAAATGAGTGCAACAAATAGGGATTATTAAAAATCTATAAGGATTAGGAGCTAAATGACTCGATATAAGAGATATTGGATAGCACCACTAAACTTCTGATACAAAACTACTGCTAATAAATATCCATAATGATATACTGTGTTAAAAACATCAGTTACCCCATTATAGCCTCCGGCTAATATTCTGATCATCACAGCATATACGAATAAAAAAAATGCAGGAATAAAAACCCCGGAGAACAGATAGCCAACCCTCCCAATATCAGATTTAGTATAACTTCCCCATGTTGAATAGAATGTTTGTTTTGTCCAGTTGTGTTTTGTTTCCGAAATATTTACTGCAAAATGATACATAAATAAAAATCCGCAGCCTGCATCATAATATGGAAACCAGTTAAGGGGGACGACTGGACGTAATAAAACTGAAAGAATAAAAAACACTGGCATATAATATGGCGCCAGACCTATAAATAAATCAGCCGTTATACCTCCGAACCCGGAAGTATAACGAATATGGCCACCATTGGCTCCCTTTACAACAAATGATGTTATTTTTCTAAAAAATAAAAAAGCAACTATCGCATGAGATAACTCGTGAACAAATGTGGAAAGCCAATGCCATTTTGAAAGCAGCAGAAAATATACAATGAGTGAAACGATTGTTCCGGCAGCAAATGGAAGAAAAATTCCACTGTTTTCCGAAAGAAGCCGTAATGAATCGTAAAATGAAACAAATGCGCCGGGAAGAATAAAAAAACTGATCAGCCCTAAAAACAAGCGCAATTCTATTCTATCCGCTAATACGTTCTGAAAAGCTTCTTAAATCTGCACCGGTTGGTTTTTGGAAAAGGCGCAAACCAAATTGAGGCGCAATTGCAAATATGTGATCAAAAATGTCAGCCTGGATCTCCTCGTAAGGCACCCAGGAAGTTGTAGTAGTAAACACATAAATTTCAATCGGGAGTCCCTGCTCGGCAGGCTGAAGCTGGCGCACCATAAATGTCATGTCTTTATTAATATCTTCTCTTTTCTCCAGGTATGCCTTAAGATATGCACGGAATGTGCCTACGTTTGTAAGCCTTCGGCCATTTACAGGGTTGGATAGATCGTAATTCTTCTTAGTGTTGTACTCAGTAATTTCCTTTTGCTTAGTAATCAGATAATCTTTCAGGAGTGTAATTTTACTCATTTCCGCAATATCCTCTTCACTCAGGAAACGAATACTTATAATATCCACATAAATATTTCGCTTAATTCGCCGCCCACCGCTCAGCGTCATACCCCGCCAGTTCTTAAATGATTCCTCAAGAAGCTTATAAGTTGGAATAACTGTGATAGTTTTATCCCAGTTTTGAACTTTGACGACATTCAGAGACAGATCGATTACATCCCCATCCGCTCCGAATTTTGGTACTTCAACCCAATCACCAACTTTTACCAGATCGTATGAGGCAATCTGAATGCTTGCAACAAAAGAAAGAATCGTATCACGAAAAACAAGCAGAAGGACGGCTGTGAAAAGCGAGAGTCCGCCCAATATGGTCAGCACACTAGTCCCGGTAATAACACCAAACAATAAAATCACGCCGAGACTGTATGTGATGATTTTTACGACCTGGACATATCCTTTTATCGGCTTATCCTTAAGACCATCCATTTTTTCAAGCACATGGGTAACTGCCGAAAGGAATGCGCCAATAGAGAGAAGGATAAAAAAAACGATCAACGACTCAGTCAGCCTGGAAACAAAAAGCTGTGCTTCGGGAATAACATAGGCAAATTCATGGATGATAAGAAGAGGACCGACATAAGCAACTCTTCGAAAAACTTTGTCGGTGAGTAAAAGGTCATCGATGTGAGTCTTAGTTCTCGATGTGATTTTTTTTATTGCCCGAAAAATCACCTTTTTAATAATAATATATACGATATAGCTAAAAAGTAAAACTCCGAGGAATTTTATGTTGTCGTGAAGAAACGGATACTTCGCTAAAAATTTATCAATAACATCAATCATTTATTGGTGTCCGGCCCTGAATTATTTTGTCAAATTTATCCTGCGTTAAACGAAAAGTTGTCCAATCATTCATGGGAGTGGCTCCCATTTTTTCATAAAAGCCAATCGCTGGTTCATTCCAGTCAAGAACCGACCACTCAAATCTTCCGCAATCGTTGGCTTTAGCAATTTTTGCAAGTCTGATGAATAGTTCCTTCCCCACCCCAAATCCTCTGGCTTTTGGAATCACAAAGAGATCTTCAAGATAGAGTCCCTTTTTTGCTACGAAAGTAGAAAAATTAAAGAAATAAAGCGCAAACCCGGCGGGAATACCATCCAGAAAAGCTACGATTGCCCTCGGAACCGAATTTTTACCAAAAAGGGCTTCTTCTAGTAATTCCTCTGTTGCCATTACTTCGTGCGATAGTTTTTCGTAATCACTCAGTTTCTTTATTAGATCAAGAATAAGAGGGATATCACCATGCTGAATATCTCTGATTAGAATTGAATGATTTTTCTGTGGAATTTCTTCTGTCATGCTTAGATTTACTCTTTGATTTATGCAAATTTACGGAAAAATTAACCAATATATTATTCGATGGAGCGCTCTTGAATTCTCAGCCCGTTGTTAAAGAAACCAAAGGATTAATCGCATGGATGATAATCAGCATCGTATGGGGAACAACTTACTTAGCTATCAGGGTTGGGGTTGAAGACCTGCCGCCGTTATTGTTCGCTGGTATGCGATGGATCGCCGCAGGATCAATCCTGCTTGTCTTTCTGAGGTTAAGGTCATTTACTTTACCAGATAAAAACTCTTTCTTTCACCTGTCAATGAGCGGACTATTATTGCTTGGCGCTGCAAATGGTCTCGTTGTTGTTGGAGAACAATGGGTGCCGAGTGGTTTAGCCGCATTGCTGATAACCACAACTCCTTTTTGGATGGTCGGGATGGAGTCCTTTATTCCCGGGGGAATAAAAATTAATCTTAAGGTAATCGCAGGACTGCTAACCGGTTTTGCAGGGGTTATTCTTATTTTGTTTCATGATTTTGATGATCTTAATGCACCGGGATATCTTAGCGGCATCGTTGCAATCTTTTTTGCTGTAATTTTCTGGGCTGCAGGCACACTTTATTCAAAACACAGAAAAACTAACGTACACCCTCTAATGGGAGCGGCCGTGCAAATGTGTGTGGCCGGAATAGCGCAATTTACGCTTGGCTCACTTATTGGGGAATTTTCAGAACTGCATTACACCCGCGAAAGCTTTTACTCCCTTCTCTATCTGATAATCATTGGTTCACTTCTTGGTTATACCGCTTATATATATTCGCTTAATAAACTTCCGATTTCTTTCGTTTCAACTTATGCATACATCAATCCGCTGATTGCTGTTTATCTCGGCTGGCTTTTTCTCGATGAGAAATTAAATCTTTTTATATTGTTGGGTTCAATAATTACCCTCGCAGGGGTGAAATTGGTTCGAGATGGGGGCAAACCCAAATTAATTTATGCCAAACGGATGTAAGTTTCATGGGGTTCGCCTTATGTACAGATGTTCTTTTTTGATGCTGGAAGTATTTATTCAGCCGGATTGGCTTAATTCTAAATTAATTTAAGTGCATTATTCTGTTTAAATTTTTCTTTTGCCGGTTAATTTTCCTTAAATTTTGAGTTCATGTATGAATAGTCCTTCTATGAATTATATGTAACTCAAACAAATAAATTACTTATATGAAAACCTCTGAAATTTCTTCAGTGTTATCAGCAAAAAAGCAAATGCTTGTGCGCTCGTTGTATGTTGCTGAACGAATCGAGACAAAAACTTTTGAGAAGACTCAATTAGTCGCTTATTCACCATTAACTATCAGGGTTGGTGAAAAAGGATTTGCTGTAATATTCAGATATGGGGCAACCGTTCTCTTTGATGTTGCCCCGATGGAAGAATTAGCGTTTTTGAATAATCTTCACACTCTTTTGGTACACCCTTTGGAAAAACCTGAAACAGAAGAAGTCCCCATTAGAATAGACAAGGAGCAAAGAGGGAGATTTGAGGGTGAAATTCTAATACACGAGATAACTCTGGAACATATGCAGGTAATTGCAGATATCCTTGCAAAAACTGTCGTTTTAAATTATTATGAGACAAGTGTTTCGAAAAACTTTGAATCCATCGAACCCCTTGCAATAACATTAAAGGAACAGGGTCACCGGGGATCGTCAAGCAAAGAACTGTTAAACCATATAGGGGAAGTCCTGATCAACCAACATAATATGGTCGGACGGGTAGAGGTGACGGAAAAGCCTGAAATTTTATGGAATAATCCCGGACTTGAGGGACTGTATCGCCATCTGGAAACCGAGTTCGAAATACGGGACCGTCATCGGGCCTTGGAGCGGAAACTTGAATTAATCACGCGCACTGCCGAAACGGTTCTTGACTTGCTTGATACAAAACGCAGTTTGCGTGTTGAGTGGTACATCGTAATTTTGATCATTTTCGAGATTTTTCTGACTCTTTACGACATGTTTCTCAAATAACTATTTATGATTTAAGTCTGCCGAACAACAATCTGGATGAGAAAAATCCTTTTCTATAAACTTTCTGAACGGCACTGTTAAAATCAGTTTCGCCGGCGCTATAAATATCCAGAAATTTCTGCGGGTTCCTGTCGAAATAGGGAAACCAGCTTGATTGAATCTGAAGCATTATCCGATGATCCTTTTTAAAGGTATGGTTGACATCCATCATTGGAATATTAATCTCGGTTACTTCACCGGGCGTCATTGCTTCGGGGAATTCGTAGCTTTTCCTGAATTTTGATCTGAAAATTTCCCCCCGGACAAGCATCTGATATCCCCCCATTTCTAATCCATCCGGATTGGGAACAGGATTGGGTTCGTCAAATGGAAAAACATCTATTAGTTTTACCACCCAATCCGAGCAGGTTCCTGTTGTTGAGACAAAAAGTTTTGCAGTCAACGGACCCGAAAAGGTAATGTCTTCTTCCAAAACTACGATTGAATAGGAGAGTACATCCGTTCTGACATAGGCAAACCTTTGGTCTTCGGTCATATATTCTTTGGGGTAAAATGCTCTTGAATCCCTTAAGATATTTGTATATGGAACAGGTTTTGCGGGATTTGAGATATATGAGTCGAAGCTATCTGCTTCAACCGACGGGGCATTAAAGGATAAAGTGAAGTTTTCATCCAGGAATATCTCTTCATCTTGAACATTAGGAGGAGGCCAGGAATTATAATGCTTCCAGAAATTTGAGCCTGTTTCGAATATTGTGATTTCAGGAAATTCGGGAAGTTTATTCTCTTTTAGAATTGAGTTAAAGAATGGTGATTCGTAATTGTTTAGATAATATTCGCTTGTTTTCTCACCGAAATCAATGTCTCCTAATTTATTGCCATCGCTCCTGTACCACGCTCCGTGCGACCATGGACCCAGGACTAAAACATTAAAGCCACCCGGATTTTTCTCCTCGATTGATCGATATGTGTTCAATGCGCCATATAAGTTTTCGGAATCGAACAGTCCGCCGACGATCATCGAGGCTGGTTTTATATCATTAAAATGTGGGAGTGTGATCCGGCTTTTCCAGAAGGAGTTGTAAACTCCATTTGTCATAGTTTCATTCCAGAATGGTATCCGGTTCTTCAATATTTTTTCGTTGAAGTTTTTAAGCGGCCCCATATTCAGGAAGAATGTGTACGCATCCGGAGATGCGTATTCAAATTTTTCAGGCCACCCGATATGAAGAGAATCTCTGATTCTTCCAAATCCCTGAAAAAAGTTAAAGTTGAGCACAAGTGAAAGTGCACCATGATGATGCATATCGTCACCAATGAACCAATCAGCAATCGGCGCCTGTGGTGAAACTGCTTTTAATGCCGGGTGAGAATCTATAAGACTTTGTGCCGCATAAAAGCCGGGATAAGATATGCCCCAAATGCCAACTTTCCCATTGTTGTTGGGTATGTTTACTAAAAGCCATTCAATTGTGTCAAAGGTATCCGTTGTCTCATCGGGTTCATCCGGGGATTTATCTTTAATATATGGACGCATATTAACGAATTCTCCTTCCGACATAAATTTTCCCCTTACATCCTGAACCACAAAAATGTATTTTTCGAGTGCTAACTTATTGTGAAGTTCCCTGTAGTTCTGATTACCATAAGGCGCAGAGGAATATGGCGTCCGCCAGATCATAAAGGGATATGAAACAGAAGTGTCAAGCGGAGAATAGACCGCAGTGAACAAAGTTGCGCCATCCCTCATCGGAATCCGGAATTCTTGTTTTAGATAATTGTTTTTGACAAAATTCGCGTCTTTATCCTGAGACTTTGCACAGGATACAACTGCGAGAAAAACGAATATTAATCGGAATGATTTTGACATTTTATCTGTACCAAATTAATATTAATAGACTATTCTGCTGTAACATCTTGCCCAATAAATTCAATGATTCCTTTATTACGAAGAATCTGAAGCTGTTGTCTTAGTTTCTCCCGGATAAAATTATTGCTGTGATAGTTGATTTTCATAATATTCTCGAATTAATAATATCCTTCTCACTCAACACTGTTTTGCTCATCTTTTGAAACTTCAGGGAATTCCTCTCCCAAAAAACACCATCGAAATAGCCCTGTATCGATTTATCACTCTCCGCCATTTGCAATCTTTTTTCGGCAAGGCAGGCAAAATAACGATCTTTTTCCACGCCGGCATAACGGCGGCCCAGTTTTTTCGCCACAACAGAAGAAGTCCCTGATCCAAGAAAGGGATCGAACACAAGGTCGTTAATATCGGTAGTGGCAAGAATTAATTTCGCTAATAGTTTTTCAGGTTTTTGCGTGGGGTGGTCAGTGTTTTCGGACATTGACCAATATGGCACAGAGAGATCTGTCCATAAATTTGATGGATATGTCAGCCTGAAATTTCCTTCCTCGGTTTCTTCCCAGTCCTTTGGTTTACCATCAATCCGATAAGGAGCAATAACTTTTCGTTTTTCTTTAATTCTATCAGGATAGAATTTGTAACTATTTCCGTTTGTAAAAAACCAGATGTCCTCATGTGAATTCTTCCAGTTCCTTTTTGATCCCCTTCCTTTCTCTCGCTGCCAGGTAATACGGTTCTGTAATTTCAGATATTTCGAAATTGTTAGGAAAACTGAAACAGAAGAATACCAATCAGCACAAAAAAACACTGCCGCATCTTTCTTCAGCAGGGGAATCAGTTTCGGAAACCACGATTCTATGTAAGCTGAATACTCGTCTATGTTTTTTCGACTGAAAGAGTCCCCATTAAAATCTTTATATAGATTATACGGGGGATCGAGAAACAGCATATTCACCGAATCCGGGGGGAGTTTGTTTGCAACATTTTTTATGTCACCCAGTATTGTTTTCCCGCTGATACAATCCAGACTCATTTCTGAGTTTATTTCCGTCAGCCTCTCTGAAAGTGCTGAAACATCTTCTTCTTTGAGGGCTATTGTTTTATTTCTCGGCGCCCTGCTTCTCTGCTTTTCGTTTTCCAGGTTATCTGATCCTTTTTAGAATTACTATCGTCATATCGTCATGTTGTGGATGATTGCCCGTGAATTTGTGGACATCTTCAAGAATAATATTTATCAGTTCACGTGCCGGTTTTTCAAGGTTCTCGTTTATTATTCCCGTAAACCGTATTTCTCCGTATTCTTCGTTTTTATTGTTCATAGCCTCTGTAAATCCATCTGTGTAGAGAACAATTTCATCCCCGACATTAAAATTAATCTCCTCTTCCGAGAGCGCCTGCTCAAAAATACTGCCGTATTCAAGTCCTAGTGCAATTCCTTTGCTTTTAAGAAACCTCGAGGCAATCTCCCTGTCACTTCCCATTATGGCAGGATTGTGCCCGGCTCTTGAATATATCATTTTATGGGTTGTTGTATCAAGAACGGCATAAATCATACTTACAAAAGAATTCTTTTCAATTGTTTTATAAAGTAGTTTATTTACCTTCGAAAGAACAGATTTGGGAGATGCGTTTTCTTCAGCATGAGCCTGAAGAATACCCTTGGTCAGGGTCATATAAATTGCCGCCCCGATACCTTTTCCTGAAACATCGCCAATTGCAATTCCGATTTTGTTTTTTTCCAGTTTTACGAAATCATAATAATCTCCACCAGCTTCTCTTGCCGGAAGAGAAAGGCAGGAAATTTCATAAGAATCCAACTTGGGTGCTTCTCTCGGTAAAAGACTCAATTGAACTTTTGCTGCAATTTCCAATTCCTTCTGCATTCTTTCCCGTTCAGAAATTCTTTTAATATGCGATGGAACCCCATAGTCTTCAAGAACAAAGTCTTCCTTTTTCATGAGGCTAAGAATATAAATTACCGGGGCAATCCCGAGGATCAGCAATAATCCGGCGAAATTCAGCATATAAAAGAAATTGTCGGGATTAAACAGCACAAAAGCGCTTAAGAGGATATACAGATGGAATTGTGTGCTCAGCAGGGTAAGAAGGTCAAATTTAATATAGAGTATGGCAAAAAACGCCCCCAGTAAAAAGAAAAATAAAATATTTAGCCAGAAAACATTACCTGCCGGCGGAACAAAAGCAATTACTACACCAAACACATAAAATAATCCGCCGAACACAACTGATAACTTAGCGCTTTTCCATTTATCGTAAGTTATGGCAACTGCAAAAAACGTAAGGGTGATACTCGACAGAACTGCTGTGGTGAACCCGGAAGTGACCACATACAATGCCGGAATGAAACTGTTGAATACGGACAACATATTCGTAGGATTCATAAAAATATAAGCATTTGGTGTGTTCATAAAATAATTGGAAATCAGATGAGTAAAGCCCAAAATAACTGCGATGATGAATCCATAAAAATATGATGTGCCGGATCTCAGACTGAGAATCTTTGATTTCATAAAAGCATCGATTCCGCTCAATTTTGATGACCAGACCCCGCGAGTTAAGGATTCACCGACTGCCCACCCGGCAAAGATGAGACTGCTCATAATAAAATTAACCAGGAATCCCTGGACAATAAAAACGATTATTTTTTTTGTTAAAATTCCAGTCGGTGTCACAATCCCCTCGCCAACTGCAGGCCAGTAATTTATTAACTCAACAAATGAAATAAAGTAATAAATTATGAAAAAACTAACCCCAATTTTCAGCCAGATCTCACCTTCGTGATATTTCTTCATAAAAAGAAATATTGCAAACTGAAAAAGGAAGAAAACTATAATCGCCGAGACGGTTATGAGCAATGCTTCATTGTCTTCGAGCAGGGCTTTCTCCGCATCGGGTATTTCAAAAGAATATCCTAATGAACCAACCTGATTCCCCTGAACTTTTCCGGATAATCTGTATGTTCCCGGAGGATTCGTCTCCTCTTTTTCCCACAGAAATGTATAATCAATTCGTTGTGAAAGGTTGTCTTCTTTACTTTTTGTAAGTTGGAATTCGGAGACATCAAATCCTGTAAATTTATTAATAAAGTTTTCGATGAGAGTTAAAGCATCAGATTTGGAGAGAGAATTTATTGCAGTAGTATCCGGGATTGTCCGGTCATACCAGAGCAATTTCCCATCCGAAGAAATAAAAATACGATAGTTTAACTGGGGAACGAAGGCGGTAATATTCTTATGAAAAGACATTTGCCATCCAATCAAAGGCATTTTTCCAGCTTCAATCTTTTCAGCAAACCCCTCATTTCCGGATTTTTGGAGCAAATAGCCGGAATTTCTGCCACCACGCTCAACAGTGGTTTCAATATAAAATTCTCCGGCATTAATATCAATTTTGTTAAGAAACTCTTTCGCTTTTTTCTCTGCCTCTTCCCGGGTGATGTTTATTCTTATCGCATCGTAAGTTGTATAGGGATAGATAAACAGAATCCCTGCACCACTCATCAGAGCAATCATTATCCAGATGCGGGCTCTGAACGAGATCATTTTCACAGAATTCTCCGTTTATAAGTTAGACGCATAATCGGTAAAACAGTTTGTAAAATATAATGATTTGGAGAATTTTGTCATCGGTTTAGTCCTGTAAAAATGTATCAGCATGGCAGGTGGTCAATCTGCCGCAGAAAAAAGACCGGAGAAAATATTATTTTGTGTAATAAAAATATTCGGTGTAAAATGATAGAACCTTTAGTAACCCTCGAATCGGCTCTGGAACATGGATTAACAGAAGAAGAATATTCCTGGATTATAAATAAACTCGGGAGAGCGCCAAACTTCACTGAGCTTGGGGTTTATAGTGTGATGTGGAGTGAGCATTGCAGTTATAAAAATTCAATTGCTTTACTTAAAACACTCCCGAAAGATGGGGGTAGAGTACTCGTTGGTGCAGGCGAAGAGAATGCAGGACTAATAGACATTGGAGATGGACTCGCTGTTTGCTTCAAAATTGAAAGCCACAACCATCCTTCCGCTGTGGAGCCTTATCAGGGTGCTGCAACAGGTGTCGGGGGAATCCTTCGTGATATTTTCACTATGGGGGCAAGACCCATTGCGGCTTTAAACTCGCTCCGGTTTGGAAACCTTGATGATCCCAGAACAAAATATCTTTTTGAGGGGGTTGTTAAAGGGATAGGCGACTATGGGAATTGTTTTGGTGTACCCACTGTTGCAGGTGAGGTTTATTTTGATGAATCATACAAAGGTAATCCGCTGGTAAATGCCATGGCGGTTGGTATCGTTAAAACGAACCAGACTGCGACTGCAACGGCAAAAGGGGCAGGAAATCCTGTGATGATAGTCGGCTCCTCGACGGGCCGGGATGGGATTCATGGGGCAACATTCGCATCGGAAGAAATCTCAGCAAAGTCAGAAGCCAAGCGCCCTTCCGTGCAGGTTGGAGATCCTTTCACCGAAAAACTTCTGCTTGAAGCAACTCTCGAAATAATAAAGGAAGATATTATAATTGGTATTCAGGATATGGGCGCGGCAGGAATTGCCTGTTCAACTTCCGAGATGAGTGCAAGAGGAAAATCAGGCATGAAAATCGACTTGCAGCATGTTCCCCTCCGCGAGTCGGGTATGACATCATATGAAATCATGCTTTCAGAGAGCCAGGAAAGAATGTTGGTTGTTGCCAAAAAAGAACACGAAGCCGATGTAAAAAAGATTTTCGATAAGTGGGATCTCAATTGTGAGACAATCGGCTATGTTACCGATGAAAACATTCTTGAAATAGACTACTATGGAGAACGGAAAGCAACCCTTGATGCCGATCATTTAGTCCTCGGCGGCGGTGCCCCGGTTTACTACAGGGAGACAAAAAAGCCGGAATATCTTGACAAAAAACATAGTTTTAATTTCCAAAAGATTCCCCAGGCTGAATCTATTGAAAATACTTTTTTCAAGGTTTTCTCTTCGCTTAATATCGTTTCAAAACAATGGGTTTATGAACAATACGATTCAATGGTTCGAACGAACACGGTTGTGGGCCCAGGCTGTGATGCTGCTGTTATCAGGATAAAGGACACAGACAAAGCGCTGGCTGTTAAAACTGATTGTAATGGCAGATATGTTTTTCTGAATCCGCGCAGGGGGGCAATGATTGCAGTTGCTGAGTCAGCAAGAAATGTTGTCTGTTCCGGCGGAGTGCCTCTTGGTGTGACAAATTGTCTTAATTTTGGAAATCCTTACAAGCCGGAAGTTTACTGGACATTCAAAGAAGCTGTCGAAGGAATGGCGGAAGCATGCCGAATACTTCAAACTCCGGTAACTGGCGGAAATGTCAGTTTCTATAATGAAAGCCCTGAGAGCTCAGTTTATCCAACACCTACAATAGGCATGGTTGGACTTATAGAAAAACCGTCACATATAACTGAGTCGTATTTCAGAAACAGCGGGGACTCGGTCTATCTGCTTGGCACCGATAAAGAAGAGCTTGGAGGCAGTGAATATCTTAAAGTAATTCATGGGCTTGTCGAGGGAAATTCGCCCGGAATAGATCTGCTGCTCGAAAAACAACTTCAGGATACCCTGTTCAATCTAATACGTGAGGGACTAATTCAATCGGCACATGATATAACAGAAGGCGGAATATTATGTGCACTTGCTGAATGTTGTATTATTCGAAATAACTCAATGACAGGCGCAAAAGTAAACATACCAGTAGGGACGAGAGAGGATTTTTCGTTCTTTTCCGAGTCGCAGACAAGAGTAATTGTTTCCGTCTCTCAAGAAAAGAAAAAAGATTTCGAAAAGTTTGTGTCAGCTTCCGGGTTTCCTTTTATTTTACTCGGTATAACCGGTGGTGATTCGCTGGATATAAATGACAGGTATTCGTTCCGGCTTGAAGAACTTGCAGATATATATTTTAATACAATATCAGGGATAATGAATGTTAAAGTTTAAGATTTTCAGGGCGTTGCTTGGTTATTTTCCAGTCCGCACCCTAAAAAATCTATTTCATATCATAGCTCATTATTTTGGCGGCATTTATACCAGGATGGATAAAAACCATCTTTTCCTTACAGCGGGAGGATTGGCTTTTTCAATTTTTATCTGCATCATACCGCTACTGCTGATAATTCTATCTATTCTGGGAAACCTGCTTGAATCAACCGAAGTTGAGAATCAAATCCAGATGCTGATAAACATGATGATCCCTTACCCGGATTATGCAGAATACACAAGCAAAATCCTGATGTCGAGACTACCCGATGTTGTTGAATATAAAAACAGTGCCGCAGTAATCGGTATTGTTGGTTTACTTTTCGCCTCAAGCGGTCTTTTCAGCAGTATGCGCACAGTTCTAAACAGCATTTTTGGAGTGACGACGGATAAACACGCACTTATCGGTAAACTTCGTGATTTCGGGATGGTGCTGCTGTTGATCATTTTCCTGTTTTTCTCAATATTAATTTTGCCCGTTTTTAATCTTTTTACTGAAATTGCAGACAGATTTTCTGGTTTTGAATATCTTCGACTTGATTTGTTCTGGAACGTAGTTATCTCAATCACCTCAACTCTATTAATCTTTCTGATTTTTTTTCTGTTTTATTATATAATCCCCTACGAAAAACTTAAAAGAAGGGTGCCCCTTGTTTCTGCCTTCTGGACAACTGTATTGTGGGAGTTGGCCCGCTATTTTTTTGGTTATTACATAAACCATTTTTCAACATATAATAGAATTTACGGCACCTATGCTCTCTTGGCAGGCATTGCATTCTGGATTTATTATGCTTCTGTTCTTTTCATCCTCGGTGCGGAAATCGGCCAGCTTTACAGAGAAAGAAAAGTGCTGCCTGTTGTGAGGAAAGACTCAATTACCGAACGGCCGGAAGATTTCGCGGAGATTAACCAGGAGAACTAAAATTATTGCAGATGAGTTAAAGAGGCTTAAAAATACCTTGAACCCTTTCAATAATAATTGTAAATATGGATAAAGAATTGTTGGTGAAAAAAACATGAATAAAATCATTCGTTGTGCTTTGTTTTTAAGCCTGATCCTAATCGCCTGCAACGAAAATCTATTGACTCCTGATAATGAAATTGAAATCAGACAATCCGGAAATGAGCTGAGGATAAAAAACAATTCCAATGCAACTGTTTATTATTTTATGGCTGCCGAGAAAATTGCTCCTCTGATTCTATGGGCACCTGCCGTTTGTGATTCGTGCCCTCAGGTGCCTGCCTTCTCGGCTATTGCTGTTGAATTGCCCACGGACTTTCACCCGGATGAGACATACATAGTCTATTACTGGAAACGCGTTTACAACCCGGAGTCAAATAAATATGAGGCGGATCAAATCAGACATATTAAATTCAATTAAATTGACAATTACCTTAAGAACGTACAGGTTTCTGCTCCTGCTAATAATTACCGGGTTTATTATTTCGTGTCAGAATGAAATTGTTGATCCCGGCAGACCAGTAATGATCAGGGTTACCGACCAGGAAGGAAGTCCGGTTGAAGGCGCTGTACTGGAAGGCGGTATCGATTGGGATTATTTTAAGGTTTCAACCGGGTTTGACGGCACTGCGTCTATCCCCGCAAATTCTGCTGCCCAGGGTTTTGCTGTGTATAAAACAAATTATTTTCCGCAAATCTATAACGGGCAGTTTGAAAGAACTATTATACTTAGAAAAACTGAGTATGAATACGAAAAATCCGGTGAATTCTCAGGTGATAAGGTTGTGTTTTCAGAAGCAGGAAATTTTATCACTATCTCCTACACTGGCGATTACAGATATTATTCTCTTCAATCAGGGATAGCGGTACTACTCGGTGCGAGCAGCGTTGCCCCGACTGGCAGAAAGATACTGATTCAGAACAAAAGCTTATATATTGCGACACATGAAGAAGGTGTTTTTCAGTATTCTATTGTAAATCCCTCGTCACCTTTATTTGCTGCCACTTTCGACTTAGAGAAATACTTGAATGCATTCACAATAAAAGACACCCTGATGTTCAGTGCTGACGCATGGCAAGCCGGAAATCTTGAGATTCACAGCACGGGTAATACCTCCACGGCGAGACTTCTTTCTTCGATTGGCAAGTTTTACATTACTGATCTGACAACAAGCGGAAATTACCTGATTGGATTTGGCAATAGTGATTGTCTCCCATGCGTTTTTGATATAAGTGACCCTGCTAAACCAATTTTAGTTTATCATGGATTAGAATATGAATATCAATATGGATTTATCTTTGAAAATTATGTTGTGCTGCGCTCAAAACACGGGTCATACGGGGGGAATTATGAGTATAAAAAAGTTAATATCTCCGATCCTTCAAAACCTGTTGAAGACGGTTTTTTTTCTGCTGATGGGTCGATATATACAATTAACGGGGATAAAGCATACGGCACAAATTATTATCATGATGGATCAGCGGCGGTTTTTGCCGGAAATATTCACACTTCATTCCGAACCGTTGCAATAATCACCAAATCTTCATATCCGGGTGAAGTTCTTGTTCCGTCAGGTAATTATCTTTTGGGAAACAATGCTGTTTATAAACGAAATTATTAGAGCAGTGCTTTTATTTCCTGCATTGAAAAGAGCGGCACCAGCGTCAATCCGGCATCACCAAGATTCGTGAAAGCCCTTTGATCGCGGACAATAACACAGAGCACATGAGAAACAACGGCTCCGGCATTTCGTAATTCAATGGCACTTTCAATTATCTGTCCGCCCGTAGTAACAACATCCTCAATAATGCACACTCTTTTGTTATCAAATTGGGCGCCTTCAGCTATTTTGCATGTGCCGTATTCTTTAGCTTTTTTTCGCACAAAGATCGTATTCATCCCTGTTTTTAAGGCAAGTGTGGTTGAAATCGGAATACCGCCCATCTCCAATCCGGCAAGTACTTCTGTGTTTTCGGGAATAAGTGGAATCATCTGGTTGCAAATTTCACTAAGAATCCCGGGATTCGACTCAAACTGATACTTATCAAAATATTCATTTGAGATTTGCCCGGAGCGGAGTAAAAAGCTGCCGGTCAGATATGATAATTCATAAATTTTTCTGGCAAGATCTGTTTTAGTCATTTTCGTTTATGGTATTTTTAAATAATATTAAGAGTAAAGTTACAAAATGATTTTTTTTAATGAAATCTTTTACCAAAAGCCACTCTGCATGATTAATCCCGATAATAATTTTCATTAACTCGTTTTATTTGCCTAATTTCAAAACACAATCGAATTTCAAGAAAAAATGGAATTGTCTGTTAAAACCAGAGAATTATCTGAAATTGCTTTTGAATAATAACTAATTAACCTATATCTTGCCAATCCGTTTAAAACAATTTAATGTATGATAAAAAATCTTGTAATAGTAGAATCGCCGGCTAAAGCCAAGACGATTGAAAAATTTCTTGGCGCCGATTACCATGTTGTATCCAGTTATGGACACATCAGGGACCTGACGCGAAAACAGAATGGCGTTGAGATAGAAAATGGCTTCAATCCACTTTATGAAGTTCCGGCAGATAAAAAGCAGGTGGTTTCTGATTTAAAAAAATTATCTGCAAAGAGTGAAACAGTCTGGCTTGCAACTGACGAGGACCGTGAGGGTGAAGCAATTTCATGGCATCTCGCCGAGGTGTTGAATCTCGATATTTCAAAAACGAAAAGAATTGTCTTTAATGAAATCACAAAAGAAGCAATCGTTAATGCAATAAAAACAGCAAGAAGAGTCGATACGAATCTTGTCTATTCACAACAGGCAAGAAGGATACTTGACCGGCTTGTTGGTTTTGAAATATCACCGGTTCTATGGAGAAAAGTCAAGTCTTCACTTTCTGCCGGGAGAGTGCAATCAGTTGCGGTCAGGCTGATCGTTGAGCGGGAAAGGGAAATCGATGCTTTTAATTCTGAATCAAAATTCCGTGTAACAGCTTTGTTTTATACTCGTGATGCTAAAAAACCAATCCGTGCAGAATTATCCGAGAAGTTTGATAACGAAAAAGACGCATCCAGTTTCCTCGAAATGTGTCGTGACGCTCTTTTCAGTGTCAGTTCTCTTGAAA
Source organism: Ignavibacteriales bacterium (assembly GCA_021740915.1). Taxonomy (GTDB): domain Bacteria; phylum Bacteroidota; class Ignavibacteria; order Ignavibacteriales; family Melioribacteraceae; genus JAIOYW01. Next base: position 19,669 of record JAIOYW010000008.1, on the reverse strand, counting down.
AAAAGCCCGTCAAAAAGTCACCTGCTCCGCCTTTTACAACTTCGACCTTACAGCAGGAGGCTTCAAGAAAATACAGATTTTCAGTTTCGAGAACTATGCTGGTCGCACAGAAACTCTATGAGTCGGGCAAAATAACATATATGCGAACCGATTCTGTGAATCTTTCAGAACAGGCAATTGCTCATGCAGCCCAAATTATCTCTGATGATTTTGGGAAAGAATACTCTCATCCCCGCCGATTTAAGACAAAATCGGAAACAGCGCAGGAAGCCCATGAAGCAATCCGCCCAACTTATTTTGAAACAAAAAATGTGGAAGGCTCTCGTGAAGAAAAATTGTTATACGATCTGATATGGAAAAGAACTGTCGCTTCACAGATGAAAGACGCAGCATTAGAACGCACAACAATTAAAATTAATGTTTCCACCAGGAAAGAGTACTTCACGGCTCAGGGTGAAGTAATAAAATTTGATGGGTTTTTAAAGGTGTATCTTGAATCAAGCGATGATGAAGATAGTCAGGAAGAGGACAATGAGATGCTACCCGTTGTAAGGGAAGGTGAAAAGCTAAATATGGATCACATAAACGCATCTGAAAGATTCTCCCGTCCATCCGCTAGATATACCGAAGCCACTCTTGTTCGGAAATTAGAAGAACTGGGTATTGGAAGACCTTCAACTTATGCTCCGACTATTAGCACGATTCAGAAGAGAGGCTACGTAAACAAAGAAGATCGTCCGGGATCAGAAAGAAAATACCGTAGTCTTACTCTCGATGCAAAAGGTAAGATCACGGCAATGGATAAGTCAGAAAATTTCGGGGCAGAAAAGTCCAAACTCTTCCCCTCGGATGTTGCTATGCTGGTTAATGATTTTTTAATCCAAAATTTTCCCCGGATTCTCGACTTCAAATTTACTGCCGCCGTGGAAAAAGAACTTGATGATATTGCGCAGGGAAAACTCGTCTGGAATGAAATGTTAAGAGATTTTTATGAGCCATTCCACGAGAGCGTAAAAGAAACAATAGAATCGAGTGAAAAAGTTAAAGGTGAAAGAACGCTGGGTAACGACCCCTCTGGAAAATTGGTTACTGTACGACTTGCAAGGTTCGGCCCTGTAGCTCAGTTAACCGATCCCGATGATCCGGAGGCAAAGCCGCAGTTTGCATCGCTTCGTCCTGGGCAAAGGCTGGAAACAATTACGCTGGCGGAAGCGTTAAGTCTTTTCAGACTCCCCCGCAATATTGGGGTTTTTGAAGAGAAGGCGGTAAGCATCTCGATTGGACGATTCGGTCCTTATGCTAAACACGACAATAAATTCTATTCTCTGGGAAAAGGACACGACCCCTATACTGTGGAAATAGAAGACGTAATTGGCATTATTGAAGCAAAACGAAAAACCGAGTTGGAGAGAAACATAAAATCTTTCGAGGACGCTCCGGATATACAGGTGCTCAATGGAAGATGGGGACCCTTTATCAAAGCCGGCAAAGAGAATATAAAAATTCCCAAGGGAAAAGATCCAAAAGAACTTACTTTGGATGAAATCAGAAAACTTATTGCAGAGACTGGCGGAAAGAAATCGCCCGCTGTAAAAAAATCGGGGGGCAGGAAAAAATAATATCAGGGGACCGGATCGTATCCGCTGCCTCCCCAGGGATGGCATCTTGAGATACGTTTAATGCCGAGCCACCCGCCCTTGAAAACACCGTATTTTTTCAAGGCTTCCAAAGTATAATGTGAGCATGTCGGTGAATATCGGCATGATGGAGGAAGCAGCGGGGAAATAAAAATCTGATAAATTTTGATTATCAGAACAAAAGGAAATGCCAGAATTTTAGTTATTTTTTCAAACATTGTTTTGCTTTTTAACAAATAATCCCCCGGCGAGCGGGGGATTATTGATTTTATTAACTTTGTGGATTATATGTCAGTTCAATCTTAACGTGAAAATCCGCACCGCTAAACAGAGTATATTTAACCTCGCCAATTGTGCATTTATAATCTTCACCCACCAGTTCACTAATTACCTTTGCAACTCCGCTTTCAAGCGCTGCCACGCTGACCCCTTTAAGCTTATTGCTTAAAAGCTTTTCAACATCAATTGCTTTTTCTTTCTGTTGTTCCATTATTCTACCTTTTACATAATTATTTGTTTAGACGTATCCCCTGAAAAAAGGTTGCCGGTTTTTATTTCCTGATCAGGTCGAGTAATTCCACTGTCTTATCTTCCATCAATTTCTGATCGCCGCGTGACTCAACATTGAGCCTGATAAGCGGCTCAGTATTACTCAATCTTACATTAAATCGCCAATTTTCATATTCAACACTGACTCCATCCGTATAATCAACTGCGCCGTCATGATATTTGGCTTTAATCTCCTCAAGTTTTCCGGCAGGGTCGGCAATAGTAGAATTGATCTCCCCTGAACAAGGGAAATTACTGATCATCTGGCCAACGAGTTGTGAAAGTGTTTTGTTCTCTTCAGATATCAACTGAAGAATTAGGACGAAGGGAATTAAACCGCTATCGGAGTAATAATTTTCGCGAAAATAATGATGTGCCGACATTTCCCCGCCATAAACTGCATTTTTCTCTCTCATTTTTTCTTTGATGAAAGCATGCCCGCTCTGAGATTGAACAGCAACACCTCCCGCGGCACCAACTTCCGCCAGAGTATTCCATGTAAGTCTTGGATCGTGTACAATGTTTTCTCCTTTGGCTATCCTCAGTATCGATTTTGCAAGAAGTCCAACAATATAATATCCTTCGATAAAACTTCCGTTTTCATCGAAGAAAAAACACCTGTCATAATCGCCATCCCAGGCAACCCCAAGATCGGCTTTGTTTGCTTTGATCGCATCGATGGTCGGCTGTCTGTTTTCGGGCAGTAATGGATTCGGAACCCCATTAGGGAAATCGGCATCCGGTTCGTGAAAAACTTTAATCATTTTAATGGGGAGATGTGGTTCCAACGCATCCAAGGCGGGACCCACGCACCCGTTTCCAGCGTTGACAACAACCCTCAATGGTTTTATAGAATTCTGCTTATAGAGTGTTCTTAACTTCGTAATAAATTCTTTCATAATATCCACGGGGATGACTTTGCCCTTCACGGAGGCTTTATCTCCCAAATCGTCCTGCAATATCATCTGCTCAACCTTGTTCAGTCCGGATGAATAGCCCATCGGCACAGATCCTTTTTTAACGAATTTAAGTCCGTTATATTCAGGCGGGTTGTGGCTCGCAGTAATCATTACCCCGCCATCTGCATCCAGATGTGGTGTTCCAAAATAAACCATTTCCGTCCCGCATAACCCAAGATCATATACATCTGCGCCGGCATCAGTTATTCCTTCCGAAAGCGCTTTAGCAAGAGGGGGAGAGGATTTACGAACATCCCGACCGATTACAACACTTTTACACTTTAACAATCTGACGTAGGCACGTCCGGTTTTATATGCGAGTTCTTCATTTAGCTGACCTGGAACTTTACCCCGAATATCATATGCTTTGAATGATTCTAATCTTGACATTAATTCTCCAGAATTTATACTAATTTCAATCTTAATTATATAAAAATTTTTAGTTTTATCTCTTTAAATCATGAATTCAATCAGTCCTTATGGATTTTTTTTTGCATAAAATAATCCAAACCGGGTGTTTATATTGAATGTTTAAAAAACGGAGATTATATCGGCCCAATTTATACAGTCTCGAAAAGCTTCGCCCAATGTAATAATAGTCAATGCAGAGTGTTTTTTATCTTTGATCCCCGTGAATTTATGGGTGAAAGCGGTTTTCTTTGTCCCGCCTGCAGAGAAAAAATTGATACACATCATATTGTCCAATGTTCAAATTGTCAGTCGATAATTAATTTTCTTCCCGCAGAACCAAGCGAAGAACCGGTTATCTATAATGTCCGTAAATGTTCGAATTGTGATGGAAACACTGAAGATGAACATCGGCTTTATCCAAGTTACTATCCGGATGCATATATTTAAGTTTTATTGAATGAATAGAAATTTTATTTCTTTTTTACCAAAGGCATCATTTATTTGTTCGAAATTTTACCCTTTTCAAGCTGCTTATGATTTAATCTTTATTATTACCTAAACAATTGTTTTGATTTTCAATCCGATTTTTAACATCATTATCTGAAATGCATCCTCGCACCAGGTTTTGACAAGTTTATCGATGGGCTTATTTTTATTAAGTTTACACTTATGTTTACAGGAATTATTGAAGAAATTGGTTTTATCGATGGCATTTATCCGATTCCGGACGGAAAGAGATTAAAAATTGGTGCAGCCAATGTCCTTGAAAATACCATCGTTAATGATTCAATTTCTGTTGACGGTGTCTGCTTGACTGTTATAAGTCTGGACAATAATTTTTTCTACGCTGACGCTGTCGGCGAAACTCTGGAAAAGACTACTCTCAGCAATGCCAGAACGGGTGTTCGGGTCAACCTTGAGAGAGCATTGCAGATTGGCGCACGTCTCGGAGGTCATTTTGTAGCGGGACATATCAATGGCGTGGGGATAGTAAATTATATCAGTAAACGAGGCGATAATTATTACCTTGATGTTAGAATTCCCGGGAAACTATCAAAATATGTTATTGCTGAAGGATCGATTGCTCTCAATGGCATAAGCCTGACTGTTGCGGAAACCTCGGGTGATAGGGCAGGGTTTTCAATTATCCCGCACACGTGGACAAAAACAAACCTCAAATTTTTGAAATCCGGCGATAAAATAAATATTGAAACCGACCTTATCGCGCGGCATATTGAAAAACTTCTTTTTTACGGAACAAATTCCCCTACAGGGGGTCTGAATGTTGAAAAACTGAAAGAGATGGGCTATTAGATTATATGAATCATGATTTGAAATTTGACTCTATCGAATCCGCACTTGATGATATAAGACAAGGCCGGATGGTCATTGTTATTGACGACGCAGATCGTGAGAATGAAGGCGACCTTATAATGGCGGCAGAAAAAATCACTGCCTCCGATGTTAATTTTATCACAAAAGAGGGGCGGGGAATGTTATGTGCCCCGGTTACACTGGAACTTGCCGAAAAACTTGACCTGACCCCTATGGTCACGCACAATACAGCATTACATGCGACACCTTTTTCTGTCACTATTGATTACATACATGGAACCTCAACCGGAATTTCCGCTTTTGACAGAGCGGCAACCATTCGTGCCCTTGCAGATGATAAAGTGCGGCCAAACGACTTTGCAAGACCCGGTCATATTTTTCCTCTTATCGCGAAAAATGGCGGAGTATTAAAACGCGCCGGACACACAGAAGCGGCTACTGACCTTGCCCGGCTTGCGGGATTAAAACCGATTGGCGTACTCTGTGAAATTATGGCTGATGATGGCACCATGGCGCGTGTCGACCTTCTGATGGACTTTAAAAATAAATTTAATCTTAAAATTATTACGATTGCCGATCTGATAAAATTCCGCGTTAGAACTGAGTCTTTCGTCAAAAGTAAAGCGGCAGTGGATCTGCCTTCCCGGTATGGGAATTTCAAACTTCTATTTTATGAAAACATCCTCGATCCTTCAGAATTTGCTTTAGCCTTGATAAAAGGAGATGTCTCCGATGGCAGCCCGGTACTCGTAAGGGTTCACTCAGAGTGTTTTACCGGGGATGTACTAGGCTCTCAGAGATGTGATTGCGGCGATCAGCTTGCGGCGGCTCTCAGAAAAGTTGAACAGGAAGGAAAGGGAGCTGTGCTTTATATGAAGCAGGAAGGACGGGGAATCGGGCTTGTAAACAAACTTTTGGCTTATGAGTTGCAGGAAACGGGCAAAGACACCGTTGAGGCGAACGAAATTCTTGGATTCAAAGCTGATCTGCGGGATTATGGATTCGGCGCACAAATTCTAAAAGATCTAAAAATTAAAAAGATCAGATTAATGACGAATAATCCTCATAAGATTATTGGTCTGCGTGGTTATGATCTTGAGATCACTGAACGGGTTCCACTTGAAATTGAACCAAACTGCTCAAATGAAAAATATTTGAGAACAAAAAAAGATAAAATGGGGCATTTGCTTATTAATGTTTTCGGCGCTGATAATTTGAAATCAATAAAGGAAGATAAAAATGCATAATGTTATTGAAGGGCAGTTGAACGCCCAGGGTAAAAAATTTGCTATCGTGGCGGGCAGGTTTAACGAGTTTATTACTAACCGTCTTATCTCGGGGGCACTTGATTGTCTGAAACGACATGGCGCAGAAGAAAATGGAATAACGCTCGTTTGGGTTCCTGGTTCTTACGAAATTCCTCACGCAGCAAAAAAACTGGCTCTCTCAAAAAAATATGATGGAGTAATCTGCCTCGGTGCCGTGATCCGGGGTGCTACTCCGCATTTTGATTACGTTGCTGCAGAAGTTTCAAAGGGTATTGCCTTAGTAGGCCTTGAAACCGGATTGCCCGTAATTTTTGGGGTAATCACTGCTGATTCAATAGAGCAGGCAATTGAACGCGCCGGAACAAAATCGGGAAATAAGGGATGGGATGCTGCGCTTACAGCTATTGAAATGGTTGATCTTAGCACCAAAATTTAATTGAAAAAATATTCTCGTTAAATTTCGAGCCGCAATTTAATGCGGCTCCCTAGAAATATTATTTGTCTTTCATTCTGAAAACAACAAAAAATTTGACGATTTCAATCGCCAAATTCATAGCTTTCTTAAGGAGAAAGTTTCTTTTTCAATATTTCCGTCACGACTTTCGGATTTGCCTTACCGCCGGTCTCTTTCATAACCTGTCCGACAAAAAACCCAAACAGTTTTTCTTTTCCGGATCTGAATTCTTCGATTGAGGATTGATTGATTTCAATAATAGAATTAATAATGCGTTCAATTTCATTCGAATCAGAAATTTGGATGAGGTTTTTCTCCTTAATTATTTGCTCCGGTTCTTTTCCTTCAGCAACCATAATCGGAAAAATATCTTTAGCGATTTTCCCACTGATAGTCCCGTCTGATATCAGGTTTATCATTCTGGCAAGAGATTCGGGGTTTACGGGAAAATTATTAATGCTTGTTTTGGTCTCATTACAAATACGCATTACTTCTGTCATTATCCAGTTTGATGCCGATTTGTAGTCCTTTGTTGTCCGGATCACTGCCTCAAAATATTCTGCTGTTTCTCTCGATGAAGTAAGAACCTCTGCATCGTAAGCCGGCAGGATATATTCAAGTGTGTAACGTCTGATTTTTTCTGCGGGCAGTTCAGGCATCAGGCTAATAATATTATTATGCCATTCGTCCGAAATAACAACAGGCAGCAGGTCCGGATCAGGGAAATATCGATAATCATCGGATTCCTCTTTTCCCCGCATAGGGTTCACAATTCCAGATTCGGAATCCCACAGCAGAGTTTCCTGAATAATTTTACCGCCATTTTCCAAAATGTCTTTTTGTCTGCCGATCTCATATTCAATCGCCTTTTCTACATGTCGGAAACTGTTAAGGTTTTTAATCTCAGTCCGGGTACCGAATGTTTTGGTTCCTTTTGGACGAAGACTGACATTGGCATCACATCTTAACGATCCTTCTTCCATATTTCCATCGCATACTCCTAAATATGTGACGATCTGTCTCAATCTGAACATATATTCATATGCTTCCCTGGCGCTTCTAAGATCCGGTTCACTCACTATCTCGATAAGCGGGACCCCGCATCGATTAAGATCAAGTTTTGTTTCCCATCCCTGGTCGTGGATTGATTTTCCGGCATCCTCCTCGAGATGAATACGGGTAATCCCTATTTTTTTTTCTAGCCCGTCTATATTTATTTCAAGGAATCCATTTTCGCAGAAGGGTTCCTCAAATTGTGATATCTGGTAACCTTTCGGCAGATCGGGATAAAAGTAATTCTTTCGAGCAAAAACCGAATGCCTGTTGATTCTGCAATTCAGGGCAGTTCCGGCAAGCACTGTATAATCAACAGCCTTTTTGTTAAGTACCGGCAGCGCCCCAGGGTGTCCAAGACAAACAGGGCAGATGTTTGTATTAGGTTCAGCCCCAAAAGCGGCAGAACAACCGCAAAAAAGTTTTGTGTTTGTTGATAGCTGGGCGTGTACTTCAAGCCCGATGATTACTTCATATTCCTGATTCAAATATATTATCCGGTTATTTTTCGGCGAAATATAATAAAACAATATTTAATGATGTTTGGATATCGAATAAAGTAAAAATTCTCCCCTCATCTGTTAAATGAAATATTTAAACCGCCTTTAAATTAATATTTACTTCAAATAATGCGGTTTTTGCTAAACGATGTGTTTATGATTTAATTTTTCAGGTATTTCAGAACATAGAGCGCTCCGGCGGCAAGCCCAAGTCCGATGCCGAGCGATAGCCATAGAGCTATCTCGTCTGTCAGGATTCCGATTAATACTCCGGTTATAGCGCCTGCGGCAAATCCAATTGAAATTCCGAGAGCCAATTTGTTCTCATCTTTTTTCTGCATCTTTCACCTAAAGAAATAAAAGTCCAATTCTAAATTTATCGATTTCGGTATTACAATTATTAATAAAGTTGAATTTAATAATTGTCTGATTGGGAGGGAAAAGACCAGAACCTGCCGGTACTATCTGTTCCACCTCCATTAAGTTCCTGGGTTACACGGTCTGTAATAAACACTCCTCTTTTGGCCATCTCACCGAAGGTGTCAATTCCTACCGGAAAATTTTGTCGTGTCCTGTGAATGTTAAATTTTTCTGAAAATTTTTGCCCGAATATTTTTTCTATTTCCTTTCTGCCATAGATAAATCCAAGCAAACCACCCCAGGTTGCAGTTGGGTTATCAGAATCCCAGCCGACTAATGCCCCGATCTTAATTGTCTCCTTCAAATCTCCCTTGCCATAAAACAGACTCACCAGACTCGCAGCAAAATTAATCCCGGCAGCAAAACAGCCATTACAATATAAATCGCGCGATGTGATGTTGTATCCATCTCTCTGTTCGACCTGATATCTGGTGTAAATGCTATCGCGCACCATCTCCCACGGAGTTCCATTTTCAAATTGATTTTTCACAAAATCGTACATTTTCGCGGGGTATTCATCCTCAGGAAGCAAGTTCCTTGCTGCATCAGCCATTCTGATTATCCTTTGTGATATATGCAGAGAATCTGGGAAAGCCAAAGCAAGACTATGCATTACAACATAGAACTCGGCGATTGACACAGATTCACCATCTGCAACAGTGCGTATTGGCAGATATGCCATCTTCAGAGCCGTTGAAGGAAAGCCGGGTGAAAACAATCCGAAAATTTCGGTGGTGAGCTGAGCATCAATCATATCTGATTCAGAATTATTTTCCTTTCTCCCTGTTGAAGGCGGCAGATATCCTTCATGCATCAGATCAAAGGCTTTTTGATTTGAAACCCAAAGATAATTTTCTTCCTCAGGTATGACATGTTTCAACCAGCCATCTTTTATCATCTGTGGAGTTAGAATCGGGGTTTTGTTTTCATACATGAGATGCTGGTACATATATTCAATGTCGGTATCATCATCCGCTCCCCAAATCTCGTCCGTGCCTTTCAGCACAAATTCAATCGTTGGAGAGAGAGCGCTTGGTGTGCCATTACCCCAGATGCTCGGTTTATCTGGTTTACCCCAGTCATCCCTGGTATAAAACTCACCGGTTTTGATCTCTCCGATATTGCCGATTTTATCCATTTCCGTTACCAGACCTGTCCAGTTGGCAATACATTCTCCAAGCCAAAAGCCCTGAAACCGGTCGAAATACTTCTCTCTGGAAATTATTTTATCATCGGGTCTGCCAAAATAAATATTATACTTGAGAAAGAGATCTCTGGGAAGTGTATCATTCTGAGCAATGGAATTTATTTTCGGATGAATAATAAGAATTATAGCTATCAGTAAGCTAATACGATTGTAAGCAGGCACACTTCCTGGTGTGTTGAGGGGACTGTAGGCTTTTTTCAAATGACTCTACCTATAAATATCCTTTGTTTTGGTTTTCAGTAAAAGGCAAGGGCGTGGAACCTGTCATCGCCTTCTGAACACATTGGAATGCTGAATCCCCGGATCAATTGTTTCCCGGACACCATGGTAATATAAATTTTCTATCAATAATTATCCACCCATCAAAGATAAATACAACAATAAAAGATTTTTTCTTTTCATCGTTATTTAATTCTGCATATTTTTAAGTTTGTAATTTTTCTATATGTATCATCTTTTATTTAACTCTTAATTTCCGGCCCCGGAATTATTCCGGTGCTTAATATTTTGGGACAAAATTATGAAAAATGTGCTCATTCTTGGAGGGGGACAAAGCTCTCCGTATTTGATTGACTATATGTTACGACATTCTCAGGAAAATGACTGGTTTATTAATGTGTGTGATAGAGATATTCAACTCGCAAAATCCAGAGTAAACGGACATGGCAGGGGAAATGCTATCGAATTTGATGTGAATGATGAGAATATGCGAAACACACAAATCAAAAATGCGGATATCGTTATTAATTTATTATCGCCTTCTTTTCAGTATCAGATTGCTTTAGACGCACTTCATCACGGCAAACATGTTATCACAGCCTCATACGAAAATATGCGGGTAAAAGCTATGAACAAGGACGCCCTTCGAAAAGGAATACTGATCCTGAATGAGATGGGACTCGATCCGGGCATTGATCTTATGACCGCCATGAATATTATTCATGGTATTAAAGAAAATAATGGTGTCATAAGGAGTTTTATATCATATGGCAGCGGCATACCCGCACCGGAAGTGTTGAGCAACCCGTTCCGTTATTGCGTTACCTGGAACCCCAGGAATGTTGTTATGGCCGGTGAATATGGTGCTCAGTATAAAGAAAACGGGAAAGTGAAAGTCTTACCATATCATGAGGTGTTCCAGAGAACCTGGCAGGTTGATGTGGAAGGAATAGGAACTTTGGAAGCCTATCCCAACAGAGATTCAATGGCATATATGGATGTATTTAATCTTCAGAATGCGGAGACCGTGGTCCGCGGAACTTTACGCTATCCTGGCTGGAGTGAAACCTGGCTTCAGATTGTGAAGCTTGGTATTTCCAATGAAAACCTTAATATTCCAGGGCTTCCTGATAAATCGTATTCACAGTTTATGGAGATGTTCCTGCCACATGGCGACATCACTGGAAGGCTTGATCAGCGTATAGCTCGTTTTCTCGGAATTAGTCCGACCGGAAAAATCATGGAAAATCTTAGGTGGCTTGGATTATTCTCGGATGAAAAAATTGGCGGCGCTGTTAAGACTCCCGCGGACGTGATGATTGATCTGATAAAAAGAAAACTCCCGCTTCCTGCTGATGGAAGAGATATGGTAGTCCTGATCCATGAAATGGATGCGGAATATCCAGAAAGCGGCAGAAAGGAAAAAATTATTTCAACAATGGTGGATTACGGTGTTCCGGGATCATTTACCGCAATTGCAAAAACCGTAGGGGCGCCCGCAGCGATAGCGGCAAAATTAGTGCTTAACGGCGATCTGCCCATAACCGGTTGTCAGATACCAACCCATCCCGCCATTTATTCCAGAGTATTGCCTGAACTAGAGGCGGAAGGGCTGAGTATCAAAGAAAAAGTTATTGATCTTTAGTGATTTTTGCGGTTTTCAGCATACCTGAAAACGAATCGCGCCATTTATCGATGGTGGGCTGGGGGCCCGTTGCCTTAAAAAACCAGGGGGCTCCTCCACCCTCGATGATCGCGCCAAGAAGAGCATAATCTGGTAATTCTTCAATATCGCCGCCCATCATCATTGAGGATGAACGAAGATAAGTTCCTGTAAAATAAATAGTGGTTATCCTCATCCCATCTGCTTTTAGCTCATTTCTTTCTGCATTTGCAGCAGGGGAGTTACCATCAGTTCCTCTGAATTGTCCATACCACCGGGTAAGATTGTCTTCAACGCCTCCACCTGTTCCAGGGAAATAGAACAATGCCAGTTCGGCATCTTTTCCTCCATCTCCCGGTAATTTATATTGAGCAAGTCTCATTGAAGAAGCCGGCTGTTCCTTTACCCATCCATCGGGTAATGAAAATAAAAGATTTCCACTTTGTGTTGTTATTTTTTCCTGAACAAGTTCTTCTTTGCTGCACGCTGTAAAAAGAATGCCAGTAAGAAGAATTATCAGGGGTAAGTTTTTTAACATATTTATCCTTATTTATTTGTGATTTTTTTACCTGTCAGAACTTATAAAGTTTCATTGGATGTGTAAATGATTTATCCGATTTCCGAATTACCTGAATTGTACGTTTTCTGATGATTATCTGGCGGCGTCTCAGAAAATTCTGCTCATTATTTATGATAAATATCTTCAGATAAAAATAGTTTGTTCCTCGAATAGTTTTCCTGCTGACTCAAAATAAACCTGAGTAAAATCAAATATTCTAATGGTGTTCTGATTCGTAGGCGGGTTATTACACTCCCTGCAACAAGAATCCTGTTGCAGGGAATGATTATTTGTTCAGAAACAGAGATCACTATCTCCGAAAGCGATTAATATACTTTTGGCACAAATGTCTGATCTGTTATGGGGGGACGAATGTATCCGTGGGCCTTTGGCCGCGGCGGAAGTTCGAGAGGTTTCGGGGTCAGATCTTTGTAATCAATCATACTGAGAAGATGATGAATACAGTTCAGACGCGCCTTTTTCTTGTCATCCGCATCAACAACGTACCATTGAGCCTGTTTGATATCCGTATATGCAAACATTTCATCTTTGGCTTTTGAGTACTCAACCCATCGGGCGCGGGATTGTAAGTCCATTGGGCTTAATTTCCATAGCTTTGTTTTGTCCTGTAATCTTGCCTGGAAACGTTTTTCCTGTTCCTCTTCACTGACTGAAAACCAGTACTTGATAAGAGTTATTCCGGATCTGACAAGCATTCTTTCGAACTCCGGGCACGATCTCAGAAATTCGCGGTAATCGGCTTCAGTACAAAATCCCATCACCCTTTCAACACCGCTTCTGTTATACCAGCTTCTATCCATAATTACCATTTCTCCCGCGGATGGCAGGTGCTGAATATACCGCTCAAAATACCATTGAGTTTTCTCACGTTCGGTGGGAGCTGGAAGTGCAACAACACGGCAGATTCTAGGATTCAGACATTCTGTTATTCTTTTAATTGTCCCCCCTTTTCCCGCCGCATCTCTTCCTTCAAATATTACAACAACTTTAAGCCCCTGTTCTTTGATCCAGTACTGAAGCTTGACAAGTTCGATTTGCAGACGGCGCAATTCCTTTTCATAGAATTTTTTTTCGAGTTTCTTTTTTTCTTTGGCCTCGGCGGAGTCTGTTGTTTCAAGCTGGGTTTGCAGTTTTTCAAGGGTTACGGTTTTTTTCTTTCCGGATTTCTTTGAGTCTTTTACTTCTGTGATAACGCTTCCGGATTCAGGTTTTGTTTCTTCTGGTTTTTTCTTTTTCTTTTTCTCTCCCATATAAACCTCCGGTTTATATATAGAAAATTAAATGTTCCGGAGCATCTGTAACACCATTAACTCCGATTACGTTTGAAACAGTGTTTATGTTTATAAAATAATTAAATATTAATTAAAAATCTTTATAAAAACATATTTAGATGGATTTTTTATGGCGGATATGAGTCTCCTCACATGATTTTCGTGGAATTGATTAATCGCAGTATCTTTTCGGCTTCCTTAATATCGTTCACTGATTTTCCAATATCAAACCAAACCTGATTTTTCATCTCGAGTCCCATGATTTTTATCTCTTGTGCAGCATTAAGATAAAAATCTATAATCGAAAATTTGTTTTCCGGCGGGAATTTCTTAAAGACTGAGGGTTTTATTAACTGTATTCCGGAATAAGCCATTTCTTTCACAGCGCTTTTACCTTCAACTTCTATACGCTCTCCTGTTTTTTTATTCAGCCAGCCTGCCAGCAAATTGTTTTCATCAAAAAGTAAATATCTTGATGTTTGACGGCTATTTACAGCGACAACCGCATCATAATCTGAATTAACGGCAAACTTATAGATTGATGACAGATCGAAATTACAGAGTATATCCACATTATGAACTAATAATGGCTGATCGGATAAACCGAAAGATTGTATTGCTTTTTTTATTCCACCGCCGGTATCAAGCAGTTCTTCTTCGGCAGAGTCCCGAATCGGCAATCCGAAAAATTGATTTTCATTAAGAAAACCCATTATTTTTTCCGGAAAATGATGCAGATTTATAATAATTTCCCTGAATCCTGCCTGCTTTAATCTCTCAATCACTATCTGTATAAGCGGTTTACCATCTATTTCCACCATTGCTTTCGGCAGACTTCCTGTTAAGGGTCGTAATCGGGTGCCTAATCCGGCGGCAAGGATCATTGCTCTCATTTAGTTTTTCCAGGAAACCTTGTGTGATTTACCAAAACTTTTACATCAAACTTTTTACGTAAATGTGCCCCTAAACTCTCTGCGCAATATACACTCCGGTGCTGACCGCCTGTACAGCCGAAATTCACCATCAAATCGGAGAATCCCCGCTGAAGGTAAATTTCAACAGATCCATCAACCAGGTTGTACACGCTGTTCAGGAATTGAGCCACCGCTCTTTCCCGGTTAAGAAATTCTTTTACCGGTGCATCATGTCCGTTAAGATCTCGAAACTCAAGATATCGCCCTGGGTTGTGCAGAGCTCTGCAGTCAAAAACAAATCCGCCGCCATTACCTGAAAAATCTTCAGGGACTCCATCTTTGTATGAAAAACTCGTAATGGTCACTTTTAATTCATTATCTTTTGCATTATCACGAAATTTTGCCAATTCATCTGAGCGGATAAGATTGGTCCAAACCTCTCTCAATGCTGGAATTTCTAAAGGAATATCAGTATTGCGAATTAACCATTCAAGGTTTTCAAGAGCATATGGAATACTTTTAAGAAAATGCTCCTTCTTTTCATAGAAGCCTCTGAATCCGTATGCCCCCATCGCCTGCATTATCCTGATCAGAACATAGCCATAATAATATTGTCGGAAGGGTTTTTCATCTACGTCAATATATTTTTTTAGTGTGCTTATATAATGATCCAATAATTCTTCTCGAAGTATAACCGGGATATTAGCTTTTGCGTCATAGATTAGCGAGGCAACATCATATTGCAACGCGCCTTTTCTTCCCCCCTGGTAATCAATGAAAAAGATTTCCCCCTCACTGAGCATTATGTTCCTGGATTGGAAATCACGGTAAAGGAAGTATTCTGTGCCGCATGTTAAGAGATAATCGCTGAATGTCTGAAAATCTTCCTCCAGAGATTGCTCTTCGAATGGGATTTTAGCGAGTTTAAGAAAATAATATTTGAAATAATTCAGGTCCCACATCATCGACTGCTTATCGAAAGATGCCCGTGGATAGCATTTGGAATAATCAAGTCCTACTGACGCTTCAATTTGAAATTTCGGAAGAAGTTCCAGAATTTTTTTGTAAATACTTACTAACTCTGGTGGAAACTGATCGCCTGAGCGGACATTCTGCAAATGACTAAAAAGGGTTATGTCCCCAAGATCCTGAAGAAGATAAATATTGTTTTGAAGATCTTCATATTCGATCCTGGGAACCGGCAGCCCGCATTTTAAAAAATGTCTGGTGAATTCTATAAAAGCAATGTTCTCTTTCTTGTCGCTGTTTATTGCCCCGATCAGAGAATTTTCTGCCAACTCAAGACGATAATACTCACGGTATGATCCGGATTGGGGTAGCTTAGAAATTTTCTCCGGTTTATTCCCGATGATTTTCTCAAAGGCATCACTTAATAATTTTTCTTTTTCGATCATAGTTTCCACAGATTAATATGCAAAAATAATAAACTTAATTTTGTCAGGTTAATTTATTCCTTTTATCCAGCCCCATATATAATAATAACGTTTTTTTGATTTGAATTACCGGAGTCTTAATAGTTCGCCGATCGGCTTAATTTGATAAATTCTTTGATTATTTAAATACTGCTCACTAGCAAAAACCAGGGCTTTCCGGATATAATAATAATATATTGCGAATCCGGAATTTGGACAATTTTAATTCCCTGGAAGAGTGCTAATAGCTCATCAGTGAGCGCTCTACAGCATTGATAATTAGTTCACCCTTCTGAGAATAATTCCAGTTTGGGACAGTTACTGCTTGCCTGAAATTTTATGCGGGTAGCGGGGCACAGGCTATGATCATTTAATCAGATTGTTGAACTTAGCGTCAAGCTGCTTCTCAGATTCGTTGACGGCAGCTTTCGTTATTCGAAGCCAATCGCGATCTGAATCCAGTTTGCGGAAACCTTGTTCAAACAATTTTTCTGTCTCCTCGGGTGACGATCCTCCTTTACCTCTATAATTGTTGACCATTGTCTGAGGATGGACAGCGATTCTGAATTCTTGCTCTGAAAAAGGAAATTCTTTTGTTTTCAAATCTGACTTCTCTGCTATAACTTCAGAGAATATAGTATTAATAATCGTAAAAGGAATAGATTTAAGTGAAAATCTTTCCTTGCGGGCGGTATCAACCATTTTTGAGGCAAATCCATGAGCAATTGAAAGGGGAATGTCGGCTCGTTCCTGCAGTAAAGCCGCCAATTCCGATGTGGTAGTAAATTCGGATTCAAGTTCATCAAGTGCGGCTTGACTATCGAGCCTCATTCCTCTAAGAATTGTTGATATTTCGGACATTAATTTGATTGCAAGTTCCAAAGTGTTGGAGGCGTCCATTCGCTTATAGTCCGTAAGCCCGGAACTCACGTTATGTGCAGCAAAGGCTGCTGTTACAGATGCGCCGACAACTTCACTTCCCAGCAGTCTTGCACGGTTGAGTACAACCGGATTTCTTTTCTGCGGCATAAGCGTACTCGCGCTGAGCAAATCCGGATCAGTTAGTTGTATCCATGGCCTGACATGATGAAACTGGGCGTGAACGTCCTGGGTAAACATATTCAAACTTAACGCAATAAGAGCTGCGATCTGCGCACATTCAATACCGGTATCCACTACTGCTATCTGTGCAGCATCAAAAGAATTTTCAACTATTCCGTTAAAACCCAAAAGTTCAGAAAGAAGCTCTCTATTGAGAGGAAACCGCGATGTGGCTAATGCTGCCGAACCTAACGGTGACTGATTAAGCCGGGTATAGCATTCCATAAATCGCCGGGTACTTCTTGCAAGCGGGGATTCATAACCACTCATTAGGTGACCGAAAAGAGCCGGCTGCGCCTGAACACCGTTTGTATAGGTGGGAACGATAACGGATCTGTTTTCGCGTGCGCGGGAAAGAAATTCTGACCGGATATCTAATAGTCTTTCAAAAAGTAAAAGAAAACGATCCCTTAATAGTAAACGATGTAAAGTGACGAGCATATCCTGGCGACTTCTGCCGGAATGCATTCGTGAGGCCACCGGCCCTGCAATTTTAAACAACCTTGCCTGTACATCCAGATAGTCGGTCGGTCGGCTCTGTTTGTTTTCATCTCCCCACTGAATTAGTTTATTAATACCCCTTGCTATTTCATCTGCCTGGGCATTTGTAATTATTCCTGCATTCAGAGTTGCTAAAGTCGATGCCTTGTCCATCCGGCAATACCAGTAGAATGGATCGCGTTCTGAAAATATATTCTGATCGTTATTATTCATTTAGAAGAATTTTTTCTTTTCATTTAGTATAAGTTTCAAGTTTCCAGACGAGGTTTTTTTTTACAGCAGACCATTCACTGTTTAGAATACTGTAATAGCAGGTATCTCTGATAATTCCGCCAGCCAGAATAGAGTGGTTTCTCAGTATTCCATCCAGTTTAGCGCCCAGCCTTTCAATTGCTTTACGACTCGGCTCATTAAATGTTGATGTTGTAAACCCAACCGCTATACAATCCAGAACTTCAAATGCATGGGTTAAAAGTAAAAGTTTTGCCTCGGTATTCAAAGGTGTTTTCTGTACTCTGGTCGCATACCAGGTGTACCCGATTTCCACACGACGATTTAACCTGTCAAGAAGCTGGTAACTGGTCATTCCTACGACATTTCCAGTGCTGTCAATTACTGTAAACGGCATCATTCTTCCTTCTTCCGCAAGTTTGAGTCGCCGTTCGATTTCAACTCTCATTCCTTCGGGTGCTGGAACCCTGGCATACCATAGTTTCCAAAGTTCACCATCTTTTACAGCTTCGATTAATGCATCTTCATGCTCATATTTTAATGGCGCGATAGAAACATAATCTCCTTTTAGATTTGGCGATATTGACCATTTTGTGTCCGTATTATCTATTTTCATCTGAATACCGGGCTATCCTTCTCTTGAAAAATTTAATGTTTCGGTTTAGATGATTCCGCCGCTCTCAATTTTATGCAATTGCTCAAACATTGTTCGAACTGCAATATCAGCATCCTCTTCAAATCTTGACCTGCTGTAAGGTCGCGGGAGAAAAAACGTATAGAATCTTGTCCCCTCTGTAACTACTCCAAGAGCCCAGATAGATGAGACGGTGTTGCCCCGGGCATCTATCAAATTTAGTGTTTTCGTTACATCTAATCCCATGCTTGAAAATTCATCATTTTTAAAGTATTTCGCAATCCCTTTGTCCACTAATTTTCTTAATAATTGGTCGTTTTCAGGTCCATTTACAGGAAGTTTCGCAAGGACTAAAACGTCTGCGCCGGCTGTTACATCCGGCCAGACTCCGGAGCTAACCTTCCACCCATGCTCATTTCTTGTGCAACGTGTATCTGGTCCAAAATCCGCCTTCACTAACCCTGCTTCAATCAGTGCCAATAATTGGGCTATCCTCTCTTTAGGCGGACCGACGCTAAGCCTTTTCATTACAGGCAGCAAATCATCATAGAACCATTTCTGCGACTGACCTGTCAATCCCTTGAAGTCCATCGCCAACGCCATAAGTTCACGATGATCGCGCAATACATCGCACGCCGCTTTTATTGGGCTATCCAGATTTCCAATATTAGCCTGCTCAAGATCTTCTCTCAAAAACTTACTGAAAAATTCAGTGAATTTTGCCGGATCGGTAAGGACTTCTGAAGGTATTGGTTTTTTGAGCTTTTCCCAGGAAAAATGCTGCTGTTCCGGAATCTCTCTTTCTATTTGCTCAATCCAATCTACACTGCCTGCAAGCATCTGCGAAACCAACTGATCCTTTAATCCTGTGGGCAGGCAGCAATTCCTTAAATAAGCCCGATAGTATGCCTCTTCCATATCTTTAATTACTAAAGGAAACAATTCGGTCTCGAAATCTATTCTTCCTCTCCCCTGGAGTTTTTCGATCACTGCACGTGTTAGATGTTTTCCAGTCCGCTGTTCAATTCTGCTTTTTTGGTTCACAGGGCGGGCGAGCAACGGCAATCCGGAACGGGAAAAAAGAATCATCCGGGGTTCGTTTCCGGACGATTCGTATCTCATTCTGTCGTTAGTATCTGTTACGAAACGTCCTCCTCTGCCAATTGTCAGCTCGGCAACGACATCAAACGTAGTCAAACCCATGCCCTGAATCGCCACAACTTTGTCTTTCTTAATCGGGAGCATTTTTTCTTTTATTGGAAAAGGATCTTCGATCAGAATGTTTTCCGGTGTCTTGCTCTCATATTTCTGAACTGGTCCATGTCCCGT
>JAIOYW010000035.1 GCA_021740915.1 Ignavibacteriales bacterium | reverse complement strand
CACTTATATTTTTTGCATCCGAAATAGTAAGCGTTTTCAGGTTGGCTCAATCTATACGGTTCATTTACGACAAGTTATAAATTCAGCACAATTCCTGATTAAAATTAATTATCCGCGGCAAATAAAACAATAATTTATTTTTTTAAAAAGTTCTTTATATGATAATAAATTCTTTTTCTTTTTGGATGGGACTTCATTAGCTGTGTTGTGAAGAATATTCGAGTATGGTTTTCATGACTTAACTAATCCGCTGCCATAATGACCTGAAAATTAACTTTTGCACATAGAACCTGAAAATACTGGGCTCATCTGCGTCGATTTTATTTGTATCATTTATATGAAGTATATTTTCTGAATGCGGTCTTGGATTTTTTAATATTATCGAAGAAATTTTCATTTATGTTGAAATATAATTGTTTACCTGACATAAATTAATGAGAAGATCCATCTTCAATTAATTTTTTCTCAATGTCCTGTCATTTATTCAGGTGTTTAAGTTTTTTATAGCCGTTCATAAAATTATTATGAAAGTTCGGAGTCAATTCCGATTTCTAAAAAACTAAGGCCATATCTTCCCTAAATTAGATATAGCCTTTGTTTTAAATTTCGTCTGTGTTATTTTTTAATTTTAGAATGCGGCATATCTGAGTCCAATAGTTGTGCTTGCCCCATTGTAAATTAATCCGTCATTGTAAACTCCGAGATCGAGATTTACGCTGATTTTGTTATATACGAGATAGTCCATCCCGAGACCAATTTTTCCGTTGAAAAAGTTTTCTGTATTCTCCTTACCACCTGCTTCAGTCACCTGATTGCTGTAAACAACTCCGCAGGAGAAATACGTGCTAAGTTTATTAAATTTCATGGGTAAAAGATAGATTGAAAGATGTACTCTATTATTTTTTTCCTTGATGCTCGTATCGGACAGATTTCCTTCGAAGTATTCACCAGTTAGGGCTATAGCGATATCTTTATTTATTGAATACCCGAATACAATCCCTTGGCCGATTGGATTATTTAATTCGGAAAATTTTTCACCACCTTTATTTGTAAAGAATGATGTTCCTATGATACCCGCGGAAAATTTTTGCCCATAAACTAATGTGCTTGCCGAAATAATCAGCATAATTAGAAGAATATTTTTTAATGTTTTCATATTAATCCTCCGGATCAATTTTGTTGTGAATGTTGTTATTTTGAATGTTTTTTAATCTGAAGTAAAGGACTGTTATTAAAGATATTGTAATTATTAGCAGCATAGTTAACTCATATCTGGTTTGTAATATATCAGCGCCCATCAAACCTATTCTGGCGATTCCTTTCAACATATGAGTAAACGGAAGTAATTCTGCCAGTGTTGATATTAGGACCGGCATTGATGATGATGGCCAAGAATAGCCGCTTAGAAAAAAGAGCGGATATGTTGAAAAAGCTACAACCTGCAAAACCTTCATTTTGTTTTTAACAATGGTTCCTATTAGCGTTCCGGCTGCGATAACCGCAAGATATCCCGGGATAAGCAGTAGAATCGCTGTAAAGTAATTTCCTTTGAATTTCATTCCGTATAGCTCAAACCCGGTGCTTGCGAAAAGAAGAAAATAAATTAGATAGATCGTCAGATAAACCGAGTATTTTCTTATCAGTATTTGTGTTGGACTGATTTCCTTTCTCGAGAACAGACCTTTTTCGCCCCTGTTAATTTCATTTATCGTGGTTTCAGCGATTCCAATCAGCAAGGTTTGATGAAGCAAAAGAATCAGGATGGCAGGGAATAAAAAATCGCCATATGATTCTGCCGGGTTAAAAAGAAATTGAATATTTTCTTTTATGGGATTTGTGATGCTCTCTGCCTGAATTTTTGCAAATCCTTTTTTCTTAAAGTTTTCCGCATTAAAATCACTATTCGTTTTTATTATTATTGAATGAACTGTTTTATTAACATCATTTGAGTGTAAAAACCTTTGCGTGTTTAATAATAGCTTAACTGTGGATTGTTTTCCTGTTTTTAGAGCTTTTCCATATCCTTCAGGAACAATTATTGCCGCCTGTTTCTCCTCTGTAATAAGCATCTTTTTAATTACACTCTGATCCGGCATTTTGCAAACTTCAAGAAATGGCGATGCGCCCATGTATCTGATAAACTTTCTGGATTCAAAAGTTTTATCTTCATCAACAATGACAATAGGTATTTCGTTTTCAGATTTATAAATATAAATGCTGCCATAGAACAGGGCATAAAATAGAGGAGCAATCAGAATAATCAGAAAAATGTCCCGATCACTTTTTATGTGAGTCAACTCTTTAAAAATAATTCTTGCTGTTTCGAGGAAATTTTTACGCATTGCTTTTTCTGTGTTTCAGTGTCTCAAACAGACTCTTCAGGCAATTACAGCGCAACAAAATTGCAGTTATTCCAATTACTCCGCCTAATAATAATTTATTAATTTCCGTCATAACCTCATCCATGCCCGCCCCCATTATGTGAATTTTCAAATAGACTGATAGTAAATGGGTATATGGAATAATTTCAGCATAATATTGAAATACGCCGGGCATTGCCCACAAAGGAAATGTTACGCCGCTGAATATAAAAGCCGGAGTTATGTAAAAAAGCACTATTTCGGTCGCCATCATTTTTGAAGAACTATTAACTGCGATCCCAAAACCGATAAGCTGAGAGACTATTATAAATAATATAAAAACTATCAGTATCTCCGGAGAAGATGTTGCTATTTTTAAGTTAAACAATGGCAGTATTATCAGTAATGAGACTGTGATCGATACCAGGTTTCCGGCTGCCTGCATAAAAAACATTTCTATGATTTCTTTATGACCTGCATTTTTTAATTCACCGGCAGATATTGTTCCAGCCGCCGATAGCATGATCCCCATAAAATGCAAAAACAATGTCAAAGGAAGGACTAAATATTGCAGATAACTATACCCCGGGTTATAGAGTGGTGCAGTATCTGTTATTACCGGTTGTATCAGTCTCTTGGCAATTTCTTTTTGAATCCCGGCGCTCTGGTATTTATTTATAAGAATTCCAGCACCCAAAGTTTTCACTGTTTTTACTGCGTCATTATAAATATAATTTGATGTAATTAAATTCGCTGAATTTAATAGAATCCCTACATTTGTCTGCTTTGATGATTTTATATCCTTTTCGAAATTATGCGGGATTACAATAGCTCCGTTTATTTTACCTTCCTGGAATAAATTTATGATTTCGGCTTGTGATTCTGTTCTGTAATTAATACTAAGTGCCGGAGTTGCCTCTGCCATACGGCTCAGAGTACCGGAAAGATTACTTCTATCCTGATCAAGTAATGCAACACCAATATCATTGACATTCTCCCCCCCATATATCATTGCAAAGAGCAAAGTTAAAACTGGCGCTGTGAATTGTATTCCCAATAAACTTCTATTCTGAAAACGTCTTAAAAAATGCATCTAATTCCTATTCGTTGATTTTACCGCGGCTTTTGCTTTTAAGTCAAAATTCACTGTCATTCCCGCTTTTAATTTGTTTTTTGATTCCTCGGGAATCAGATGTACTTCAAATGTTCTTAAGTCAAAGCCGCCTTTTTGATTCGTTGGCTTCCAGGTTGCGAAATCTGCCATTGGCGCAATAAAACTGACTCTAAATTTTATTTTTCTGTTTCCGAACGCCGGTATTTCACCGATAAACACGTCTCCTTCCAGAATTCCATCTATTGCATCTTCTCTTATGTTTAAAATTGCTTTAATGTTTTTATCGTTCTGGATTGAAATGACCGGATAGCCTGCGGAAATAATTTCTCCTTCATCAGCTATTATTTGTGTGACTCTTCCTTTTATACTGCTTGTTAATGTGAGTTCTGAATGATATGCCTCGGCTTCTTTTAATGCTGCTTCCGCCTGATGATAAGCTGACTCGGCCATTAATATTTCTTCAGGCCGTGCGCCATTTAACGCCATTTCATATTTTGCTCCTGCAGCTTCCATTTGTTCAAATGCCGAATCGTAAAGAAATTTATAGTGATCTCTTTCCTGAGCGGATATCAGTCTTTCTTTATACATTATGTTCATTCTTTTCCAGGTTGAATCCGCCAATGCGTACTGATGCTTTGTCTGAATGTAAAGATTTCCCGCGGCCCTTTTTTCCTCAGACCTTGCTCCGGCTTTTACCATCTTGTACTTTGCTTCTGCGGCACTAACAAATGCCCTTGCCTGTTCCCGTTTTGCATCCATTTCAGCGCTCTCCAAAACCGCAAGAGTATCCCCCGGGTTTACAACATCGCCTTCTGCTATCAGTATTTTTCTTATTCTTCCCGGTATCTTTGAACTAATGTCTGTCTCCGAAGATTCAATCTGTCCTGAAACAATATCCTGTTGTTCGAAGGAGTTTGAGTTTATATATATTATTAGCGGAATTATTATGAAGATCAATGCAATGATCAGAAAGTATTTTTTATTGTTTTTCATTTTAATTTTCATTCTTATCCCATATTTGAGTAAATTCATCCGATGCCCCGGCCGTATTCAGAAAAGAATTCAGACTTTCGAAGTAATAATAAATTGCCGTTTTTGAATCCAGCATACTTTTTTCCACAAGCAATCTTGCATCGACAACCTCAAGACTGGATCCAAGTCCGGTATCGAACCTTCTCATATTTTGTTCAAGATTGTCTTTTGTGTGCTTAATTATTTCTTCCTGCAGAATTATTTGTTCTCTATAGTTTGCAATATCTGCATACAGTTTCGAAATCATCAGGTTAATGTTTTTCCTTGTGTCAATTTCCATATATCCGATTTCATTTATCAAATGTTCAGTGCTTTTAATATCATCATAATCCTGAAAACCATTAAAAATATTCATCGTCAACGACAAACCGATTGTCCATTCCGGTTCAAGCATTGAAAGATCTTTCTGATAGATCTCATACTTTCCGAATGCGGCAATCTGGGGTAGTAATTTTGATCGTTCAATATTAAATTTTTGACGGGCGGAGTTCTTTTTTAAATCAAGAATGTTTATGACCGGGTTGTTTTTTTGTGCTTTTTGTAAATAATTCTCTGCTGAAACTACCGCATCAAAATAAACGAGAGAATCGGTTGGGTTTTCTATCTGGCTTTCATCAACGCCCATAACTGATGTCAGCAGTAATTTTGCAATGAGATAATCGTTTTCTGCTGCCTTCATATTTTTTTCTGCTTCCGCCAATGCAACCTTTGCCCTCATCAGGTTATGATTTGCAATCAAGCCGGCGC
>JAIOYW010000007.1 GCA_021740915.1 Ignavibacteriales bacterium | reverse complement strand
TATTATTTTTACTTACTGAACCCGATATCGCTGTGAAAAAAAGATTCCCATAAGAATCAACTAAAATCCAGTCAGAGTTTCCGGTTCCGAACTGCCACTTGATCTCTCTGTTCACAATATCAAAGGCTGTTATTTTACCCGGGATGTATAAAGTTTTGCCATCCGGTGAAAAACTTGTATAATATCTTCGGCTAAAGTCCGGATCGTTGTGTGACCAGATAAGCTGACCGTCTTTATTTAAGACTCTCAGAGTCTGGCTGCTGATGAAATAAATATTGCCATCTTTATCAATATTGCTTCCGGGAGTATCGATTTTTATAGGAAAAAACCATTTTTCAGAGCCGTCCTGGTTAATGGCAAAAACACCTGACATGGCAAAATGATATATAGTGCCATCTGAAGCCATAATAGGTGTAGTAGATGTATGAGTTATATCTTCGAGGATTTTCCATTTTAAGGTGCCGTCAGGATTTAATGCAATAAATCCTCCGTCCTCATAAGGCGCATAAATAGTGGAATCATGACCAATAACAACACTGCTGATAATCTGTTTCCAATTATTCTTAAATTCCCAATCAAGTGATCCTATAAGCGGTCCTCTGTAAGCTGATCGTCCATTACCCTGTGGATTATTGCCGAGCATCGGCCAGGGTGTTTTGGCTAAAGATGGCCAGGGAATGTCTTGCTGGTACCCGGGTGGATTTACCTGCGGGGCTGGTTCGGTTGTATCGCAGCTATTAATAAATACTAATGCAGCAATGATTGATAAATATGAAAATGATCTTTTCATAAATTGCTCCGTAATTTATCAGTAATGCAATACATTATAGCCATCTTGAAAGACTCTTTGATTAAATAAGGATGTGTTGTGTGCAAGCAAAAAAACTCTCTCATCGCAGATAGGCAGAATTTCAAATTCTTGAGATTCTGGCAGAAAAAAATTGTTTTAGTTGTCGGGAAATCCTGCATTTTTATTCCGCACTTAATTGAAATAAATATAATTCAAAAATGTGAAAAAACAAAAAGGGACAGAATATCCTTTAATATTTATGTTCTTTATAATACTTATTTGTTTATGAAAACAGCTACATTTACCCAAAAATTCGTTACTAATACACAACTGAAATCTAATACCTTATTTTTCCTTTTCTTCCAGGGCTCTGAAATATTCTTCGATAAGTTCACGGTAATCTTTTTTATATCCTTCTTTAATCGATTTCCGCAGTTCATCTCGAATTCGGTTCTTTATCTCCTCCTCGCGAATGAGCAATTCCGGCGGGGAGTCCATAGTAAACTGTTTTCCGGATTCCGATTGCCGTTCTTTATCGAAATCTCTCTCATTAATTGATCTTTGAGCATCAAGCATCCGTGAAAGAATACGTTCCTGCTTCTGAACAAGGTTATCGTCAATCTTTTCTGATCTCAGTCCGGAAACAACTTCCTGCATATCGCTCATTATTTTTTCGAGATTCCCGGTAAGTTTTTTCGACATACCTGCTTCCCTGGCTTCCTTATTCATTTCTTCAAGCGATTTGCTGATAGCCTGCTGCTGCATTGCCAATTTCTGCATTTGCTCCATCTGCTGGGGAGTCATTCCACCTTGCTGGAGCATCTTAGTCATTTGATTAAGTCCAAGCTGCTGCTGTGACATCTGATTAAGCTGCTGCATAAGCGACATCATTCCGGAGCCCTGTCCCGCCTGGTTCATCATCTGTTCCATGGCTCCTTTCATCATTTTTGCCGCTTCATTCAGTGAAGCCATAGATTCATTCTGATTAATTGAAGCAAGATTTGCATTTTTATTCTGGAGCGCTTCCATTGCACGATTCATGTTGTCTTTTGCATTGCCGATTGCTTTTCCCATCTCCGGAGTAATTGCAAAGGTTTTATCAGAGAGATCTGAAAGTTGTTTTAAGATTCTATCAAGCGCACCTCTCATGTTTCCCTGTTTCTGTGCACTTTCCCTTGTTTTTTGATTGTTGAATTCGCTGCTGCTTGTTTCTTTTTTCAGCGCTTCCTGCTCTTTTGAGAGTGATAGCAGATTATCAATCGTTTTAAGCATGGCATTTAATACTTCCATCTGGGTTTGCATAGACATCATGTCTTTCATCTGCTGCATCTGCTGCTGCATTTTCTGCATATTTTGGGAAAGCTGCTGCTGGTTTTGCATCGCCTGCATTTTCTGCATTTTTTGAAGCTGCTTCATAGCTTCTTCGGAAAGTTCCTGGTTCTTTTGTTTCTTCATTTCTTCCAGGAGTTTTTCCATTTCATCTTTTGGAAGATCATCGAATTCTTCCATCATTTCTTTTAATTGTTCTGATTCTTCTTCTAACTTTTTCAGACTCTCTGTAGTTTTCTGCTGTTTACTCTCTAATTGTTTGTCTCTTTCATTATCTTTCTTGGCTTCAGTTTCTTTACTGAGTTCATCCATTTGTCTGGATAATTCCTCTGTTCTTTTTACAAGCTCATCCATTTTCTGTTCAATCTGAACACGTTTGAGGAGATTAATAGTCCGCTCAAGACTTTCCCGGAAAAATTCTTCATTCTGCTTCATGTCATTCATCTGAGCCTGCACCTGATCCCGGTTCAGTTTCTGGAGAGCATCCTGCATTTTTTCCATTGCTTTCTGCATTTCTTCACCGGTCAACTGATCCATTAGTTCCTGCAGTTCAAGATATTTTTCCATAGTCTCATCAGATAAAAGATCGTTTTTCTGCATTTCAGCTCTTGTGGAGTCAAGTCTGCTTTTAATATCTTCAGCTTTCCGGGTAATATCTTCAAATTTCTGGAGGGACTTTTCTATTTTATCTTTTTCTTCCCAGGTAATTTCTTTATTATTTTGTTTCAGTTCATTGCTGATTTTTTCCAGTTCATTACTAAATTTTTCGGTTTCCTTAAGTAATTCTTCAAGATCATCTTTGTTTTCATTCCCTGCATTCTCAGCATCTTCAAACATTTCATTCAGGGAAGGAACTTTGATTTGAAATACAGGACTTTTAGCAGATTTCGGTCCTGAAAAGGAATCATTATCACGGACTTCAAAGAAATAGGCAACAACATCCCCGGCAGCAAGGAAAAGTGATGAGAGATCCCAGTTATAGAAGATATTTTCTTCAGTAATGCCCGATGGCAGTGAAATTTCAATATCCCTGAAGTTTTCATCAGGGAATCCAAATTCAGATTCTGAAATACGGAAAAATAATTTCAGGTCTCTAAACCCAAAATCATCAGTGATATTCAGTGATAGAGGCACAAGATTATTTTCTGCTAATTTTATGTCCTTCCCCGGTTCATTTACCTTAATTTCAGGAAAATGATCCTCAATGGTTTTTATTGTATATTCGATCTGCTCATCACTATTAATATTATCGGTATCGGTAAATTCCAGATGATAGGTTTTGTCATTTTTCACAATAAACTTTGCCGTCCCATGACCTCCTCTAATTTCTAAAGCGATTTCTGTTGAATCAGAAAAAACGATCCGTCCATTTTTCAACTCTTTGCCTGAGCTGAATTTCAGAAAAACTCCGGATCCTTTCAGTGTGTTGATATTGCCATTATCATCTTGCCGGGTTTCAGTTAAACGGGTATAAGCAGGTGGTTGAATTCGAATGCTCAGAGTTTTTACATCTGGACGGTTAATTGTCTCAACGATGAATCGCTTACTTTCAATATGTCTGCTTTTAAAGTAATATTCGAAGTTCCCACGCACTGAGATAATTGAATACTCAAAAACAGAAGCTGATTCAGCAACCAGTTTTTTTGCGAAAAAACCGGTTTCATCATAAAATTTGATAAATAATTCGGCTTTCTCAGGAGCTTTCCCGAAAGCTTCAGCGCGTAAAGTTAGTTTTTCACCTTTTGTTATCCGGAAATTTCCCGGCTCAACCTTGAAATAAAAATCAGGGCGAATGGAAAAGTCTTTATTATGATTCAAAATCCGGTAGCCGGATTCCTTAATTCCGGGTATGAATGAAGTAAATATCAGAAAAATAAATAGAACGGCAACAGCATTCCGAGAGCCAGTCTTTATTGGGCTGATATTTGCAGCTTTCTTAAAATCGAGGGGTTCAATTCTGCTGAAAGTTTTATTAAAAGCAGCTTCAGTTAACTGCCCTGAACTGTTTTTGTCCTTTTGCCTGGTGATCTCGAGAACATTTTCAATTTCATCTTCATTGGGCATAAAGAACGCCCCGATTTCGAGTGCGGCCTGTTTGATATCAGGTTTATGAAAAATATAAAAAAATCTGAGTAAATATCTTAATGCAAAGATTACAAATAAACTGATTGATCCAAATATGAACGAATAAAAAATTACAGTTCGACTTTGTGTCCCGAATTGAAAAATCAACTCAGCGAGCATCAGAAAAGCGGCAGCAAGCAGCATAAATATTAATGAGCGAAGAAAACCTGATATACCCCGAAGGATATTCTGATAATCAATATATCCGGTTAGTTTTTTCTCTAATTGCTGAATTTTGGTTTCCATAGCTCTCAGTTAGTTAAAGCCCATATAAGAATATTGGCGCCGAATTTTAAAGCCTCTTCCCTTACGAGAGGTGAATCATTATGACTGCGGGCATCTGCCCAACCATCTGAAGGATTGCTTTCATAAGTGTAATAGACAACCAGCCTTTCACCAAGAAATATTCCATAACCCCTGGGGGCTTTATCATCGTGTTCGTGTGTTTTCGGAGGACCGTTTCTGAATAAAAAGTAAGACGAATAAATTCCATGCGAGAAAGGTATCTCAACAAAACCTCTTTCCGGGAAAACTTTTTTCATTTCACGCCTTATTGAATTATCCATTCCGTAATCATCATCGATAAAAATAAAACCGCCCTCCTCACAGTATTTCCGCAGGCGCCGGGCTTCTTCGTTACTCAAAGAAATATTGCCATGGCCTGTAATAAAAAGCAAAGGATATTTGTAGATATCATCGGAGGCAACATCAGTAAAAACGTATTCGTCGCGGACTTTAATATTCGTTAAAGATGCGGTAAACTTAAGAAGATTCACCTCTGCTGAGGGATCATTATACCAATCTCCTCCGCCACCATATTTGACTCTTCCAATCTGAAAAGCATTTATGTCCTGCGCAGAGAGATCAGTATTTATTATAAAAATTGCAATAAAAAGGAATAATATCATTGTTTAATGTTATAGTCTATTGATTTTACTTATTAATCAGAGGAAAGTTTCTAATTATTAAGCGCGGCAAGTGTTTTACGCAGCAGTTCCTCAATCGTAATATCGGGAAATTCAGTGATAATATGCCTTACTGCCTTTTCAGCTACTTTTTGATTATACCCGAGGCTAACGAGTGCTGCAATTGCATCGCCCGAAACCGGATGGTATATTCCTGAGGATTCCCCACTGAGTTTTATTTTCGATACTTTATCCCGCAATTCGATAATCAATCGCTCTGCAGTTTTTTTTCCAATACCAGGAATCGCAGTTATTCTGCCAAGATTTGCATTCCCGATTGCATCAATCAGTTCGGGCGCCTGAATCCCCGAAAGAACACTGAGGGCGGATTTTGGACCTATTCCGTTTATACCAATAAGCAGGAGAAAAAGTTCTTTCTCTTCTTCAGTAATAAAACCATAAAGATCGAGTGCATCCTCTTTTACGTGAAGATATGTGAAGAGAGAGGCTTCACTGTTTTCATCGGGCAACTTTTCGAAAGTGTTTATTGGAATGTTTACATGGTATCCAACCCCGTTAACATCGAGGACAATGGATGTAGGTTTTTTGAATAATATTTTCCCTCTCAGGCGTGCAATCATACTTTCCCTGCCTTAATATTTTTACAAAAATAAGAAAATAATAATCTGATGCTACCCGGGTTTATTCCTGAGTCTCCTTTAATCTAATCGGATAATTTTAAAACCAGGTCCAGTCGTTTTTAGTGATCAGATACCAGATTACATAAAACCAGCCAAGCAGACCATGAATTAATGTCCACAGGATAGATTTTTTTAAAGTCCATGACATAATCATGGCAAGTACAGCACCGACGCCGATTGAGGAAGTTACTGCTGCATTTCTGTTATTTGAAGCCATACTTCTCCATTCAATTTAAACACATTTAATTTCGAGGATATTGACAAAAATATATAATTAGCGCTTTAGAATTAACCGAAATAACTGTACGGAAGAATTTATTGTATGATTCGCCAATAAATTCCATTACATATATTATTTGTTTGGGCATGAAAAAAATCCTAAATTTTGTAATAATTAATTCATGAGAAGATGGGAAAGATAGTTTTCTGGGGAATAATTAGGACAGGCATTCTGCTTCCTATGATATGGATTACATCCGGGTATATTGAGACAAAATATTGGTGGACTCTTGTTACACTTTCAGTATATGGAGTTATTATTCATCCCGCCATATTGCAGTATAAGATTTTTCGTGAGGAAAATTTGCCGGTTGTGGAAGATACTCTGTGTTCAAGCTGCAAGCATTTTGATGTGACTGCTGTGCTGTGTATGAAGTATGATGAGCATCCTACTGAAAATTACCTCCCTTGCGGCGGAAGTGACTGGGAACCTGGTGATGGCGAAAAAAGAAGAATTTGATAAAGAAGAACTGGATCATGACAGGAATTTTTGTACCTCCTGCGGCACAGATCTTGACCAGTATTCTGTGGAGAGTGGTCAGGGTTCTAAAGAGGACATGCATAAAAAAATCGATGAATGTAAAAAAACAGGTCGATTTCAGGGCGGAGTCTGCTCAAAATTATTCATCGATTTTGCGGATGAAGAAGATCTAATCGGCGATTAAAATCTTTCAGAGCGTCTATAAAACGCGGACCCGGGCGCAGGTACAGATCGGGTTCTACGAAAAAGACAGCATGATTTTTCACTGCATTTAGCATTTTCCATTCAGGATAGGCATTTATTAATTCACTCACCTCATTCTTCCCATCTTCGGGTATTATAATGAAATCCGGGTTTAATTCCAGAATTGATTCCCTGCTGAACACCGGATAATTCAGTTCCGATCTTTTTGCCAGGTTTGCCACTCCCGAAAGACGAAATATTTCATTAATAAATGTTTTACCGCCTGCCGCCATTACGGGAAAAGTTGAAACTAGGAAAATGCCGGATATTCCTGTTCGGTTGTCTGCATTTTGTCTGAGAGTGTCCAGGTAATGGTTCCAGGAAACGATGATTTGATCGGCGACCGGCTTTTTGTGAAAAATTGAAGCCATATCCCGGATCGTTTTTTGAATTCCGTCAAGGTCACGAGGGTTTGAAACAAATACTTTGTGTCCCAATTTTATCAATTTAAGGTAAGCGCTCCTGTCGTTGCCTTCGACTGTAATAAAAATCAGATCGGGCTGAAGACTTGTGATTTTTTCAAAATTGATATTCAGCATATCGCCCACTTTCTGCTTATTGAGAGCCTCCGCCGGGAAATTGCAATATGATGTAACTCCGGTTATCTTGTCCTCTTCTGAAAGCAGGTATATTATTTCTGTGAGATTCGGCGCAAGAGAAATGACTTTGGAGGGAATGGAATCAGTAACGAACGGGTTACCCAGATCATCTTTGAGTATTTGGGACTTCTCCTTATTTATCTTCGGATTTTCTATCTGGCAAGCTGAAAGAAAAAGTAAAAATGAAACTGTAAATAGTTTTACGGACATTTATTCACTGTGATATTTATTGATGTTTAAACTACTAAAAATAACAGTGAGTTCATGAAAGCAATTATTGATTTGAAATTCGATTTTATGTCTTATAGTCCTGCTCCAAGTATAAGAAAATCTTCACACCAAAATGATCCTGGCAAAAAAAGTTTTTTCACAATACTTTCCTGGATGACAGATTAAGAATACTCTCTGAAAGCAGGGGATTTTTCTCTGTAATAAAAACGCGAAATGATTCGGAAAGTTTCAATATCTAATTTTTTGAGGCTATGCAGAATTACGGGGGAGGAACAGCCGCAAGTTCGGCAGTCAATGTTTTTTCCGAAAACGCAGGGACTTTTAACGCTTAGATCAGATTTGTGCGAAATTATATATCCTTTCCTGAGCATACAGTTTGGGATATGATTTTTTTCTTTGAATTGTTTTATCATTTCTTTGCTGACAAGCACAAAAGAAGGATCTTTTTTCCGGAGGTAATCCATCATAGTTAAAGCACGATCAAGTTTCGCACCTCTTAGTACAGCCGGATCGTAATACTCTTCAGATGTATGCATGGAGAAAGTCAGACCGCTTATACCTTTCGTTTTCAGCACCTCATAAAGATCGGTTATGTAAGGGTAATTCTCACTATTGAGGAGAGTTGTCACGATAACACGTCTGTCATCAGTTATATTATCAATAATCCTTTCAAAACAATTGCAGCCCCTCATTTTATTATGGATTTCTTTGGGACCATCCAGACTGATAAAAATTCTCCGCCTGATTGATGAGTCAATTTTTATCAATCCGTTCGAAAAAATAAAAACCACCGGGAAAATTTTATCGGCAGCCTTAATCAGATTAATCCTGAGCGCCGGTTCGCCACCCGTAAGGATTGCAGTATGAACATTGTTTTTCTTTTCAGAATGAAAAAATTCAATGAATTTTTCATCGGTAACTTCATCGAACTCAAAGTTATCAGGCTGGTTATATATATAGCAAAAATCACATTGAAGATTGCACCGGTTAGTAATATCATAATTCTTAAAACCGGAATTTCCGGTAGTCAGAAATCTTACAAATTCTTTGGCAGGGTAATACACTGAAGAAATATTCATTATAGAATTTTAAGCATTCAAATTACGATCATTAATAATTAAATAAACAAACCACAAAAATTAATTATATGAAGGAATTGAACAAAATACAAAAGTTATTCCCCGGGCGGGCAGCAGCGCCAAAATTCAATTATTCCCTTACTTTAATAATAACATTACCTTTTTTGTGCCCCTTCTCAACGTAGCTGTGAGCTTCTGCAATTTCGTCAAGATTATATACACGATCAATTAAAGGTTTAATTTTTTTTGCGAGCACCAATTCTTTCAATTGGATAAGATATTCAGTCTTTTCTTTTGTCGGGCTTTTTACTGACACAAATCTGCCTTCAGGTGCGAGAATTTTAGAGCATTTGTTTTTTGAAATTTTCCCGACCGCATCAAATATCAGATCAAAAAATTCGCCTGATTGAGTGACATCCTGATCTGTATAATTTACAACGAAATCCGCTCCAATGGACATGACTCTTTCCACATTTTCCTTACTGCAGACGGCTGTTACTTCGGCGCCCGCTGTTTTTGCGATCTGAAGTGCATAACTGCCGACAGATCCGGAAGCCCCAAAGATTAATACTTTTATACCTTCTCTCAATCCGCCTTTGTTTAAGAGGAAAACAGCAGTCATTCCGCCAACTGGCAGCGCAGCACCCTCCTGGAACGTAATATCATCCGGAAGAATAGAAACAACTCCTTTCCCGGGATATTCTGGCACACATACATATTCTGCATTTCCGCCAAATTTAAGCCCTGTCGTCGTACCAAAGACCCTATCGCCAGCCTTAAATATACTGACATCCTCCCCGCAAGCCTCAACTTCTCCAGCAAATTCTACGCCTGTAATTTTCATGGGCCTAAAACCGAAAAGGAAACCTAATGTAATTAATACAAGCCGGGGAATTTTTCGCAATAAGACATCTCCTCTTGTTACTGTGGATGCATAAATTTTGACTAAAATCTCGCCGGGCATTGGCACAGGTTTATTAAGATCAACGATTTTCAAAACATCAGGAGTCCCTGATTTTGAACATAAAACTGCTTTCATCTGATTCCTTTACTTTCCGAATTTGGACGCCCGGAATTCTATTTTGTTACAAAAGCATAAATAGAAGCGTAAGTGCATTCACAAAATTCACATGAAAAATTCCCGCCTTATTATCATTCTAAATAAGGCAATAAATGAAGCAACTCATGTTCGAATAATCTATTTCTTTGTAAATGATTGTGAATATTTAAATCCAATTTTTTGCGAAAGAGCATTCATGAGGATTGGCGCAATTATTAATCATTATTTGGAAAACCAGACAAAATGATTGACAGACTATAATATTTCTTTGATTTGTTGTTGTTTTTGGGGGAGATATTCTGATTTTTCGCCGAAAAAGTCTCCGTTTTCCACCATTCTTTGTAATTTTATTTACTGAATAAAAAATCTTTAATTATCCGGACGATTACAATGAAAAATCTTGCCAGACTGTTAATTCTAATAAGTATTTTCAGTATTAAATCTGAAGCGCAGGAATTTACAAAATTCTTTGAAGATGCTGTTATGCGCATAGATTACATCCATATGGGCAACTCTGTAAACGAAGAAATTTGCATTGACCGCATATTCCGGTATGAAGGGTGGAGCAGGAATAATAAGAATTTGATTGATCCGTTTAATAATGGAAGGTATTACATCCGGGTATATTCTGTCACTGCCGGAGAACTGATTTTTTCCAAAGGTTTTGACTCGTACTTTGGTGAGTATCAGACCTCTGGTCCAGCCATAGGCGGCAGAAGGAAGGCATATCATGAAACGGCGGTTATTCCGTTTCCAAAAGATAAAATAAGGTTTGTTGTGGAAAAGCGAAATCGAATGAACGGATTTGATGCGATATTCTCGCAGGAAATTGACCCCCGTGAGCCGAATATAATTTTCGAGACACTTAATGATCCTGCTGTCAGGATAGTGAAGGCTTTTACCGGAGGGGATCCTGCTTCCAAAGTAGATATTGCAATTCTTGCTGAGGGATTCACTCTTTCCGAATACGATAAATTTGTTGATGATCTGGAAAAGTTCAAGGGATATATTTTTGAACAGGAGCCTTATAAAAGTTTAAAACAAAGTTTTAATATCTACGGAGTTTTTAAGCCCTCTGTTGAATCCGGCACCGATGAACCTAGAGCGGGAATTTTTAGGAATACAATCCTGAATACAACGTTCAATTCACTCGGTTCTGAAAGATATCTGCTTACAGAAGATAATAAGGCGATACAGGACCTTGCAGCATATGTCCCATTCGATGCAATTTATGTGATGGTCAACCACAAACGTTATGGCGGGGGAGGTATTTACAATTCATTCTGTACTTTTACAGCGGATGCACAGTTCTCCAAATATCTTTTCCTGCATGAGTTTGGTCACTCATTTGGCGGACTTGCTGATGAATATTATACTTCTTCAACAGCATATAACGATTTCTATCCTACCGGGATTGAACCAAATGAAGCAAATATTACGGCTCTGAGAGAAAAAGAATATCTGAAGTGGGCTGATCTTTCAACACCCGGGATTGAGATCCCAACACCCTGGGAGAAAGCTGATTATGATAAAATGGATATTGAATGGCAGGAACAACGGGCTGAATTGAATAACAATATTACGAGATTAAAGAAGGAAAAGGCTGATCCACAGATAATTGCAATGGCTGAAGCTGATTATGCTATGAAGGATAAGGCTCATTCAGAGAATGTCGATCAATTCCTTGCAGGCAGCAAATTCACTGGCCAGGTTGGAGCTTTTGAGGGTGCCGGGTACGTTTCGACTGGTCTTTATCGTCCTATGTTAGACTGCATTATGTTTACTAAAGGCGATAAACCATTCTGTAAGGTTTGTGAAGCACACCTTATAAAGGTTATCAGTTTCTATGCCGAATAGCAAATATCAATGATCAGGCATGATTATGCGTTGCGGATTTATCATGACTATTTCAGTGATCAGATTACGAAACTTATTTATTATCATTTTGTTAATAAATAACTATTATCAGACACTTTAAATTGTAAATTATATTTTATAAATTGACGTAAGGATTTGAATTAATAAATAAATGCAGGCACAGGTCAAATATTGCGGTTTTTGGAAAAGAGTTGCAGCCCATTTACTGGATCAGTTTATCATTGGTTTTGCTCTTGTGACATTACTATTTCCTTTTTTAATACTTTTTTTCGGTATTTCCGATATTTTTCATCCCTCCTCAGATCAATATTATATTTCCCGTGTTGATTTCAAGATGGATATAGAAATGATGCCGGAGTTGATCTTAGCTATCTCAGTACTGGTATTTGTTATTTTTTCTGTGATTATTCAGTGGCTTTATTATGCTTTCTTTGAATCCTCACAAAAAATGAGTACTCCTGGTAAAATGATTCTTTCATTGCGAGTGACTGATCTTGCCCAAAATAGAATCTCTTTCGCGAAAGCCTCGGCAAGATATTTTGCTAAAATTATTACAGGATTTACCTTCGGTCTGGGATACCTCATGGCCGCATTCACATTTAGAAAACAAACGTTACACGATATGATCACTGGCTGCGTGGTAATTGAAAGAACATTTTCAACAGAGTATTTTTATCCCAATTATAAAAACAAAGATGAAAATGTTTAACAGTAAGCAATTTGTCGCAGTCTTCGCTTTTATTTTAACAGCAGTATCTCTGGGAGGATGCAGGAATAACAGCAACATATCAGAGGGAGATCTGATTATTGATAACCAGGTCAAAGGCACAAAATTCACTTTTTTATCTCCTCAACCCGCAGAAACATGGAAAAAGGGAGAATCTCTTTTTATACAATATAATATTCATCCTGAATTAAAATACATAAATATTGAACTATACAGAAAAACAAGTTTATGGACGACTATTGTAAAAAATCAGGCTTTTTCGGAATCGTTTTTATGGCGTATCCCGGATACTCTGAAGTCGTCAGTCCACTATAAAATCAAAATTTCTTCCAGCCAGAATCCTAATGAATGTGGCTGGTCCGATCCTTTCTCAGTCAGTAATTAACTGCCACTGAAAATTTTTACTTGAAAATGAATTTAAACAAATATTATTAACAATTTTGAATAAATATTATCTAAATTTATAGCATGGGAGCAGCAAATTGAAAGAGCTTTGGGATGAGACATATTCCGGAGAAAAATATGTTTATGGAACTAATCCAAATGAATATTTTAAAGAAAAGATTTCCGATATTATTCCTGGCAGAATACTCCTGCCAGGTGACGGTGAGGGAAGAAATTCCGTATATGCTGCTACTCTTGGATGGCAGACAGAAGCCGTAGATTTCAGTCAGTCAGCCAAAACAAAAGCCGAAGCTCTGGCCCGTTTCCAGAATGTTTCTATCATCTATAAGGTGCAAAACCTTAATGAATTTGTTCCCAGGAAGAATTTTTATGATGCAATTGCTTTGATTTTTGTGCACATGCCTGAAGAAGAACGTGAGATTTTCCATAAAAAATTAATAAGCAGCCTCAAAATAGGCGGAGCCCTAATACTTGAATCGTTTGAGAAGGATCAATTGAAGTACAATTCCGGCGGACCCAGGGATGAGAAACTTCTTTACTCGCTGGAAGATTTGTATAATGATTTTGCCGAAATGGACATAATTGAATTTTCTAAAGAGATTGTTTTGCTCAATGAAGGTGATAAGCATAAGGGTGAGGCATCTGTAGTCCGTTTTCTGGGACTTAAACTATAACTGACCTGAGATGAATTTACGTATTATTAACTGGAAAAACTTTCTTAAGGGAAAGAGGGAGAGATTTGCATTCTTTTTCTCATTTTTACTTATGGTATCTTTGTTCTTCATTACAGGCACACTGCTGGACTTCAATGAGGCTCGCCCCGGAGTCATTATTAATGACCCTATCCTCAATCTGTTTAATCCAATTAACCTTAATTGGATTACATTCTTTCTTATTTACTCATCGATAATTCTTGCACTCATAAAAGTGTCACCATACCCTGCTATTTTTACTACAGCATGTCTCGCTTATTCAGTAATGCTCTGTCTCCGGTTGATCACTATATTTCTGCTTCCGCTCGAACCACCTGCCGCAATGATACCGCTTGTCGATCCGATTGTTTCGGCTTTTGCCAAAGGCAGCACTCCCGCAAAAGATTTGTTTTTCTCAGGTCATACAGGGACGATGATCATTTTATTACTTTCTGTTCAGGAAAAGAACTTAAAGAGACTGTTTTTTGTTTTAACATTATTGGTTGGAGTAGCGGTTATTTTGCAGCATGTTCATTATACAATCGACGTTTTTGCTGCTTTTTTCTTTGCACCAGCCAGTTTTTATCTTGGCAATAAATTGATTAACAGAATACTAAATAATTAGGCGATGCCTGAAAAAAACATTTCACAAGCTGTTTATCTCCATTATCTCAGTGCTTTGCTTGATGGGGACAAATTTACCTGTATTAAAATTGTGCAGGAGCAACTCGATGCAAACATCGACGTAAAAAAGCTCTACGTAGATCTCTTGCAGAAATCGATGTACAGAATTGGCCATCTTTGGGAAAATTCCCGCACTTCAATCTCGAC
This sequence comes from Ignavibacteriales bacterium, assembly GCA_021740915.1. Taxonomy (GTDB): domain Bacteria; phylum Bacteroidota; class Ignavibacteria; order Ignavibacteriales; family Melioribacteraceae; genus JAIOYW01. Next base: position 200,191 of record JAIOYW010000007.1, on the reverse strand, counting down.
CGAGCATGTTGCGACCAAAATAACTGAAAGTGTAATTGAACTCGTTTATCCAAAAATACTGCAGACACCGAGGAATGGACGAAAAGTTATAATGACATGTGTTGATAAAGAATTTCATGAACTCGGCGCCAGGGTAATTTCCGACTATTTTGAACTTAATGGATGGACATCAGTTTTTCTTGGTGCCAACACACCCAGGACTGAGGTATTAAATATAATAAGTGAAAAACGCCCCGATGTTTTAGGGATATCGAATAATTTATATATGAATGTTGTTCGGGTTTATAAATTGATCGAACTCATCAGGTCAGATTGTTCAGACCTAAAAATAATTGTTGGGGGACAGGCATTTGATCATGATGCCATCAAGAGCCTGGAAGAGTATTCAAATGTTTTCTATATACCCTCAATGGACGATCTGGACAAATTTTTCGTAAAACATTTTCCTGCAGTCTGATCAAATAATTATGTTTTATCTGCCGGAATTTTCAGCTTATCCCCTGATTTCATTATTTTTAAATATTACAATAATTCTCTCGGCCCAAAAATGACAAAGAAATCTTTCCTACTAATTTTACCTTTAATTCTTCTGCTCTCGTGTTCTACAAAACCTGAAAAAAAGATTAATGATCTTATCCCTTTTATTAATGTGGCTTTTGGTGAAACTGACAGCCTGTTTATAGGCGATTTGTTCTTCTCTGAATCATATGAGGGAATCAGTTTTAATGAAACAGCATATTTTGACCTGAAATTTGAAGTTTCTTCGGGGCTGTTGGTGATAACGCCGACAAAAAATTTTACCGGGGTGAAGTTAATTAATTTTACTTTCAGAAATGTGGGCTATGCAATACCTGTCAGATCAAACTACCGCGAGAAATTCACTTTCTCATATAAACCTGAGAAGGAATATAAAAATCTCACGGTTTTCGGCACATTTAATAGCTGGAATCGTCTTCAGCATTTTATGTCCGACGAAGACAAGGATGGTATCTATTCAGTTGATCTGATGCTTGTTCCCGGACGCTATGAATATAAGATTTATGGTGATGGTCAGGAAATTGTTGACCCGGGAAATAAAAATGTTTCCCCGAACGGGATGGGGAGTTTTAACAATGTCCTCATCGTTGAAGATATGAAAAGTGATATTGACAATTTTTTATATCTCGACGAGTATAAAAAAGAGGATGGACAAAAAATAACCTTCTTTTCGCCGTCCTCCGGCAAAGATGAAATCATTGCTCTTTTTAACAATGAACCAGTTCCAGGCGATAAGATCGGAATCAATGGTGATAGAATTACCATTGATCTGACGGGCGATGATATGAGAGGTGAAAATATTCTGCGGGTGGTGAGAAATATTCCCGGCGGAGCTACAAACACACAGATAATCGCTTTTTATAATGGTGAACCTGCTGGAAAATCAGAAGAAATTAACTCCTGGTTCGACGGGATTATTTATTCACTTATGATTGACCGATTTAATGATGGAGATGAATCACTTAACCAGCCAATTATTCATGATTCACTATTTAAACAGGCAAATTATCAGGGCGGTGACCTGGCAGGAATAATTAATAAAATTGATGATAATTATTTCACTGATCTCGGCATAAATACTTTATGGATTTCACCGGTTTACGATAATCCATCAATAGCTTTTCAGGAATATCCGGAGCCCCACAGATGGTACTCTGGATATCATGGATACTGGCCTGTTCATTATCAGCGGGTGGAGGAACATTTCGGGACAATGGAAAATCTGAAATTACTCGTTAAAAAAGCCCACGAAAAAAAAATTCGGGTACTGCTCGATTTTGTCTCTAACCACGTTCATAAGGACCATCCGTTTTTTGTGAATCACCGTGACTGGTTCGGGATTCTTGATCTTCCGGACGGCAGGAAAAATATCCGTTTTTGGGATGAATACCGGCTGACCACTTGGTTTGAGCCATATCTGCCTTCTTTTGACTATCTTGGATCAAAAGCTGCACTTGAAATTATGACCGATAACGCGGTTTGGTGGCTCAATGAAACGGGTGCCGATGGTTTTCGTCATGATGCGGTTAAACATGTTCCAAACGAGTTTTGGAGAAAGCTTACATTCAAACTCAAAAGTAATATAGAAGAAAGACAGGGTAAAAAACTTTATCAGATTGGCGAAACTTTCGGTGGTTACGACCTAATCAGTTCTTATGTGAACAACGGACAATTAAGCGCACAATTTAATTTTAATCTTTACGATGTCGCACGGATGGTATTTCTGAAAAAAGACGAATCATTTGAATCGTTGTCCAAAGAGATGAAAAAAACTTTTAGTGTTTACGGAGAACTTCATCTTATGGGCAACATTATGGATAGTCATGATAAAGTCCGTTATATGGCTTATACCGATGGCGACATTGATCCGGGCAAATGGGATGCATCCGCCGAGGCATGGTCAAATCCGCCCCAGGTTGAAGATCCCCTTAGCTATAAAAAAGCCGGAATTTACCTTGCATATATGATGTCGATCCCGGGACTTCCCGTCATATACTATGGCAGCGAATTTGGTATGACCGGAGCATCTGACCCCGATAATCGCAGGATGATGCGTTTCGGAAGCGACCTGTCATCGGATGAACAGGCAATGCTGGAAGCCACAAAAAAACTTACAGCGCTGAGAAATTCTAACAGCGCCCTGCGATATGGCGATTTTTACACACTTTTTGCCGATAATTCCGTTTTTGCTTATGTCAGGTCAGATTTGAATCAGCGAGTTTTGATTGTATTGAATAAAAATTCAGAATCGAAAACAATCAATCTTAAATTGCCGGCTCTTTTTGCCGCAGTTCTGGCTGCTGATCTTGAAGGTGGTGAAACGATTTCTGTTACTGATAATTCTATCCCGGTGACTATTCCAGGCTATAGTTGGAAGATGTTTGAACTGAATAAATGACGTTCAATCAGATTTTTTTAAACCCGCTAAAAACTGATATAGTTTTTCGGGCAGCAAAGAAATAAGCCGGGTTGCAAAAACAATTGGAAAGGGAAACTGAATTATTGGTTTCCCTTTTTTTATGCCTTCAAGAATAATTGTTGCGGCTTTTTCTGCTGACATTATTAGAGGCATTTCGAAATTGTTTTTATCCGTCATCGGTGTTTTTACAAATCCGGGCTTTATAGTAATTACTTTTATACCACGACTTTTTAGTTCTGTTCGAAGTCCCTGCATGTAAACGGAAAGCGCCGCCTTACTTGCACAATAGAATCCGCTTCCTGAAAAACCATTTGCGTCAGCGAGGCTGGAAACTCCTGCAATCATTCCCGAGCCCTTTTTTATAAGGTCAGGCAGCAACTGTTCAATCCAGTAAATAACGCCCATAAAATTGGTGCCCATTGTGATCTCAGCAAGTCTGGAGTCATAATTATCCGGAGTCATATGGAAGCCAACTCCGGAATTCAGAATGCTAATATCAGGTACCTCGCAAAATTTCTGAACTTCGGTATAGGCACTTCTAACCGACTCCCTGTCCGAAACATCACATTTCAGGACTAACACATTATCTTTTCTTATCCTTAATATTTCCTCGAATAATTCTACCCGGCGAGAAACAAGTATTAATTTGTTGTCTTTATGTGCAAGATTTTCTGCGAGAGCTCTTCCAATTCCTGTACTTGCTCCGGTAATAAGAATATTTTGACCACGAAAGAAATTATCTGAATTCATTTAACCCCGCAAATATAAAAGCAGAAAAATACGGAAAAGTTATTTTCTCCGGGTCTCTATTCTATCCGATCCGATAAGAATATATAATAAATGTAATTTTTCAAGAAATGCCATCGAACATGTGCCGTAAATATTAAATTCCACGTTAGACTTTTTTGACGGGGGTAAAATTGCAGACGGGTTTAACAATCACATTGGGTAAGTCTAAAATTTTCGGCTGACCAGAAGGAGCAGTAGTATTTTGATGGTCGATTAATGCCATTATTAATCGAAATTTCTATTAGAGAGCCAAAAGCATTTGTCTCTTTTCTCAAAATTCCCAATTTTATTATATATTAGCTATCAAAAATTATTCCAACTATGGATAGTAAATTCATTCAGATTGACGGTTTGCTGGTTAACGAAGAAATTCTTACCACTAAATTCACGTGCGATTTAAGCAAATGCAAAGGTGCGTGCTGTACAATGAAAAGCGATTATGGTGCACCTGTTACTGACACTGAGATTTCGATGATTGATAAGAATCTTGGAGTGATAAAGGAGTATCTTCCCTCAGAGCATTTAAAGCAGATTGAGAAAAACAGTTTCTGGGAAGAAAAGGAGGGTATTCTTATGACCAGAAGCTATAAAAAGCAAGCATGTGTTTTCGTGTATTACGATGGCGACATCGCAAAATGTGGCATTGAACGGGCATACCGTGATGGAAGAATCGATTTTTTAAAGCCGATTTCCTGTCATCTTTTCCCGGTTAGGGTAAGAGATTTTGGAGGTCCGGTGCTTCGTTTTGAGAAATATGACGAATGCTCACCAGCTCTAAAGAAAGGTCAGAAGACGGGACTTAATGTCCTGGAATTTTGTAACGAAGCACTGACCAGAGCATACGGCAGCGAATCGATAGCAAAATTGCAGGATTATTCGGAGAAGAAATGTTAAGCCTACAGCAGAAATTATCTCAGCAGCAAAAATTAACCCCTCAACAGATCCAGTATCAGAAACTGCTGCAACTTAATACAATTTCTCTTGAGCAAAGAATCAAAGCGGAACTTGAAATCAATCCGGTTCTTGAAGAAGCAGATTATGATGATACTGAACAGCAAGAACTTGATGAAACAGTAAAAACTGACGATGACGGCGATGATTTTGATGACCAAACCTTCTCAGACGATGAATTCACATTAGAAGATTATATGAATGACCGCAGTCTTGGCAGCGAGGGCTTCGGGCATGGTGATCAGGAAGAGAGGGTTCAACCCTTTGCTCCATCAAAAAAATCGCTCAGGGAATCCCTCATTGATCAGGTTCATCTGCTTGAATTGAATGAGGATGAGGTTGTTCTGGGTGAGAATATTATATGGAGTCTCGACCGCGACGGTTATTTCAAGCAAAATATGGCTGAGCTATTGCACGATCTGAAAATTTTTGAACACATCGAGATAAGCGAAAAAAGAGCCGAAGAAATTCTTAAAATAATTCAAAAACTTGATCCGATCGGAATAGCAGCAAGAGACTTGCGAGAGTGTCTGGTGGTTCAGCTCGAAAACACTTCATATGACGAGTATTATTCATTCATAGCAAAGGAAATAATTCTTCACCATTTTGAGGATTTTGCCAATAAACGCTTTGATGTAATAATGAAGACTCTGAACGTTACAATGGAAACATTACGTGCAGCGATCAGCATCATTCAAAAAATGAATCCGAAGCCTGGTGAGGGAAATATAGATTCTGAACAGGCAAACCAGATATCGCCGGATTTCCTGATTGAAAAATCGGAAGATTCATTTATTGTGACACTTAATGACAGGATTGCTTCATCTGTAACAATAAGTAAACATTATCTGGATATGATCGATCAGAATAAGCGTAAACGCAAAATCAGCGATAATGAGAAAGAGACACATAGATTTTTAAGGGAAAAATTTGAATCTGCTAAATGGTTTATTGCTTCGATAAAACAGAGAAAAGAAACTTTGCTGAAAATAATGACCGCAATTCTTGAGAAGCAGCATGATTTCTTTGATTTTGGTTCCAAAGCATTAAGACCGATGATATACAAAGATATCGCGGATTCAGTTGGAATGGATATTTCAACTATCAGCAGAGTGGTGAACGGCAAGTACGTTCAGAGTCCGCAGGGGATACATGAACTGAAATATTTTTTCAGCGAAGGATTATCGACTGATTCCGGTTCGGAGGTTTCCAACAAACATATAAAAGAACTCATCAGGGAAATCTGTGATCTCGAGGATAAGGGAGCACCGCACAGCGATGATAAAATTGCTGAAATGCTGAGTGAGAAGGGAATTCATATTGCCCGCAGAACAGTAGCAAAATATAGGGAACAATTAAAAATCCCAGTCGCCCGGCTTCGTAAAGAATTATGAGTTATATTCTCGATATTTTTATTATTGTCTTACTATTTGCTTTATTCGGATGGTCCCACAGTATTCTTGCATCAAATAAACTTAAAGAGAGGCTGACTGAACAGATAGGTGATAAAATAGCTTTTTACAGGATTTTCTATAACATCATTTCAACTCTGATTTTTGCCGCTGCGTACATTCTCTCACCTAAACCTGATCTTGTTATTTATGATGCTGCTTACCCATATGATTTTCTTATCGTTGGTGTTCAGGTAATATCTCTGGTGGGATTGATCTGGACGTTTACTTATATCGATGGTGCAGAATTTCTCGGACTCACACAGGTTTACAGATATTTTACGGGAAAATATGAACCGGAAGAACTGGACGAAAAATCCAGTCTTATTATTAAGGGACCTTTCCTTTTGTGCAGGCATCCGGTTTATCTCTTTACAATACTCTTTTTAGGCTTGCGTCCTTATATGGATCTTTTTTATCTCACATTTTTCACCGGTTCGGTTATTTACTTTCTTATTGGAGCATATTACGAAGAGAGGAAACTGGAAGCCAAATATGGTGTAGAATATAAATTATACAAAGAAAAAGTACCAAGATTTATTCCATCGGTTTTTTCCCTAATGAGGAGAAGATAAATATGTTTTTTAGGAAAATACTGCTTTTCACTTTTCTTATTCCTGCATTATTGGATGCTCAGTCCCCAACAGAGACAATTATTGCCGAAGCAGGTGACCTTATAATTACCGAAACCGAGTTTAAATTAAGATATGAATTAGCACCTCAGTTAAGCCGGGAAGTAAAAGGAAGAGAATTAGAAAATAAATATGAATTTCTATATACACTCCTTGCAGAAAAATTATGGGCTCTGCAAGCCAGAAAAATTGGTCTTGACACTACGGATATAATGCGTTATACATTCAGGGCAATCGAAAAAATGTACGCCAGAGATGCCCTTTATATGGACGAAATTCAGTCTGGAGTGAAAATAACTCCTGCAGAACTTGAAGAATCTCGTTACAGAAATAAGTACCCCGCAGTAGTCAGTTATATTTTTTCGCATAAGCGTGATGAAATATTTAATATATACGAAGCGCTAAAATCGGGGCTCTCTTTTGATACACTTATGAGCGTTCGCCCGGAAGCTCTCTATGGTTATAATTATCAGGTCAATTTCGGAAAAATGGAAAAATATGCAGAGGATTCCATATACTCTCTTAAGAAGGGTGCATTTTCTTCGCCTATCGAATCTGAAGACGGCTGGTATATTTTCAGGCTTGACTCATTAAAGGAAAAGCTGATTCATGATTCGAAAGCTTTGACAACTGAGAACAAGAACATCAAAAAAGTACTTTCTCAGAGACAGATTGATTCACTTTACAAAGAATTTTTCAATAAGTTTTTTCGCGGGAGAAAGGTAAACACAAACGGTATCATATTCTGGAGTTTTGCAGATAAAGTAATTGATATCCTGAAATCCCGCAAAACTGAAAAATCTCTTCCGGATAATGAGTTTGTTTATACGGAAGCAGGCGATTATTATCGTTTGGCTGATGCCTTCGGCGGTGACTCGCTAAGAATGCCTTTTATTGAGTTTGATGATGCCCCCGTGTCACTTAATAATTTTCTTTACGATTTTATTTTTGAAGGGTTCTATTCAAAAAGTGTCAATCCCGACACGATACGTGCGAAATTGAATTCGAGAGTAAAAACATTTATAGAACATGAACTGCTGGCACGAGAAGGCTTTGAAAGAGGATACGATAAAAAGCCTGAAATTCAGGCGGCTCTTGATATCTGGCGGAATTATTACCTGAGTGGTATTTATGGACAAAAACTTTTTGATGAGTCAAAAGTGACAGAAGCCGAAGTTTTTGCCAAATACGAAAATAATACAACCGGTTTCGCCAATATTCAGGTTAATATTCAGGAAATTCTTTCCGATAGCCTTGAAATTATTGATAAAATCCTTCGTGAGATTGACAAGGGGACTGATTTCGGTGAACTTGCGCGGAAATATACCCAAAGGGTCTGGACCAGGGAAAAAGGGGGAGAATTCGGATTCTTTTCTGCTTCCATGTACGGTGAGATTGGTGAAGCCGCACTTAAAATGCGTCCGGGAGAAATTTATGGCCCGATTAAAACTGATGATGGGTATTCTGTGATCAAATTGCTCGAAAAGAAAGAAGAATTACTGAGAACAGATGTTCCCTTTGAAAAAGTTAAAACGGAGATTGCCAGAAAAGTATTTTCCGAGAAACTGGTAAATGCTAAACTGGGCAAGACGGCAGAATTTGCAAAGGAGTTTGGAATAAAAATCAACGGGAAAGCCCTCGAAGATTTAAAGGTTACCGGGCTGAATATGATCGTTTATAAATATTTTGGGTTTGGTGGAAGGAATGTCGCTGTCCCGGTGACTCCGATGTTTTTCGAATGGTATGAAAAATACCTTGAAATAAAAAATGAATTACCATAGGGGAAAATAAATTGAAAGAAAAAATTCGTTCAACAACAATTGTGGGTTTGATCCATAATGGCGAAGCAGCTTTAGGCGGAGATGGACAGGTAACTTTGGGAAATACAATTGTAAAGCATAACTCCATTAAAATAAGAAAACTTTACAACAACAAAGTACTTGTCGGCTTTGCCGGCAGTGCAGCAGATGCGTTTACTTTATTAGGCAGATTTGAAGAAAAACTTGAACAATACCGTGGGAACGTCGGCAGGTCTGTTGTCGAGTTAGCCAAGGATTGGAGAACGGATAAATACCTGCGCCGACTTGAAGCTATGCTCGCAATCGTTTCAGAGGAAAAGGCATACATTGTATCGGGTACAGGTGATGTCATTGAGCCGGAGGATAATTTAGTAGCAATAGGCTCCGGAGGTATGTATGCTCTTTCTGCCGCTAAAATGCTGATAAAATACAGTAAATTAAGTGCAGCCGAGATCGTACGCGAATCTCTTAATGCCGCAGCAAGCATTTGCATCTATACCAATGATAAAATAAATGTTGAAAAAATTGAAAAGTGAGTTTAAGGAAATGGAAACGTTGAAGGACGGTAATTTCGCAAATAATAATCTGACACCCAAAACAATCACCCGGGAACTTGATAAATACATTATCGGTCAGGATGATGCAAAAAGAGCAGTTGCAATTGCACTGAGGAACAGATGGAGGAGGCAGAATGCCCCTGAAGACATCCGCGATGAGATAATGCCGAATAATATTATACTTATCGGGCCCACGGGAGTTGGCAAGACAGAAATTGCCCGTCGTTTGGCAAAACTTGCCGGCGCACCATTTGTTAAGGTAGAGGCTTCCAAATTTACAGAAGTTGGTTACGTAGGCAGAGATGTTGAATCGATGATCCGCGACCTGACTGAAGTTTCGGTTAATATGGCAAAGGAGGAGCAATCTGTTGTTGTTAAAGAGAAAGCTGAAGCGATGGTGATGGACAAGATTCTTGATATTCTGATCCCCCCGATTAAAAAAGCAAATGAGGACGAGGAAACTCTTCAGAACGAAAAAACGCGCGAATGGATGAAAAAGAAATTGGATTCCGGAGATATGGATCAGCGTATGATAGAGTATGAAGCTGTAAGTCCCGGGGCGGGAGTTCAGGTCTTCGGTCCTATGGGCATGGATGATATGGGTATCAACATTCAGGAGATCATGAGTAATATGATCCCGAAGAAAAAGAAAAAGCGGAAAACAACAATTGCCGAGGCACGCAGGATAATGCTCGCCGAGGAAGTGGATAAGCTTATTGATATGGAAGCGGTTCAGAAAGAAGCGATAAGAAGAGTTCAAGAATCAGGAATAGTATTTATTGATGAGATCGACAAAATTGCCGGCGGACATAACAGCCAGGGCCCGGATGTATCACGTGAAGGTGTTCAGCGCGATCTGCTTCCAATTGTTGAAGGATCAACAGTTAATACAAAATACGGTGCAGTAAAAACTGATCACGTGCTGTTTATTGCATCTGGAGCATTTCATGTTTCCAAACCTTCAGATCTTATTCCTGAAATGCAGGGAAGATTTCCAATCAGGGTTGAATTAAAAAGTCTGACCGAACAGGATTTCGTTAAAATCCTAACTCTGCCAAAAAATGCATTGCTTAAACAATATGTTTCGCTTCTTGGAACAGAGGGGGTGGAACTTGAATTTTCCGAGAACGCAATACAGGAAATAGCAAAAATTGCTGCTTTGGTAAATGAGCAGGTTGAAAATATAGGCGCCCGGCGCCTGCATACTATTCTAACAACGCTGTTGGAAGATATTCTTTTCGATGTCCCTGATAAAATGCCGAAGAAAAAAATTATTATAAATGAAAAGCTGGTGGATAAGCGGCTGAGCAATATTGTTAAGAACAAAGACCTGAGTAAGTATATACTTTAATCTGGTGAACTTGGGGGAATTGGCATTCTGCCAGCAAAACCGTCTTCTATATTGTGATAAAACAAAATATCGGTTTCGTTTATATGCCAGCATAAAAATACTTCTTTGCCGTCGATGATTGAAGGAAAATCTATTATGCCGTCATAAAAAGTCGGATCTTTATAAATACATCCTATTTCAGAAAGCTCCTCCAGGAAATATGTGATTTCCTCGAGGAGTTTTTGTATCTCAGCGTTTTCTGAGGCTGCACTCCCAAGAGATTCAGATATAGTTCTGATCTGAAAACCAGCTTCGATTATATCTTTTACGATTTTTCTGACAAGAGGCAGAGTTTTCCTGGCAACTTCCGGAGTAAAATGTTTCTCATATATATATTCCATAATAATTTATCCGTTTAAATATCATCTTTGTTTAATTATTCGCTGATAAAAAAATATTATCAGGAATTTTATTTTCAAATAAATTGTTAAGTTTTTATAAATCAAAATTAATACTGAATTATTTTTTTATAAATGCATATATTTTAATTCAAAAGAATGAGTATGAGACATAATAACAATTATAGTGAAGAAGTAGGCCGCGCCCTGAATACCTGGGTCAAATTAGCCCGGGCATCTTCAACACTGCATAGAAAGACTGCAGAAAATATCCGTTCATTTGGTTTGACTGAACCGCAGTTTGCTGTAATTGAGGCTCTCGGTCATCTTGGACCAATGAAAATTGGAATTCTTTGCAATAAGATGCTTGTTAGCGGTGGCAATATGACACTGGTTCTTGATAATCTTGAAAAAAATGATCTTATCAGGCGCAACCACAGTAAAGAAGATCGGAGAGCCATACTTGTCGAGCTTACAAAAAAAGGGAATGAACTATTCAGTAAAATTTTTCCGGAACATGCTGAATTTGTAACCGGGCTAATGAATGTTCTTTCGAAAAAGGAACAGGAACAAATCGGTTTGCTATTGAAGAAACTTGGTCTCGGAATAGTAAAAAAATTCGGAGAATAAATTTTGCGTCAAGGATTTTATATTTCCGGTTGTTTTATTTTCCCTGTTAAGAGTCCCGGAAAGAAAATTTTCTTTGGTCAGAATTGCATAAGTGCAATTTTAAGAATTTGAAATATTGGTTGAAACTGATGGCTAAATTCATACCTCTGAAATTTAAGAATTCATCGCCTCCTGAAATGATCAGGAAAAGTGAAGAATTCTTTGAAGAACTGGCTCAAAGGCGAACTGTAAGATTTTTTTCTGACAAAAGTATTCCCGAAGAAGTTATTATCAACAGCATAAAAGCTGCAGGTAGGGCGCCGAGCGGGGCTAATTTTCAGCCCTGGTTTTTTGCGGTTGTAAAAGACCAGGCGATAAAATCAAGGATCAGACTTGCGGCGGAGAAAGAAGAAAGGGCGTTTTACAATAACGTGGCACCTCCGGAGTGGATAAAGGCTTTAGAGCCTTTTGGTACTAATTCTGAGAAGCCATTTCTTGAGAATGCGCCTTATCTTATCGTTGTATTTGAACGAAAACATTCAGTTGATAAAAATAATCATATCGTTAAGCATTATTATACCAAGGAATCAGTTGGTATTGCCGCGGGAGTCCTGCTTACTGCTCTGCATCATTCCGGATTGGCAACTCTTACTCATACACCCAGCCCAATGAATTTTCTCTCTGAAATTCTTAACAGGCCCCCAAATGAAAAACCATTCCTCCTTTTGGTCTGCGGATATCCGGCTGAAAACTGTACAGTGCCGGATATAAAAAAGAAGAACATTGACGAGATAATGACAATTTATTAGTTGCTTCAAAATTCGATTTCAAAACTTTATTTAAGTTGAATTATTTTACCTGAACTAAATAACCTCTTCGAAATATTACTCTGAAATCAAAAATTTTAAGGAAATTGTCACAGATCCAATAATTTTTGGAATTTCTGTATTGTCAGCGGTGCTGAACCTTCAAAATGATTATTTACGTTAAGATAAACATCAGTTTCCTTTGAAAGCATATCGTTAATAATTTCCACAATTTTACTTATCTCATCATCTTTTGGCTCGATCACTTTATTCCAGTTACCTCCTGCTTTTTCTTCAATAGCTCCCCGGTCGGGTCCAAGAAGCCTTATTATGGCAGTGCCGCTGATAAGGTCACCAAATTTTTCATATACTTTAGCGATATCCGGCATGTAATAACCATGTGAAAAAACATAACAGATTTTGTGCTCATTGAGAAAATTGAAAAATTCCCGGTTAAGAAAATTCGGGTTTCTGATTTCAATCGCCCAAAGAATTTCATCAGGCAGTTTTTCTCGGTAATCCATTAGCATGGCCATAAATTCGGTTTGCCCTGAAATTTTCTGTTTATTAAGGTATTCAAATTGAAGCATAAGCGGTCCTAGCAGATTACCCATATCCTTAATTGATTCGAAAAATTCAAAAGTAAGTTCGGATGAAAGGAAAAACTTGTTCGGAGGCGAATCCTTGAACTGGTTTTTGTAATAGTGGGTTAGGCTGATGCTATTTGGCATTTTTATTGAAAATTTGAAGTCCGGAGGCACAGATGCTGCGTATTCCCGGACAACTTGTTTTTTTGGCAGTATCACGCCGGTTTTCCATAATGACCAGAACCACTGATCTATTTCCACAGTGTCGTAATGGGTTGAGTATTCTGCCAGCATATTTTCGCTGTTTTCGCTATATACCAGTCCTTTCCAGGACTCATATTTCCAGCTGCATGTTCCAGTCCGTAATTTCGACATTGACTACTCCACCATAAATAATTCCTGAATTGTTTTAAACTTAACAAAGGATGTTAATAATATGCAATAAGATTTAAGGTTTGAACCATATATCAACAATCTGGAATGAATTCCCATGCAAATTGAAAAAAAAGGCAGGATAAGTTAAGTTTAGGTACAAAGTTTACGGATTTTATGAAAATTATTATAGCAGGTGCCGGTGAAGTAGGTATTCACCTTGCAAAACAGCTTTCAATCGACAATCATGATATTCAGATAATGGATGTTGATGAATCGAAATTTCAGAAACTCTCCTCCTCGGTTGATATCGTTTCAGTAACCGGATCTTCCACTTCGATAAAGGTATTAAAAGAAGTGGGCGTTGAGGATGCGGATCTTGTTGTAGCAGTGACCTCTCTTCAAAGTGTGAATCTTAATACCTGTATGCTTGCAAAAAAGCTTGGTGCAAAAAAAACAATTGCACGTGTGGGAAATTCAGAATACGTTTTACCTGAATATACTGAATTGTTTAAAAGTCTTGGTGTCGATTTCCTTATATATCCTGAAGAATCTGTCGCGCTCGAAATTGTTAAACTTATTGAGCGGGCGACTGCTACCGATGTCCTTGAATTCGAAGGCGGGAAAATAGTACTTCTTGGACTGCGGCTTGACAGGAACTCGACAATCTTAAGAAGAACAATGCGTGAACTTTCAGAACAGTACAAAGGATTTGATTTCCGGATAGTCGCTATTCACAGGGGAGTCAGGACTTTAATCCCTACCGGCAATGATATTCTGCTGCCGAATGACCAGATATTTGTCATCTCGGTTCCAGGCGGTATCGAAGAAATCATTCGTGCAACAGGTAAGGATCAACATCCTTTCAGAAATGTGATGATACTCGGCGGCGGGAAAATTGGCAGAAAAACCGCACAGATGCTCGAACATAAAATGAATGTCAAACTTCTCGAACCAGATAAACGGCTTTCCGGAGAACTCACAGAATACCTCGATAATACCCTTATCATTAACAGTGACGGTAAAAATCTCGATCTGCTCGCTCAGGAGGGCATCATTGACATGGATGCATTTATCTCACTGACTGAGGATGCAGAAACAAATATTATTTCGTGCCTTATGGCAAAGCATCTGAAAGTGCCGAAAACAATAGCACTTGTCGATAATGTCGATTATATTGCACTTACACAGACAATTGGTCTCGATGCCCTGATAAACAAAAAATTAATAGCTGCTAATAGCATATCTCAGTTTATCAGAAGGGCAAATGTGCTTTCTATCGCTTCGTTACAGGGAGTGGATGCAGAAGTTCTTGAATTCATTGCTCACGAAGGTTCAATCGTAACAAAGAAACCTGTCAGGAATTTAGGATTCCCTAAAAATTCTATTATCGGAGGCTATATTCGGGGAGAAGTAGGTAAAATTGTCGTTGGCGACACACTTTTACAGGCTGACGATAAAGTAGTTGTTTTCACTTTACCGGGAGAAATAGCAAAGGTGGAAAAATTCTTTATATAAGGAGATTACAAAATTTTACGGGCGTAAATGCCGGATAAAGAGCTACTATTCATTTTTTATATTTTAATATTTGCTGCAACCATTAAACCGCAGACAAGTGAGATACTTATTCATAGTACCGACTCAGGTATTTCTGAATCCCCGAATACTGTCTGGGAACTCAATTCCGCAAAAAAAGGGCTTCTGTTTTTCTTAAAAACTGATGAAAAATTTGAATCAGGTAAAATATTCTTTTTTCTTGATAAGAAAAAAGATGATAATATGAAGCCTTACGATGCCAAGATTATCAAGACCGGAAGCAGGTATATAATCCACAGGTACGATTTTAAGGAAACGGGGACATTCCGGGCAGAATTTTCTAAAATTGATCACAGTATTATAGCAGAAAAGATTTTCGTAATAGTGCCGGATACAAAGTCATATATAGATGAGATAGCTTCATTTTCCGGGGCGGCCGGATACAAAATGAAAATTTCACCGTTTGCTGTGAATGGAGATGCCGGAAGGAATGTTTCGGCATACCGGATGGCAGGTGAGGTAATAAGGCTTTTTGTGCGGATTGAATCACCTCTTTCCTTAAATGCGGATGAACTCCACATTCAAATCAACAGCAAAAAGGGATCCCGCAGGTCGCCCGAAATTAATCGTTTCAGAATAAAACCCGGATGGAAATTCACAAATATGCGCATCTTTATTTCCCAACCCGGCGATTTTGTTATTACAGTTATAAAACCCGGCGGAATGGTTCTTGGTTCGCAGGAGATCAGTGTTGTGAAATAAAAATCGGGAAATTCTTGAGAAAAATTTTACAAGAAACAATAAATATTGTCTAAAGTATAATACGGTGATGTTCATTATTTTATTCACGATAATTTTGTAATTCACATAAATGGCAGCATTTTAATTGTTTTCGGGTGCTGGCATGATTTTGGAACAAACAGGTAAAATTCAAGGAGATATTCATATGAAAAAAATTATCAGTTCATTTACATTGGTTTTTTTAGCTGTTCTTCTGGCTGCTTGCGGTGCTTCCAAAGAGGTTAAAAGGATTGACACCTCGGAAGTTATTGACCTGAGCGGAAGATGGAACGATACTGACGCAAGGCTTACGGCAGAGGAAATGGTCACAGATGCTCTGAAAAGACCCTGGCTCACAGATTTTATGACAGAAAAGGGTAAAAAACCAGTAGTTATTGTCGGAAAAGTCCGTAATAAAAGCAGCGAGCAGATTGAAGTCGAGATTTTTACAAACGATATTGAACGCGAACTGTTGAATTCCGGTAAGGTATCCTTTGTGGCTGCAAAAGAGGAAAGGGATGACGTCCGGGAAGAAAGGAAAGATCAGAATGATTTTGCATCCAAAGAGACATTTAAGCAGTTCTATAAGGAAATTGGAGCTGATTTTCTTTTAGCCGGCGATATCAACTCAGTTGCTGATTTTGAAGATGGAAAAAAAGTTATTTTATACCAGGTTGATCTTCAGTTAATCGACATTGAAACGAATATGAAAGTATGGCTGGGTAATAAGAAAATTAAAAAATTCATAGAAAGAGACAGCTATAAACCGTAAAAACGGAAAATAAAATGTTCTCAATTAAGAAAGCGGCGTTTACCGCTGTTTTAATAACCGTTTTGACTGGCTGTGCCTCAATCCGGACGAATACTGATTATTATGACCCGCTGCTGCATGATCTTGCAGCGGGTCAAAAAGAAGAAGCAGTAATCCTTGTTAATTCCGAAAAATTCACTGAGAGTTTCGCAGATAAAGATTTACTTCTTCTGAAACTTGAAAGAGCAATGGTTTTTCAGTATGCAGGCGACTATGAAAAAAGCCTTGAAGAGTTTGAGTCTGCTGAAAGGATTATTGAAGATGCATACACAAAAAGCATTTCCAAGGGAGCGACCTCTCTTCTTTTGAATGATAATGCACTCGACTATTCAGGTGAGGTTTATGAAAATCTGTATATAAGTGTTTTCAAAGCGTTGAATTATCTTAACCTGAATAAATTTGATGAAGCCTATGTCGAGATAAGAAGCGTCAACGATAAACTCAAAGAACTCGATATCCGAAATGAAAATTATATTGATGCTCTGAATTCGGCTGATTCTACAGACGCGTCTATAATCATGAGGGATATCGATTACTACAATAACGCCCTTGCTAATTATCTTAGTTTTCTAATATTCAGGGCCGACCGTGAGCAGGATAAGGCTCGCATATCTCTTGAAAGTTTTGATCAGGCAAGGAAAACCTATCCGGATATTTATGATTTTCCTTCTCCGGATTTTATTAAAAATGCTTCTTTTGACAACGGGAACAGAATTAATTTTCTGATCTTTGCCGGGCAATCTCCCCGTAAGGTTCCTGTGGGAGCAAGAATTACGACATTCGACGGATTTGTGACTGTTTCCGATCCCTCCGGTTACTGGGTGGAACCGATATTTTTTCCTTTTGCCAGATATGGCTGGAATTTCAAATTCGAATTCCCTGAACTAAGGGAAGAAGGCACACTGGTGCATGATATTGAGATTGAAATTCCGGGAGTTGATACGCTGAGAGCCGAATTAGTGGAGAATATTGCTAATGTAGCCCGAAGAACTTTTGAGTCATCAAAAAGCATTACATTTTTCAAATCTGTCAGCAGATCTGTGTTAAAAGGGATTGCCGCCGGGAAGATCGGGCAGGCAGTAAAGAAAAATTCAAACGATCTGCTTGGTTTTCTTGCCGGGACGGCTGCAAATATTCTTTCCGATATCAGTGAGAATGCTGATCTCCGGTCATGGATAACGCTTCCGGCTTATTCGTTTGCGGCAGAAACTGAATTGCCTCCAGGTGAGTATGATGTCATAATTAACTACCTCGATTCTGACGGAAGACTGCTTAAACAGGATATCCGCAGGTCATTCAAAGCTGATAAAAGACTTAATCTGATCAATTCTTATTTTTTTGATTGAAAGGAAATATATAAACCAGGATGTTGTTAATTAATCGTTTATAATCCCACAATGCCTTAATGGTCTTTATTTAAAATGAGAATTTTGTTTTTCTTGCTCAAGATGATTTAAAACCCTTATCTTTCATTAGTTCTTTTTATAAAATTAACGGTGCCCGAAAGGGAGAATAGGGAATCCGGTTAAAATCCGGAGCTGCCCCGCAACTGTATCAGACCAATGGTCTTATGCTTATGCCACTGCCCCGTTTACACGGGGATGGGAAGGCGCATATAGATGTCTGAAGCCAGGAGACCTGCCGCTAATTTCTGAATTATTAACCCTCGCGGGAGAGGTTGTTTAATGTCACTATACCCTTTCAGACAACACGACTTTACCGGCTATAATCTTTTCGGAAAATGAATAATTTTCTGAGATTTGCCGTTTTAATATTTTTTCTGGCTTCTGGGCTCCAGGCGCAGATAACTGTTTCCGTTATTGATTCTTCGACGAGTTCCAATCTGGTTAACGCGGAAATTCTTTTCCCGCAGGGTAGATTTTTTACTAATTCAGAAGGGGTGGCAGAATTCCAGGTTCCAACTTTCCCAACTGATATTATTGTCAGCCACACATCTTACCATTCCAGACAGATTCATTTAAAAAGCGCCGGAATCTATATTGTTCGATTGCAGCCGCTATCATTAAATATACCTCTTATCACAGTGACTGCGGTTCAACCAGGAAATCTTTTCGGAAGTTCAGGGAGAGTGCTTATTGATGATAAGATCAGATCTGTTACGCGCGATATTTCCACTGTGATAAATAGGTTCTCCGGGACATACATTAAAGAATACGGCGGTTCAGGCTCGTTAAAAACAATTTCATTCAGGGGACTTAGCAGCGAAAACACTGAAGTACTTTTTAATGAGATTAATATAAATGATGCCGCTACCGGATTAGCCGATCTTTCTGACCATTCGGCAAATATGATTGATATTCTTGAAATGCAGCACGGGATCAGCCCTGAGGATGGTTTTGCCGGAGCAGGGGGCAGGATAAAAATGACATCCGGACTCTGGGATACTCCATCACATACCAGAATAAGCCTGAAAGCTGATTCAGACCAGCTTTTTTCGAGTGCTCTCTCTCTGAGGAAAAACATGGGGAGCTATTTCCTTGAGATAAATGCTGAGAATGTCAATTCCCCAAACCGATATTCTTATTTTTTTGATGGTCAGACCCGCACACGTGAAAACGCTTTCCTTAATAAAAAGCAATTTTCAATATCTGCAGGAAAATCATATGAATCGAATCTCACGAGAATATATCTTAAATATTCAGATAAAATAAATGGTCTCCCGGGTTTCGTTGTTTCAAATAATTACGATTGGAGTAAAACACGCTCCGGTTCTGAAACACGGATGCTTATCCTTAATAATTATCATTATTTCGATTCCGGGCTTATTAATTCATTCTCATTCTCAGCGTCCGGGAGTAAACTTTTTCTTGCTGATCCCGACAGAAGAATGATATCAGGCAGCGGAGAGAAAAAGACCTCAACTTCAGATCTCAGAATACAGAATAAACTCGAATTTGGTTTGGAGGGTACAAAATTAAGTGCCGGTCTTAATCTGGCGAAAGCTGAACTGAACTCTTCAGGAGAAATATTCAGCGCCTATAGAAGTGATAGTATTGACAGATTATCGGGAGGTTTTTTTATAAATGCCGTTTTTGAGCACATTTTCGAAAAAGAGACTGATGGCGGCATAAATGCCGGACTAATTTTTGAGACTGAATATGCTGATTTCCCGGAAAAAACATCAGTAAACGGTGTTTCTGCGGGGTTAAGTTATAGTCCCCGATATTTGTCCCCCTTCAGGTTTTATACTACTTATTCTATCGATAACAGATTCCCTACCTTTAATGAAATTTATTATGCGAGTCTTTTTAACCATACCGGTCTGACCCGTGAACAGTTTAAAACATTTGAAGCAGGTATCTCGGCTAGGACTTCATCATATGATCTGGAGATCAGCTATTTCAATATTCTGGGTGATGGTTTGATTGTATGGACTCCTTTCAGGGCAATTATTCAGGTGCCGAGAAACATCAGGACTGTGCGTTCATATGGATTAGAGGTTTCTGCCTCATCATCTCCCTTCCCCGGGACACTGAGACTTGGTGCGAATTATACATGGCTGAATGCAATTAATAAAACAGGGAACGATAATGACAATGCTTATAATAAAAGGCTCATCTACACACCTTCGCATAAAGTAAGTCTTAATGCAGAACTTATTTTCGGACGTATATTCACCATTCTCGATCTTATGTATGCCGGAAGCCGTTACTATACGGCAGATAACGATTCTCATAATAAACTAAAGGGTTACCTGGTTACAGATTTCTCTGCCGGGATAAATTTCCCGCTTCTTTCCAGCAATGCATCAGCAAGCCTGACTGTTTATAATCTTTTAAACGCACAGTATTTTGTGATTCAATCATACCCTATGCCTCTGCGAAATTATTCATTTACACTTAATCTGAATCTTATATGAAAAAATTAATACTTTTATCTTTCGTATTCGTCATTGTTTCCTGTGAGACTCCCGTGGAAACTCCTCCACTCGTTATACCTGAATTTGGTTACATAGTTGTCAATGAAGGTGTATATGGTCAGAATAATTCCTCAATCACTTTTTATGATGTTAACACCGGTCTGGCAACAAACAATGTTTTTTCCGGAGCCAATTCCGGCAATCCTCTGGGTGATACCGCAAATGATTTAGATGTGTTCGGCTCAACTGCTTATATCGCTGTTGACAACTCAAATAAAATTGAAATCGTTGATCTGAATACATATAAGAGCAAAGGCATAATAGATATGGGGCCGGGGGGAAGTCCAAGAGAACTGGTCGTAACCTCTTCGAAAACAGGTTTTGTTACAAGTCTGCTTAGCAACAAAGTTCATAAACTCGATCTTATAAATAAAAGCATCGTGTGGTCAGCCGAAACAGGCGCTTATCCTGAAGGAATAACACAGTCAGCAGGAAAAATATTTGTCGCAAATTCAGGATTTGGCGCCTCGAATACTTTAAGCGTTTTCGACACATTAAATGGAAATAAGATCAGTGATATTCAGATAGGATTTAATCCCAGAGTCCTTGTAAACAGAAACGATGGGTACATCTATGCAGTCTGTACCGGAGTTTATGACGGAATCGGAAAAGGAGGTGTTTATAAAATAAATACATCGACTCTTGTATCTGTCGATTCGGTTCTAATAGATGGGAATCCCGGAGAAGCATGCTTTACAGACAGTCACCTGCTGGTAACTAATTCTCTTGGCGTTTTCAGAATAGAGCCTGATAATATGTCAATAGAAACAGAAGCTATTATTTCTGCTTCAACTGTAAACCCGATATATGGAATTATCTATGCGTTAGCCTATGACCCAGTAGAAAAATTAATTCTTGCCGGAAATCCCAAAGACTTTATTCAGAATGGTGAAATAATCAAATTTGATCTGAATGGGAAAAAGACAGGATCTTTTGATACGGGACTCAACCCGGGTACAATTGCAGTGTATAAGAAAAAATTTTAAGATCTTCGGAAAGAAGCAGTTTGAATGATTCTTCGCATATTTGATTAGTTAAGGAATCTGAAGTATTAAAATTTAATCCAGGAAGGGGAAATTGTGTCAATTCTCCATCAATTTCCCGATAAATCTAAGATCCTTACTATCGTTATTATCAAATATTATTTTTAATATTGCTGTGAGTGGTACAGAAAGGAACATACCAACGATGCCCCACAAATACCCCCAGATCAATAATGAAAGTAACACCATCAAGGGGTTCAGTCCGAGTTTTGCGCCCAAAATCTTCGGTTCAAGAATATTCCCTATTAAGTTCTGCTCAATGAGCAGAATTGCACCAACGACGAGCGCAAAACCGAAAGACTCAAACTGAACTACAGCCATTAGTGTCGGGAGCAAAACAGCAATGACAGAACCGATATTGGGAATAAAATTCAGGATAAAA
The DNA here is from genome assembly GCA_021740915.1 of Ignavibacteriales bacterium. Taxonomy (GTDB): domain Bacteria; phylum Bacteroidota; class Ignavibacteria; order Ignavibacteriales; family Melioribacteraceae; genus JAIOYW01. The sequence goes on along the minus strand of JAIOYW010000007.1, from coordinate 178,462 downwards.
GCCATCACCCCCCAAACAATAAAAAATTCCACATTAAACAGCCAGAGCGTGAAACCAGTTACCATACCAGTTAACAAACTTATGAAGAATTTCATTATGATATATCTCTGAATCTGCGAACTGATATCTTTAATTGCCGATTCGATCATATTTTCCCTTTCGGCTTTTAATTTGTTCTGGTCTTGCGCAGAATAGCTTTCATCGGTTGTCGCATCCTGATCTTTCTTCTTTTTTGACGATTGTTCTATCCTTCTGGCCAGAAGTTTTGATTTTATCACTGATAAAAATTTTTCATGTCCGCTGTTGACAAAGATAAAAAAGAGAACCACGAAAAAAAGCGCTGAAATAAATGATAAAGTTGATGTAAAGAATCCGGATGCAATGCCCCCGAAATCCATCTCGGATAGTAAATCTGAAATGGAAAAATTTGAAAAAGGCGGTTCATTAAGCCCGAAACCTGCCGCTGTCTCCATAATCAGCGAATTAAGTTTATCTTCGAATACTATTATTTGTGAGGAAAAATTGAGAAATGAACTGTAGAAAAACCTTATCGCAAGATAAAAAACCATTGACATTAGAAAAAGGTCAATTATCATTGTTGACCATGCCGGAAAGCGTTTTTTTCTCAGATATACATTCATCGGCTCAAATGCATAGTATAAGAAATACGCAAGTATCAAAGGAATAAATATTTGCTGTAATTCCCTGAGAATAACTGCCGTGAAAAACAATCCGACAATTGAGATTGAAAATTTAACACCCGGTTCTGCAAATATTCTTTTCATAACGATCTGCTAAAAATTAAAAAAGTTTTAGTTTTATAAGTAAATTTACACATTAACAAAAACAAACATCAATAAGAATTATGAAGATAATCCGTTTTGCACTGAGTATCTCTGGTCTTCTTTTTCTATTTGCTTTCATATCCTGTTCAACTGAAAAGCAGACTGAAACTGTGGAATGGAGCAGAAATGCGACTATTTACGAGGTGAATATCAGACAATTCACCCCTGAGGGAACATTTAACGCTTTTAAGAAACATCTGCCGCGGCTGAGCAATATGGGCGTAAAAATACTCTGGTTTATGCCTCTTCAGCCAATCGGAGAAATTAATAGAAAAGGTACACTTGGAAGTTATTATTCAATAAAGGATTATACGGCGATTAATCCTGAATTCGGGAGCGAAACTGATTTCAGGGAGGTTGTTAAAGCTGCCCACGATTTGGGGATGTATGTTATTCTCGACTGGGTGGCAAATCATACTGCGTGGGATCATGAATGGACTAAGTCAAATCCTTCATATTATACTAAAGACAGTCTCGGAAATTTTATCCCGCCAGTCGCGGACTGGTCTGATGTTATCGATCTTAATTACGAGAACCTCGAACTCAGGGAAAAAATGATTCAGGCAATGGAATTCTGGATAAAAGAGTTCGATCTGGATGGTTTCAGATGTGACGTTGCAGCGATGGTCCCATTGGATTTCTGGCAGAAAACCCGGGAAAGACTATTTTCAATCAAACCTGTTTTTATGCTTGCCGAGGCATCGGAACCTGAACTTCATGAGAAAGCCTTCGATATGACCTATAACTGGCAGCTTAAGGATATCATGAATAATATAGCCCGGGGCAAAACGAATAATGACGCACTCAGGCAACATTTTTCAGATGAAACAAAAAACTATCCGGACCATGCTTTGCGTATGACCTTCACTTCCAATCATGATGAAAATTCATGGCACAAAACAGCATTCGAAAGGTTAGGGAAAAACTTTGAGGCTTTCACCGTGCTTACTTTCACGGTAAATGGAATGCCTCTTATATATTCCGGGCAGGAATCCGGCTCTGAAAAAAGTCTGCGCTTTTTCGATAAGGATACAATAAACTGGGCGGGATATAAGTATGTTTCGCTTTATAAAAAACTTTGCCAGCTTAAAACTGAACATACTGCACTTAAAAACAGACCATCTGCTTCTTCGATCAAGTTATTGGATACCGGTTTTAATGATGAAGTGTTTGTTTTCATGAGGGAAACTAATTCTGAAAGGCTTCTCGTCATGCTGAATTTTTCAGATTCAGAAAAACAGTTCAACCTCGGATCATCTGAAGCCGATGGCAATTACAAAGAAATATTCACCGATAGTTATTGGGAGCTGAGTAAAGATAAAATGATCATGATTCCTGAGAATGGTTACTACGTGTTCACTACGGATACGAAATGATATTTTCCACAACGGACATACGGAAAAAGATAAGTGATCGGTCGTGCCTTATATTCCTTCCGGCCGAAGCTTTTGACCCACTCGAATATTCAATAATCTCCGAAGGACTTAAGAGAGAGGGCATAGCAATATTTATTACTTCAGATACAGGAGGGTTATGCATCGCGGAAAACGGATCCAGAGTGAAGCCTGAAATACCACTCCAAAATATTAAGGCTGCGAATTTTACTTCAATGGTGCTTATTGGCGGACCCGGTGTGTCCAAATATTTTTCAAATTTACTTTTAATCAGAGCACTGAAGGATTTCAACACACAGAAAAAAACCATTGCCGCAATTTGTGCGGCTCCTGTCATTCTGGGATCTGCAGGTATATTAACGGGCAGGTCGGCAGCTTGCCATCCGAAATATCGAGTAGAACTTCAGAAATATAATGTGGTGTTAAGGGAAGAAGAAGTTGTTCTTGATCAAAATATTCTAACGGCATCCGCAGCCCATAATGCACGGGAATTTCTGCGGATTCTTATTTCATTGATTAATAGATAGACGAGAGATGGCTTACACAGAAAACATCGATTTTATTAAAAACTGGGCAGCATATAAACGTTTCAGAACAAGGGAAGTTATGATAGGGGAAATCCCGCTCGGCGGCGATAATCCGATAAGGATTCAGTCGATGACGACAACTGACACAATGAATACGAGTGCTACCGTTAACCAAAGTATCGAGCTTTTTGATTCCGGTTGTGACTATGTCAGGATTACTGCTCCCAGCATAAAGGAAGCTGAGAACCTCAGAAATATAAAAAAAATGCTAGTTATGAAGGGATATACAAAACCTTTGGTTGCAGATATCCACTTCACTCCCAATGCAGCAGAAATAGCCGCAAGAATTGTTGAAAAGGTAAGAATAAATCCCGGCAATTATGCAGATAAAAAGGCGTTTAAGATCATTGAATATTCTGATCTCCAGTATGAACAGGAGATTGACCGGATAAGAAAGAAGGTTGTCCCGCTTATTAAAATATGCAAAGAATACGGCACAGCGATGCGAATCGGAACAAATCATGGTTCACTATCCGACAGGATTATGAGCCGTTATGGCGATAGTCCGGCTGGAATGGTTGAGTCAGCACTTGAGTTTGTAAGGATTTGCAGAGAAAATGATTTTCACGAGATTGTTCTTTCGATGAAATCAAGCAATCCGCAGGTAATGGTTTATGCTTACAGACTGCTTATAGCGAAAATGCTTGATGAAGGGATGGATTATCCGCTTCATTTAGGCGTAACCGAAGCCGGGGACGGCATTGACGGCAGGATAAAGTCTTCCTCAGGGATAGGCTCACTCCTTGTTGACGGGATCGGTGATACAGTCCGGGTTTCATTGACTGAAGATTCTGTCAACGAAGCGCCTGTTGCAATAGAAATTGTTGAAAGAGCCACTGAGTACAGCAATATTGAACATATACCGGCTTTGCCTGTTTTTATCAACCCATTTGGCTATCAGAGAAGGATTAGTGAAATCGTTTCAAATATCGGAGGAGTTAATCCGCCATTAGTTATGCTTGATCTCAGCAGCCGGGACGAAATTTCCCATACAGATTTAATGAACTGCGGATTTAGTTACAATTCTGCTGATGATAAATGGAATTCGAATGAAATGGCGGCAGATATTATATATACCGGGAAAATGTCACCTGACTTTTCTCCACCGGGATTGCTTAAAATTGCAGTTGATGCGGCATACTGGGCAGACAACGGTCTTTCAATGCAGTATATTCCGCTGTTCATTCCTGAAGAATTAATAACTATCCCAGGGCGATCACCAGTTCTGAATATAGTCAGATGTAATCTCCATTGTCTCGAAAACCTGAATTTCGAAATATTAAAACAGCAAAAATTCCTGATCCTGCTCGAAATCCGGAATATCTATGAAGCCCGCAGGGCTTTTTACATTCTGAATAATACCGGAGTAAAATTGCCGGTGATACTAAGTTTAAAATACGAGGATAAGAGGAAATTTCTTCTCGCCTCAGCAGCCGATTTTGGCAGCTTATTAATGGACGGGTTTGGAGATGGGATTATGCCTGTGAGTTCCGGCAATTCATTAGCAGAAATCCTTAATATCGCATTCACAATTCTCCAGGCTGCAAGAGTCAGAATTTCCAAAACTGAGTATATTGCATGTCCGTCATGCGGCAGAACACTGTTCGACCTTGTTGAAGTAACAGCTAAAGTTCGAAATCGTACACAGCACCTTAAGGGGCTGAAAATTGCAGTTATGGGCTGTATTGTAAATGGCCCGGGCGAAATGGCAGATGCTGACTATGGTTATGTTGGTTCAGGTCCCGGTAGAATAACATTATACAGAGGAAAAGAGATTGTAAAAAAAAATATCAGTGATAGGATTGCCGTCGATGAACTTATTGGTATTATCTCGGAAGATGGTAAATGGGTGGAACCATAGCCACAATTTATTTTATTCTTAATTTTTAGTTAGATAATTGGAATATTATTACTATTTTTGTTAAATACAGAGAAATTCGGATTATAAGGATGTCGAAAGAATTCAAAAGATATATTGACAAGAAAAGCCGGGATCAGTTAATCTGGTTTGCAGGATTTTTTATTATGCTTTTCGTGCTGAATGAAATTTTCCAGGCGTTGGTTTCTGGCGGACATCTTCAAAATGCATCCGTGTTTAACTATCTTTCAAATCTGGCTTTTCCTGCCGGTGTTATTTCAGCATTTTTTGTTTTTCTTTATCGTGCCGGGCTATTTGTCCAGATATCAATCTCAATTACACTCGTTGTGCTGTTGATTCTTTACCAGATTTTCCCGGTTTCTTTAACAGAAATCCACCCGAGAACCGTTGTTAATATGAAAGATATCCTTGCAACTTTAGTAGGTGCGATAATCCCTTTTGTACCGTTATCGGTTAATCAATACAAAATTCTGAAAACCGAAAAAACTGAATTAGAATAGAAGCGGAGAATGGGAGAAGAATTATCAAACCGTCTCCACATAGCTTTAATTACGGGAAATGCTGAACTGGAACTCTGTGTTCAGTATATGGCAACAAATGATCCATGGATCACCCTCGATTTAGATAAAACTACACTCCGGCAAGCACTAACAGACCCTTTCACAGAATTATGGGGAATCTATTCTGATTCTCAGCTCGCAGGTTTTATTTTACTTGAACTCAAGGGAGCATTCAAGGGTTATATCCGCCAACTTGGAGTTCTGGAGGCTTATCAGAATCTGGGTTTGGGATCCCGTTTACTTGATTTTGCAGTGAATAGAATCTCAGATATTAGTCCAAATGTGTTTATTTGTGTCTCTGAATTCAATTCTGGGGCAATCAATCTCTATTCTCGAAAAGGATTTGAAATAGTCGGACGGCTTTGTAATTACGTGAAGGATGGATACGATGAAATTTTTATGAGAAAATCATTTTCATCATGGAATAATTTCAGGAACAGAAAAGATATTATTGTTGAAAAATGAAAAATCAATACCGTGTAAAAATTTGAAATATTTTAACTATTTGGAAACAATCAATTATACTTAAATGGCACTATTTCTGAATATCGATGAGATAATTAAAGAGAGCGGTAGTCTTGACGAATCGCTTATTGAAGGTTTAAGGTATTTAAGTCAGCTCGGAAATAAGGATTTCGATAATCTTAGAGCAGGAGAAACTAACAAAGTTTTTATTGATGATGACCGCGTATTTGCAATTAATCAGGTTTATGTCACATCGGATGCCGAAAACAGAAATTTTGAAGCACATGTTAGAAATATTGATATTCACTTCGTTTTTGAAGGAAAGGAAAATATCAGGATAGCTGAAATGAAGAATTCCCGGGTTGTTCAGGAATACAGTTATGAAAATGATTTTGGACTTTACAGCGTAAAAGAATCAGGTGAATTTTTAATTGAGGGCAGATCTTGTATCGTTATTTATCCCGGAGAAGTCCATCTTCCAGGAATTGCCTGCAGGAAAGGTATGGAAGTTAAAAAGACGGTTATTAAAGTAAGATCCGGAAGTTCTGATAAGGAATAAAAGTAAAACAGATAAACACAAAATAATATTACAATAAATTAACCGGGGAACTTATGGCTAAACTGGTAATACTCGGAGCTGGCATTGCCGGTCACACAGCGGCACTTCATGCTTATAACAAAATGGGTAAAAAGCATACCCTCACAGTTGTTTCTCCAAATTCAAAATGGAATTGGATCCCCTCTAATATTTGGGTGGGTGTGGGAGTTATGACTCCCGAACAAGTCACTTTTAACATTAAGGATGTTTATAAAAAACTGGGAATAAATTTTGTCCAGGCAAAGGCTGTATCAGTGCACCCCGAAGGAGATGAATCTTCATCGCAGCCTTATATAATTGCCGAGAACACTTCACCTGAGAAAAAGGGTACGGAAGAGAAAGTAAATTTCGATTACCTTTTGAATGCTACGGGTCCAAAATTAAAGTTCGAAGCCACCGAAGGACTTGGCCCTGCGGCAAACAGTCTTTCTGTGTGTACTTATGATCACGCTGCTCACACCTGGGAACAGTTGAAACAGCGGATTGAAATGATGAAAAAAGGAGAGAAACAGACGTTTCTTGTTGGAACCGGACATGGGATGTGTACATGTCAGGGGGCCGCGTTTGAGTATATATTCAATCTTGAGCACGTTCTCAGAAGGGAAGGGGTTAGAAACCAGGCTCAGATTATCTGGATAAGCAATGAACAGGAGCTAGGCGATTTTGGTATGGGGGGTATGCATATTAAAAAAGGTGGATATATAACCCATTCAAGAATTTTTACCGAATCACTCTATACCGAGAGAGGAATAAAGTGGATTACACGGGCGCATTTGAAAAAAGTTGATAAGGGCGAGGCTTTTTACGAAACAATTGAAGGTGAGGAAAAATCTGTTAAATTCGACTTTTCGATGCTGCTTCCGCCATTTTCCGGGGTCGGACTTAAAGCATTCGGCAGGAATTCCGAAGATATTACCTCGAAAGTTTTTGCTCCTAATGGATTTATGATTGTAGATGGTAATTATGAAGCAAAAGAATTTAGTAAATGGAGTCCGGAAGATTGGCCTTCAACATATCAGAGCCCGATATATAAGAATATGTTTGCTGTCGGAATTGCTTTTGCTCCGCCTCATTCAATATCCAAACCCGCGAAGAGTCCATCCGGAACACCAATATTTCCGACTCCGCCCAGAACGGGAATGCCTTCAGGGGTGATGGCGCGTGAAGTTGTATACAGTATTCTTGATATGATGAATGGAAGAAGTGAAACTCCCACAAGAAAAGCTTCAATGGCGAAAATGGGGGCGGCATGTATTGCTTCTGCCGGAGCTAGCCCGTTCAACGGCTCGGCAGTTTCGATGACCGTTTATCCGATAGTTCCCGATTTTAATAAATATCCGGATACCGGCAGGTCGCTTAACTACACTACCGGAGAAATTGGATTAGCCGGGCACTGGATAAAACACCTTTTACATTATGCATTTATTTACAAAGCGAAAGCCAATCCAATGTGGCGCATCGTGCCTGAATAGAGGAGAGAAAATGGATACAAGAACACCTTTCGAACAGACATATTATCCGCCTGTTCCAACCAAATTCACAAAACATATCAGAGTTAATCTGATCTGGCAGTTTATTCGTTTTCTTGTGATTAACATTAAAATGCTCAGGATGGTCAGGAAACACTGAATTGAAGAAGTCGGCTTGTCTGCTTATTATTGATTTGCAGAATGGCTTTATCAATGAGTTCACTAAGCATCTGCCTCCGCAGATTGAATCTGTGGCAGAAAGTTTTGAATTCGTTGTGGCGACAAAATTTATTAACACTCCTCTCTCGCCACATTCCAAACTTATGGGGTGGACGAAATTTTACGAGGGAACCGATGAAACGGGGTTTGCTTTTTGTCCATCCGGTCGGTCCATTGTTATCGAAAAAAATTCCTACACAATCCCGATGCCTGTTCTTCTGAATTTTATCGAACGGAATAATATTGATTCTGTAATATTATGCGGAGTTGATACTGAAATATGCGTTTTGAAGAATGCAGTTGAACTTTTTGAGGCTGGTCAGAATGTTTTTGTTGCCGAAAATATTTGTGCAAGTCACGGAGGACAACATCTTCATACAAACGGACTGGAAATAATGAGCCGGTTTATTGGTAATCGAAGGATTATTAGATTGAATTAAGAACAAGAAAAATTATTGAACCCGGAATTTATATGGATTGAAAATCTCGATTTTTTCGGTATATTTGATTACTTAAATTTATGAATAACTACATTTACGCACAGAGATATAAAGAATTTCTTTTTTTTAGTTTAGACTAAAAGAAAAATTAAGATGCACCACCAAAAAACGGGGTGCATTTTTTTTTATATGAAGATAAAAGAACTGGTACGAAATATTGAAAATGTTTACCCGCCGGGTGCAGCCTGGAGTTCAGATAACCCGGGAATTCAGGTCGGATCGGAGGAGCAGATAATCAAAAATGTCCTCATAAGCCTGGATATATCAAAAGAAGTTATCCGCGAAGCCATAGAAACAGATTCTAACCTCATAATCACTCATCATCCGCTGCTTTTTCACAGCATCAAAAAGCTAAAGTTTGGAAAAGACTACAGATCAGACCTTATCAGAGACCTTATCAAAAATGATATCACACTTTTTTCAGCACACACAAATTTCGATTTTTCTTTAAATGGAGTCAACCATAAACTGGCTGACCTTCTGGAACTTAAGGATATCAGGTATCTTGCCCCGATTGAAGCAGGACTTTTTAAGATCGTGGTTTTTGTCCCGGCAAAAGCTGCTGATACAATTGCCCGCGTATTGTTCGATTCCGGAGCTGGTGTTATTGGCGGATATTCTGAATGTAGTTTCAGCTCAGGGGGAACGGGATCGTTCAGGGGTTCTGAGGGAACTACACCTGTGATCGGCGAAGCTGGCAGATATGAAACCGTCGCAGAAGTAAAGATCGAGGTTGTTTGCGACAGTTGGAACCTTACTAAAGCAATAAATGCGATGGTTGCTGCTCATCCATATGAAGAGCCTGCCTATGACGTATATCCGCTGAAAAACACCAACCAGAATTTTGGAGCAGGCTTAATCGGGAAATTGGGAGAGGGTTTTAAAACGGATAAATTTCTGAAACATGTTTGTGATGTCTTGAAAATAAGCAATATCCGATACACAGGCGGGGAAAATGATACTATTGAAACTGTTGCAGTTTGTGGAGGGAGCGGGGCAGATCTGCTTCACACCGCAATCTCAGCCGGAGCCGATGCATTCATTACAGCTGATATTAAGTACCATACATTCCAAGATGCTGAAAACAAAATATTGCTCATCGATGCAGGGCATTATGAAACAGAATTTCCTGCAATGGAAACTTTACTGAATTTAGTCAAGAAAATTATAGTAAAAGAGAAAATTGATATTTTCATTACAAAGATGAATACAAATCCAATCAAGTTTTATAATAATTACTGGAGATAAAAAGTGATAAACAGACTTTCAACGTTGTACCGGCTGCAGATGATCGATGATGAACTCGATCAGTTGGAAGAGATGAGAGGCGATCTTCCGGCTGCGGTTTATGATCTGAAAAATCAGATAGACAGCATCAGGAATCTCGTCGAACAGAGGCAGGTTGAGAAAGATGAATCAAGAAAGAAGATGATTTTTAATGAAGACGAGATTGAGAGGCACAAAGCCGATCTGGTCAAGTTCAAATCACAACTTTATCAGGTGAGGAACAACCGGGAATACGATGCTCTGACAAAATCAATTGACAAGGCTGAGGAAGAAATTGTCAGACTGGAAAATGAAAACAAAGCTCTTGATTTATTAATTGAAAGACTGAAAGCAGAAGTTGCAGATGTTGAACCGCAATTGAGTACATTTCAGGAAGAATTAGACATTAAAGAATCTGAACTTAAAAAGATTATCGAAGCAAATGAGAGAGAGGAAGCAAAACTAACTGATAAAAGATCGCAGGTTGTTTCTATACTGAAACAGGGCGATTACAATCAATATATGCGGGTGAGAAAAGCATGCAATGGTAAAGCAATTGTTACTATTGACCGTTCTGCCTGTACCGGCTGCTTTAACGTTGTGCCGCCACAGCGTCAGTTGGAAATCAGACAAAACAAACGCCTCTATAATTGCGAATCATGCGGAAGGCTGCTGGTTTCTCCGGAAATCTCAAAAGAGGTTAAAGACAGTTATTAATGATTTGTTTTTCAATGAAAAGAAGTTCTTTTACTTATAGTGAAAGAACTTTTTTTATTGAAGCAGCATAAATGCTTCCGGAAAAATAATTTACCAGTATATAGCTGTGAATCATATAAAGAATATAGCGAACCACACACAATTTTCTTTCTCTGAAGTGTGATTGACCCGGTGCCTGACCATAGCCGGAATTAAACAATAATCGCCTTTAGTTAAGTGAACGGTTTCCCCCTTTTCAAATTCGATTGATGCTTCTCCTTCACACAGCAGAACAAATTCATGTTCATTCTGCTCATACCAGAAGCCCGGAGGGGAAAAGTGTCCTTTTGATACAATTCTCTCAATTTTTAAATTTTCCTTTTGAAAGATTATTTCAATCAACTCTTCGGGTAATTTATCGGGAATATTATGAAATAAATTTTTAATTTCTGGTACTTTTTTCATAGCTTTAGGAGAATTTGTTTGACAAAAAGTGTACTGTATTAATTTAAATATTAAAAATGATCTTAATGAATTGCAGAGGATTTCTGAAGCGCTGACACAACTGGCGCAAATGAGAAATTTCCCGGAATCTCTCATTTATGACATTAATCTTGCAATTGACGAGTTGGTTACGAATATCATCAATTATGGTTTTACTGATAATAGAGAACATATTATCGAAGTGTGTCTGGAAGAGGATGATATGTTTCTTATCACAAACATCAAAGATGATGGTATTGCATTTAACCCGCTTGAAAATCCTGATCCCGATACGAGTATTCTTCTTGAGGATAAACCGATTGGGGGACTTGGGATATATTTTGTACGAAAAAAAATCGATCATATAAGCTACAGAAGAGAAAATAATTTTAATATATTAACTTTAAAGAAAAAAAAATAATTTAACTAAAGGGAAAAACATGAACGTTTCTGAAGAAAGACAGGATAGCCATTATATATTAAGCCTCGCCGGCCGGCTTGATGCCAGCACTTCTAATGCTTTCGAAGAAAAATTTTTATCTCTTATCGATGAAGGCGAAACAAACATTCTGCTGAACTTCAGTCAGTTAGATTATATCAGCAGTTCCGGGTTGCGTGTCCTTTTGCTCGGGGCAAAAAAAATAAAAACAAAAAGCGGTAAAATTAGTTTGTGTAATCTTAAAAGTCATATTATGGAAGTTTTTGAAATAGCTGGTTTTCTGCCGTTATTTAAAATATATGATTCACTTGATGAGGCATTAAAAGCCTGAGCAATGAGATTTTATCGCAGGGGTTTCATCGTGAAACCCCTGCAATTTGCAACTTCTTCAATTAGTTTAATGCAGCATAGACCCCAATATGAAAACTGAGATAATCAAGCTTTGATGTTGAAACATTATAACTTACGTTTCCGTTAGCAGAATTGATAATTACCGCTCCTTCTTTAAGATATTCAGCTTCGCTCGAATAGTTTGATCTAACCCTGAGATCTACAAATAACCTGCGAACATCCCCCAGGTTTTCTGCGACCCGGAAAAGTAACCCTGCGCCGTAACCATATGTCCAGGCAAAATCATCGAAATTATTCGACTCGAAAACATCCCTGTCATCAACTTCGCTATCGACAGAAGTTGATGTGTAGATATAAGCTCCTCCTCCAAATACGTCCAGATATGGTCTTACTGTCCCACTGAAAGGAGAGAGCCTCGTTAATAATTGAAAATTCAGCATACTGTTTTTTCTGCTTACATCAACGCGGACATCCGGTATTGTCAGAGATAATGGTCTCGATTCATTTTCTTCGCCATAAACAAGGTAATTAATATTGATACCGAAGGCGACAGGCCTAACTTTATCCGGAGAAAAGAATGTTGCATCAAGCTGTATCCCGTATCCTAACCGGTCCACATTTTTCCTGAATTCACCTTGCGGCGAAGCTGCAAGCAGATTAACTGATACACCCTGTGCCTGTAAACTCAATACTGTAATAAATATGACTAAAAAAAATTGCTGTAATTGTTTCATTTATTTTTCCATTTAATTGTGCATCCAATAGAATAGGTTTCCGGTGCTGAGACTGTTTCCCCTCTTAGCAATTCAATTAATGCGGTTTCGAGATAGCGTGTTTTTACACTGAGAGCATCCTGCCAGTTATCATCCATTTTCCCATGATAAACGAGAACTCTTTTCTCATTGAACAGGAAAAATTCCGGTGTATGTGTTGCATCAAATTTTTTAGCCACAGTCTGATCTTCGTCACGACAATATATGAAGTTGAAATTCTGTTCTTTTGCCCTTTCTTTCATTTTTTCAAATGAGTCTTCAGGATAAGCACCGGCATCATTAGAATTGATTGCAAGAATAATAAGTTCACCTTTATATTTATCGGCTAATTCAATAATCCTTTTTTCATAGGCTCTTACATAAGGGCAGTGGTTACATGAAAATAAAACCAGAACTGCCTTTTTATCCGGAAATGATTCTGATGAATAATGGTTATCATCAGTCGCCCTAAGATTAAACTCCGGCAATATTGAACCTATTTTTAATGTATTTGTACTCAATTCGTTATTTCTCCATTTATTTTACATTTTAAATGCATAATTTACAAATATGAAATATCAAGAAGTAAAATGAAAACATTAATTATTTTTTTTATCACTTTCTCAATAACAATGGCGCAGACTTCAGAAATTTCAAATCTTTACGAAGATTACGGCAATTATTATGAAAAGAAAATTACGAAAAGATGGTTCAATCAGCATGAACTCTTATATGTTTTAGACGCATATAATAATTCGCAGTTCTTCAGAATGGAGCAAATCGGGAAATCTTTCCAAGGCCGTGAAATAAGAAGTTATACATACGGCAACGGACCGGTCAAAATACTTGCCTGGTCGCAGATGCATGGGGATGAACCAACTGCCACTATGGCAATTGCAGATATAATGAATTTTCTGGTCACAAATGATAAATACAACGATTTCCGGAGATTTCTTGCGGAAAGGAGTACAATCATCTTTATACCCATGCTAAATCCCGATGGTGCAAGATTGTTTCGCAGGAGGAATGCCCAGGATATTGATATTAATAGAGATGCCCTCAGACTCCAGGCTCCCGAATCAAGAATACTAAAAGAAATTCACAGAAAAATAAAACCTGATTTCGGCTTTAATTTACACGATCAGAGTCCTAATAACACCGCTGGAAAAACAAATCGAACGACTGCATTAGCTTTTTTAGCGCCAGCTTATAACTCAGAGAGGCAAATAAATACTGTCCGCGGGAATGCTATGGCTGTTATCTGTTCGATTAATGAAGAATTGCAAAAATATATTCCCGGACATGTTGCCAGATATGATGATGAGTTTGAGGAGAGGGCATTTGGAGATAATTTTTCGAAATGGGGAACCTCAACAATTCTAATCGAATCCGGGGGGTGGACGGGCGATGAAGACAAACAGTATCTCAGGAAATTGAATTTTATTTCCTTATTAAAAGCTTTTGGTGTTATCGCTGAAGGGACTTTTCATAATAAAGATTATCAGCCGTATGATGAGATTCCTGAAAACAAACGCCTGCTCTTCGATCTGCTTTTAACCAAAATAAATACTAAATTTGAAAAAGAAAATTATAAAATTGATATTGGTATAAATTTCGAACGGGTACCCGATACTGCCTCCGGGAGAATATTTTTCAAGGGGATTATTGAGGATATAGGTGATCTTGGCAAGTATTATGGTCATCAGGAACTAAGCTGTGAAAACTGTTATCTGGAACCCGGAAGATTTTTACCGGAAGAAATCGCCGGAGCGGATGAATATTTCCGTTTGAATTATTCTGAGGCTCTGCAGAATGGAATCCTTTTTGCTAATGTCCTGGATATATCTGGCATTCCGGACTATCCTGAGTTTCCGATTGTCCCTGTTGCTTCAGGCATCGGGTTTATTCCGGAAATACGGACTGGATTACCTGCAAATTTTATTATTACTTCGAATGGCAAAACAAGGTTTGTAGTTATAAACGGGTTCTTATTTAATCCTTTAATGGGTGATGTGAACCTAAAAAATAATATTTTCGTTACTAAATAGACATTTTATGTTTACAGTCGAATCACAAAGGGATGATAAAGCACTTCAACAACTTTACAAAGAGTTTGAAGTAGAAGCTATTCCCCATATGGATGCGATTTATAATTTTGCTCTCAAGATGACAGGTGATCCCGATACGGCAGATGATCTTGTGCAGGATACTTATCTCAAGGCTTTCAGATTTTTTGAGAAATTTGAAAAAGGCACTAATTGTAAAGCTTGGTTGTTTAGGATATTGAAGAATTCATTTATCAACGATTACCGTAAAAATGTTAAAGAACCGGATAAAGTTGATTATGAAGATGTCCAGAATTTTTATGAGAATATTAAAGCATCCGATATTAAAGGTTCTCATGTGGTTCAGGATGATTTCAGCAATCTTCTGGATGATGAGATATCATCGGCACTTTCATCATTGCCTGAAGATTTCAGGACGGTAATTATCCTGAGCGATATTGAGGGATTTACCTATGAGGAAATTGCTGATTTCGTTGATTGTCCTGTTGGCACAGTCCGATCGAGGCTTCACAGAGCAAGAAAAATGTTGTATTCAAAACTATACAAATATGCAGGTGAAAGGGGATTTATTAATAAAGAATCGTCCCAGTAATAGTATTTAGTAATGGAAGATATGAATAAAGATATACTTGAAGATATCACAGCTTTAGCAGATAAAGAAATCAGAGATAAAAGCCGGGAAAAGGTACTCTTCGAACTGATCCGGAATGATGAGGAAATCGGTTTGGAGTATGAGATACAGACCGGAATTAAATCTCTTATGAGAGAAAGGTTTGCCTCCGGGACTTGTCCAACAGTTTTGATGCAAAAAATTACGTCAACGCTTAAAAATGAAACGCGGACCAGGAAAAAATATAATTTATTTTCGTCCGGCTACTTCGGTGCTTTTTCCAATCATCCGGTGATCGCTTTTGCAACAGTTTTATTAGTGTTAGGTTTTGCATATCTATATTCAGATACATTTTCAGATCAGGCATCTGACCTCATAAAACTGCAATCCGGTGAAAACAATATGTATGTTCAGGCATCAGCAAATTTTTCATCAATAATTGCAGGTAAACTTTTGCCTCAGCTTTCGAGTTCGGATATTGAAGAGAATAAAAAATTTCTGCATGATTCCGGTGTCGAATATTTACCAGATCTGCCAACTCCACACTTATGGAAACTCTCCGGTTCTGTGGTTTCTGAATGCAGTGGAAGAAAGTATGCACATAATGTTTATTCAGGTGGCGGTAATCAGATAATATATCTTTTTCAGGCAGAAAATGTATCATGCAGCAATAAAAATGAACTCAACCTTTC
Organism: Ignavibacteriales bacterium; assembly: GCA_021740915.1. GTDB lineage: Bacteria > Bacteroidota > Ignavibacteria > Ignavibacteriales > Melioribacteraceae > JAIOYW01. The sequence continues at coordinate 162,591 of JAIOYW010000007.1, read as the reverse complement.
ACGGGATTTAATTGACTATCTGGCCGGGCATAGTTATTTGAAAGTGACCGATGGTGAAAACTGCTCATATATCTGGCAGAATAATGACAAAATATTTATGCTGTTTGCAAATTTTGATAAAGAAGAATTACCAAGTGAATTTATATCCGCATCTTTGTAGGAACCCCCGGATAATTTGACATCAACCTGTTTATTCAATATATTTAAAAACTAAATAATTTTTAAGGTGGTGATTTAATTGGTTGGAATAATCGTACAGGAAAACGAAAATATTGATAAAGCTCTAAGAAGGTTCAAGAAAAAATACGAACGTTCAGGTGTTTTAAAAGAATTTAAAAAGAGAACATTTTTCGTCAAGCCTTCCGTCGAAAAAAGGATGGAAAAAATCAAGGCTCAAAGACGTTCTCATCGCGAAAACAATAGAGATAATTAGTTTTTAGTATGTTTTAACCAATGAAAAAATCCCCGGAAGGGGATTTTTTCGTTTTAAATCAGGTTGATCTTATAAATTCTTTCATTCTAATATCATATTTGCTGAACTGAGTGCAAACATAACCATCTGAGGTCAATGTTCAGGGGCAATCAGAGCAGTGAACCTGTCACGGCAAGTAACAGAGAACTCTCTATTATCCCTTGCCTTTGTTAATATAATGCTCAGTAAAATGAGCAGTCATTTTATTAAAGGCATCGTCAACAGTATCACAAAAATCAAAAAGATCAAGATCAGACTCCGAGATCGTGCCCATATCCACCATTGCTTCAAGATTAATAACTTTTGCCCAGTATTTCTTATCGAATATGATAATTTTTAAGGGCTTTTTAATCTTACCTGTCTGCTGGAGTGTAAGAAGTTCCATAAGTTCATCGAGTGTCCCGAAGCCTCCTGGGAAAACCACGAGTGCTTTAGCCAGATACATAAACCAAAACTTACGCATAAAGAAATAATGAAATTCAAAAGCATATTCAGGATCGACGTAAGGATTGACAAATTGCTCGAATGGGATACTAATATTCAGCCCGATGGAATGTCCCCCTGCCAGGTGTGCGCCTTTGTTTGCGGCTTCCATTATCCCAGGACCTCCGCCCGAGCATATGATAAATCGTTTTTTATCAGATTTTAATGCGAGCGACCATTCAGTCAGTTTTTTTGATAATTCAACTGCATCTTCATAATATTTGGACATTGTGAGCATTGTTGCAGCGTTTTTAATCTGTTTTGCACCTTCCGGATCGGCAGAATCATATTTTTTTACTGCAGCCTCATATTTTTGCTTTGCGCTTTCAGCGTCAGAAATCCTGGCTGAACCGAAAAAAACAACAGTATCCATGATATGATACTTTTCAAATCTTGCTTTTGGTTCGTAGAATTCTGATAAAATCCTAACAGTTCTTCCTTCGGGTGAAGTAAGAAAATCAATATTTTTGTAGGCTTTTTCCGGCTTTTGCATTAATTGCTCCAGTTTTAAAAAACAAAGGGGTTAAATTTCCACAATTGTTTTTATATTTACAAGATTTTTTTACGAATAAATAGTCTTTCCTAATATAATTATCAAATGATCAAAAAAATATTCGCATTCTTTCTGCTGTTTTTATTTATTGGAGCAACTCCTGGCGAGTTCTCATATCAGGATAAGCTTAATGATCTCCTGGGGAAACTTCCTATATCAACAAAGTATTCGATCCTGATCTATAATCCTAATACCCTCGATACGTTATACGAAAAAAACAGCCGTGTGGCTATGATTCCGGCTTCAAATACAAAAATATTCACCACAGCTGCTGCGGTGAATTATCTTGGTAAAGATTTTCTTGTATCAACTAAATTGTATTCTGCTGATGCATACCTCAATGATGGGGTTATTAATGGTGACCTGTATCTTAAAGGATTTGGCAATCCGTTCTTTAAGTCTGAAGATCTTGACTCGATGGTAATCAGGCTGGCAGAGGCAGGTGTTAAAGAAATTAAAGGGGACATTATCGCTGACGATTCATATTTTGATAAATTATACAGACGAGACGACTGGATAGAAAAGGAAAAAGCGAATGTTGTTCTGCCCCCGGTTTCTGCAATGATACTGGAAAATAACAGCATAGTCGTCAAATTTAATTCCAACAAATCGGTCGGAGAGGCGCCGGATGTAGAGCTATTTCCCAAATCTTCGAGGATAACGCTGAATAATAAAGTGAAAATCGTAAGTGCAAGAAAGACTCCCAGAATAAAGGTGGTATTCAATGGGAATGATATTACTATAAATCTTACGGGAAGTATAAGGAAACGCCGCACACCATATTTTCTTAGAGCCTTCGCTGAAAATCCACCGCTTTATGCTGCATATATTTTGTTGGATAAGTTGAAAGAAAGAGGGATATCAATTACCGGTGAACCCACCACCGGTATTACACCACAAGGAGTGATCGAACTAAATTCATTTGATACACCGCTTGAGAAAATGATTGCAGTGATAAATAAACGTAGCGATAACTTTAAGGCTGAATGTCTTTTTAAACTGACAGGTGCCGAGTTCAGCAGCAAAGAAGGAAATTCATTCTATGCAACGCAGGCGGTACTTAATTTTCTTGAAGAAAAAGGAATCTGGAATAACGGTACCGCTGTTGTTGACGGCAGTGGAATCTCCCGGTTCAACGAGGTAACAGCAGCAGCCATTTGCGGTGTTCTTGAAAATATGTATTTTGATGCCGAGGCCGCAGAAGCGTTTACAAATTCCTTATCAGTTTCCGGGATTGACGGCACACTCGAAGATAGAATAAATCAGCCTGCGTTAAAGGGTAAATTCAGAGGGAAAACAGGAACACTGAATGGAGTAAGCAGCCTTTCCGGATATCTCACAACTTCCAGCGGAGAAGATTTAATAATATCCATTCTGATGGAGTTCAAATCTAAAGGTGCCAATTTTCACCGGAATCTTCAGGATCAGATGGTTGAGGTCGTTGGTTTGAATTACTGAAAAATCATATTTACCGGTGCCGGAGCAAATTCTTTCTTAATAGTTTAATTGATGAAAATTGTTTATAAATCCGGAATATTTCAATATCTTCTCAATAGAGTACTTTGTAATATCCCTTGAATTCGTTTCGATTTTTGTTTAAGTTATTATCGATTCCAAAATAATTTCCCCATTCCGATATCAATAGAGTTACCGATTGTAATCCGAGGAGCTAAAATGAAAAAGTTATGTTTCGCTGTTGTTTATCTGGCATTAGTATTAGCCGGATATGGCCAGATGGTTTCGGGGGTGCAGGTTAATGGAACTGTAATATCAGATTCCGGCATTTTAATTGCCGGCGCGACGATTGTAGCACTGCCAGCAGACTCTTTAGTCAACCCTCAAATGACATTAACCAATTCAGCAGGCGAGTTTTCATTGACAGTTCAGCAATCCGGAAATTATTTCTTTCATGTCAGTGCTCCCGGATTTCAGAGCATTAATCAGGGCCCCATATTTGTTGGTGAACCTTTAACACTTAGTTTTGTTCTCTCCGGCAATATTACATATCAGAATCTTTTCTCCGGTGCTGTTTTTGACACATTATCAGGTCTTCCGATTCCCGGCGCATTTATAAATCTCATGGGGATTAACAGCGGCTTCATATTAACTGAAGTTACCGGTCCGGATGGAAAGTTTTTATTCACAGATATTTCTCCCGGGACATATTCGATCAGAGTAGATGCGCCAGGGTACGATTCCTATTACTCAAATCAAATGCTGACAATAACTCAGTCATCACAGATACAAAACTATTTTGTTCATTTATTTCCTTATTCTTTTGGAAGTACAGAAATTTTTGGAAGAACACTTTCAGAGAGTCCCGGTCCAAACGGAGCAATGTATGTGCCGTATGCAGGTGTCACTCTCTCGAATTCAGGTATGGCTATTTCAGTGAATTCTGATGCCTCAGGCTTTTTCATTTTCAGCAATGTACCTGCCGGGAATTATTACATTGAAGCTTCAGCGCCGGGATATTTACCCACAGTTCCTGAAGAAATTATAGCGAATGGCGACAGTATATATAAAGAGATCATTCTTCAGCCTGAGTTTATTCCTGATTATGGGCGAATTCAGGGAACAGTAATTTCCGATGACACTGGTGAGCCATTATCCGAAATCTTGATTGGCTGTATTCCCGTTAATCAGCCAGGTTTTTTTACTTCATTTCTGACTGGTCCCGATGGAAGTTTTGAGCTTTCAGTATTGCCGGGGGACTATCTGGTCTCTGCAGAATACGGATATTTTAACAATGGCGGCCCGTATAACTACAGAGAATATTTCGATAATGTAGTTAATATCGGTGATGCAGCGGTTATCTCAGTCCTCGAAAATTCAACGATCACAGGTATTGATTTCGGTCTTCCTGATATTCAGGGAACTGCCATGGATGTTTTATTTACCGGCAAAGTTACTGATGATGAAGGCGCTCCGATTGAAGGTGCGACTGTAACATATGTCAATCTTTCGAGTATGCTCACAGTAGTTTATCAGACAAACACAAATATCAACGGCGATTATACTCTGCTCGTCGAAAATGTAGCCGCTCCAATGAGCGAATTTAGAGCTGCTGCCGTTCATCCCGGATATCAGGAAGAGTATTGGAATAATAAACCGGCCTTTTTTCTTGCAGACCCAATCATGGTTTTTGCAGGGCAGGATTCTGTTATTTCAGGAATTGATTTCAGCCTCTCAGTCGTGCAACAGACCAATAATGGAATTTCCGGAACAGTTTACGACCATCTCGGGAACCATCTTTCTGGTTCATTCATTGCAGTTTTTGGTTCCGACATTAACCGTTTTGGTTATGCAGTTAGTGATTCCAGCGGGAATTATCTTGTAGCAGGTTTACCGGAAGGATTCTATTATGTGCTTTTTTATTCGGCCGGGCATATCCCGCAATTTTATAATCAGGCACTTGAATGGGAAAATGCAACCCCGGTTTTTTTGCTGGGGAATATTTCGGGCATAGACGCATACTTAGGGGAAGAAATATTTGCAAATGGGGCTGGCCTTTTAAGCGGGAAAATAACCGATCAGTCTGGAATTCCTGTCTCCGGGGTTATGGTGGCAGTAAAAGATATCTCAGGGAGTGTGATCCGATCTGCAATGACAGACGCTTCAGGGAATTATGCGCTTTCGGGATTAGAAATGCAGAATTATACACTTATTGCTACAAAAGTGAATTATCAGACATTTACACATGACTTATCAATGGGTGATGGGGGTGCTTCAACAAAAGTAATTAATCTGACACTTATCAGTCTCATTACTTCTATAAAAGAAGACAGTGATACCGATGCTCCTTTGGAATATCGCCTAAGTCAGAATTATCCGAATCCTTTCAATCCTGTAACAAAGATAAGTTATGCTGTGCCTGTTAATGAGAAGGGCATTCACACTCTGTATAGCGTTAATCTTAAGGTTTACGATGTCCTGGGGAATATTGTTGCAGACCTTGTTCAGACTCATCAGCCAGCAGGGTCATACAGTGTTAATTTCGATGCTTCGAATCTCAGTACTGGAATATATTTCTATCGGCTTGATATTTCAGGAGCAAATGTCCGGAATTTCAGTGACATTAAGAAAATGGTGCTCCTTAGGTAGATTTTAATTATCTGCCGACAAATTTTTTCATTATTGCTTTGTCGGTTGTGGATTCGATAATCGCACCGCATTTATCGCACTTGAAGTCGATTTTGACTGGCTGTGCGCTAACTCCCATAGAATATAAGAACCAACCAAATCCAGAATATGTGCAATGATGCCTGATCGGACAATTGCTTATGTCTCCGTTCTCAGTACATTTCCACACCTTTTCAATTCTCTCCTTTTCAAAATCTCCCATATTCACCTGATGATTTTATTCCCCCCAAATATAACCAATAAGGTGAATATGGGACGAGAGAAGGACTAAAACATATTGAACCAGTAGGAAAATTTGGCAAGAAAAATATTATCAGGGGCAGCAGAAAAAAGATTGCTGAAATCTCTTCCAAATTTGTAATCGCCAGGATGATCAAAATTTGCACGACTATGCGTCCACACAAGGTAGAGAACGGAACCGCTCTGAACTTCCCAGCGGAATATTAAATTGGCCCTGAAGGATTTGAAATTGAAATCCGGATTACTAAAACTGAATTCACTGCCCTCCGCACTTCTAATATTATATTGATCATTTTCTTTGTTGAAGCTGATAGTTGATCCCGATTTACCAAAATCCATAAAATCCATCGTTGAAGGAGTTCTGAATTGTTTAAATTTGCTGTAGTTTCCTACTGCAAAAAAAGGCTGTAAATATGCCTGAAGACTCATCGAAGGTGAAAAGGCGTAATTTATTCTCAGAGTTGCCGAAATATAGGTTTGTGACAATTCCCCGAAAATATATCTTTTACCGAAAGTCGGTTCAAATCCGGAGTCATCAATTGCAGTAACCCATTGTGTCTTTTCAATCTCCCGGCTGATTGATGGTCCTAGTGTAACACTGATATTAGTTGCGGGATGCCATTCTGTGTCGAATGATATGCTGTTTCCGTACGAACCCATTCTATCACTGGAATAATTATAAGATAGGTATGCGACAAGTGGTTTTCTGTTATCGGAATAACCGGAGACAGATAAATAATAGCCTTCAGGCCTCTTCATGATCGGCCCGCCCCTTGTGAATGTGGGACTGTAATATGGGAAATCGAGAAAAGCCTGGAAACTCATCCCATAATAATTCAGAAATTGAAAATTTGAAGTCAGCATTGCTCCATTAGAAATTGCATTTCCCTCAAAATTGAAATTCCGGAAATGAGAAAGGTAAATGCTTTTACTTCGGAAAGTGCTATCGGGTTCGAACCAGCGGTACCCTAATACAAGATGCCCGTTAATTCTGTTGCCCATCCCCTGTAGTCCAAGGTCATTGTATTCAAACCCGGGGGATATTGCACCAATTGCGGCGTTAACATAAAAATTACCTTTCTGTTTATTAAGCATAATCCGCGAAAACCAACCGCTTAAATCAGTTATTGTGCTGTCAATTCTGTATTTGCCGGCATCCGGTCGCTGAAAATAACGGTAGGGTCTTTGCTGAAGTTCTTTCATATATTCTGAAGTGCCTGATACGTAAGAACCGGCTGCAACTCCCGTGATCACATATGTTTTTTCATTATCGAGAAATGTCCATCCGTCAACACCAAAAACATAAGCCTGTTTGCTGAGAGAATTCGAAAGTTCCTCAGTTCTGAGATTGCGGTTAACTGTAGTCAACAGAAAGCCGACTGAACTATTTCCATCTCCGAACTCTCTTTTGGTTCTGAAAACACCATAATGAGTCAGAGGCTCAATTTCCTGAGAATGGCGTAACCCCGAGGGTTCCGAAACTTCAGCGTAAGTTCTTTCTGTCACTGAACTAAGAGCTCCAAGTGACCAGGAGTCATTGATTTTTCCAGTGATTTTGGCGGCTCCGAGGATTCGAGTTTCTGTCGGTTGATCAACGTAACCCTCTGTATCAACTGAACCCTGCGGCTGTCTTCCAATCCTACGGGAATAAAAGAAGTTCGGGATGCCAAAATTAAAACCCCAGAAATTGTTGGACCCTCCGAATCCGAATTGCAGTATGCTTGCACCTTCAACAAAAAATGGTCTTTTTTCCTCGTAGTAAGTTTCGAATGCAGAAAGATTAAGAACTGCAGGGTCAACTTCAACCTGACCAAAATCAGGGTTGATGCTTAGATCAAGATTAACGCTGCTGTTCAATCCGATCTTAAAATCACCTCCAAAGGTTGTTCGATACTGATTTCCTGAATAAAAAGGATCGTTACTATCATGCTGAAGGTACTGTGCTTTCTGAACAATATACGGCAGCGCCTCAAACCTCGCAGAAGGTTTGATTCCTGTAAGTCCGTCCATTTTAGCAAAATGTGAAACAAAACCACTTTCCTTTTTGGGTACCATCACAAAATAGGCGCTTTCATTTTTTCTCTTTATTCTGCGCTCAAAATTCACTCCCCAAACCATATTCTCCGATTCTCTGAAGCGAAGTTGATTTATTGGTATCCTGATCTCTGTTTCCCAGCCTTCATCAGTAACCCTGCATTTTGATTCCCATATACCATCCCAGGTGTTATCATCCCAGGAATCATTATAGAGCACACCGTCCAGCATGGAGCCGCCCGGGTTTGTAGCAAAAAAGTAGCCGGTTTTATTATCATTATAAGGATCAACATAAAACACAAACCAGTCGCTTTCCACCCAACTATCACGCCGGGCGATGCTTCTGTCAATTTTATCCGGTTCACTATCTTTCAGTTTTGCACTGATATAAATATAATCTTTGTCGTAAAGCACCCATGCGAAGGTATTTTCTGTTGCCGGTTTGCCTTCATTCGGTTCTCTTTGAGTGAAATTCCCGAAATATTGCTCTGAATACACAGTTTCACTGATGATCCCGTCGAATATTATTTCACTTTTTAGCGGAATAGCACTTTGTGATTCAGGTTTTCGAATCTCCGCCGCCACTGCCGACCCAATCAGCCAGACAAATACTACTAATATTATTTGCATTAACCAACCTGCCCCAATCAACTCCAATAGTCATTTAGACTCTTTCAGAGGCGAATAGTTGCATCGACATAATATGAAATAATATCATAAGAGAATGAATTTTAAGGATACATGACAGGCAAAGTACTTGAAAAATTAACCAAAATTGAAAGCATAAAACTCCGGGTCAGTGTTAAGTTAAACTAAAGTCCCCGTTTTTTCAATAAATGTAAACGGATGCAGATAGGAGATAATTTATTAAAAAACAGGTAAAAAATGTTCTTGAGTAATCAAAACTGACAGATCAAAATTTGTGGTTCTGAATAAAGATTAGATATGGTAATCTTTCCATTCGAGGTTCTCATTCATAAAAAACCTCTTTTATTTCAGTGATATATGGAAGTGCTGCGAGAGCTAAAAGGGATTCCCTGAAATCAGGTCGGTGAGTGTTGCCGATACAAAGTATGGTTCCTTTTCCGCAGCCGGATCGTCCAGGGCTATCAGTAAAGAACTGTAATGTTGTATCGATCTGTTTGACTTCATCACGGCATTCGGGCAGATCAGGTATGCAGAATTCATAGTCCATGGATCTGAGCTCCAGATGACTCGTGCCCAAAAGACCTTCATTATTAAACTGTTCAAGATTGAAAAGAATTTTTTCAGAGTCAGCAGTATATGTTTTCCAAATCTGACCACAGTTAACGAAAATAAAAATTGAATTAAGTATCAGGATCGCTCTAAAGTATTTCATCTCAAGATTTTGTCAAGTACAGATTTATAAATTTCAGAGTGTCGAAGGCCATTATGTTTCCCGGAAGGAATAACGTGAAATTCTGTTCGTAGTTTGTCAACTTCCGCCAGCTTTTTGGCTGAACTCAAAGGGACAAGATCATCCTTATCACCATGAAAAATAATCACAGGGCATTTCGAAAAGGCTAAATACTTATGATTGGGTAAATTATATCGCAACAGGAATACAGGCACTAAAGGGTAATGTGCAAGTGCAACGTCCGGAAGATCATAAAATGGTGTTTCTAATATTATTAGATCCGGGTTCACTGTTTTGGATGCATATAGAGCCATGGCTGAACCGAGAGAACGTCCGTAGACGATTATCTTCTTTCCTTTATATTCTTCAGCGACCTTATTGCTCAAAATCAAAGCATCATTTAACAGGTTCTCTTCGTTGAAATAACCTGTGGATTTTCCGAATTGACGGTAGTCATATATAAAAACGTCATAATTATACTGCAGGAAGTTTTCAGCAATATTAGCCCAGCCCTGTAAATTACCAGCATTGCCGTGATGGTAGATAACAATTCCTTTCGGATCGGGCTTGCGGAAATAAAGAGCATTTATTCTCCCATTATTTTCGGTTTTGAACCAAGTTTCAGTATAAGTATAGGTAAATGAAAATTTATAATCTTCCGGCAGTTTTACGGGGGAAAACAAGAGCTTTTCCTGCAGCAGATAAAGCAGTGCGAGCATAAAGATGTACAAGCCGAATAATGAAGCGGCTGTGATTATTACAAATTTGATCATCAGGTTATCTCTGAAAGAGGTTTTACTTTCGAAAAGTCAAATGTAAAGATAATACCTTTTCGGGAAAGGGGATATTTTAATTAAATGTTCTTTATGGATATCCGGGGTGATTTTATGGCGGCTTATAATTGTCGGCACTGAAAATTTGATATTAAAATAATCAGTTCAAATTTCAGTCTTCTTTCTCTCCAAGTCCTAATTTATCAAGAAGGCGGGAATGAACATCATCGGTCACTTCAAAATTATACTGCCTGTAAAGATCAATTGTTTTTTCTACAGAATTCAGATACTTTGAACAGTCCGGACATTCAGCTATATGCTCTTTTATAGCAAGACATTTCGGCGAATTCAACTGTTCTCCGAGGTTGTCGCATATGTGGCGGACAACTTCGGAGCATGTTACTTTAACTTGCGAGTTTTCCATTCAATTCTCTCCTTAAAAATGCTCTTGCTCTGTGTAAACGGGATTTAACAGCCGGAACTGAAAGACCAGTAATTTTTCCGGTTTCTTCAGTCGAAAGACCCTCGACATCCCGCAGTGTAAATACGATTCTATATTCGGGATCAAGTTTCTGAATTGCTTCGTCGAGTATCCTCTTTAATTCATTATTCTCAGTGATTTTTTCTGGAGAAACATCCCAGTCAACCACACTTTTTTCGTCAATATAAACTTCATCGTCGTCATACGAACTTGTTTCGCTGTATTTTCTGTTCGATCTTGCCATCATAAGGCAATGATTAGAAACAACAGTATATAACCAGGTTGATAATTTTGAATTACCGCTGAACTGACCTATTGATTTAACGAGGCTCATAAATGTTTCCTGCATCGTATTCTCAGCACGGTCGCGGTCGCGGCATATTTTAAAAGCAAAATTGAAAACTGTTTTTTCATGCATCCGCACCAGCAGAGATAATGCTTTGCGGTCGCCGGATTTTGCCAGCTCAATCAATTCGGTTTCTGAAAGATTAGATGAAAAATTTATCATTAGGATTCCAGTTAATTCTTTAAACTATTCCAAAGCGATAATGAAGCATAAGACCTATAAGGCGACCAGCCGTTTTTCTGAGCCAGAATTTTGACTTCCTCTCTATCGGGCATTCTTTTCATTTTGTAATTATTCATAACAGCTTTCCTGAGTGCAAGGTCGCCTGCAGGAAGAATATCCGGTCGATTCAGACCAAAAAGTAAAAAAACATCAGCCGTCCATTCTCCAATTCCCCGGATCTGCATAAGTTCAGATTTTATTTCAAAGTCGCTTTTTTGACTTAAACCATTTATATTTAATTCCTTGTAAATTATTTTTTTACAAAGATCCTGAATACAGGTGGTTTTTGCCCGGCTAAGACCCGATTCTCTTAAGACCTCAGTCCCGGCATCGAGTATTTTTTCTGGCGAAGGATCCGGAAACTGGTTGAAGAATCGATTCGCAATCGCCTGTGCTGATGCTACTGAGAGTTGCTGATCGATAATTATTTTTATCAGAGACTCAAGTAAATCATCTGTTGAAGCAGTTCTTGTCAAAGGATATCTGCTGATTATTCCTTTCAGGATTTTATCATTTTTTGAAAGATGCCTTATGGCTTGATACATTCAATCAAAGTAAAATATTTTTATGAGAGAACAACTCTTAACAGTATTAAAAAATATCAGCATATTCAAAGATATAGAATTTTCTGTATTGAATCCCGACAAGGGTTTCGGTAAACTAGCTGCTTTCAGAGAAGGGGAAATCCTTTATAAAAATGGCGACAACGCCTTTGCTGGTTTCATCCTCTTGAAAGGAAATGTGCAGATTATCAGAAAAGCAGCCTCAGGTAATGAATCAATTCAAGTCCTGCTCAACGATCATTTTGGTTTTGAAGATTGTCTGATGGGCACTGAAAGAAATGAAACTGCCATTGCTGCCGGCGACACATACGCTATCGAATTTGAACTTGATGATATTAATACAATTTTATCGCACGACCTGAATTTTTATCAGAAGTTCGTACCGTCTGAATCTGATACAGTTGATAATCCCATAGAGCTAGTTTTAACAGAGATTCCGGATAATTTAAGCGGAGATTCTGAACCGGGAGAGTCCGAATCAGTAATGCCATCGCGGGGTAATGAAAAGACGCCCGATATACCGGAATTGATTGAGACAGATTCTTTAGCAGAACTAAATTCTGAGAATGAGCCTGCGGATAAAGAAGAGGACTTTCTGGATTCTTTGCTTAAAAATAATTCTGAATCTGAAGAAACAGAAATTGTCGGGAAAGAAATTTCCGAAGTTCAAAAACCAGATTTGGATGAGGTCACATCTCGCAGTAAAGAGGAAATTAACAGAATTGACGTATCCGTCAGTCCCAGCCATGAAATTTCCGCTTCCATCCAGTCGGTTCCTGCTGAAAAACAAAGCGCAGAAGTTATCAGCAGAGAACAACTGACTAAATACCTTATTAAAATCTTTAATCAGAAAGACGAAATTTCCCTATTCAGGGAAATCGAGAACATAACTTCAGCAGCAACAGATAGTGAGTACAGTAAGCTTTTCATTTTTGATCCTGTGAGGTCAACTTTATTTACAAAAATTGAGACCGCTGGTGAGATCACCGATTTCGAATTGCCGCTCGGGCAGGGAGTTGCAGGGTGGTCTGCAAGGAAAAAAGAACCGGTTTTTATTAATCCTGGAGATTCTCCGGAGTTTGTCAAGAAGGATGATACTCTCGATCCGGTAAAATTCCAAAATATGGTTTCAGCTCCGTATTTTGATTCAAACGGAAATGTTAAGCTTGTTATTCAGGCTTTCAATAAAAAATCCGGCAGGTTTTCATCGGATGATGTCAAAATTCTGGAATATCTTTCCGGTTTTATTATTTCGGCATTTGAATCAGCAAGGACAAACGATGCTCTACTTGCAGGCGAGAGACGTTCCAATGTCACGAAATTGTCCAGATTACTGGATGTTTACGTAAAAAAACAAGTGCTGATTTCTCAAAGATATGCCGAGAATATACTCGAGCGGGAAAAATTCTTGCCTGACGAAGTTAAAAAATCGATCAAAGGCATCATCGAAATGACCAATGAGGTTCACTCCAATATTCAGAAACTCCGGGATTTTTCCTTTGATAAATTGAATCTCAGACAAAGCGATAAAAATTTGAACAGCATTGTCCGTGAATATATTGAGAAAAATGAATTGCATTTGATGGCAAAAAAATATTCGCTCATGGCAAATTATTCGAAAGAAGACCCTCTGATAAGAGCGGATGTCTCAAAAATGTTTGACGTCCTGGATCTTCTTATCAATAATGCTATGGAAGCTATGCCCTCAGGTGGTCTTATTAAATTGATGACGTACAGTTTTGGAAGGACTTGTGAGATTGTAGTTGCGGATGAAGGGCAATGCATTCCGGAAATTTACAGGGAACGAATTTTCGAACCCTTCTTCTCCTATAACAAGGAAAACCATCCGGGATTAGGTCTCGCGATTGCGAAAAACATCATTAATGCGCATGGCGGGGATATTAATTACAGGAATACCGATACAAAAGGATCGAAGATTACAATAACCCTTCCTGTTTTTATTTAGCGCCTCCAAATGAATATAAATAATTGCGTCATGGTTTTAGGCCCAACTGCAACGGGGAAAACCAGATTTGCCTCAATTCTTTCAAGCAGCTTCAATGGAGAAATCATATCAGTTGATTCAAGACAGGTTTACAAGGAATTAAACCTTGGGGTCGGGAAGGACTATGATGATTATTTTGTGAATGGTCAACTAATCCCTCATCATCTTATAGATGTCGCTGATCTTTCAATTGAGTATGATTTATACCATTATATCTCAGATTTTAATAAAGTTTTTAATGATATCGTAAAAAGAGATAAAGTCCCGTTTATTGTCGGAGGGACTTTTCTTTATCTTCACGCACTCCTTGCCCGTTACAGTCTGCCGGAATTAATTTATTCTGCGGGCAGATCCCAGGAATTGGAAAAAATGTCTGAAGGGCAATTGCTGGAAATTCTTTATTCATTATCTAATGCTTTGCACAACACGACTGATACACAGAAAAAAACAAGAATAATCAGAAAAATTCTTGTGCTTGAGTCAGAAAAAATTGGAATTGAATTAAAACCAATTCAAATAAATCCCCTTATTCTCTGTCCCTCATACCCCAACGATATAATAAAAAATAAGATTGACAGTCGGCTTAAGGAAAGGCTGAAATCAGGGATGATACAGGAGGCTGAGGAACTCATAGCTTCCGGTATTTCCCACGAAAAGTTGCGTTTTCTTGGACTTGAATATAAATTCTTATCAATGTATCTTCTGAACGAATTGAATTATAATGATATGTATCAAAAACTCAGAAGCGCAATAACTGAGTTCGCAAAAAAGCAGCGAACCTGGGTTAGAAAAATAGAAAAAGAGGGATATTCTGTCCATGCAGTCAGCAATGGCAATATTGACATTGCTGCCGAGATTGTGGCATCAGCAGGATTCAAAAGGGTCTGAGCTAGCTATTTATGTCAATCGAAAAGTATCTGAATAAGTACCGTTACGGAAATTATACTATTTCACCCCATCCTGCAAAGTTGTTTAAAGCAGCAGTAATAATACCAGTTTTTAATGAAACTGTTCACCCCGGAGAACTTATTGGTTCATTGCAGAAAAATGACCATGAGTTTTCCAAGGAAACATTGTTTTTGTTCGTAATTAACAACAGCGTATCTGCGGATGAAAAAATACGAAAAAACAATTCAGACTACCTGGGACATATTATTTCTATAATTGAAAAAAATGAATTTCCGAATATTGGATTTATTGATGCTTTTTCACCCGGCTGCGAACTGGAAGATAAAAACGCGGGTGTCGGGCTGGCAAGGAAAATTGGGATGGATGCAGTTTTACCCTTTTTAAATGGCCGAAAAATAATTATTTGTCTCGATGCAGATTGTCTTATTTCAGAAAATTATCTTGAAAAAATATTTTGGAAATTTAATTTAGAGGGAGTGGAAACGGCATATGCAGAATTTTCACATACTATGCCCTGGGACAAATTTCATAATGATTCGATAATGATGTACGAGATTTATCTGAGATATTATGTATGCGGACTGCTTTATGCCGGTTCTCCCTATGCTCAGCATACGATCGGCTCAACAATGATGTGTACTGCGGATGCTTACATAAAAACTGAAGGAATGAATAAAAGAAAGGCAGCGGAAGATTTCTATTTTATGGAGAAATTGAGAAAAAATTATCAGACCCATCGAATAAATTGTTATGTTTATCCATCGGCTAGGGTTTCTGACCGCGTTCCCTTCGGAACTGGCAGGACGATGCAGAAGTATTTTGTAAACAACGCAATTGATACTTCACTCTATGATCCCCGGATATTTATTCTTCTGAAACAATGGCTCGAAATATTCATGAAGATTGATGCCAATCCTTATGAAATCCGTGATTCGATTCTGGCTGTCGAACCAAATCTCGCTGATTTTTTTGACCAGATCAAACTAATTGAATCGTTACAGAATATCATTAAGAATTCAAAAACCGAATCTTCACTTAACCTCCAAAAAATGAGATGGTTTGACGGCTTTAAGACACTTAAATTTGTTCATTATCTGAGGGCTTCCCAATATCCTTCGTTGAAATTCAACTTAGCACTAAGCGAATTTTTATCGCTAACTGATCGTCAAAATGATTTTAAAAAGCATCCGCTTGGGGATATTAAATCGGCTCATGATATTATCAAATGTTTGGAAAATAAACTGTTTAATGATGTTTCACAGAATGATTGATCGACATTAGGACGAAATTTTTCGTTAATTTTGATCTATTAATATGAGGAATTATGGAATTAGTTGAGAGACTTGAAGGGATAAAAGACAAATACGATAAGATTGAAAGCGAACTTTCTGACCCTTCGATTTTATCGGACCAGGAAAAATTAATCAGGCTCAGCAGGGAAAGAAGTGAACTCGCGGAGATCGTTGAAGCATACATCAGGTATAAGAAGATCACTGACCAGGTGAAAGAGAATAGAGAAATTTTAGCTAATTCCGATGATAAAGAACTTGTTGAAATTGCATCAGAAGAGATGGATGAATTAAGGGCTAAAAAAGAATCTATGGAGGAAGAAATAAAAGTCCTTCTCATACCAAAAGATCCAAACGATGAAAAAGATGTAATCGTGGAGATCAGGGCTGGAACAGGCGGGGATGAGGCTGGGATTTTTGCTGCCGATCTTCTTCGAATGTATTCAAGATATTCTGAAGTCAGGGGTTGGAAACTGGAATATATTGACATGAATGAATCGGGTGCCGGCGGTTTGAAGGAGGTAGTTTTTAGTCTTTCAGGTAAAAGTGTTTTTGGTGACCTCAAGTTCGAGAGCGGAGTGCATAGGGTGCAGCGAGTGCCTGCGACTGAAGCCAGCGGCAGGATACATACCTCGGCAGCCTCTGTGGTTGTTATGCCTGAAGTTGAAGATGTTCAGGTTGATATTGATCAGAATGATCTTCGAATCGATGTTTTCAGAAGTGGCGGCGCCGGGGGGCAGAACGTAAATAAAGTTGAAACGGCAATCAGAATAATTCACATTCCTACAGGAATTGTTGTACAGTGTCAGGATGAGAGATCACAGCTAAAAAACCGCCAGAAAGCCATGAAAGTGCTGAAGGCACGGTTATATGATATCAAACAGCGCGAAATGAATGATCAGATAGCTGCACAACGTAAGACAATGGTTAAATCGGGTGATAGAAGCGATAAAATAAGAACGTATAATTATCCACAGAATCGCGTTACAGATCATCGGATCGGACTTACTTTGTACAATCTCTCAAATATTATGGAAGGGGATCTGAACGAACTTATTGAAAAACTTAAAATTGCTGATATTACTGAAAAAATGAAAGCTTAATCCTTAACCTTCATTTCTTTGAAAATATTTTTACCGAGCTGATATAAGAATAATACTCCAAACCCGATCATAGAAGTTTTAAGGTCTGGCAGATCAGCTATAAGGAAAGATGTCGAGACCATGAGATTTTCAAACAGTCTGATTCCCATAATAATTGTAAATAAAGCAGCAAAGCCATATAGTCCTGCATAAAATGGAGAGAATACAAATTTCTGGATGTTTTCACTTATTGGTTTCATTGCTGAGTTCTAAATGATATTTTTTACTTTAAACAATACTAATAATTTTTTATTATTCTTTTTGTGACGATGTTCACAAAAAGAATATTTTCTGCGGAATCTCTTAATTCCACAAAGGATAAGACGCATCATGAAAATAATCGTTTTCATTACCCTGGTGTTTTTCTTTACTATTAATTCATTCAGTCAGTCTATCACATTCGATGCTGATTTTGAAAGCGGAAATATTGCATCCGTCACAACCACAGATTCTGTTAATTATGTGGTCAGGACAAGGGAAGATATTGGCGGGCGGTGGTTTTATTTCAGAATTTCGGGTGTGTGGGGTAGATTTATCAGTGTCAGGGTTGAGAATTCTGATGTGCACCGTCCTCTCTATTCCTATAACAACAGGGATTTTGTCCGTTTTACTTCTCAGGAATCCCCCTCGATGAATCTGTTTATGAAAACATTTGAGCAGGATACTGTTTTTGTGGCATATTATATTCCGTACAATATTTCGTATATAAAGGAAAAACTTGATGAATGGGCGCTGAATCCATTTTGCAGCTATGATACTATTGGACAAACAGATCAAAACTTTCCGATTTATTGTATGAAAGTTACAGATACAACAGTTCCGGATTCTGAAAAGTATGCTGTTTGGATACACGCCAGGACGCATCCGGGGGAAACTCCATCCTCATATCATTGGGAAGGTATTGTTGAGACTCTGTTAAGCGGGGATTCATTAATTGATTATTACCTGCAACGTATCAAGTTTTATCTGATTCCGACCTATAATCCGGAAGGAGTGTTTTTCGGAAGATCACGAACAAATTTTTCAGGTGTCGATCTTGAATCAAACTGGAGTAAACCTGATGATCAGACCAGTACTGAGGTGAAATTGATGAAAATCCGGATGGCACAACTGAATTCGGAAAAGGTTTTCAGTATATTTCTGAATCTCCATTCAATTGCAAGTTCCTCCTGTACATTTTATGTCCATACTGCCGCTTCCACCAGCAATTATTTTTACCGCCGTCAATATCAGTTTACAAACCTTAATACAAGTGACAACCCCTATTTTGCGAAGGAAGATGTTAATGAGTCTTCATTGAAGTCAATCTATCCCGAAGGGTGGCTCTGGAATAATTATGGCGATCAGGTAGTGGCGCTCACTTATGAAACACCTTATGATCAATACTCAAATGACGAGTGGGTTTCAAACGAAAATCTTAAATTTATTGGTGAGCGGACAGTTTATTCGATAGCCGAGTTTCTCGAGATTTCTCATCCTCGCCGTATGCTGCTGGATAATAACAGCGCAATTATTTCCGGAATCTATCATAATTCTGATGCCGGGCTGGATTTTTTTGGAGAGAATTATACTTCACTCAGCCAGAATTCATCTATTACATACAGAAAAGAAGATGTCCCTCCCGGTAAATATGACATCTATGGCTGGTGGCCTGCCTCTGACTCGAACTCATATAATACACGGATTATTTTATCATACGGGGGAGAGGAGAAAGTCCTTGAGAAAAATCAAAAAATAAGCGGTGCCCAGTGGAATTTTCTGACTGAGATATCTTTTCAGGAAACCTCTGAAATCTCCGTCACTTTAGAAGGCAACAATACAGGTAGCGTTATCGGGGATGCTTTCAGAATAGTCTATTCAGGGTTACCCACGAATCTGGACACAGAAGAAAGCATAATTCCTGCCACTTACCAATTATTCCAGAATTACCCGAACCCATTCAATCCTGAAACGAGAATTCGTTTCGAATTATCTGAAAGTACAGATGTGACTCTTGATATTTTTAATGTATCCGGAGAAATAATTACAGAGCTTTTCAAGGGATTTCTTGCTCCCGGAGTTCATGAGTATGTTTTTAACGCGGAGAAATCGAGACTTGCAAGCGGACCTTACTTCTACCGGCTTAAGGTTGGTGATAATTATGTGGTCAAGGCTATGCTTTACCTCAAATAATTATTAGGAGCTGTCGAGATATTTTAACAAAAACCCTAAACAAAATGAACATTCACCTTAAGTTGAAGTGATAAAAAACAGCATCAACCCGGGCATTATCGGGGAGATTTAATAATCAATTAATAATACAGCAGGATTAACATGCAAAAAATGATCCTTCTATTTCTTGTCCCATTCATCACCACTATCGCTCAGATAGAATTTGAGCAAAAACTCGATCTCTCTTATACGAACGCAAAGAAAGGACTTTTCTGGGCTTATTCAAATATCCCTGATTCCAAACAAACTTTAGACAGAGATCTTATTGATAAAGATAAACTTGTTGCCTCAGTTAAAATTTCGAAAGAGGTAATGGGTGTTAAGATAACGTCAACCGGAATTTACGAGAGTATTGAAACGCGGCTCACTGTTTACCGTTCTTACGATAGTCTGATTGCCAGAGGACATATTAAAAAATCCTTGTCGGATTAATAATTTTCAGTTGAGAGCCGTTATCACAATTGGATGTAAACGGGGGTTTGCTGCAACTATACTGTTTCCTAAAAGCGGTTCATTCCCCTGATAATCGGTGATAACTCCGCCGGCGCCTCTGACAACCGGAATTAAAGCAGTCATATCCCAGATATTCATTATCGGGTCGATCATAATATCAGCAAATCCGGCTGCGAGAAGATGGTAGCCGTAACAGTCGCCCCAGTTTCTGTACAATTTCACCCTTCGAATGAACGACTCATATTTTTCAGCATGATGATAATGCAGGACCTGCAGATGATCGGTTGTCAGCAGCAGCGCATCTTCCGGGTTTAAACATTCGCGGATTTCTACCTTTGAATCATTGAGTAACGTTAGGTTATTATCACCAATCATAAATTCTTTTAGAATAGGCTGATTGATTACTCCAAGAACTGGCAAGCCTTTATAGGTAAGCCCGATGAGCGTGCCAAAGGTCTGAGCTCCGCTTATAAAGCTTTTTGTCCCGTCAATAGGGTCAAGAATCCATACAAAATCTGATGATTCATTATGTCGTCCAAATTCTTCTCCGATAATACCATGTTCAGGATAATGATTCATAATCAATTCGCGCATTACTTCTTCTGCTTTTTTGTCCGCAATAGTTACCGGCGATTGATCTTTTTTAACTTCAACACCTATACCAGAACGAAAATACTGACTGATTATCTTGCTACTTTTATCCGCAAGCAGCTTGGCAAAACCCTTAAACTCTTTATAAGTTTCCATAACCGTACATAATTAATTATACCAACAAGAAATTAACAGACGAAAAATACGTGAATAAAAATTAATTTGAATGGCAACTTTTCCCTTCACTTATCCGTCTTTTGAATGAGGAAAAATAAAATGTCAGAAAATAATTTTTTAAGATTTACGGTAATATACAACAAGCACAAGACCAAAGTGTTTAATTATGTCGTCAAAATGACGGCAGACAGGTTTCTGGCTGAGGACATTGTTCAGAATGTTTTTCTAAAATTCTATGAAAATCTCAACACAATTAATAATCAGCAGGATTTTAATTATTGGCTTATTCGGGTAGCCAGAAATGAGGTTTACGACTATTTCAGAAAAAATAGGAACATTATCAGGGTGCCGGATCTGGATGATTCCAGCATCTCTGACTCTGATACTCATGATAGTGTCAGACTATTAGAAATGAGGGAATTTAGTGAACTGCTTTCCGGAGAATTATCAAAACTGCCTCAGGAACAGAAAGAAGTGTTCATTTTAAAGGAATATGCCGGATTAAGTTACCGGGAAATTTCAGTGTTGTTGAATATTGAAGAGAATCTTGTGAAATCAAGATTATACAAAAGCAGACAAAAATTAATAGAACGGCTGAAGGCAGTTATCTGAAGGAGAAATAAGATGGATGAGAATAGAATTAAAGAAATGGTACAAATGTTTTTAGATGACGAACTCGATAAAAAATCTGAAGCACTGCTTTTTGCGATTTTATCTGAGTCGGAAAAACACAGGTCATATTTCAAGGGACTTAGTATGCTTTCCATAGCAACACGCAATTCTGTTGAGGAATTTCCCGAACATCTTGATTCCACAATTTTAGAAAAAGTTGCTCAAAGGGAGCAGAAAAATCCACAAAGTATTTCTTTCGGGAATTTCAAAACATGGTTCAGAGCTGCGGCGATCATCATATTGATGGCTCTCAGTTCATATCTGTTCATCGTTAATTCTAATTATCAGTCCCGGCTTGATCATACTTCGCAAAAATTAGCTTCACAGGAGCGGCTTATTCAGCTTGTGTTAAATAGTCTTCCTCCTGCCGATGTTTATTCGGATCAAAACATTAAAAAAACAACTAATTCAAATCTATGAGGTGATAAAATGAAAAGAGTAATTTATTTAATCCTGGTATTGACAATTTGCCTCGCCGCACAGGATGAAAAAACAAAAAAGAAAGATGGTGAGCCGGTGTATTTCGTTGCCGTCGAAAAAATGCCGGAAATTATTGGTGGAATGCAGGCATTAGCTTCAAATGTTATTTATCCTGCTGAAGCGAAAGAAAAGGGGATCGAAGGCAAGGTTTTTCTGAGAGTGAAAATCAATGAAAAGGGGGAAGTGGACTCCATTGCTATTATTAAAGGAGCTCATGAACTATTAGATCAGGCTGCCATCGAAGCTGTCAAAAAAACCAAATTCACCCCGGGTGAGCAGAGAGGAAAAAAAGTGAAAGTTGAAATAAGTGTTCCAATTATGTTTAAGCTCGCTAAAGAGAAAAAAGATTCGGAAAAGTAATCCCACAAAATTGAAGGGAAGCTGCGGGCTTCCCTTTTCTTTATCCCTGCTTCAATCTTCTTTTTCTGAGTTTTATTTTGTTATCCATATATTTGTCCTGATGAAATAAAAGTTCAGGAAAATGGCAACAAAATATGATACTCAGCCATTATCGGAAAATATTTTTCTTGATGACGCTGATAGAAAATGGTATGTGCTTTATACAAAGCCTAAACATGAATTTAAGGCTGCATTTAATTTGCATGTTTTGGAAATAATGTGCTACCTGCCAACAATAGATAAGATTAAAGTCTGGAGTGACAGGAAGAAAAAAATCACGGAGCCGGCATTCAGGGGCTATATTTTCATTAAGGCAACACCAAAAGAAAGAACCGAAGCACTTACAGCCGATGGAGTTTCATGGTCAGTAATGCATGCGGGGCGACCTGCAACAATCCCGCAGAAGCAGCTTATGGATCTCCATCGACTGCTAAGCAGGGGGAAAGGTGTGCATGTTAGTGAGGAAATAATTGTTGGTTCAAGGGTCAAGGTTATTTCCGGTGCTTTTGAAGGAGTGGAAGCCGTTGTTTACGATACCAAATCTTCAGGCAAAATGATCGCTATTAATGTTGAGATGCTTAACAGGAGTGTCTCAGTCCAGCTGCCATCAACTGATGTTGTAAAAATCATAGAACCGATGATATTGGATGAGTAAACGATAAAAATAATATACTTATAAACATTGTTTTTAATTATATTGAATCCCTGATTTCGCTTTTTTGGAACCGCGGAATCAAAAAAGTATGCATTTCGGAATTAATAACAACCGGGTTTACAATGAGAAAATTCTATCTGCTATTCACAGTTTTTGTATTTGCTGTAGTTTCCAGCTTAGCTCAGGATCTTGCAGGTCTGATTGCCGAAGGGGATCGTGCTGTAAAAGAATTCAATAATTCAGCAGCTCTCGCAGCTTATCAGAAAGCCGATAAATCATTCCCCGACAACTGGGAAGTTAAATGGAGGATCAGCAGAGCTTATGTCGATATAGCTGAACATATGCCTGAAGCGACATCTGCCGAGAAGGAAAAACAGGAAGGTGTATATAAAAAAGCACTTGATTATGCTAATGAATCAGTAAAATTAGCTCCTGATAAATCTGTGCCGTATCTTCGGAGAGCAATTGCGAACGGAAAAATTGCCCTTTTTAAAGGAGTGTTTTCAGTTGCAGATGTAGTAAATCAAGTAAAAGCTGATTGCGAAAAAGCCATAAGCCTGAATAATGGCGGTAACGAAATGCAGGGTATCGCTCATTATGTTTATGCCCGTACACATGCCAAGATAAGTGAAAAATGGAAACCCGCCCGTTCTGTGTTAGGACTTGGCTGGGCGGATATTGATATTGCTCTCGATAATTTTAAAAAGGCAGAATCTCTCCACCCAAAACTTATGATGATCTATGTCGATCATGCACATGCTTTAATTCGTGAAGATGAATATAAAGATGCAAGAAAAAAACTTGAAAAAGCCCTCGAATGTCCGGTACTTGATGAGGATGATCATCAAAGAATTGAAGAAGCAATGAAAATGCTAAAGGAAATCAAGGATAAATAGTAATGGATATTTCTCTGACAGACCGGTTCCGGGAAAAAGTAAAAAACGCTTCAAAAATACTTTTTTTTACCGGAGCCGGAATTTCAGCTGAAAGTGGTATCCCTACCTTCCGCGGTAAGGATGGGATATGGAATAAACTCAAACCCGAAGAGCTCGCTAATTTTAACGCTTTCCTCAAAAACCCCGATATGGTCTGGAACTGGTATCAGCACCGGCGCAGTATTATTCATGAATCCCAACCGAATGCAGGACATATCGCCATCCGTGAGTTTGAGAAAGTTTTTAATGAAGTGACTGTAGTCACCCAGAATGTAGATAATCTGCACCGGAGAGCCGGCTCAAAAGTAGTGTATGAATTGCATGGAAATATTGAGAAAAATTACTGTATCCAATGCAAGAAAAGATATGATGACCCCTCATTAGCTTTTATTGATAGTGTTCCCAAATGTTCTGAATGCGGCGGGCTTATTAGACCGGATGTGGTATGGTTTGGTGAGATGCTTCCTCAGGATGTTTTCAGAATTTCTGAGAATGCAGCGGATTTATGTGACATTTGCTTTATTGTCGGGACATCTTCAGTTGTCTATCCAGCCGCGTATATTCCAATAACAGCGAAATCCTCAGGAGCCTTTCTTGTTGAGATCAATATTGCCAGCACCGAAATATCTGACCAGGTAGATCAGTCGTATTTTGGGAAATCCGGAGAAATACTGCCTGATTTACTTAAAGCCATCATGGATGAAAGAAGGAATTAGGAAAAACGCACATATTCGGTCTCAGCATAAGTGTTTTCTGTCTCGTAAACACGGACCTTAACTTTCCGTATGTTATACTCAGCCTTATTCTGAAGAATCCTGTTCAAGAGATACTCTGAAATATTTTCAGCGGTTGATTCAAAATCTACAATAACATGTTTAGAATTTATCTCTTTGAGTATTCTTACCAATTGCTGATCCTGTTCATAAACCATAAAGGCATGATCCAATTCTTCAATTACCGGCTTCACCCATTTTTTCAATTCGTAATAATCGAGAACCATTCCGTTATTGTCTTTATCCCCTTCGATTTCGATCAATGCCTTATATGAATGACCATGAAGATTAATACATTTTCCATCATGAAATGAGAGCCTGTGTCCCATTTCCCATCTGAATTCTTTTGCGATTTTCATCATACACCTTTCTTGGCTGGGTCCCAGATATATTTATGCATCTGAAGCTGAAACCTCACTCTTAAATTGTCACTAATTATCCATTCAGTCAGTTCAATTGGTTTTAATTTGCCAAAAACAACCGAAAAAAGTATTGAACATTTCTGTGTCAGATTAAATTCATTTATTAAGTTTTTTGCCCAATCATAATCCTCTCTGCTTCCAATGACAAATTTCACCTCATCAGTTTTTTTCAATAAATCAAGGTTTTGATACAGGTTCTTTTTAATCATTCCGCTTGTCGGACATTTCATATCCAAAATAATGTTTACCCGTTCATCCACTTCATCAATTGGAAGACTTCCACCTGTCTCAAGCAAAACCTCAAATCCCTCATCACATAATTGTTCCATAAGTTTTAATGATTCTTTCTGCACGAGGGGTTCGCCTCCTGTCACTTCAACAAGGGGACATCTATATTTTTTGACTGTTTCGATTATTTCATCAATCTGCGAATCATATCCTTCGTAGAATGCATACTCAGTATCACAGTATGTGCAGCGAAGGTTACAGTAAGTTAATCTTATAAAAACGCAGGGAAGCCCGGCCCAGGAACTTTCTCCCTGTATTGATAGGTATATTTCATTTATTTTTAACATGAATTTATTTTTCTGATTAATTAAAGTTTTTGATATTAATAACCGGGACTACAAATTTAACTTTAAAAATTGACTTTGTGAAGCGGATACTTTATATTTCCACACTCTGTAAAAATTTTTAGGTAAATTAATGGCTCATCATAAGTCAGCTAAGAAAAGAATCAAAATAAGTGCACAAAGAAACGAAAGAAACAAAGCTGCTTTTTCTAAAATTAAGACACTTACTAAAAAGGTTTTGTCGGCAAAAGTTAAGAACGAAGCTGAGGTTGATCTGAAAGAGGCTGTTTCTTACATAGATAAGAATGTGAATAAAGGACGTCTGCATAAAAATAATGCGGCAAGGAAAAAATCTGCTCTGGTTCGTTATGTAAATAATCTGGCTTAAGCAAAATAATTCTGCTCCCTATAAAATTGAATAATAAGTAAAAGCCCCGTTTAGCGGGGCTTTTTTATTATAGCAAGAGTGTTTTTCCGGAATTTCTTCAGGAGATGCTTTCAATCGCATCAAGTCCTTCAGGCATTGGGAGAAAGTATTTTATTTTCTGAATTGTCCCGTTTTTCTTAACAAGCCTCTCTACCCTTTTCCTCACAATTATACTGTGTTCTATCGAGATGTCATCGTCAATAATTGAGCCGAAAATGTAGCTTGTCCCCTTAACATCGACATTTTTGCCAATCCTTAGCGGAAATTCATCGCTGCCTGTCATATTCACACTGGATTCAATCACGGTATTTTCGCCAATTACAATATTTCCCTTAATAATATTTCCTGAAAGAATTTTCACATTATTTCCAAGGCGGAGTTCCTGCTCTTTGAAACAGCTCAGGTGGACATTCTCAGATATGCATACATTCTCACCGATGACTATATTTCCACTCACGTAAACATTTTTACCGAGTTCTGATTTATAATTCAGCTTCACGCCCCTTCCAAGGTAAACACCTTTCCCGATTTTTATATCAAGAGGTTTTCCTTCCCGATCCAGCTTCAGTATGTCTTCAATCACTAAATCATCAATAAAAAAGTCGTCCGAATCAGCAATTTCCACAATGTCTTTGATCTTCTCATAAGCAATTTTTCTGGCAAGCTGATCCATCTGTTTAAGCACAGATTTATTATTGAAGCCCATTAAAACATATTGTTGTTTTGGACTGACAGCCCCGACTTTAAACATTGCTTTGTTAAAAAGTTCTATCAGGTCGGTAATATATATCTCATTCTGCGCATTATTACTTTCGATATTTTTTGCCAATGGCACAAGTTTTTTATAATCAAATGCATAAACACCTGAATTAAATTCACAATTCTCAATGAGTTCATGCCTTGAATATGAAAATTCTTTCCCCTTGAAAGGCAACACATATGGATGTGAGTCTTCGATTTTTAATATATCTTTGTGTTCAATTATCTGGATAACCTGTCCTTCAAGAGAAGAAGCAGTATTTCCTGATTTGTCAGCGGATTTGGCGCGGACAATTCTACCATAGCTATTTTCGGATGAATCTCCTTCATAAATGCCCGTGAGCACCATCATGTCATTGCCCGATTTGGAATACTCATCCCTGAAAAGTTTCATTGTCGCATCGTCAATAAGACCCATATCTCCGGGAAGTACATAGATGGTGCCATCATATTTTTCCGGATCAATTTTTTCCATTGCAATCTGAAGAGCGTGTCCTGTTCCTTTCTGCTCGCCCTGGTAAGCGAATAATGTGTTCTTCCTGCTTCCGATAACTTCCGTTACGGATTTAGCTTTTATTCCGACTACTACAATGATATTAATGTCGCCAAGTCCTTTTCTGCAGGCATCATAAACTCTTTCAACCGTTGGTACACCCCAGATTTCATGAAGCATCTTTGAAGTGTGGGATTTGATTCTTTTCCCATGACCTGCAGCCAAAATAATGACGGTTTCTTTCTTGCTGTAGTCAAATTTTGAAGAGTAGCTATCTGTGATATTTAAAATTTCTTTAGTATCCAAGTTTTCAGACATATTTTCCTCCTGTTGAAATTTTATAACCGGAAATATATAAAATATATCGGCTACTTGATGATTGAGTGAAATTATTTCTCAATCCGGAAATCGTTTTGCGAGATTTCGGACGGAATAATGAAAACTTTATTGAGTTTCCAGGCATTTCGTTGACCTGAATATAAACATCCAAAATTATTATATTATTCCAGATCGGCCAAAAAATAAAAAGGCTGCGTTAAAGCAGCCTTCTATATATTCTTATCAATTCTAATTACCGGGTTAGATTACACTTAACTCAATTTTATTCCTGATATTCTCAATTTTTTCCCGCATAATGAGATCATCATTTATCTGATGTTCAATCGTATTGAAAGCGTGAATTACTGTGGCATGATCCCTTCCGCCGAAATGAAGACCGATAGTTTTTAGTGAGGACTTGGTCATTTTTTTTGAAAGGTACATAGCAACCTGCCGGGCAGTCACAACCTCTTTTTTTCTGTTTTTCTCACGGACCCGGTTTTCTTCCACATCGAAAAATTCGCATACGATATGTGTGATGTAATCAATCGAGATATTTATCTGTCTCCCGGTTGAAATTTCTTTTACAGTTTTTTTTACCAGTTCGAAATCAATTTCTCTTGAACTGAGTGAAGAAGCTGCCAGAAGTTTAATAAGGCATCCCTCAAGTTCCCGGATATTCGATGTAACGTTATGGGCTATATATTCGAGAATATTATTCGGCAGACTCATACCGAAACTCTCAGCCTTATTCATAACAATTGCAGTTCGTGTTTCGAAGTCGGGAGGCTGGACATCGGCTGTAAGTCCCCACTGGAATCTTGAAATGAGTCTTTCGTTTAGTCCTTTTAAATCTTTCGGTGCTTTATCACTGGAAAGAATTATTTGTTTTCCGGATTGATGCAGAGTATTAAAAATATGGAAAAACAAATCCTGAGTTTTCTCTTTGCCAACCAGGAACTGAATATCATCAAGAATAAGGGTGTCCACATTTTTATAATAATTGGAAAATTCATTGGCCTTGTTAGACTGTATTGCTTCAACGAATTCAACAGTAAAAAGATCGGAGGACAAATAGACTACTTTGGCTCTGGGGTTATTTGCAATTATTTTATTGCCGATAGCCTGAATCAGATGAGTTTTTCCAAGTCCGACACCCCCATAGATAAACAATGGATTAAATGAAGTGTCGCCGGGCTTTTCAGCAATTGCAATAGCACCGGCACGTGCAAGTTCATTTCCCGAGCCTTGTATGAAATTATCAAAAGTGTATCTGGGATTTAAAGAGGAAGGAATCCTTTCGGCTGGTTCCTCTTTTTTTGGCACTATCACCGGGGCAGATTTAGGTAAGATAGTTTCTTCATCAAGAGAAAAAATATTTTCCTGTTCCTGATCAACCTGATAATCAAGTCTTCCAGAGTCACCTAAAACTTTCTTTACAGTTTTCTGGAGGATTGGCTTGTAATGGCTATCAATCCATTCAATAAAGAAACGATTTGGCACTTTGATTTTTAAAACACTTTCTTCAAGAAGAATAGGTTTAATTGGCAAAAACCATGTATGGTATGTAAGAAAAGGGACATGGTCTTTGATCTGATTGAGACATTCTTTCCAGGCAACCAGAGCATTAGAAGTATGAGCAATTTCGGACATCAAACAAACCTGAAATAATAAGTTGTTAACATTTTATACGATTAAATATTTTTTTTACGTTTTAATAAAAAAGTTATTGACTTTAAAATACCAACACTTATTAACAAATTATTAACATTAGATAACCTTCATAACTTATTGAATAACAATATATTGCGAATATTTTTAACATTTTTCCACCAAAATTGATATCCCGTTTGGATTTTTATATAAGCTAAATGTTAATGTGAAACGTTTCACAAATAAAAGTTATCAACATTTTGTTAACATTTATTTCTGTGCTGAACTCGATACCAAATTAGATGATGAAGCAATTCTATGCAAAAGAAAAATGACAGGTTTTTATAAGTTTTTGTGAAACAAAGAAATAAAAATACTTCAAGTATAAATAGTTCAAATTAGTAATAAATACGTTAAAAAATTAACTATAACAAACATCTTTCTAACTACTTAAATTAAAAGCAATTATTATCGGATATCCTGTGTTATTAGTTTTTTAGGGCTGTTGTAATTTTTCCTGTATTTGCAAGAAAACTAATCATTGCCCTGCAAAAATATGGCAAATCTGATGGTCTTCTTGAAGAAATCATGTTTTTGTACATAACGACTGGCTGATCAACCCACTCTGCACCAGAATTAATAATATCATCTTTTATTCCAGGTGTCGATGTGCATTGTGTTCCACGCATTATTCCGGCAGAGATTGTTATCCAGCCTCCGTGACAGATGTGGGCGACAAGTTTTCCTGCATTCCAGAATTCTTTTGTAAGAGAAAGCACTCCCGGATCCCTCCTGAGTTTATCAGGAGCAAAACCACCTGGAATCACAAGGCCATCATACTCTTCACTTAATACTGTTGCGATAGCAATATCGGACGTGCAAGGGTACCCGTTTTTCCCTTTATAAACACGACCCTTTTCAGTTCCAGCAATAAGGACGGCATAACCCTCCTCCTCCAGTCTTAGTTTTGGATACCATAGTTCAAGATCTTCATAGACATCATCTACAAACATCAAAATTTTACCTTTTGGATTTGTTCCCATCGTGAATTTCTCCTCTTCTATAAAAACTTAATCTGCAATGAACACTGATTCTCCACTATGTCCTTGAGTTCTTACAATCAAATCATCTAATAATCGTTTAATAACTCTGACTATCTCAATGTCAGCCTTATTTTGCATTACAGGATCATATGGTTTTAGTCAATGGAAGTCACCTTGCTTTTGCTGCAATATCGTTAATAATATTATCAATAAAACCGTCAAATATATTTCTGGAGTTCTTCAGTGAATTATTCTTAAAAATTCCCTGGAAATTTTGTCTGTCTTTTAAATATAAACGCTTAACCAGTTCACCAGCAGTTTTAATTTCATCGGGACTAAGAACTGAAAATCTTGGTTTCTCCCAAATTGCATAAATATCACCTGATGTCATGTTTGATTTGAATGAATATAAGGTATCGCTTTCCCTGATATCTCCGCTGAGAATCTCAAGACATAATGTTTGTAAACCGTTTGTAATAAAAAGATTCTTTGTGTGAAATTCCAGATGAGTTTCAGAATACAATCCGGCGATCAGTGATCTGAGATCATCGCCCGAACGCATATGTATTATGTTGAATTCAGGCATCGTGAAACTAAGAGCTTTTAAGTCACATGATTCAGCGAGAGAATCATTCTCCCAGACAAAAATTTCCGCATTTGTATTCAAGCGAAGACCAAAATTATCACTTAATCTTTTTAGCGAAGAGTCCGTTACAGCCAATAATGAGTCTTTAACGGTCTTGTGGTAATTGCCCACGAAGATAATTTTGGCCCAATTGGAATAAAGAGTGTCGTAATTTGCTTCTGTCCTGGTAAAACCAAAAATTGATTTATAATAAATAGATAGTCTTACGGTGTTTCTAATTTTTAATTTAAGCGATTCATCTAATAATGTCTTTGAGCCTTCATAATCACGTTTAGCAAAAAATGCATTTCCCAGATAAAAATAAACCCAGGATTTAAGAGTATTAGTCAGGCTTGTCCCGATCATCAGGTCGGGCATATATTTGAGAACGAGATCCCAGTTTTTGTTTCCGGCAGCCACCATTCCCGCTGAAAAATTAACCAGGTCACGCCGCTCTCCGGAGAGCAATTTTGAATCAACAAATTTGGCAAACTCTTCAGGCCCGCGGCTCAGGTAATAATTGCTGAATTCCTTTTCAAGTGCCTGAGCATTTATGCCGGAATAATTAATTATGAGAATAAGGCAAAAAGTGATTATATATAAAAACTTCATCTTAACCTTCCAATTTTTATATCATATTCGACGAATCGATTGAGGCATTAAGAACCAAAACCAAAGATAAGTTGTGATTGGATAAAATATCTAAAAAATATCTGTTTCAGGAAAAATCACGATCCAGGAATAAATTCACCTTTTCAAAGCAAATACTCGTGATAATCCAGAACGAAAAATGCCAATTACACTGATCATGAAACAGCCCTGCTGCGATACACTCGAATAACTTCCAGATTGAAACGGCGATCCCGGTCAATTTTCACTATGTATAAGGTTGCTTTTAAATCTGATGTTCTTTTTTAAGAAGATCATTTATCTCTTTAACAGGATTAAATGTAATGTAAGGCACCTCAACAAAAACGGTGTTCCACCAGGCCATTCCACCATTCCATAGTCCGGGAAGTTCCATTGCGAGCAACTCCCTGCCTTCATGTGTTTTCTTCGTGATAAAGCCGGCATGAAGATCACGAAACTCTTTTAAGTCATGATGGTTGCCCATAAAATCCTTAACACCACACACAATATCAACCGGATTAAAATGGGTTGCAGCATTAAACTTTTTTACCTGCGAAGGAGAGCTGCGGTCAACCTGGGAAGCTTCGACGATCTGAGCAGTGGTATGCCCTGTAATATCCTTGACCCAAAATGGACCGCCGCCAGGATCACCGACATTTTTAACCATTCCACAAACACGGATCGGTCTGTTAAGAACTTTATAAAAATGTTTTATCTTGCCAAGTTTTGAAAAATTCTTAAAACCCGCCGGCAATTTTATCATTAATTCTTTAGTGATAAAATTATAAATATCGCTATAATATGAATCGAAGAGGTCATGACTAACGAGAATCTGGAGGTAATCATGGGCTGTCTTCTGCAAAATGATAAGATATCCGCCGAGAATTTTCCTGAATTTCACAACTTCCGGTTTCAGAGAATCGGGCACAACATTATCGATATTTTTGATAAATATTATCTCGCCGCCAAAGTCATCGAGATTTTCTAAAAGCGCTCCGTGTCCAGCCGGTCTGAAAACCAATTTGCCGGAATTATCCCTGAAAACCTTTATCCTTTCGTCAACAGCAATAGTATCGGTTGAACGTTTCTGCATTGAAGTGCTAATATCGATAATATATCCTTTTTTCTCGAGGTGAGATTTAGCTCCTTCGATTAATTTCAGGAAATGATTATTATATTGCTCAGAGATTGTAAAATGTACATTTAACCTGTTATACTTATCAGGCAGATACAGGGAAGCTTCCACAAGATGCTCTTCAATAGCTGTCCGCTGGTAATCACCATAATCATGGAATTTGATTAAACCTTTCGGAATCTCACCGAAATCGAGACCGTTCCGGCTGAGCATATGATTAAGAATACTTGCATAATCACCTGTTTCCAAAAGTTTATTAATATCCTTACCTGAAGCATTCAGGGATTCACTCAGTTCTTTGTAAAATGCAAACTTTTCTAAATTCTGCATAAATCGCAGAGTGTATGCCGCGTCAGAAGATGAATTCCCGAAGCTCTCCAGGGAAGATTTATTTGGCGGGATATCCTGGCTGAGTATGCTTTTTATTCTTTTAAACATTCGGGTGGCTGCTCCGGAAGCAGGAACAAAAAGCGATGCTCGTCCTTCAGAAGCATTTTTTTCGAAAATTTCAGTGAGTTCCCGATATGAGTCTTCGGGTATGATTTTTATGCCATCATCTGTTGTGCAGGGCGCTGACAGATTAAGATTTCTGGCGCCTGCTTTAAAGAACCTGAGTTGATTAAGTATATCCTCTGGCTTTACATTATATGAACCCAGTTCAGAAATATTGATGCCATAACTCTGGAGTTCCTGTACTTCCCTGATTTCGAGCATTTTCTACAGATTTCCCGGCGATATTTTGAGTATTCAAGTATATAAATGTAAAGATTATTTATTGATTTTGGAAAGTATTATTAACAGCAAAATATTATCCGGAAATTGGTTTACGGCCTAATCCTGAGAGGTTTGCCGTTAGTCCCGAAAAATATTTCCAGAGCTGAATCCGTTGAATTAGCTATGCGGCGGAAAAACAGATTAAATTTTTCTTGCATTTTAAGAAAAATAACTGTAAAATAGGATAAGAGGTGTTATTTAATTATCAGATTCACAAAACAAAAACGGAGTAATAATGAAAAGTCAGGTACTTTTTTTAACCGCCGCAATAATATTCTTTTCCATCTCCTTCACCGTGGCGCGGTCATTCAGAGTTTCAGAAATACCGAATGGTGATAATTTCTCCTGCGGAAATTGCCATGTCAGCCCACTTGGAGGTGGAGCCAGGAATGCTTTCGGCTCGATTATCGAAGCACAGTATCTCAGCGCTCCGGGTGCTGCCGGGCATGTACAATGGGGACCCGCACTTGCATCTTTAGATTCCGACGGGGATGGTGTATCAAATGGAGAAGAATTGCAGGACCCCAATGGATTATGGACAACCGGAAATCCAAATCCGGGCAATTCAAGTCTTGTTACAAATCCGGGCGATCCGGAAAGTTTTGTCCCGGTCGAACTCTCGGCATTTTCTGTCTCGCTCATCAACGGAATAACAACTATTAACTGGTCAACAGCAACAGAACTAAATAACTTTGGTTTTGAAATTCAGAGAAGCAGTAACCTTTCAGATTGGGATATTCTAAGTTTTGTAAAAGGTGCCGGAACCACTTCCGAAAGAAATTCATACAATTTCAGTGATCCAAATCCTCCGGCAGGAAAATTGTTTTACAGACTGAGACAAATTGATCTTGACGGTTCATATAAATTTTATGGCCCGCAATCTGTCGAAAATATTAACGTGAATGATTTCAATCTTGCCCAGAATTATCCGAATCCGTTCAACCCAACCACAAACATCAGATTTTCACTTAAGAATGATTCATTTATATCACTTGATATTTATAATCCGGCAGGCGAACTTGTTTCGACTCTTATCAGCGGAAATATGGAAGCAGGGTCACATAATATTCAATTTGAGGCTGCAAACATGACCAGCGGCATCTATATTGCAAGATTAACCTCAGGTGAAGGTATCCGCAGTATTAAAATGATGCTTCTTAAATAAAGAGCATTATTCCAAAACTTAACACAAAATTATTAAACAATTAAAGGAGAACCATGGCAAAGAGAATTGCTATCCCGATGATTATATTTTTTACAATGTCCGTTTCATTCCTGGTTGCAAGAAGTTTCAGAGTCAACCAGATTCCTAACGGGGATAATTTTGGATGCGTCAACTGTCACGTAAGTCCGGCAGGGGGCGGATCAAAAAATGCATTTGGCAATATCGTCGGGGCATCATTTTTATCTTCGCCTGGCGCCTCCGGAAATGTTGTATGGGGTGCGCAGCTTGCTGCACTCGATTCCGACGGTGACGGATTCAGCAACGGTGTTGAACTTCAGGATCCTAACGGGACATGGAGGATTGGGCAGCCGCAGCCGGGGAATTCTTCTCTCGTAACAAATCCCGGTGACCCCACAAGCAAACCAAATGTATCTGCTTTGGGTGATGAAGAAATTACCGCAGATAAGTATGTACTCCATAATAATTATCCGAATCCTTTTAATCCGGAGACCAATATTTCGTTTACTATCCCGGAAAGCGGCTTTACCGAACTGTCAATTTATAATATCCAGGGTCAGAAAATAGTTGATCTCATCAGCTCAGAATTAAGCGCTGGCAATTATCGGTTTTCATGGAACGGCAGAAATTCCGGCGGAGCACAAATGAGTTCCGGTATTTACATTTACAGGCTTTCATCAGGAAATGTAAGCATTGCAAAAGAAATGATCCTGATGAAATAATCCCCCGGGTTTTTATACAAATAGGAAACTTTTATGAGAAAAAATAATTTTGCCGTAGTTCTGCTGTTGTTTTTTGCCTTGGGAGAACTTTATGCACTCCCAAGGTTTGCGCTTCAGCAGCAGGATAGATGTATTGACTGCCACGTGAATCCCACGGGCGGGATAATGAGGAATGAAAACGGCTGGTTTTTTGGTAAGAATGTAGTTGGAATGGTCTCCCCACGGGATAAAGAACTTGCGATGTCTCCGAAAATAGGCGATAATATCTCCTATGGTTTCGATTTCAGGACACAATATCTTTATTCCGGAGAGAAGAAGAGATCAGATTTTCAGGAGATGTCCGGCTCAATCTACACAAATGTAGATCTTTCAAAAAAAATTAATGTTGTTGCCAGATACGACTTTATTACGTCATTCTGGGAAGCTTATGCTGTAGCCCGTATTCTTCCGGGAGATAGTTATATAAAAGCAGGTTCATTTACCCCGGCATTCGGAATCAGGGGTGATGACCATACTGCATATACCAGGGGCGGCGACTTCGGTATTCTGTCAGCCACAGGAGCAAATGGTATGCTCTACACTCCATATTATGCTGAAAGTGGAATTGAACTCGGGATGAACCTTACGGATTATGCCAATATTACGCTAAGCGCCGGAAAAATAAGAATGAATTCGATACTGGCTCACGATCCCTCTTTTACTGCCAGAGCAGAGTTCACGCCTCATGTTGGAAGTGTGGGGCTGATGTTCGGCGGCTCTTATGCCAAAGCAGGAATTTTCAGACCTGATACACCAGGCGGATTTGATTACGTTAATGCCGGAACGAGTTTCTACGGCGGATTTTTTGGTGCCGGATGGGATAAGTTATCTCTGCTTGCTGAATATAATGTTGGTGACAATTACGTTGGCAAAGATATTGCTTCTTCATATATGATGGTGGAAGGTTCTTACAGAATAATGATTGGACTCGAAGCAATTGTCCGGTATGACAGGCTTGACAGGGATTCTGATATTTCAGGTAATGAATTATCCCGTCTGAACCTTGGATTCGAATTCTTCCCTTATTCCTTTGTGGAAGTGCGTCCTCAATACAGAATCAATATGGAAGACCCTTCTGTGGATAATGACGCATTCGTACTTCAGTTTCATTTTTGGTATTGATACGATAAATTCTATTGCAAAGAAAAAGGCTTATTCGTTTTTGAGAATAAGCCTTTTTTGTTTTTATCAAATCAGTCAAATACCAGGAGTCCGGAAATTCATGACTCCAAGGATTATCGGGTAATTCAGCAAACCTTTTCGCTAAAAAATGTTACCGCCTCGTTTTCCTTCAACTTTGTAAAAATCAGATAATGATCCCCGCCTTCCTTCAAACCAAAGAATTTGCGGAGCTCATCCGTTTTTCCATCAAAATTTTTCCTGATAATATTAATCCTTCCAATTTTTTTTGATTTCAGAAAAGTCCTGATTTTTTTCTTATTCACGCCAAAAGAACTGATTATCCTGAAAATTCTTCCGGGAAAGTTTTCATAAATAGTATCGGACGTAAGAAATGGATATTTCCCCGGAAGCGTTCGGAGCGAACTAAAGGTATCTGCAAGAAGGTGATAGTTGCCAGCCTTAGAAATTGATGGATCAACATCGTAAAGATATGTACCCGGAGTATCAGCCGAAGGAAGAGTACGCATATTCATATACGGGCGGGAGAATGATATTGTATGCGGATCAGAATTTCTTAGTATAACAGAACTGACTTTAATTTCATCAAGGCTTTTTACATTGTCGCTGATAAGCAGGAGCGCTTCCTTTAATTCTCCGCCAGAAGATACGAGAATAAATTCTCCGAGTCCGGGGAATCGCCGTATCCCTTCAAGAATATCAAAAGCAGGCGATAATTTTATTAAAATATTGTGAGATTTCTGCAGAATCAGATTGAGATTTCCGGCAAGATCAGGCTCCAGGAATTTCAAATCAACGCTGCGTCTGCCCTCACTTCTCCGGGACGGGTCAATATAAATGGCATCAAAATATTTGTCGGCGAAATCGTTAAGAAGCTCGAGACTATTGCCTTCTATAATTTTGATTTTGTCGAATTCGGTTTCGCTAAGGTTAATTCTGAAAATCTCGCATAATTCCGGATCCTTTTCGCAATAATAGACCTCTTCGAAATTCCGGCTGAAAAATATGCTGTCAATACCAAGTCCGCCGGTCATATCAATAAACCGTTTGCCTTTCAGCAAACTACTTTTATATATAGCCGCCTGTTCACCGGAACATTGTTCCAATGCAGTTTTATCATAAAGTTTCAGGATTTTTGAGAGTCCCGGTAATTTATCCGATGCTTTCCGGAAACAATCGATCTGCTCCTCAAATAGAGATTTCTCTAAACTGAAAGCTTGTTTTTCAAATGCCTTCAGCCCTTTCGCGGTATCCGCCCTGAGTTCCGTGAGAAATTCAAGATTCCCGGGAAGAAGCAAAAAATCCAGATGCTCCCGCGTCATAAATAAGCCATAAAAAGTACTTTGTTAATTGAATTATTTAACCAGTAACAGCTTTCTTTTTGCAGACTGCGGACCGGACGTCAGCGTATAGATGTACATCCCGCTGCTCAGACTGCCAGCATCGAATAGCACCTCATGAAAACCCGCTTCAACATATTCATTGACAAGCTCTGCAACCTTATTGCCAAGAATGTCGTAAACAATCAGAGAAGTATTGCTTCCTTCGGACAGCTCGAATGAAATTGTTGTTGAAGGATTGAACGGGTTAGGATAATTCTGCCCAAGCTGAAATTTCAGTTCATCTGAACGGTCAATAAAAACAGGTCCATAATAAGAAAAACTGCCGTTAAAATCGATCTGCTTCAGCCGGTATTGAAGACTGATACCTTCGGCATTATTATCGGCGAAGGAATAGCGAGTTGGCTCGGTAGTCGTTCCCATACCGGAAACAAAGCCGATCTGATGCCAGTTATCCTCACCTGTACGCTTTTCAACTGCAAAACCGCTGTTATTTGTCTCTGTTATAGTTGTCCATGATAATTCCACACCGGAGCCGGAGGTTCTGTAATTCAGATTTACGAGTTCAACAGGGACTGCTGAATAGACTAAAATATTCACGTCATCTAAGTAAAATCCGTCACCGGCGATAGTGACATCACTTTTTAATTGAAAACGTAATTTTATCATACTGCCGGCATAATCCGAGAGATCAATACTCTCTGTGATCCATGTCGATTGAGTGCCGTCATAAACTGGTTCACCATTCGGCTGAAAAGTTCCGGTTCCTGCTTCAGTGTATGAACCGGCTAATGGAGTCCAGGTCTGCCCGTTCTGAGATATGAGTACCTGTGCATAATCCCAGTCTGATTCGATATCCCATTGAGCTTTGAATGTAAGTTCAGCTCCGAAGGCATCTGTAAGATTGATAAAATTAGTTGTAGTGATCGAGTTGGTTACATTATTGCCATAAGATCCGGAAGGACTATCGGTTATTGAACTTGGAGCAGAAACATATTTCTGTGTAGTTGTACCCCAGGGAGAAACAACCGTCCAGTTATTCATATTATTCCCGTTTTCTGCGAAGAGAAGTTCAGACGTTGCACAATAGAAACGATAAAATTCATCGGGAGGAGTGCTTCCGGGAGGATTAAATCCGCTGCCGCCCGCAGGTGAAGTTACAACAATCTGTGAGTTATTGTCCTGTGCTGCAATATAATATTCAACAAGGCAGCCAAGCGGAGGAGCCGGGATAGTAAAATTATACTGATCGCCTGAGATAAACGATCCATCAGTAAAATTAAAATTGCCGAAACCGCTTCCGGTATCAAATCTGTAATAGAGTTTTGGACCGGCGGCACCGCTTCCGAGTTCTAACCCGGTACTTATCTCGGCAGGTATTATAACATCCTGGCTCTGGCTTATTGAAGCCACTGGTGTGTGAGCGATATTAAGATTAAGATTAAGTGCAAAATTAGCAAGCGTAAGTATCGAAAGCTTTGAACACCTCAAAAAGTAGGTGTTGTTAAAATACATGAGCTTATCATTCGATGTATGGTAGTAGGGATTAAAATCAGAAGCATCATCTTCGATAAGAAGAATTGCGCTGTACCCTGCATCCCAGAAAGACTGATGGTCGCTATAGGGACTGCCCGGATCTTTAATAGTTGTTGTAATTCCGATTCCATACTGCTGATTTAACTCAATCATCTTATTCGAAAGATCGTAGCTCTGACCAAGATTTTTTGTGTGAATCCTGACCTTATAATCGTTGTTTCCGTCCCATGCAATCATATCAAGATTGATGACACCCTTAATCTGCTCACCGGCGAGGGCAGCCTGCGCCGCATAGTAATCGCTGCCTATCAGACCCTGTTCCTCCTCATCCCAGAGAGCAAAAATTACAGTAAATGGAAATGAATAATCCTTAAAAATTCTTGCCGCTTCAATAACAGCGGCAGTTCCGCTCGCGTTATCATCCGCACCGGGAGCTAATCCGGAACTCGGCATATCGTCATAGTGTGCGCATATCATATACTTCTGGTCAGGATACTGTGTGCCGGTTTTAACTCCATAAACATTTCTGCCGGTGCTGCTGAACCACTGATCATAAGTCTGCAGCGAGTATGAGTTCAGTTTATTCTTAATATAATCCGCGGCTTTATCATTCATGGCATTATTTTTATGCCGGGAGGTAATATTTATTGTTTGTCCGTTGATAATAACGGGTTCATCACCCGCAAGCTGTTTCACAAAATACAATAACGAATCGATGTTTACTTTTGTCAATATCTCATTCATAACCCCGGAACCTTGCGAATAAAGGGGAAACGAAATAAAAAGATATAAAAAGGTTAATATCGTAAAGATTTTTTTCATATCAAACCCGAGTTATTTAATTCCTGTTCTTTTAAAATGTGGAAATTTAACCGAATCAGCAAATAATGAGCTCAGGTTTTCGGGCGAAAAAATAGTCTCTCACCAGAATTTTCCGGGCATTGTTATAAATTATTCCGAATACAAAAGCATGTTTCGGTATCTGACATGCTTAAAAGGTAACTTAAAAATTGCCTATATTTCCTTCTTGTATTAAGAATCAGCGAAAATAGAATGAACCGCAAAATACTGACCGCACTTTTATTGGTGTTTTTTGCAGCCACTGAGAGCTCTGCACAATTGGCGCTCTTCGAAAAGATAGATGCCCTTAAGGATTCTGTTTCAACTATGAATCTTCATAATCATATCGTAAATCTTTCCTTTGCCGGCGGACACGAAAGCAGGGTAAATTTCACGCCGGGTAATGACAGCGGTGCGGCATATATTCTGCGCGAATTTTCAAAATTTCCGGGGCTTCAGGTAAGCGCTGATACATTTTATATTACCGGCGCCTCCAGCCCTTATAACATGAAGCCTCTTGTAAACATTATTGCAACTCTGCCCGGAAGATCAAATCCGGATAAGTATTTTATTATCGGGGCACATCACGACTGCTCTGCCAGCAGAATGGGCTCGACGATATGGCAGAACCAATGGAGCACAATAAAGGCGCCAGGAGCTGACGATAACGCCACCGGAATTGCTGCAATTCTGGAAATTGCAAGAATTCTGAGCGACAGTTCCAACGGGTTTCAGGGTGAATATTCCATCAGACTGATCGCTTTTGCTGCGGAGGAATCCGGTCCTGCTTATCCCTCCTCGCACCACGGCAGCAGAGACTATGCCGCCAGAGCCAGAGCGCGGAACGAACAAATCATCGGAATGGTTTCTTTGGATATGATCGGGTATAACGACTTCCACCTTTATAACGCCTTTGTTTCCAACGGCTTCTCGGACTGGATTGCCGATAAATACCGCGAAGCAAATGATCTTTTTGAGATCGGGCTGATCACAAATAATGCTCCCTATCCCTATGCGGTTTACAGCGACCATGATGTTTTCTGGGCGCAGGGCTATAATGCAATCTTAATGATCGAGAATGCGCCGCCATGGAATAACAGCTTTTATTATCAGGCTAATCCGTTTTACCATACGAGCGGGGATTCAACAGGCACACTCAATTTTGAACTTGTCAGGAAAGTAACCCAGCTAAATCTCGTTTCAGCCGCCTCTTTTGCGGGGGCTTTGACCGGAGTAAAATCAACAATTGATACGGACACTAAATTTGACCTTGTTCAGAATTATCCCAATCCCTTTAATCCTGAAACGGTGATATCCTACCGGCTGGATGAAAAGAGTTTTGTTTCCCTGAACATTTACGATGCTCTCGGCAGGCTTGTTTCAGCCCTGGAAAGCGGGGAGAAAAATCCCGGCGAACACAGCGTAACTTTTAACGGAGTCGGACTTTCAAGCGGGGTTTATTTTTATTCTCTTCAGGCACAGGGTGAAAATGGAAATACGTTCTCTTCTGTTCGCAAGATGACGCTTTTGAAATAAGTTAGAGGTTAGAAGTCAGAAGTCAGAAGTTAGAAGTTAGAAGTCAGAAGTTAGAAGTTAGAAGTCAGAAGTTAGAAGTTAGAAGTTAGAAGTTAGAAGTTAGAAGTTAGAGGTTAGAAGTATTGAAGGTTGATTGGATCGGGGATGTTGAGGGTTTTTATGGCTGCCGGGGGGATACATAAACTTAATTCAATTTAGTTTTTGAGTGATTCCCGGGGGAAGTGACCGTTGTTTATTTTCCTTTTGCCGCTATCAGATTAAGAGCGCTGCCGGCTTTGAACCATTTGAACTGATTCTCATTAAATGTATGATTAAGCATTGCTTCTTCCGATGATCCATCGGCATGTCTGATAACCAGTTTTACGGGTTTTCCCGGGTGCAAATTCTGTGAGTCCGGGAATACTAAGCCTGTCACAAATTACAAATTGCGAATTACTAATTACTAATTAAAATGATTGGCAGGGTAGAAGTTTTGGGTGGTTTAGGAATGTCGGGCAGGATTTATAAAAAAAAGCCCAGGATATGTTTTTATCCTGAGCCTTAATTCAATTTAGTTTTTTAGTCATTCCCGTGGGAAGTGACCGTTTTTATTTTCCTTTTGCCGCTATCAGATTAAGAGCGCTGCCGGCTTTGAACCATTCGAACTGATTCTCATTGAATGTATGATTAAGCATCGCTTCTTCCGATGAACCATCGGCATGTCTGATAACCAGTTTTACGGGTTTTCCCGGTGAAAATTCAGTTAGCCCGAGAATACTCAATCGGTCGTCTTCTTTTATCTTATCATAATCCGCGGGATTGGCAAAAGTTAGAGGAAGCATACCCTGCTTTTTCAGATTTGTTTCATGGATACGTGCGAAGCTTCTTACGATTATCACCTTACCGCCTAAAAACCGTGGTTCCATTGCAGCATGTTCACGGCTTGAACCTTCGCCGTAATTTTCATCGCCGACAACAACCCAGCCGGTTCCGCGTTTTTTGTAATCGCGGGCAACTGCCTGAACCTGTGCAGTTTCTCCGGTAAAGGTATTTTTCACTTCACCTGCTTTATCTGTAAAAGCATTTATCGCGCCAAGAAACATATTATTCGAGATATTATCGAGATGTCCGCGGTATCTGAGCCAGGGACCAGCCATCGAAATATGGTCGGTGGTGCATTTCCCTTTAGCTTTCAGCAGAAGGGGCAGATCGGTATAATCCTTGCCGTCCCATGGAGCGAAGCGGTCGAGAAGCTGGAGCCTTTCGCTGTCGGGTTTCACTTTTACATCGAGAGCAGACCCTTCTTTTGCCGGAGCGATATATCCAACGGCGCCTTTATCAAAGCCGCGTCCCGGAAGCTCATCGCCATAAGGCGGATCGAGTTTGATCTTTTCGCCTTTTTCATTTTCCAGATAATCCGTTTCAGGATTGAACGTAAGATCGCCGGCTATAGCAAGCACTGTTGTCATCTCAGGGCTGGCTACAAAAGCAAGAGTGTCCGGATTGCCATCGTTTCTTTTAGCGAAATTTCTGTTAAACGAAGTGACAATAGTATTCCTTTCGCCTGTTTTTGCATCCATACGTTTCCACATACCAATGCAGGGACCGCAAGCATTTGCAAGAACAATTCCGCCGATATCAGTGAGAGCTTTTAACTGTCCATCCCGCTCAATTGTTGCGCGCACCTGTTCCGAGCCCGGTGTAATTGTAAACTGGGCTCTGGCTTTGATGCCTTTAGCTAATGCCTGGCGTGCAATGCTTGCAGCGCGGTCAATATCCTCGTAGCTTGAATTTGTACAGCTTCCGATAAGAGCAACGCTGATCTTTTTCGGATAATTGTTCTCTTCGGCTGCTTTTTTCATATCAGCAACAGGCCATGCGAGATCGGGAGTGAACGGTCCGTTCAGGTGCGGTTTCAGTTCATCGAGATTTATCTCAATTACCTGATCGTAATATTTCGCAGGATCGGCATGTATTTCAGGATCGGACTGCAGGTGAGCCGCATATTTTTCGGCAAGGGCAGCAACGTCATCCCTGCCTGTTTTCCTGAGGTATGCCGCCATTTTTTCATCAAATTCGAAAATTGAAGTTGTTGCGCCTATCTCTGCGCCCATATTGCAGATAGTTCCTTTGCCTGTGCAGGATATTGAATTGGCTCCCGGTCCGAAATATTCAACAATCGCACCTGTTCCGCCTTTTACGGTAAGGATACCTGCCACTTTAAGTATAACATCCTTCGGGCTTGTCCAGCCGGAAAGTTTCCCGGTCAGTTTAACCCCGATAATTTTAGGCCATTTTAATTCCCATGGCATTCCTGACATAACATCAACTGCATCCGCTCCGCCGACTCCAATTGCTACCATGCCTAAACCACCGGCATTCGGAGTGTGGGAATCCGTTCCAATCATCATTCCGCCGGGGAAAGCATAATTTTCGAGCACAACCTGATGGATAATACCCGCGCCCGGTTTCCAGAATCC
Source organism: Ignavibacteriales bacterium (assembly GCA_021740915.1). Lineage (GTDB taxonomy): Bacteria > Bacteroidota > Ignavibacteria > Ignavibacteriales > Melioribacteraceae > JAIOYW01. Next base: position 118,566 of record JAIOYW010000007.1, on the reverse strand, counting down.
TATTCCATATTTGCGGGATATGCTCTCAAGAAAATCGAATACTTCTTTGTTCTCAAAATTTGCCCTGTCGAGATCGTCTTTGGCGCCTTCTTTTGCCTGGATAAGATGATCGCAATGGACGGTTGAGGGAACAGCGGTTGTGGGTTTTCCGGCGTGCATAAATTGCAGCAGCGCCATCTGTGCCGTCGCATCCTGCATTGCAACGCGGTCGGGTGAAAGATCGGCATAATCTTTTCCGCGTGCAAGTCCTGCTTCAGGGGTTTCCCATAAATGTGAATAAAGTATTTTTTCTGAAACTGTAAGCGGGCGGTTCAGTTTTTTTCTTATTGTATCAAGTTTACCCGGAAGATTTTCGTAAACCTTCCTGATCATATCAAAATTTTCTGCCATAGTTTCCTCTATAAAAATTAACCTTTTAAAATAAGGAATTCCGCACTTTTATTTTTAAACGAAAAACGAAGCGATGATTAATTGTTAATTGTGAATTGTGAATGGTTAATTATGAATTATGAGAAGTAAGCAGGGTGGTTCAATTTCAGCGGTTCGGATTACGGTAATCCGGATAACAGGATATAATATCTTTATTTAATTAATTTACTCAGAAATTTCAAATTAGTATCATTGAATGATACTGTTCTATAAATATTTAATATTATAATAAGGCTATAAGCTTTAAACTATAAGGTTTTAACAATGATAATTTTGAAATTTTATAATTATTCAGGATTTTGCTAACGGATTATAAAAAATCCGATCTACTTGCATATCTCCCTAATGTGTGGCTTACCAGGCGGAGCTATGTTTGAAGGTGTTGCATATATAAAAAAAATATTCATTTAAATAATTAAAGACAATGAATAAAATTCCAGACCAGCTTTTATTATGGGCAAAAACCAGTGATGACGATTCATTTTCGTATCATCCCCTCCTCTTTCATTCACTTGATATTGCTGCAATCGCGGAAGAACTCTTAACAAAACGGATGGCACCTGCAAAAAGAAAATTCGCCGCCAACTTGTTTATAAATGAAATAACCCCATATGCACTCGAGTTGATTGTTTTTCTTGTTTCATTACATGATATCGGTAAGGCAAGTCAGGCATTTCAGAATAAAAATCGGGAAAGGCGAACCCAACTTGAACGATCTGGTTTTAAATTCATTAGTCATTTGATAGAAACCCCTGAGCAAAGGCATAATTTTTTCTCAGAATTCTGGATAAAAAACAAACTTGAAGAGCTGACAGGAGCAAAGATCGAAAAAAATGATCTTGGAAGAATTGCAAAATCAATTGGCGGGCATCACGGAAAGTTTTCTACCGATCATGATCTAATAAAATATACTGCCAAATTAATGGGTATTGGAAAATGGGAAGAGGCGAGGGATTCAATAGCAAGGGATTTATTTAAGCTTCTCATTGGTGATAGTAATCTAAAAATAATAAAACTAAATAACTGGATAAAGCCAATTGTGTTTCAATACTGGTTTACAGGTTTTATAACACTTGCTGATTGGATTGCATCGATGCCGGAGTATTTTCCTTATGCGGTAAGCAGAGACAAAGGTTATATATTAAATGCTGAAGAGTACTGGATACTCGCGAAGCAAAAAGCAAAAATAGCATTAGATAAATGTGGTTTTCCTCTGTGGAGACCGCAGGGTGAAATTCCTTCATTCGAGCAATTATTTTCAGGATTTACCCCAAGAGAGCAGCAGTCAGAAGTATTCAGGGCATTAATGAGTGATAACTCTTCAGGCGATGCCAAATTGCTTATTGTCGAAGCGCCAATGGGTATCGGGAAAACGGAAATGGCATTTTACGCATCTGAATACATGAACTTATGTGCAGAGCAAACAGGCGTGTATATTGGGATGCCAACAAGGGCTACATCAAATCAAATGTTTCTGCGGTATCGTAACTTTTTATCAAACAGATTTTCAGATGAATATTCATCAAGCCTTGAATTGCTCCATTCTGCAAGTCAACTTTTTTTAGAAGGCAAAGCTGAGCCGGGATATACAAGGGGTATTCATGGCGATGATGATGTCAAATTGGAATCGACACTTATATCGTATGATTGGTTCAGACCTAAAAAAAGAGGGCTGCTTGCACCTTTTGCCGTTGGTACAATTGATCAGATACTGATTAGTATCCTAAACACAAAACATAATTATTTAAGACTATACGGACTAAATGCAAAAACGATAATACTGGATGAAGTTCATTCTTATGATGTTTATATGTCTGGTTTGCTTGAGGGCTTTCTTAAATGGGCTGGCAGAATTAATATTAATGTGATACTGCTTTCTGCAACACTGCCTAAAAACAAGAGAACTAAGTTTGTGGAAGCATTTACCGGAGAGGAACTCAAACTGGAGGCAAACTATCCCAGGTTTACTCTTGCAGCAAGAAAAAGTATTTCATCATACCCTCTTTCCACAACCTCAAAAAAAACAATTAAAATCGCAAGGGTGGAAACAGAAGAAAATCAGCATTTAATAGAATTTATTTATACTCAAACGAATAAGGGAGCCTGTACGGCAGTAATATGTAACACGGTCGGTAAAGCACAGGAATTATATAGACTTTTTAAAGAATTGAGTTGCGAAGAACAAATTCCATGCTTTTTGCTTCACGCACGTTTTCCTGCACATATAAGGAATAAAATTGAGGAAAAGGTGATAAGTCTTTTCGGGAGGACAGGTAAAAGGCCTGTAAAAATTGTGCTTTTTTCAACACAGATAATTGAACAAAGTCTTGATATTGATTTCGACCTGATGATAACCGAACTCGCGCCGGTTGATCTGTTCATTCAACGTTTGGGCCGATTACGCAGATTTGAAATTGAGGATAGGAAGACGGGCATTAATGAGCCCCTGGCATACTGGTTTAATCATGAAAACAAGAACTTCAGTAAGAGCGTATATGATGGATATATTCTGTACCGATCTTTTCTCACTCTTTCTGCGAGGAATGAAATAAATATTCCTGAAGGTGTTGAGTATATGATAGAGGAAGTTTATTCAGAAACAAACCATCCATATTTAACTGCCCCGGATCAGAAACTTTATGAGGGACTAAAAATAAGGTCGATAGAAAAAAGTGTTGATATGGAATCGAAAGTAGCAGCAAGAATAATTCCTGGTCCTGATGAAGATGATACTTTGTTTTTTGGTATTAGCCTGCTTGATGACGATGACCCACAAATACACGAAGATATTCAAGCAGCTACCAGACTTGGTGATCCAGCGGTAAGGGTGGTTTGTGTTCTCAGAAACACAGACGATTTTTATTATGCGGATGAAAGTAAAACGAAATATGAGCCTGACATTTTGCCTACAAAAGACCTTGAAATGAAAATAATGCAGGCAGTTGTCCAAATTTCTTCAAGAGCTATTCGAAAGTATTTATTGAATTCAGAAGAAACAAAACCACCAGCGAACTGGAAAAAAAATAGCCTGTTACGACATTTAAGAGTAGTCATTTTTGAGAACAATATTCATATTGCAGAAAATTATCAGTTGATTTTTGATTACGATTCAGGAATCATCATTTCAAAAATAAATAAGGAGTAAAATAATTGGGTACATTTAACCTTATTGATCAAAAATGGATACCGGTACTAAGGGGCGGACCGGTGCCCGAAAGAATAGGACTTCTTGACTGCATCAGGGATGCACACAAGATAAGCGGCATTTATCACGACTCACCGCTTGTGATTATGAGCCTCTTCAGGCTATTGCTCGGTATCCTGCACAGGGTTTATCCGCTTAAGGATGTCGAGTCATGGAATAATCATTACAAAGCAGGACTGTTTTCGCCGACATCAATTGAAGAGTATTTTGAAAAATGGAAAGATCGATTTGATTTATTTGATGAAGTATTTCCGTTTTATCAGATAGCAGAGCATCCTGCTGGCGAAAAAACCACGACAGTTAATAAACTGACTCTGCACAGAGCAGCGGGAAACAATGCCGTTTATAATGATCATTCCTATAATGAAAAGAAGGATCAGATGGAAATGGCGGATGCAGCTCTTTATTTACTTGTGGCTCAGACTTTTTCGCCGGGTGGTGGAGTTAGTGCGACAATCAATTTTCAACATGCACCTTATACTTCTCCCATGCTCACGTTTCTTGAGGGCAATAACTTATTTGAAACGCTATTACTTAATATGGTTATTGAGTCAGGTTTTTCTGCTCACGATCAGGATCAACCTTCCTGGGAAAGTCCTAATCCTTCGAGAGCAGAAACCGCGACACAATTCACCGGTTATTTGGATTACCTGACACATCAGTCAAAGATGATCAAGTTAACACCTGTTGTTCATGATGGAAAAACTGTTGTCGAAAAAGTATGTATTGCCCAGGGAAGAGGATTGCCGGAAAATACTATTGACCCTTTCGCCGCGTATAGAATAGATGAAAAGAGAGGACTAGTTCCCATAAAAATCAGAACAGAAAAACAACTTTGGCGGGATTATAATACCCTCATTCGGCTGACTGATTCAGGGAGCAAAATCAGACCACCATTAAATATTATTCAGGCGGCTATTTTGAAAGAAAAGGGAGTTATTCCTTCTTCAGGGAATTACACCATACTTTGCGGGGGGATTGCTACCGATAAAGCAAAAATACTGTTATGGAGGTTTGATAAACTTCCTTTGCCCTTAAGTTTATTGGGTGAGCAGGATTTTGTAAATCTTTGTAATTCGGCCATTGAATACGCTGAGACAGATTCAAAAAAACTCTATTCTTATTCTACTGCCATTTTAAAAGAATTGATAAAATATGAGGGTAAGGAAGCCGACAAAGAAGAGGTAAAGAATCTTCTCGCCTCTTACTCTGTGGAGCGGTATTATTGGGGGGGATTGGAAAATGCTTTCAAAGAATTTGTCTTTGGTTGCGCTGAAAATCCAGAGAATGAAGACTTATTTTATGAAAACTGGAAAATAACCTGTGACAGGATATTCAGCGTATGTAAAGAAAAAATTGAGGGATCAGTAATTGGCTCCCCGAGAGGGCCGAAAGCAATTGCAAAAGCAAATTATCATTACGAGGAATAAAATGATAGAAAAAAAACACGGAGAAAAATTCATTGAATATCTCCAAAGCATTAAAGATGACAAAGGGGCATTGGCAGCTCTAAAAAGAGGTGTTGCCTATTCACCCGGTGAATTTCCGCCCCAGTATGTTTACATTGTTCCATGGATTCCACCGAATGATTATGAGTTGCCATATTTCCTCACCGCCTCACTTTTCGGTACACATCCCGAAAATACACAGGATGGAAATTTTGGCGATGCATTCAGGAAATTAAAACAGGTAAAAGGTTCTGAAAGCATTGATCTTCGATTCAACGCCATTCTTCAATGCCGGGATGAAGACCTTTCATATCAACTGAGGAATGCTGTCTCGTTACTGGCTTCAGAGAACATACCGGTCAATTATTATGAATTATTCTACTCACTTCGTCACTGGGGGAGTACTGAAAAATTTGTTCAAAAAAAATGGGCACGGGGTTACTGGCGTTTCGAGAAAGTAAATAATGATGAAAAAACAAATAATAATGAATAAAAAGGAGATTAAAATGTTAGTTGAACTTCATATTTTACAGAATGTTGCACCTTCAAATCTTAATCGTGATGACGCAAACTCGCCAAAAGACTGCGAATTCGGCGGACACAGAAGAGCGAGGATATCTTCTCAATGCATAAAGAGATCAATTAGAGAGGATTTTCAAAATATCATACCATCCTTTACGGGTTATAGATCCAAATTAGTAAGTGAAAAACTATTTGAAAAACTTGAAGATAAGATTAGTGGAAAAAGCCCTGAAGAGATAAAAAATCTTACAAAAGATATTATAGAAGCGTATTACTCCAAATTTGATAAAAAAGCTGATAAAACGAGTGTGCTTGTTTTTTTTGATGAGAGCGAACTTGAAAAAATTGTCGAAAAAGTGATACAGACCTATGATCCGCAACAAAAGGACAATAAATATCTTATTACTGCAATCAGCAAACTCAAAATCAGACCATACTCTTATGATATTGCACTTTTCGGCAGGATGCTTGCAGAATACCCTGAAAGGAATGTTGATGGAACCTGTCAGGTTGCACATGCAATCTCAACGAACAGGGTTTCAATGGAATTTGATTTTTTCACAGCAGTGGATGATTTGCAGAAAGATGATACATCTGGCGCCGGAATGATGGGGACAATAGGATTTAACAGTTCCTGTTTTTACCGCTATTCGGTGATTCATACTGACAGGTTGTTGGAAAATTTAGAGAATGATAAAGAGGGTATGCAGGCGGCAGTCAAGGCATTTATCAAAGCTTCATTTACAGCGATGCCCACCGGCAAACAAAATTCGTTCGCCGCATATAATCCGCCTTCTTTTGCAGTTGCGACGGTGAGAGAAGACAATATGCCCTGGTCTCTTGCCAATGCTTTCGAAAAACCAATCAAACCAGATAATAGCCATGGACTTGTCGCCAGTTCGGTTAAGGCGTTAAATAATTACTGGGATTCACTGAGTTCAATTTACAAGGGCAATTTAAAATTAAAAAATGCTGCTGTACTCGTACTTCCTACCCCTGACCTGAAGGAAGAAGATTATCCATCATTGATTAATTATAAAAAGGCTGATCTTAACGAATTTATAAGCCAGATAGTAAGTGAATTATAAGGAGGTGATTGAAGATGCCTACTTTATTGATTGAAATTGAAGGGCAAATGCAGTCCTGGGGTTACCGGAGTCGTTTTAGTGAAAAAGATACAGGGATGGAACCGACAAAAAGTGGATTAATAGGACTGTTGGCAGCCTCTCTTGGTTATAATAGAGATGCTGAATTAAATCAGCTATCGGGCTTGCGGTATGGAGTTAGAGTGGACAGACAAGGAATAATAAAGAAAGATTTCCAGACTGCCCAAACTATCATTAATGCAGAGGGGAAAATAATTTCCGGACAGTTAATCAACAGATATTACCTGTCAGATGCAAGATTTATTGCGGGAATTGAGGGTGAAATGAAGATGTTAGCTGACCTGAAAGAGGCTCTAATTAATCCTTTCTATTCCCAATTTCTGGGACGAAGATCCTATCTGCCCACAACTCCGCTGATAAATCCAAATGTAGAAAATCCAGTTGATCTTAAATTAGAAATTGCACTAAGAAACTACCCCCTGCCTGAAAGAAGGAATAGGAATGAGGGTGAAACATTCCGGATTGTCCGTGACGCGAAGCCCGGAGAAGAAAGCCCCTCGCAGGATTTCAGACAGGACGTTCCCGTTTCTTTCGCGAAAAAAGAATATCTTGTTCGGAAAGTAATTACCGAATGGATTACGATTAAACCAGAGGAGGGCGCGAGAGATGTTCATATCGAGGATTGACCTGGATAAAAGAAACAAAAGAGCATTATCAGAGATAAATTCACCTTATGAAATGCACCGTACTTTTAGTAAGGCATACAATTATACGGACAACATACCAGGAAGAATACTTTTTAGAGTTGAACCTGGAGATACGAGGAAAGCCACGGTACTTGTGCAATCTATCGATAAACCTGACTGGCAATTGCTTAGTGTGGATGAAAGTTATTATTTCAATAACAGCAGTCCAATAATAAAAGAATATAATCCATTATTCCACGCAGGACAAAGACTTATTTTCAGGTTGAGAGCAAATCCAACTAAGAGAGAAAGTGCAAGCAGAAAAAGAAAAGGGATAAACGATGAAGTACAACTCATTCAATGGTTGGAGCGCAAAGCTGAAGGTGCAGGTTTTGAAATAGTTACATTGGAAATAAGAAAGGAAAAGCTGGCTTCTAGTAAGATAAAAGATGGAGCTTTGCAGCACAAAGCACATCTTCATTCGGTGCTTTTTCAGGGCGAATTGAAAGTTAATAACCCTATTCTGATTGCAGATGCCATTTCAAACGGTATCGGCTCTGGAAAGGGGCTTGGTTTTGGTTTACTAAGTGTCGCAGCAGTAGCAGAATGAACCTTCAGAATCTTAGGGCGTTACCCAAAATAAGGGACAGTATGAGCTTTGTATATATTGAACATGCCAAAATAGACAAGGACATGCAGGCACTTAAAATTACAGATGCCGACGGGATTATACAACTTCCAGTGGCATCTGTATCTGCGCTGCTTCTTGGTCCGGGAACTAGCATTTCACATGACGCAGTAAAAATTACTGCTGAAAATGGTTGCACACTACTCTGGACAGGGGAGCAAGGCGTTAGAACCTACGCGGCAGGAACCGGAGAAACGAAAAAATCCGCCAGATTACTCAGGCAGGTCGCTGCATGGGCAAATCCTGAGACTCGTCTTCAGGTGGTTGTTAAAATGTACGAAATGAGATTTCCTGATCCGCTGCCTAAAGGTTTAAATCTTAGGCAGATAAGGGGGAAAGAGGGAATAAGAGTTCGCCAGGCTTATACAGAATTTAGCAAAGCTTTTGGAGTTGCCTGGAGCGGCAGAAATTATGACCGGAAAAACTGGTTCGAAACTGAGCCAATAAACAGAGCATTATCATCGGCAAATTCCTGTCTGTATGGTATTACTCATGCTGCTATTGTTTCGACTGGCTATTCTCCTGCTCTCGGCTTTATACACACTGGTAAGCAATTATCCTTTGTTTATGATATAGCTGATTTATACAAAGTCGAACATAGTATTTACGCAGCCTTTGAAGCTGTAGCAGCAAACTCGGAGAATCTAGAAAGAGAGGTCAGATTAAAAATGCGCGAAAGATTTCGCGAATCAAAACTGCTGCAAAGGATTGTTGAAGATATTGATAAGCTTCTTAAGGTGGATGAGCCGCTTGAAAGTGATTATGATGCTGATCCGGCATTGCCCTCTGGTTATTGGGACCCATCTCCAGAAGTTGAGGCAAAAATCTTATGCTTGTGATGATTCTTGAAACAGTGCCGCCTTCTTTAAGAGGAGAACTAAGCCGGTGGCTTATTGAAATTAAATCCGGAATATTTATTGGTTCGGTATCTGCATTAGTCCGAGATCAGTTATGGGAGTTATGCGGGCAAAAAATTAAAAAAGGCGGGATGTGGCAGATCTATCACTCAAATAACGAGCAAGGATTTAATATGAGACAGTTTGGAAATACAGGTAAAGTCATCGTAGATTTGGAGGGTGTTTCTTTTGTGAAAACACTTTTTTCTTAATGTTTCCTTAGTATTGTCCCCACGCACGTGGGGATGAACCGATCGCCCGGCATTAGCCTCACTGTTAAATAAATTGTCCCCACGCACGTGGGGATGAACCTAAGAGGAAAAACCAAGTATATCAAAATCCTTCAATTGTCCCCACGCACGTGGGGATGAACCGGTATTCCTATTTGACTTTGGCTTATCAAATAATTGTCCCCACGCACGTGGGGATGAACCGTTTTGGAATCAGCTCGCTACAGAAATCCGGAAATTGTCCCCACGCACGTGGGGATGAACCGGACAAACGGGAGATTGATAAACGCAGAAAACAATTGTCCCCACGCACGTGGGGATGAACCGTCAACGGAGTGAAGCGGAATTTTCACATCACAATTGTCCCCACGCACGTGGGGATGAACCGAAATGAGAAAATAGTATCATTGAATGATACTAATTGTCCCCACGCACGTGGGGATGAACCGTAATCATTTTTACACAAATAAATTAAGGAGTTATTGTCCCCACGCACGTGGGGATGAACCGAAGATGTCCCTCCCGATCCCATTAATTTCAGGATTGTCCCCACGCACGTGGGGATGAACCGCTGTCCCGGCTGGTGGGAACGTGCGAGCCGTCATTGTCCCCACGCACGTGGGGATGAACCGTTGCACCGTATCACCCGTTGTGTACTATTGTTATTGTCCCCACGCACGTGGGGATGAACCGCGCATCAAAAAATGTTGCGAACCAGTTACGGCATTGTCCCCACGCACGTGGGGATGAACCGTAGAGTTAGCCGTTGTAAATTATTTTAACGCAATTGTCCCCACGCACGTGGGGATGAACCGGCTGCACTAATACTCTCTGGTGTTATGCCAGAATTGTCCCCACGCACGTGGGGATGAACCGTATAAGAAGCCAATGCAACATCACCTGTATAAATTGTCCCCACGCACGTGGGGATGAACCGACCCGAACAAAACACTTACCACAGGTTTAATTATTGTCCCCACGCACGTGGGGATGAACCGCCACGCTGATAGAAATCAAGAAATTAAAAAACATTGTCCCCACGCACGTGGGGATGAACCGCCGACACTCGCAAAAAAATACTTTTCCCCGCAATTGTCCCCACGCACGTGGGGATGAACCGTGTTACTGACAAAAAGAAAATCATCACGAAAAATTGTCCCCACGCACGTGGGGATGAACCGACTCTCAAGCACATCGCCGAATTATGCGGGTTATTGTCCCCACGCACGTGGGGATGAACCGGCGGAACGAGCCATACGTGAATTAGAACGGGAATTGTCCCCACGCACGTGGGGATGAACCGTTAAGCTAAAGGAATTAGGCTGTGATCTGAACATTGTCCCCACGCACGTGGGGATGAACCGGGCATTATTCAATATCGTTTCCGGATTGCAGAATTGTCCCCACGCACGTGGGGATGAACCGAGGTAAATGAAAAACGGTGGTCGTACTGGACGATTGTCCCCACGCACGTGGGGATGAACCGTCCACGGAACTAAAACCCTTTACCCGTCAACTATTGTCCCCACGCACGTGGGGATGAACCGGGGAAAGCGGCAGCGAGATGCCGATAAAACGGATTGTCCCCACGCACGTGGGGATGAACCGAGAGAAACCCGGCGCAGGATTTACATAATTGAATTGTCCCCACGCACGTGGGGATGAACCCTTACAAAGGGCACGGTACTCGGGAAAGTAAGCATTGTCCCCACGCACGTGGGGATGAACCGAAATGCGCCAATTGCAAAATGAACCCAGACATATTGTCCCCACGCACGTGGGGATGAACCGACAGAGATCTTTCACTATACTATGAGCTATAGATTGTCCCCACGCACGTGGGGATGAACCGATCACTGCGGGGCGATGAACTAAGGTCGCTGAATTGTCCCCACGCACGTGGGGATGAACCGGCGATTCAAAAACGATATTTCGAGGCTGCAAAATTGTCCCCACGCACGTGGGGATGAACCGAAAAAAATCCTGGATTGCAAATTAGCGGATTAATTGTCCCCACGCACGTGGGGATGAACCGAAGGCTTGTTTGTTTTTCCTTCCGGGTTAACATTGTCCCCACGCACGTGGGGATGAACCGTTTATTTATTGCGGATATTTGGTTATCTGATAATTGTCCCCACGCACGTGGGGATGAACCGGAAACTGATTTATCAGCCGAACTTGATCAGATATTGTCCCCACGCACGTGGGGATGAACCCGTTTGGGAACTTGCATCAAATGAAACCGGGACATTGTCCCCACGCACGTGGGGATGAACCCGTTTGGGAACTTGCATCAAATGAAACCGGGACATTGTCCCCACGCACGTGGGGATGAACCGGTTTACCCATAGAGGTGTTTGCTTAAATGGCATATTGTCCCCACGCACGTGGGGATGAACCGAAAAATGATATAGTTGCGGCTCAATGGGAAGGGATTTTCCCCACGCACGTGGGGATGAAGCCACCTTGGGAGGATTAACCCTGAAACCCACGCGGATTTTCCCCACGCACGTGGGGATGAAACAGTCCCAATCTGATTCAGACAGAATTTTTTCTCTCAGTCTTCTCTGCCCCAGTAATCGTACTGATCGACATACTGGTTTGGTATATAGGCTAAAGTATCTTCTGTCCGGGGGTCATCAATCTGATGCACCGTTTCGGGGGTTGCATAAATAGCAATCATCTGTTTATAATACCTGTAACCCGCATTCAGATTTTTCGATTCGCTGCCTTTATCCACAAGCCGGGCAATCTCTTGGTTGAACAGTTCCACAGGTTCCCATAATAAACACTCATATGATTTTAACTTTTCGGGAATATATTTCCTGAAAAGCGGATAGACTACTTCGAACCAGGGACCCAGAAGTTTATATTGCCCGCTTCCTCTTTCCGATGAATACAATTCGTTCAGCAAAGAATTCAGTTTTTTCGTAATATCCATGTTAAGCCTCTTTATATAATTGAGGATATTTTCTATTCAAAAATCATAAAACCTAAAATAAAAATCAATTTGAAGTGAAAAGAAAAACTGCTCCATTCTTCATTAAGCCGCTCATATTCCTCTGCCGCTAATTTAAAACTGACATTACTTTTAAGAATGTTATCCCGCCGCAAAATAATATCATTTGATGATACTTATCGCACAGGTAACTTTTTTAATATTGCATTCGGTGGCTGCCCGGTATTGAAAAAATCACGGGTGAGCAAAAAAATGATTGATAACTTACTGAAGGTGATGATATGACTGAAAAAATGACGGCGGTATTTTCAGAGCTTTCGGAGGAATCCGGTTTACCGGTGGACGTTTTGGTAAAACTTGCTGAAAGAGGCTGTATGATTGCGTTTAAGGACGATATGAATTCGAGGATCAAAGCATTCGGCGGTGAGGATTGTTTTACTGGTGATGCATTGGAAGATTTTATCATGACTCTGATCTATGGCGGAACAATATCCTTTGCCGTGGAAAATTCTTCAGATTGAACCATTGAATATGACAGAATCCATTCATTGTCATATTCAAAAATCCTGACTTTGTGCTTGAAAGATTACAGTTATATTTTCACTTTGATAAAAGCTAATTCGGCTGCAAGGGAGAGGGAGGGCAGTAAAAAACATTACAGATTCAATCTGAAAGTAAAAGCGGGAAAATTATTTTCATTGTTATAAGAGAGCCCGATCTCTTTTCTCCTCTCAGGGTCCAAACCATATTTGAAATAAATATAATTTCTGTCTGACTCAAAAATAATGGCGCCGGCAGCCCAGTCATAAAAAAGCCCGGCGATATTCAGAAAAGCGCCTGCAGTAAAAATAATAGCGTTATTATTCTGCCTCTGCTGCTTATCCGCTGCATTAATAAAATCCTGAGGAACATTATTCAGCAAATCGTACTGATCGACGATTGCGTAGGTCATCAAACCATAACCAATAACTCTTGCGCCTAAAATTGCCCAGGCGGTTTTAGGATGATCGAGATAAAAATGAATATAACCGGGAACAACAGAAGCAATAAATAATTTTGACCAGTCAAGATTTCTCTGAATTTTTAAAAATTTATCATAAGTCATTCCCTCAGGAATACTCTGAATTTCCCTGAGCGCATTATATTTTTCCTGAGTAATTGAAATCTGAGCATCGAGATTCCCGACAAAAAAAACAATAACTAAAAATATCAGCCGGATTTTCATTCAAATAACCTGATCATCATTTATATTAAAATACATCGTTTAAACAACCGATCCAAAAACCTCATTCCTGCCAAACTTTCCAACTTGATAAACTTTCCACTTGATAAACTTTCCACTTGATAAACTTTCCACTTGATAAACTTTCCACTTGATAAACTTTCCACTTGACAAACTTCCCACTTGACAAACTTCCCACTTGATAAACTTCCCACTTGACAAACTTTCAACTTGATAAACTTCCCACTTGATAAACTTTCAACTTGATAAACTTTCAACTTGATAAACTTTCAACTTGACAAACTATCCCTTCCCTCCTCAGCCTTTCGATTAATTCTTGCGGAACGAGCTGGTAGCGCATCGGACGGAATACTTTTCCGGGCGGAGAATGCAGTCCTCGAGAGGCTTCAATTCCGGAGACGTTTGATTTGAGCCAGTCGAGCACGAGGTTTTTACCAAGAAGCGCGAAACCATAAACACTGCCGACAAACCGCGCATTCCACTCAAAAACATCAAAAGAATTTCCGTTTAAGTAGCCCTGAATATTCAGAGGACCGTGATGCCCCGCTTTTTCAAGAACTGCCGAACATTTATCCGCAATTCCGTGCATAAAAGCATCGTCCGAGAGCCACATCTGCTTAATTATGCTCCCTGCTCTCTGTGCACGGGTGATACAGCGTTTTAACTCTTTTCCGTTCTTATCAAGAAGCAGATCGATATTATAGTACTCATTAACCGGGTTCATTAATAATGGGACGCCTTTATTATATCGTAAGTCTCTGTATTTCTGCTTCAGTTCGGGCGCTGCGGCAAAAGGCTGAAAAACATAACCGGTTTTTGAGATAAGCGTTAAAAGATCATTCTCCTCAAAGATCACAAAAACATCTTTGCTTGCGTGACCATTCCATCGGGGCTTTGCAATAAGCGGGAATCCTTTTTCGCTCAGTAATTGCTTTACCTCAGTTTCGGTAAAGGCAGTTTGAACAAAAGGCAGCCCATTCTGAAGGCAAAACCGGTATGTTTTATATTTATCGCCATAAACCGATGCCATGTTAGTTGCGGGGAATGTGCCGGCGAGTTCGCTCTCATTTACAATTTCAGCCAGAAGCGGCAGCTCTTCATCGCGCCCGTTAATAATAAGATCGGGCTTCACTTCAGATAATATATTGTTTATTCTCTCCTTGAACTGCCCGGCAGAAGAAGTTTCAGGAACGATAAAAGCGGAATCCAGATATTTCAGACTGACAAATTCAGGATGGGAATTAGTCCCGATACAGTTAATACTGTCCCTCACCGGAGCCAGGCAGTCCAGCACACCTTCAATAGAGCGGCTTCCGGCGCTTGTAAGCAATAAATTAATTTTTCGTTTCATTGTTAGCGTCACTCCCATATTTTTTTCTTTTTGCGCTTTTTAATACCGGAAGTCCGATATAATCACCAGTCGCCGGATTCCTGATCGCATTGGTTTGAGCCGCATTGTCAAAATGTCTGATAGTTTCTTCAGCCCATTCATCATCAGTTTTTTTTGAGAATACATTTTCGATTGATTCGACCTGGGCGGGGTGAACAGCCATCTTGGCGTAAAAACCGTTTTCAAAAGCCCAGTTACATTCCTTAAGTAAATCTTCTTTCCAGCTTTCACCCCTGGAGGGAAGAATCCGGGAGGGGCTGTCGATAAGTAATACGTTGTTTATCCTTGCTTCGATCAGCAGATCGGCGATTATTTTCTGTAAAACAACAAGATCGTAATTCCTCTCAATCCCAAGTTCAAGGGACATATCCCCCGCGCCGAATGCTATGAGTCTGTAGCCCTTTTCATTTGCAATACTCATGATCTCTTTTCTGTTTTCATATCCCGTAAGGGTTTCGATCAATGGTATTATTCTCCGGGTTTTCCTGTCCTGAACTAAGCTGCATAACATCTGAACCGCTGCCCCGGAAGAGCATTTTGAGAGCATTATCCCGGCAGTATCCCCAGCATGATTGCCCAATATCTCCAGATCCTGCTCATAAAAATCTGAATCGATTCCGTTTATCCTAACATAAATTTCAGTATGCTGTGCGAGTTTCCCGGCGGATTCATCCAGTACAGACCGCAGCATTTCTGCCGCCTGTTTTTTTGAATTATCGGGGATGCTGTCTTCAAGGTCGAATATTAACGCAGAGGGTTTCTGAGTGAAGAATTCACCCTTCAAAAAATCACTGACAAAGCGGTTTGATTTATTTGCAGGGACAAATAATAATGATTTCATTTCTTCTCATTCTATTAGGGATAATTTTTTACTGTAAGAAATAACAGCGATTAATCACAAGAGAAATTCCGGATTAATTGAGAGCGGTCATTGTCTGATAACTTATTGTCATATAAAAACCTAATGCCTGCCTTTTTGTAATTAGCAGACATTCACGCTCAGCAGGGTGAAAAATTAACTGAATAATCCGCATTTCATTTTCTCTTCTGATTAACTCTCCGCCATAAGCGGAGACCTTTACATTATTTAATTAAAAGGATTTGATCGAAGTTATCATTCGGTAACTTTGCAAAAATTTGATTCTGCCACCTTTAAAAGTGCTTTCTGTCAAGTCGCAGAATTTGTTATACGCTTCTTCAGCCTCGGGATTCCGGTCTGATAAATGCGAACTGACATAGCTGAATGTTTTAATATAGCTGCAGAAATCTGCCGCGGTCCAGTACAAATAATTGTGGAAGCATAATTCATCGTTATAAGCAAATAATCCGCAGCTCTTTGCCTTCTGCCGGATATCATCCCATTTGCTGTAAACAGGGTGTCTGCTGCCGCTAATCCTTTTATCGAGGTCAAGGATAAAGGCTAAAAATTTATTGAATTCAGCAGCCACCTGCCAGTATTCTGTGGGGAGCGGGGGAAGTTGAGGACCGAAAGCGCCGAGCACCCCTCCCGGTTTTAATATCCTGTGGATTTCATCAAATATTGTGCTGATATCCATCCAATGGATGGAGGAAGAAAATGTGACAATATCGGCAGTGGAATCAGCGAGATGTGTATCTGCACCTGTACCTCTGAGAAATGATACCGATTCGCAGCCGTAACGGCTCTCAGCGTATTTAATCATTTCTTCCGATGGATCAATCCCGATAATTCTCAGGGCATCATCTTTCCATACTGAAGTGGAATTACCCGGTCCGCAGCCGATATCGGCAACGGTTAATGCATTGCCTCCCCCGGCAAGTTCTTTTAATGTAAGAATCAATTCGGGAGGAGGAACAGGTCTGAATTTATCGTATAATTCCGGATATTTATTAAATCGGTTTACTATTTCCTGGTTTGTCTGATTTTCCATAATATATGAGTTTTTTTACACGTGATTTTGTTCCGGGAGACCCGTGGTTTAATTAAAATCTGCCGGGACATATATACTAAACAGAAACAGCGCTTCGTAATAGCCTGATTAAAATGTGAAAAATACAATTGATCATTACGTTAGAATTAAAATTAATAATTCATGACTGAATAATTATTTTCTGTTTTTCTGGAATTAAAAATAATTTATTTGCTTTACTTCACAAGTGCGGTGAATCAAAAAAAATACGGCTGGATTTTTGTCTGAGTTGAATTTTTTATGACGGCGCGCACCATTCCAGCGCCATTCTCCTGAATAGAGGATTAATCCATTTTATCAGTCAGCATTTTTATTTATATTCATAAGTGAAATTAACTCTGAGGTGATTATGATAAAATTCAGGATTTTATTTTATGTTTTGATATTTCCGGCAATCTTATCAGCACAATATCTTACCCCGCAATTCGGAGGCGAATACAGGGAAGCTTCAGAGACAAGCGACTGCCTTTCCGATGAACAGAGGGCGCAGTATCTCAAAGAGTGTTTTGAATCAATCGAAGAACTCAAAGCCCGGGGAATAATCAAAGAGGCGAAAACCGACGCACTCGCAGGTTCTTTTATCTGGCCCGTTGTTGCATCTCCCGGAAATTCCGATTTTGCAGTTTATGGTATTTCCGGATTCATCGATCACGACCCGGCATACCCAAATCATCTGCTCGATTATAACGGCGGAACGCGCACATACGATCTGGACAACGGATATAATCATAAAGGCACAGATATATTTACATGGCCTTATCCCTGGCTGAGTATGGATAATTCGTCTGTAAGAATTGTTGCTGCAAAAGCCGGAGTTATCACGAATAAATACGATGGCTATTACGACAGGAGCTGCGGGTTCGGGAGCGATAACTGGAATGCGGTTTATATAAGGCACGATGATGGTTCTGTGGCATGGTACGGTCACATGAAGAAATTTTCGCTCACTCCAAA
This sequence comes from Ignavibacteriales bacterium, assembly GCA_021740915.1. GTDB lineage: Bacteria > Bacteroidota > Ignavibacteria > Ignavibacteriales > Melioribacteraceae > JAIOYW01. The sequence continues at coordinate 100,861 of JAIOYW010000007.1, read as the reverse complement.
AAATGTTGGTGAAACAGTCGCTGCCGGAGAATATCTCGGCGTTGTCGGAAGTTCAGGGAATTCCACGGGACCGCATCTTCATCTGGAAGTATATGACGCAGGCGGAAACCTGATCGATCCCTGGCAGGGGCCATCAAACCCTTCTATCACATCTTCGTGGTGGTCCGATCAGAAGCCCTATTATGAGCCGGAAGTAAACAAAATCGCAACTCATTCTACCTGGCCTGTAACTCCCGACTGCCCCGGACAGGAAATCCCAAATTTTAAGGATGTATTTGCACCCGGGGAGACACTTTATCTTGTGTTTTACTATCATGATCAGCTTGCCGGCGATCAAAGCGTCTATACAGTCCGCACTCCTGAAAATATTATCTTTGCGCAGTGGAGTCATGCTATCACCGAACCTTACTATGCAGCATCATGGTGGGGCTGGAGCTGGGGAATTGCATCCAATCCGCCGCTCGGCACATGGAAAATTCAGGTGTCTTTTCATGGCAATATCTATGAAAAACTTTTCACTGTCTCGAATACAAGCGCGGTTGAGAATAGTCCCGGGCAGCCTGAATTTTTACTTAAGAATAATTACCCCAATCCTTTCAATCCCTCGACTGTTATTAATTATAATATACCCGAAGCGGATAATGTACGGCTTATAGTTTATAATGTTCTCGGGCAGCCTGTTGACGTTTTAGTTAATGAATATTTAGCTGCAGGCAGTTATAATACTGTTTTCGAAGCAGGGGACCTGCCCGGAGGGGTTTATTTTTATACTCTTTCTTCCGGAAGGTTTTGCAAAACCGAAAAAATGATATTAGCAAAATAGGATAGGGTTTTCCAGGTGCGAATAAATTTCGCGGATCTCAGCAATTTTCATTAAGGGATCAGACTTGGATAGTTGCGGGTATCAAAATTCCGGAGGCGAAAATGCGTCAAAGCCGGATAGTTTTTTCTTCCTGTTAATTTCATTTCAGGAAATCGAACACTCTTAATTATACCAATTACTTTCTCCAAATGATAAATATAGTGCAACGGGTGATAAAAATTATTATATTAAAGCAGTTAAAATTTAGTTGTAATAAAAAGAAAGGTATAATTGGTAAAAATACGACTGATGATCCAGGTAGGGCAATTGCTACTCGGCACAATGCTGCGCGAGTAGAGGAAAGTCCGAACTCCACTGAGCAGGGAACCGGGTAACACCCGGAGCCGCGCGGATTTGTCCGTGCGTTATGGAAAGTGCCACAGAAAATATACCGCCCGCCATAGGCAGGTAAGGGTGAAAAGGCAGGGTAAGAGCCTACCGCCCGTGAAGTAATTTACGGGGTCCTATTTGAGGAGTACCTTAGGGTGCCAGGGTAAACCCTTCCCGGAGCAAGGTCAAGTAAGGAGGATATCCGCTTTGCGGAAAACGGCTGCTCGCTGTTATGCCTCTGGGTGGACCGCTGGAATCTGTAAGTAATTGCAGATCGAGACAAATAATTGCCGCTCTTCGTTTGAAGAGAACAAAATTCGGCTTACATACCCCGGTCATCAGTCGATTTTACCGAACGGTAATATGATTAAAAAGCGATGGAAGCTTAAAGAACCGTTCGAGAAGCAGTCTGTGCTTGCACTGGCTGATAGTCTCAACATTTCTAATGTTTTGGCAGAGATACTTTTGCGTCGGAATGTAAGTACATTTTTTGAGGCAAAGTCATTTTTCCGCCCGGATATAGAATCCCTCCACGATCCCTACCTTATGGACGGCATGGAGAAAGCCTGTACCAGGGTTATCAGCGCCATTACATCGAATGAAAAGATCTGCATCTATGGTGATTATGACGTTGACGGCACTTGCTCAGCAGCGTTGATGTATCTGTTCCTCAAAGAACTGGGTGCGGATGTTATGATCTATATTCCCAACCGTATTACCGAAGGATATGGCATTTCGTCTCAGAGTATTGATGTTATCCATGGGAACAATGTCGGTCTTATGATTTCCGTTGATTGCGGAATTACAGCAGTTGAAGAAGTTGCTTATGCAAACAGTCTTATGATTGATACTATAGTTTGCGATCATCACAAACCGAAAGAAAAAATTCCCGATGCCTACGCCGTTCTTGATCCGCTGAAACCAGGCGATAAATATCCTTTCAAATATCTTTCAGGAGCGGGGGTTGCTTTTAAACTTGCGCGTGCAGTTGCCAGCAAGATTGGCAGAATGGATATGCCGCTAAAATATCTGGATCTTGTTGCACTTGCCGGCGCCGCAGATATTGTCCCGCTTGTAGATGAAAACAGGATTCTCGTAAGGAAAGGGCTTGAACTTATAAACTCCAATCCCAGACCCGGAATAAAAGCCCTGATTCAGAGTGCGCGTATGGAACCGGGGAATCTTACTGCCGGACAGCTCGTTTTTACTATTGCACCGCGTATCAATGCCGTTGGCAGGCTCGGAGATGCAAGCAGAGCCGTTGACCTGTTTATAAGCGAAAATGAGGAAGAAGCGAAAAAACACGCTCAGGTGCTTGAGAGTGAAAATTACAAACGCCGTAAAATTGACGAGATCACTTTCTCTGAAGCTATGAGTTATGTGGAAACAAAACATGATCTTGAAAGACACATGGCTCTTGTACTGCATAATGACGAATGGCATCCGGGTGTGATCGGGATTGTGGCTTCGCGGCTTGTTGAGAAGTTTTACCGCCCCGCTGTAATGCTAACGACAATTGATGGAGTTGCCAAAGGCTCGGCAAGGAGTATCACCGGTTTTAATATCTACAAAGCTCTTGAAGCGTGTGAGGATCTGTTGCTTCAGTTTGGCGGACATGAAGCCGCTGCCGGACTCGCAATTGAGATCGATAAAATTGATGAATTCCGCGAAAGGCTCAACGGAGTGATTCGTGAAACGATTTCCAAGGATGATACCGTCCCTGAGATCACGATAGATTCTAAGATTCACCTTTCTGAGATAACTCCAAAATTCCTGAGAATACTTGAGCAGTTCGCTCCATTCGGTCCAGGTAATATGCGTCCGGTTTTTCTTGCAGAGAATGTCGATCTTATGAGTACTCCAAGGATTGTTGGGACAAACCACCTTTCCTTTTACGTCAAGCAGAATGGCGGTGATAAGGTATTTGATTCTATCGGATTTAATCTCGGCGGCTATGCACCGGAGATCATTTCGTCAAGAGCTCCTATTGATATAGTTTTTACTATTGAAAAGGTTGTTAAGGAAGATAAAACATATCCTCAGATAAGGCTTAAGGATCTCAAAGTAAAAAAGTAAGAAGATAATCCTTTCATAAACTTTTCTCTCCCTCTCATAAATCAACATACTTTTTTAATTCGTTTCGTCTCGTTTTGCGGCTTAATTCTTTTTGATTATTATTTCTCTATTAATTCTTCTGCGATTCACAAACAAGGACAACAAAGCTATGATAATTCTCGGAATCGATCCCGGGATAAACAAGACTGGTTACGGCATTGTAAAATATGACGGGAATTCATTCTTATATGTAACTTCAGGAATAATTATCACAGGAGTGCAGAATTCAATCCCCTTCAAACTTGAAAAAATATTTTCCGTCATAAACGATTTAATAATCCGGCACAGCCCTGATGAATTTTCAATTGAAACAGCATTTTATGGAAAAAACATCCAATCTGCGCTGAAAATTGGCTATGTCAGAGGTATTTCATTGCTTGCCGCCCAGAAACACGGATTAAAAATCAGTGAATTTTCACCAAGAGAAGTTAAAAAAGCTGTGGTAGGGAAGGGAGCAGGCACAAAAGAGCAGGTTCTGTTTATGGCTTCAAAACTACTCAATGTCGAGCTTCCTGAAAAGCGTCTCGATGAAAGCGATGCTCTCGCAGTAGCAATTTGCAGGGGAATTAAATCGGGTACTTTCCAGGCAAAAAAGGGCGGATGGGAGGATTTTATCAGAAAAAATCCCGACAGGGTATTTTAATTTAATGGATTTAAAGAGGGAAGACCGCCCTCTGGCGGTCTTCCGGCGTGTTTCGCCTTAAAAATTATTTTGCGTTTGAACCAACAACATTAAAATCGATCTCGATCATTTTGGCGACTTTTGTTCCAACGACATCGTTCTGTATTCCGAAATCGTTGAGGTTTACATCGAATTCTGCTCTGACCCCAAGAAGATCGCCGGGGGCTCTTTTCTGAGTCATTTCGCTTTCTTCGAGATATGTGGCTTCAAATTCAGCCGTGATATCTTTTGTCACACCCCTGAGGGAAAATTTACCGTTTACTTTTCCTTTTACCTTATTTGCGCCGTCAGCTTTGAGCTCTGAAACACCATTTATTTCAAATGTGACTTCAGGAAACCCTGCTTCATTCAGCCAGTTAGCGCTGCGTAAGTGCTCATCTCTGAGTGAGATTCCTGTCTGCATTGATTTTACCGAGACAGATAATTTTCCTTTCAGAGTCTTACCGAAATTTGCCGGATCGAATGTGACAGATCCGGAAATCCCATTTGCTGTTCCAAAAATATCTTCAAGCGGAGTTTCGCTTGAAAATGACACCTGGTTTCTTCCACCCGGATCAGCGAAATTAAATTTCTGCTCACCTTTAGCTTTTACCGAAAAATTCTGTGCATTTATAGTTATTGCGAGAAAGAGCACTAAGAGTGCGGCTACAGTGTGTTTCATTTATATATCCTTTTTTTTGTTTTTGAATAAAAAAATTAATAATCCGCTTATGATTGATATAACTGCTGAAGCTGCAAAAGCAGCATCAAGTCCAGGTATAAATTTATCCTGCCAGGTTTTTGTCGGAGCAAGCCCAAGAGCTTTTTCAATATCGGTCAAAGGCATCTCCACGAACACTTTATTTTTGGTGAAGATTTCCATTCCGTAGCCCGCCCATACCGTAAATACTATTACTATCAAAATAATAGCTGAAATAAGTACATTTTTTTGTTTTTTGTTCATAAATTTCTTCCGGTTTATTTCGTTAACCAAAGATTATTAAAAATAGTTCAATATCAAAATAAAGTTATAACATATTTCTTCAATTTTTCATTGAATATCTGATAATAAACAGAAAAACCAAATTTATGATTCAAAAAAATTCAAAAATTATTAGCCCGAATCGTGTTAGAGCAGTATTTTTAGAAGAATAATTTACCGTATTAAGAAAATTTGATTATACCTATTGTCTTTGATCACATTATCAATCTTATTTGTGCGCGGATAAGATATATTGTATATTTTACATACATTAAGACAACTATTTTTCCGACCGATTTATGCACCTGATTAGAAAAATATTTCTGCTTTTAGTTTTATTCCCTTTTGCATTTTTTAAGGGGCAGGGATTAAACAGCATTTATTTCGGAGTTAACGAAGGACTCCCGACCACTCTCACTAAAGATGTGTTCCAGGATTCGCTCGGATTTTTATGGATTGCAACTGATGCCGGTTTATTGCGTTTTGATGGATATGATTTTAATTTATATAATAAACAGTTTGGCACCCAGTTTATTAAAAAAATTGAAAGCCTGAAAAATGGAAATCTCCTCATCCTTCATGATAATGGTATTCATAAAGCAGACTATTCATTTGATAGCACCCAGTTTATTCCTTTTCTAAAGGGGAGCAATGAGGCTACAGATTCAACCATCCAGTTCCCTAAGTCTCTTTTTGAATCTTCAACTGGAGAAATCTGGATTGGTGAACCAAGCGCTATTGTCAGATTAAAAGCCGGCAAGCTTAAGCGTTTCACAATGGAGGAGAAGTACAGAACTGACAACTTCAACCGCTCTTTTTCCTTCGTTGAATACAAGGGGATTCTTTTTGCCACTTCACAAAAAGGTTATCTATTCTGGTTCGATAGAAAAAATGAAATATTTCAGCCCCTGCAATTCAAAGAAAATGGTCGGATAAAAATTGATTGCCTTTTGCTTAGCGATGAAAAACTTCTTGCAGGCACTTCTGCCGGATTATACTCTATCCAACCCGATATTAAAAACCACAAAGCAATTATTACAAGGCTTAATCCGCTCCCTCTGATCTCGACCTTATATCAGTTCGATAAAAATACTTTGATAGCGGGTACCTGGGATGATGGAATTTTCAGGATTGAAGTTGGCAACTACGGATATCGTTCAACTAAACTGAAGAATAATCTCAGGGTTATTAATGGACTTGGCAGATCCAGCGGAAATTCTTTCTGGGTCAGCGGCGATGATGGGCTAAGCATTGTTAATGAACCGTTTTTCGACATCTTCCCGCTCAGTACTTCCACAAGGGTATATATCCAGTACATTTCCCGCGATCCATCTGGAAATCTTATTGTTTCCGATGGAGAACAAATATTCCGGATAAGGGACATGGATGGAAAACCGGAATCTGAAATTATATTTTCTGACGCAAAGGATTTGATCCTTAGTGTACTCCATGACGGCAGGAATTTATGGCTTGGATATAAAGATAATTTTATTGAGGTAGTATCCCCAGGCAAAAAAACGACGATCCGTCTGCCTGAAAGGGGGAACCGTCTCGTAAAACAATTTTTCAGGGATGGTGAAAACAACATTTGGGTAATTCAGGACGGATTAAAAGGGCTTTATCGTTTTGATCAGGAACTGAAAATGAGCTTTTGGGGTCCGGAAAAAGGTATTCATAAAGATGTTTTCTCTTTTGCGATTACACCCCGCGGGGATATTTTTATCGGCAGCAGAGGAAAAAGTTCATTCCTTCATAAATTTAATCCGGCTGATGGAATATTCGAGGATATTTCCGCAGGTGCAAAAACAAAATTATCCGGTGAAAGAATTATTTCGGTAATGGTTGCCGAAGGTGATAGTTCGATTCTTCTGGGTACAAATGATGGAATTTATCGTTATAATACTCTATCGTCTGATATTTATCAGATTCCCAATACGGAAGGCGAGAATATTAAATCTCTGCTAAAGATTGATTCCGGTGAGATCTGGGCGGGTACAGACCGTGGTCTCGTAAAAATAGCTGGTGCAAAACGCGCTACTTATGATGATTCAGGCGGCTTGCCGGGTAATTCACTTTCCTACTATTCCCTTGTCTCTGATAACAGCGGGAATATTTGGGCAGGTACTTCAATGGGACTTGCATTTTCGACAAGCTTTGAGAAGAAAATATTGTTTGCCAGGCACCCTTATCTTTATTATCTGAGATTTGAGGATAAGATTCTCAGAGCTGATGAAGTCCGGACTGAAGGTTTCCAATTCAGATCAGGCTTCGAGGTGCAGGCCTCTGCTCCGGTTTTTCCATCTGCCAAGGTTATATATGAATACAGACTGCTTGGTTACGAGAGCCAGTGGAAGAGTGTGCGAGGAAAACAAAAACTTGTATATTTGAACCTGAGAGACGGTGACTATGAACTTCAGGTCAGGACAACACAACCCGGTGTATTTTCGAGTGAAGCAATTTCACTCAATTTCAGAATTAATCCTCCATGGTACAGATCATTTGAAGCAATCATTATCTTCATTTTAACCGGTTTGATAATTTCAGTCTTCCTGCTGAAATGGAAGCGGACTTCACTTGAATCCAGACAATACAAACGAATCCAGAAAGCACTCTTAGAAATATCAGAACGCGCGTTGCTTTCAAAAAATATTGAAATTACATTCAGTGAAATATATACAATAATTAAAAGCATCACTCACGTGGAAAACTTTTTTGTTGCACTCTACTATCCTATAAAACAGGAAATCCGGATTCCATTTTTTGTTGATAAGAAATCTGAAAATCCCGGGAAATTGAGTATGGAAGGGGGAGCGACAGCCTATGTTATCAGAACCGGACAAACTTTATATGTGAATAAGAACGAATTTAAAGATTTGGTGAGCCAGGGTAAATTGCAGCTTATTGGTGAACCCGCTGAGTATTGGATTGGTGTCCCATTGAAACGTGAGCAGGAAGTTTTTGGTGCTCTTGTTATCCAAAGCTATGATCCGGGTAGAAAAATAACTGAAGTCAACAAGTCGGTTCTGGAGTTTATCGCAAGGAATTTATCTCAGACGATATACTCACTTCGACTAAAACAGGCTTACGACGTTTATCTGCAAAAAACAAATGTGCTACTGGAAAATATAGCAGATGGAATTATTACTGTGGACATGTCCGGTAAAATATTGTCAGCCAATTCTTCCGCTGCAAGAATTTTTGAATACGATGAGGAAGTTATCCTCGGACTTAATATTAGTGAAGTGATACCTGAACAGTTGACAGACACAGAAACAGATTTTCTGAAGTCGCTCGTAAAACTTGAACCAGGCGCCATTCCTGTTTCCGGTGAACTTCGCGGCAAACGCTCCGATAATACAATTCTTGCACTTGATTTATCGGTTACACTCTTAAAAACAGAGGATGAATTGTTTTATATCTGGAATTTCAGAGATGTTACCGACAAAAAAAAGGCGCAGGCTGAACTGTTTAAGCTTGCCCGGGTAGTCGAATCAATTGACGAATTTGTAGTTGTTGCTTCAGTTTCCGGCAGGGAAATCAATTACGTAAATCAGGCGGTACTAAAAAGGTTTGGTTACATCGCAGAAGAATTGATCGGCAAGAATCCGGTTGTGCTTTTTTCGCGGAATAATGAAAGCGGCATGTGGCGGGAGGTTTTAAATCAGACTCGCAAAGGTGGTTTCCGCGGCGACGTCATATCGATTACAAAAGATGGCACAGAATTCTGGACGAATCTTTTAACAACTGCTTTATACTCCGATAATAAACTTATAGGTCTCATTGGGGTTGCAAGGGATATAACTGAAAGAAAATCAGCCGAAAAACAGGTGCAGGAAGCTATGGAAGCAGCTAAAGCCGCATCTAAAGCCAAATCAGAATTTCTGGCTATTATGAGTCATGAGATCCGGACTCCTATGAATGGGGTTATCGGAATGACAAGTCTGCTGGAGGAGACCCCTCTGAACCATGAACAGAGCGAATACGTAGATATTATCAAAAATAGCGGTGAAACTCTTCTGACGATAATCAACGATATACTCGATTACTCAAAGATTGAAGCCGGCCGGCTTGATCTCGAAGAAGCACCGGTAAATATCTATGGTTGTGTTGAAAGCGTTTTTGAATTGCTGAAACCATTGGCTGAAAAGAAATCAATTCGGCTAAATTATACGATTGACAATGATCTTCCATATTTAGTGAAAGGAGATTATGCCCGTCTCAAGCAAATACTCATGAATCTTGCCGGAAACGCTGTGAAATTTACGAATGAAGGCGACGTTTTTATCAGAGTGCTGATCACTGACTCAAATGATTCAATAGTGGTAATCAGGATAAGTATCGAAGATACTGGTATTGGGATTCCGGACGATAAAAAAGAAAAACTCTTTAATTCTTTTACTCAGGTTGATTCATCCACTACAAGAAAATACGGTGGGACCGGACTCGGGCTTGCAATTTCGAAAAAACTTATTGACCTTATGCAGGGCAGGATCTGGTTTGAAAGCCAGTTTGGTGTCGGAACAAATTTTTATGTTGAATTTCCAGCTGAAATTGTTCAATTAAAGGCAGATGATGGTTTTGATCCCGGAGTGCTTAATGAAAAGGTTGCATTTATTATTGAAGATTCAGATAATGACAGGACAATTCTGAAAACTCTGGTAACAAGATGGGGAATGAATTATGTGCTTTCTGATGCCTCTAATGCTTTGGAAACGCTGCGTGCCACTCCCCGGATTGATATTTTTCTGCTCGACCATGACCCTCCGTTATTTGATGGTATATACTTCATGAAAGAAGTCCGGATGAACTTTCCTGAAATTGGAGCCAGGGCAGTGCTTTTTTCTTCGATAGCACCTGGAAGGGATGAAAAAGACTGTATGAATGACCAGTTGATTGCCTGTATTGCGAAACCAGTTAAACATTCACAATTATTTGAAACTATTTATTATCATTTTGGAACTGGCCTTGCAACAAGAAAAACAAAGGACAAGGAAATATCGTCCGAAAAACTGAATGAAGTTTATCCTCTATCTATTCTTGTTGCTGAAGATAATATGATGAATCAAAAGATCATCTGGTTTTTTCTAAAAACTCTTGGTTATGAACCGGTAATTGTTTCGAATGGCCATGAAGTTATTAATATGGTTAAGGAGTTTCATTTTCATCTGATTCTTATGGATATCCAGATGCCTGAATTAGATGGTGTGCAGACGTCCAAAATAATTATTGATGAATTTAAAGATCGTCCTTATATTATTGCACTTACGGCAAATGCAATGGAGGAAGACCGTATCCGCTATCTGAGCATTGGAATGGATGATTATCTTAGTAAACCTGTCAAACTTGAAGATATCCGCCGGGTTTTAACGAGCTATGGTAAAAAAATATTTCTTGGGGAAGATACAGGGAAACCCGATTTTATTGGCAAAACGGAAAGTGAGAACAGTGAAGATTATCCTCTTGTGGAATTTGCATCGCTCAGACAATATCTTATTGGAGATATAGAAGAGGATAAGATATTCCTGGAAGAACTTATTTCGACTTTTATTGCTGATGCAGAAAGGGATCTTATGAATCTTGAAAAGCTAATACCGGGAAAAAATACTGATGAGCTCAAAAGGATCGCACACGGATTTAAGGGAATATCACTTAATATGGGACTAATGAAACTTGGAAAAACGCTTGCAAATTTTGAAAAATATGTGCTTACAGGGGCTCATAAAGCATATGCTGAGCTGTTCCAGGAGATAAAAAAATTATATGCTGATTCGCTTGACACTCTGGAGCAATTCAAGACCGGAATAGAATAGCAATCAGTTCACTGAAATTTCTTTTATTGTTTTCAACGCCCATATATTTATTTTTATACTTCCGGCTCAGTTTTATTAGTGAACGGGAAAAGTTAAATTATATCGGTAAATTCTGAATGAAAAACAATTATCATAAATTACTCCAGAGACAGATAAGAAAAAATCTCAATCCCGAAACTCAGGAAAAAATTGAAAAATTTCTGAAAATCGTTTCAGAATCCTACCATAATTTCGATTATGATAAAAACATAATTGAAAGATCCATGCAGATCAGTTCGGAGCAGCTGCTGGAGTCAAACGTAAAACTCAAAAAGCAAAAAGACCGCACAAACGAACTGCTTCTGAAGCTTAAAGAGGTGCTGAGGGACCTCGCAGGTGATTCAATAAACTCTGATCCTTTCATCGGAGAGGATGATATTCTTCAAATTACAGATTTTATCCAGAGTAAAGTACTTACCCGCAAAGAGGCAGAAGACGAAATTCTCCGAAAGGAAAGGAGATTTCGATTCCTTATTTCAAATATTTCGGATCTCCTTGTGATTATTGAGCAGGATGCAACAATAAGATTTATCAGTCCGACAGTGCTTCCGATTTTGGGCTATCATTACAGAGAAGTTGTAGGCAGGAAAACCGAGGATTTTGCCTCACCAAAGGATAGAAGAGCATTATATCTTTATTATAAAAAAGTATTGAGCAATCCTGGACTTGCCGAGCCTTTCGAAGTAAGGCTTATTCACAAGAATGGTTACGAAATTCACATGGAAGCAATCGGGAATAATCTTCTTGATGATGAAAATGTTGGAGGTATTGTTGTTGCTGTTCGTGATGTTTCTCTCAGGATTAAGTATCAGGCTGAGTTAATAAATGCAAAGGATGCAGCCGAAGCAGGTTCCAGAGCGAAAAGTGAATTTCTTGCAACAATGAGTCATGAGATAAGAACACCGCTCAATGGTGTAATCGGAATGACAAGCCTGCTGGCTGAAACAGAGCTTAACGATCTCCAAAAAGAATATGTGGATATCATCCGCAATTCTGGAGAAGCATTGCTAACTGTGATAAACGATATCCTGGATTATTCAAAGATCGAAGCAGGAAAAATGGATTTGGAGGAAGCTCCGTTAAATGTTATTAGTTGTATTGAAGAAACCATTGAATTGCTGACTTCTTCTGCTGAATCCAAAAAACTTAATCTGGCTTATTATCCTGAAAATGAACTCCCGGAACTGGTTCTGGGCGATACCTCGAGATTGCGGCAGATTCTTCTGAATTTAGTCGGAAACGCATTAAAATTTACTTCGGAAGGGGATGTACTCATTTCAGTGCGTCTTACGGAAGTTGAGAATGGAATTGCAACATTTTTATTCACAATACGTGATACCGGGATCGGAATTGCAGAGGATAAAATAGATTCTTTGTTTAACGCATTTTCTCAGGCTGACAGTTCAACGACAAGGCGATTTGGCGGCACAGGACTTGGTTTAGCCATTTGCAAGCGTCTGGTTGAACTTATGAACGGCACAATCTGGGCAAAAAGCACCCTTAAAAGCGGCTCAGAGTTTTTCTTCACAATTAGGGCGAAGGTGCTTTCTTATAAAAGTGAAACTCCCCTGGATATGGATATTCTTAAAGGGAAAAAAATACTTGTGCTTGACGATCATCTGACCAATCTGCAAATTCTGAGTTCAAGAATTTATTCATGGGGAATGATTCCCGTTACTGCCGAGTCTGCTTTGCAGGCGTTGACAATCGTTAAGCAAAATCCCGTCTTCGACCTTATTTTGCTCGATATGCAGATGCCGGAGATGAGTGGTCTTGATTTTGCAATCAATCTCAAAGAAAAAATGCCTGAAAAAAATGCCCCTGTAATACTGATAACATCCTTTCTGCTTAGCTCTGCCGACAGGGAGTTTATTTCCCGGGAATTTGTTGCAAGTATTAATAAACCGCTGAAGCATAATCAGCTTCTTGAGACAATTTATTATTTCTTTTTGAATGCGAAGAAAAAAATGATAGAAAAAGAGAAATCAATTGCAGATGAAAAGCATCTGCTTGCAAATGAACTTCCGCTAAAAATCCTTGTTGCTGAGGATAATACAATGAACCAGAAAATTATCCTGCATATACTCAGGAAATTTGGATATGATGCCGACTTAGCGAACTCCGGTGTTGAAGTGATGGAGTTCTGTGAGAGAAGAAGGTATAATCTGATTTTTATGGATATTCAGATGCCGGAGATGGATGGAGTTGAGGCAACAAGGCGAATTATTAAAGAATTTGGCCAAAAGCGTCCTCTAATAATAGCACTGACAGCAAATGCGATGGAAGAAGACAGAAAATTCTATCTCGCATCAGGAATTGATGATTATATAAGTAAACCGATCAAATTTGAAGATGTGTTTGAAATGATTTCCAAACACAGGGAGATACTGCTGACAAAAGGAGATTAATCATTTTTCCTGATATCTGCCGGCTGTGGTCAAAAATTTCACTTTGTCTCCTTCACGAAAATCTACTATTAGCAGGGAGTACCCTGGTTTGGAATCGTGAGCTTCTTGAAGTTTTATGGGTATTCCCTTCCTGTAAAGTTCGTCCAGCAGTGAGTTGAGTTTTTCACGCTTAATATAAATTGTCGTGGAAGAATCGAAAACGATGCTGTAAGATGGGTTGGTCCCGCATTTTGGACACTCTTCATCATCGAATGACAGAATTAGTTCTTCAGTTTCTCTGAGATATTCCTCTAAATCCTGATCCATTGTTTCGGGTGATTGTTAGAATGATTTTCATTGGTCAAATATTAATAAATAAATAGTTCCGGGCAAAATTGTTTGCGAAATCCGGTTCTTTTAGTACTTTTCTGAAATTAGGCATTGTAATTTTAATTCTAAGAATGATATATGTAATTTAATAACACTTATTCAAAAATTTGGATTCAGATATGTCCCGGAAATTTATTTTCTCAATTATTTTTGCGGCATCGGTTATTCTCCTGCTCATTTATCTGCTCCTGGATACAGGAAAAAGAAGAGTTGAAATCACAGTAAATACTGGAATTGAAAACAAGGTCGATGATATCTTTATTGCCGGAAGTGAAGAATATTTGGGAAACTGGGATGCTGGTTCGGTTAAATTATCCAGGATAAATGATTCTACTCATAGAATTTTGTTTGAGACACAGCAGGGTAAAGAGATCCAATTTAAGTTCACACGCGGTAAATGGGAAAACGAAGCTTGTCTTGGGGATAACACAATCCCACAAAATTATTCAATAATTATTAATGCTGATACTTCTCTGGAATTTCATATCTTCTGCTGGAAAAATGATGAGCAAAAAATATTTCCGGCAACAATAACAGGTGAGATAAGGCATTTAAAGGATTTCAGTTTTGGGAAGCTCGCTCCGAGGGATGTTCTTGTCTGGCTGCCCCCGGGATACGAAGAGGATACTTCCAGAGCATATCCTGTCCTTTATATGCACGATGCACAGAACGCGTTTAATGAAGCAACTTCAACTTTCGGAATCGAATGGGCAATTGACGAATCTTTAGATTCACTGATCCGGACTGGTATCGTCCAGCCAATAATTGTAGTCGGAATTTACAATTCTTCTGCAAGACGGGAAGAGTATGGTGATGGGGAGAAAGGGCGCGAATATATGGAGAATGTTGTTAATATTCTGAAACCATATATTGATAAAAATTTTCAAACCCGTCGGGAAAGCAATTACACGCTGACCGGAGGCGCATCCCAGGGTGGGCTTATTGCTTTCAGACTCTATTGGGAATTTCCCTCGGTTTTCGGCGGGGCTCTCTGTGCTGCTCCTTCCATTAAAGTAGCCGGAATTGATTATCTCTCGTATGTAAAGAATTCTCATCGAAAGGGGGAGAAAGGCAAACTATATTTTTCACTGGGAGGACGTGGGATTGACCATCTATTAAAAGATGGCACCCTAAAATTAATTCATGAATTGAAGAATAGAGGTTACCGCGCAGGGCATGATTTCCAGTATTATTATAATTCTGAGGATGATCATGGTGAAGCGGTATGGGCAAGGACTTTTCCGGCTGCCATTAAGTTTTTACTGGAGGATTTGAAATGATCAAAGTGGCGGTTGGATCAAAGAATCCAGTAAAAATTGCAGCTATAAAAACCTCATTTGAAAAATATTTTGGGCACGTGAATGTCACCGGTTATGATGCTCCTTCCGGAGTCCACGATCAACCGACCGGAAACGATACTTTTATTGGCGCCGAAAACCGGGTTAAGTATCTTATGCACGAATTATCTGCCGGATATGATTATTACGCATCGGTTGAAGGCGGTATTCATTTTTTATATGACCGGTGGTTTGCATTCGGTGCCGTTTGTATTGGTGACCCATCTGGAAATATAGGTTTTGGAACATCGCCAAATTTTGAACTTCCGCGCTCAATCTCTGACGAACTTCTCTTAGGAAAAGAACTAGGACAGGTGATTGATGAACTTGAGGGCAATAAAAACACAAAACATAAGGGGGGTGCAGTAGGGCATCTGACAGGTGGAATTTTGAACAGGCAGGAACTTTACGAGTCGGGTGTTTTATGTGCGCTTATCAGATTTAATCATAAATTATTCAAATGAGAATCTCATTGTAAACTTTCCCGGCTTTATTTTTACAGATTAGGTTGCTTTGGGGATACTATTTTTGTGTTTTATCTTTTGGAAGTTTATTTTTATTAATTAATTCTTTCCAGGAGTTTTTGAATGGAATTACAGGACGAAGTAAAAGCGATTGTTAGAAATTACAATCTCTCTTCGGATCTTAACACCAGGCTTCTTGACCTGATCTCGGAAACAGGGGAGTTGGCGAAAGAACTGCTTACATCCACAGATTACGGCAGGAAGGGATTTGTTAAACCTGAAAACTGGATTGCTGAGATTGGAGATATTATGTTCTCTCTTTGTGTTATAGCTAACCAGACTAATATAGATCTCGAGGAGGCTCTAAAGACCTCATTGAATAAATATGAGAAACGGTTTGAAATGAAGGGGGATATTTCCTCTAATTTTGCACCAGTCATTCCTAAAATAAATGTGCTGAAGGAGGACAGACAAAACAGTTTCTGGATTTAATAAGTTAATTATTTTTCATTTTGAAGTTCTTAATAAAAGCGGCCTTTTATTTTGATAAAATTAGTTACTATTAAATTGGGGGAATTATTTTGCTGTCACTGTGATCGGTTGATCAAAAAATCGTATAAAATAATAGAAAGATAATTAATCTGCTTTTATCTTGATTAAATAAAATCAAATGAATATGAATTACTCTTCCGAAATGACCTATGAAGGTAAAACATTCTCTAAAGAAAATATGCTGAAGGGCGAATATGAAAATTGTACTTTTGCTGACTGCGATTTGGCCGATGCTGATCTCTCAGGATTTCGCTTCATGGATTGCGTGTTCAGGGGCTGCGACCTCAGTCTTGCAAAGTTAAATGATACGGCTTTTAGGGATATTGAATTTATTGAGTGTAAACTTATCGGACTACTCTTTAGTGATTGCAGTAAATTTGGACTGTCAATGAATTTTTATGAGTGCAATCTTGAAAATTCTTCGTTCGCAAAACTAAAATTAACAAAAAGGGATTTTAGAGATACCCGCATTATAGGGGTCGATTTTACAGGATGCGATCTGACCGGATCAACTTTTTGGAATTGTGATTTTTCCGGAGCTATTTTCGATGGTACAATACTTGAAAAAACTGATTTCAGGAATTCCTTTAATTACTCAATTGACCCGGAGAATAACAAAATCAAAAAAGGAAAATTCTCTTTGTCGGGTTTGCAGGGATTATTAACCAAGTATGATATATTTGTTGAATAATTTTTTCCCAAGCCATTTTTTTAGTTAATTCTTCGGAGTATTTTCCCGAAAATATATGCGCCTGACAGAAGAACAGTTAGCAATCATTAATTCTTCCGGCAATATTAAAATTAATGCCGTTGCTGGAAGTGGCAAAACCACAACTATAATCGAATATGCTAAACTAAGGTCTCCGGATTCCAGGATTCTTTATCTTGCATTCAACAGATCGGTAAGATTTGAAGCGAGGAAAAAATTCCAGGCAGCAGGGCTTAAAAATGTTACAATTGAAACAGCACATTCTCTCGCCTATAGATACATCAAAAAAAAATCTACTTATACACTCAGGGTGAATGGCTATAAAATTTATGAAATCGCCTCTCTCCTCGGACTAAAAGGCAACGGAGATAAACATGCTGAGTTGATCGTTGCCAATCACATCAAAAAATTTATCTCAATTTTCTGCAATTCAAATGCATCCAAAGTTAATCAGATAAACTATCTGGATTTTGTTACCGATCCCGAGGCACGGAAATTTGTTGCTGCTTTTTATAAATATATTCTTGAACAGACCAGGCTGCTTCTTGCAAAAATGGATTCAGGTGAAATAGATGTCACCCATGACTTTTATCTCAAAAAATTCCAATTATCACAGCCTGAATTAAATTACGATTACATTCTTTTCGATGAAGGGCAGGATGCATCTCCGGCTATGCTTGATGTGTTTCTGAGGCAGAAGGCCGTCAAAGTTATAGTCGGTGATTCGAATCAGCAGATATATGGCTGGCGGAATGCGGTAAACTCATTGGAAATGGTATATTATCCTGTTTATACACTTTCCAACAGCTTTCGTTTCGGCGGTGAAATTGCTGCACTTGCATCAGACATCCTTGATATGAAAAAACTTCTTTTCACCCACGAAAAAGTAAAAATTACAGGAAGCGGAGCGGAGCTCAATTCCGGCGCTTCGGCTTATCTTGGAAGAACGAATCTGGGACTGCTTATTAAGGCGATTGAACAGGTGGAAAGCCACAAGCTTAAATCACTTTATTTTGAAGGTAATTTCAATTCATATACTTATGCTGAGGAGGGGACGTCTCTCTATGATGTATTAAACCTGAGCAACGGTGAGAATGACAGAATCAGAGATGCTCTCCTGAAGAGTATGAGCGATCTCTCAGAACTCGAAGAATACGTTGAAAAAACAGATGATCTGCAACTTGGAATGCTTCTTGAGATTGTAAGAGAGTATGGCAACAGCATCCCCCGAATAATAAAATCCATTAAAGATTTGCACGTTGAGGATTCAGAGAAAGAAAAGGCTGAAATGATATTCTCAACTGTACACAAGTGCAAAGGAATGGAATATTCTCAGGTTTATCTGGTAGAGGATTTTATTACCGGGAAAAAATTGAGAGATATTATCAATTCAAAAGATGAGTCAATACCCGAAATTGAAAAGCTAAACGAAGAAATAAATCTGCTTTATGTGGCAATAACCCGCGCAAAAAATAAACTTTATATCCCGGAGAGTCTGCTTCCCGATAATTATCCTTCTTCACAGCACATTCAGAAACTTCCTTCCCGCCAGGCAAAAAGTACAAGATCAGATTCTCGCAATGAAGGAGTGAAAGGGTATGTTAAGGATTTTTTCAAGTTCGACAAAACAGATGATAGCCCTGCATTGAAAAGCACGGCGTTTAAGGATGATCATCACTGGACGAATCAGCAGGTGCTATTGCTGCAGAAGCTTCACGCAGGCGGAAGTACCCTGCGGCAGATTTCGAAAATTCTAAACAAATCTCCTGGAGCAATTCAAATAAAGCTAAATAAATTGCGGAAAGAGGGTTTATAGGCATGAGTGCATAATGATAGACCACTTTCTGCTCAAATTATTAAGCTAAAAAATTTGTTAATATCATTCTGTTAATTAGGATTATGATGCAAAAAAGTACTGTTTTATTTATTAAGGTCACTCTGGCAGTCTTGTTTTTACTCTGTCTGCTTGAGATGAAATATGGATTTTATATTTTCGTGAGATTCTCTGCCTTTATTGGGTTTGCAGCACTCGCTGTTAATTCATCGGGAAATAAAAGAGAGACAGAAATGGTCATCTATGGTGTTCTGGCATTGCTCTTCCAGCCGTTTTACAAATTTGCGTTAGGGCGGGATCTGTGGAATATAGTCGATGTGGCGGCTGCTTTAGGGCTTCTTCTCTCAGTCCTGATCGATATAAAAAAAAGGGCTGAGCATTAAAATCTGAATACAGAATTCCACTACCCGAATATCATACCAGCCATTCCTTTTTTTGAAACATGGAATGGATTTAAACTAATTTTTAATCTCCTGATAACGAAAGCCTTTATTTAAGCCGAATAGACACCAGAGGCAGTGTCTCCACCTTCTCCTGTCCAGTTGGTGTGAAAAAATTCTCCTCTCGGTCTATCAGTTCTCTCATAATTATGTGCACCGAAGAAATCCCTCTGAGCCTGCAGCAGATTGATCGGCAGACGTCCGTTCCGAAAGCCGTCATAATAATTCAGTGCTGATGAAAGCGCAGGAGTCCACATCCCGTTCATTGCTGCTGCGGAGACTACTCTTCTCCAGGAATGATGATACTGTTCCATCTTTGACCTGAAAAAAGGATCGAGCATTAGGTTTTTTAATCCGGGATCGTTATCAAATGCGTCCTTAATTTTGCCTAGAAAAGCCGAACGGATTATGCAGCCGCCTCTCCACATAAGGGCAATGCCGCCATAATTAAGATTCCACTTATATTCATTAGCAGCCTGGCGCATAAGTACGTAACCCTGGGCATAGGAGACAATCTTTGCCAGATAAAGGGCATTTTTAAGGTCTTCCACGAATTCTTTTTTATCGTCCTGAAATACTGAGTTGGGACCCGGCAGAGATTTTGAGGCTTCAACTCTCTCCTCTTTCGAGCCCGAAAGTATCCTGGCGAATACAGCCTCACCAATTAAAGTAAGCGGGGCAGCAACATCAAGTGAGGAGATAACAGTCCATTTGCCTGTCCCTTTCTGCCCGGCTGTATCCAGAATTTTCTCAACGAGAGGTTCACCATCAGTGTCTTTATAAGCCAGAATATCCCGTGTTATCTCCACAAGGTAACTGTTGAGTTCTCCTTCATTCCATTGACTAAAAATTTCATTCATCGTGTCATAATCCAGATGCAGTAGATCTTTCATCAGATGATATACTTCACAGATGAGCTGCATATCCCCATATTCAATACCGTTGTGAACCATCTTAACAAAATGTCCGGCGCCATTTTCCCCAACCCAATCGCAGCATGGAACATTTCCGTCAACTTTGGCTGCAATTGATTGAAAAACTGGTTTGACGAATTCCCACGCTTTCGGAGACCCGGCAGGCATAATTGAGGGTCCATTCAGAGCCCCTTCTTCCCCGCCGGAAATACCAGCCCCAATAAAATAAAAACCTTGTTTTTCAAGTGTTTCCGCCCTTCGGATCGAATCGGGAAAATGAGAATTGCCCCCATCTATCACAATATCACCCGGTTCGAGATAAGGTATAAGCTGATCTATTATCTGGTCAACAATTTTCCCGGCAGGAACCATCATCATGAGTTTGCGTGGACGGACAATTTTTTGTGCAAGTTCCTGGAGAGAGGTCGTGCCTGAAATATTTTTGCCGCTGGCGCGCCCATTAATAAATTTGTTGATTTTTTCCTGAGATATATCATAAACTACAACTGAAAATCCATTCTTTTCCATATTGAGCACGAGGTTTTCTCCCATAACTCCGATTCCAATCATTGCAATGTCTGATAGTTTCAAGCTGTTTCTCCTTCTTTAATCTTTCTCAATTCCAATTGGCAAGAGATTATTCGCCGGTGAAGAAATATAATAAAATATTTTACCATGAAACAGGAATTTGAAAAATATAACTGGATATAAAATCTGATTTAAAAATGTGAATTATTTAGGCTGATGTTAGAGCTGAGGCTATTTTGATTATTATTACGGGGAAATCAATATTTCAAAACTATCAATTAATTAACAAAAAAAAATCATTAATGATTGTTGAGAATGATATATCAAATTGGATTTTCATAAAAATATAGGATTGAATATCTTCTTTTATTTAATCGTTATTGAACAATATTTATAAGTAAATTGTTATTAATCCATACATATAAAGGGGTACACAATGAAAAAAATGATCATCGCTGCACTTATGCTTTTTATAGCCGTTTTCATAACCAGAGCTGAGGAGAAAAAATCAGAAACAGATACCAAAAAGTATGCTTCGGGATGTCCGTATTTACAAAAACAAGCTGATTCAGGAAAAAGTCTCTATTGTCCTTCTATAAAAAAAGAATCCACTTTGAATCCATGCCCATTTAGTGGGAAGTCGAAACAGCCTGAAGGAAGTATTAAAAGGGGTGAGTGTCCTTATAGCATTGATAAATCTTCCGGTACGGATTGCCCTTATAGTGGCGGCAAGAATAAAAATAGTAATAAACTTCCTAAAGTTATTGATTCAGATTTCAGGAAAATCTGAGTAATTTTATCAGATGAATAAATCAAAATCATATAACAGGATAAAATTAGTAGTTTCAGTTTCCAGAAATGCAGCTACTTTTGTTATACTTCTGTTTTTCGTATGGTCAGAACTCAGCTCTGAGCTTTATTTGCTTATTTCTCCCATTTCCGGATCTGAATATCTCAGGTTACTTCTGTTTACTTTTATTGCAGGAGCATTATTTACACTGTTATTTCTACCGCTGGATTATTATTCCGGCTTTTATATCGAACATAAATTCGGGTTATCGAATCAGACAACCATCAGATGGTTTTTGGAAAGCATCAAAGGAATGTCAGTAGGAATTATTCTTTTAGTACCAGTCATTCTCGCATTTTATTTCTCAATTATTACTTTCGGAGATAATTGGTGGGTCATTTTTGCAGCAATTATCTTTGTGTTTTCAGTGCTCCTTGCTCGGATTGCTCCGATAATTATTTTGCCCCTTTTTTATAAGATCACTCCGATTGATGATGAAGACCTTCGAGCGAGTATTACCAGGATGGGATCACTTGCGGGACTTGATGTGAAAAATGTTTACCGTTTCGATATGAGTAAAAACACAAAAAAGGCGAATGCGGCATTTACTGGTATAGGTAAATCGAAAAAAATCATCTTAGGGGATACTTTACTTGCAGATTTTTCCAAAGCTGAGATTGAAACGGTAATCGCTCATGAAATGGGCCATTATAAAAACAAACACATTATCAAAGGGATTATTTTATCGACAATTTTCTCATTTATTTCCTTTTATCTTATTGCAACAGTATTCTCAGTTTTAATCAGTGTTTTTGGTTTCAGTTCAATTACTCAGATTGCTGCATTGCCTCTGATAATCCCGGTTTCAATGTTCATAGGGCTGGCAATTACACCCATTAATAATGCAATTTCACGCCGTTTTGAATATGAAGCGGATAATTATGCTGTTGCTTTAACTGATAAGAAATCCATTTTCCAGGATACACTGAGGAAACTTACAGATAAAAATTTAAGCGATCCGGAGCCGCATCCACTTGTAGAATGGTTTTTCTACAGCCATCCTTCGGTTGGGAAAAGAATAGCGGCGATCGAAAAGTTATAATTATCATTCTTTTTGTTAACGATATAATAAGCAGTAATAATTTTATCAATCATCACGATATCGATAACGTGATGATTGTTTGACCTGATTATTACTGCTTTAGATAGGTTTTCGATCTAAGAAACAAAATCCTGCACATCTGATAACTTTTCACAGTGCCGTCAGATCAAACAATATTAACAGTCATCCTTTTAATCCTTTTATTTATATTTGTCTGATCTTATTTTTAGAGAATGAAAATCCGTTATTTAATTATATTGCTCATATTTTCTTTTGCTGCGGGTTGTACTTTTGAGGGTAACACCGAACCTGAAACAGTTACAATCGGCGCACCTGCAAACCCAAATCCTCCTAATAATTCTATCAATCAGGAGACAGCCCTTACATTAAGCTGGCAATCGGAAGAACTTTTAACTTTCGATGTTTACCTGGATATCAACAATCCTCCTGCAAGTAGAATTGTTAAAGACACATCTGCAAAAAATATAACAGTAAGCGGGCTAGTTTACGATACTGATTATTATTGGAAAGTAATAGGTACAAATGCGAAAGGCATCAGGTTAGAGAGTTCAGTCTGGCATTTTACCACACGTGCCAGAGTTTTACCCGCGGAAGGTTACGTGATGAAACTTTATTCTATTGAAACCAGTGCTCCAAGCTATGTCAATGTATTGTTTCAGGTTCAGGATATTTACCTTCAGGGCGTTACCAACCTAACAAAGTCAGATTTTATTGTTTATGAAAATGATCAGTTGATTTCCTCCTCGGAATCGGCAGTACAGATAATAAAACGGGAACAGACTTCATATATTTATAAAGTTGTACTTATGCTCGATAACAGCACAAGCCTCAGTCCCAATCTTGCACAGCTCAGAACTGCTGCTGCTTCCTTTGTAAGCAAAGTTTTAGCTATTGGACAGATTCAGATTGCCATTTATAAATTTTCAGAAGAACCGGAATTGATGATTGATTTTACTGACAATGAGCTCGCACTTGTATCTGCTATCCAGTCACTCGGTATTGGTATGAATACGACAAATCTTTACGGCGCAGTAGTTACAGGTGCTTCACGATGGACTGATTCATACAGCCTTGACGGAAGTGTTGAGGGAGCGCTTGTACTTTTCACTGATGGCAGCGATACACAGGGCTCTCACACACTGGATCAGGCGCTTGCTGCTTTATTAGATAAAAGATGTTATACAATAGGTCTTGGAAATGATATTGAGCCTGAGATATTGCAGCAAATAGGTAACTCAGGTTTTTACTCAACTAATACAGTAACTAATCTTACCAGTAAATTCCTTGAAGTGGAAATATCACTTGGTAAAATCTCCAACAGTTTTTACCAGCTTCGTTATCTTAGTCCAAAACGAGGAAACTTTGACCATAATCTGAAACTTTTTATCCGGGATAATCAGTATCAGGGGTCACAATCGTATATAACAGGGACATTTAACAGCGCAGATTTTTATTCAATATCACCGGGGTTATATCTCAATTCCAGCGCTTCCAATCCAGCCGGGGTTACAAGTGTTTCTATTGCAAAAGGAGCCTCACTTGTTCTTGTTGCAGAATCCTTTCTTGCAACAAATCTGCCTTTTTATAGCTGGACATCGGGAAATACTTCAATTGCAACAGTAACTGCCGATCTTTTGGATAATTCAAGAGCTACATTAAAGGCGGTAGGAAATTCCGGACAATCTACTTCAGTGGTGGTTATTGATTTTAATAATGAATTGTCAAAAATTCTTACAGTAATAATCCAGTAAGGGAAAAATGTCAGTAACACCTGAAGATGTAATAAAAATAGCATCGCTCGCAAAACTTAAAATAGATGAAAGTGAGATAAGTCAGTACACATCTGAATTAAACAAAATTCTTGATTACATGAAGACACTTGATGAAATAGACACTTCATCAGTTAAACCGCTTCTTAATCCGCTTGAAGGAATTAACGCATTTCGTGAGGATAAGAAGAAAGAGTCTCTACCAAGGGAAGAAGCACTCAAAAATGCACCTGCAACTGATGGTGAATATTTTCTCGTTCCAAAGGTGGTTAAAGGAAAGAATTAATGATTTATGGTATTATTCCTGCAAGGTTTGCATCAACAAGACTGATGGGAAAACCCCTTGCTGAAATTGGCGGAAAACCAATGATCAGACATACCTGGGAGAGCGCTTCGAAATCAAAGCTCCTTGATGATATTATTATTGCGGTCGATGACGATAAAGTGTATAAAGTTGCGAGGAATTTTGGCGCTAACGTCATGATGACTCCCAAGGATATCGCCACAGGGTCGGACAGGCTTGCATTTGTGGCAAAATCACTTGATCATGCAAAGATAATTGTTAATATTCAGGGAGATGAGCCTTTCATTCCTGCCCGAATGATTGATGAAGCGATTGAACCATTGCTTTTCGATAAAAATGTATCAGTCTCAACTCTCGCATCAAGAATAAAAACGGTGGAGGATTATAAATCTTCATCTGTTGTAAAAGTGGTTTTTGATTATGAAAGTCATGCACTTTACTTTTCAAGATCTCCAATCCCCCACGTAAGGGATGCGAAAAATAATTTTATGAAAATTCGTGCTGCTGAAATTTATAAACATATTGGACTTTATGTTTACAGAAAAGATGCACTGCTAAATTTCACACGTATGGAACAGACTGACCTTGAGCAGACCGAAAAACTTGAACAGTTGCGAATGCTGGAAAACGGGATCAGGATCAAAGTTGTTGTGACAGAGCACGAAAGCCTTTCAGTTGATACACCGGAAGACCTTGAAAAAGCGCGTATCTTTTTCGAACGGCATTATAAGCAAAAAAAATAGTATTTTTAACCGGATTATTCGCGAGGAATTAATGGATAGAATCATCAGAGTTTTGATAGCGAAATCAGGTCTTGACGGTCATGATCGCGGGGCAAAAGTTGTAGCGGCAGCTCTTAGGGATGCCGGGATGGAAGTGATATATACAGGATTGCGCCAGACACCTCAGATGATCGTGCAGGCAGCAATTCAGGAAGATGTTGATGCAATAGGTATTAGCATTTTATCAGGTGCCCACATGACGATTTTCCCTAAAATACTTGATCTTATGAAGCAAAATGAGATGGATGATGTACTGCTTTTTGGTGGAGGAATCATTCCGAAAGATGATATTGAAGCCCTGAAAAGCCTCGGGGTTGGAGCTATTTTCACTCCAGGCGCATCAACTGTCGATATCGCCGGATATCTTAAGGAATGGGTGGAAAAGCATCCGCGTTTTGTTTAAACCTGGTAATAATGACCCTTAATAGCCGCAAAATTTTATGCAAAATAGTTAAAGGAATACCCTTAATTTAAATATATTTGGTTGCAATTATCTTGAATAAAATTATTTCAAATTCGGAAGTTACAGCGATTTACCGGTCCCGAAAAGCTATTTCAACCGGGGTGATTTCTTTGGGGCTCTCAGGTTTGTTAGCTGGAATAATTGTTGCAGATTATATTTTTCTGGATTTTAACTATTTCCGGCTTTTCTTCCACCCGTTACTTTTATTTGTCATTTGGCTGCTTCTTTCTTCCTGGTACAAAACCTTTTACAAACTTACACAGACACATCTTATTTGCCGGTCGGGTATTTTTTATGCCTCAATCGAAATTGCCAGAATAAAAAAGATATACATCGATAAATATCTCTGGGTAGGTTTTAAGCCGGGATTAGCCTGGAATGGAATTACCATAAAATACAGGCTTTCATCTGAAATATACATCTCACCGGAAAATCAGGATGATTTGATCGCCAGATTGCTCGAATTAAATCCAAAAATTGAGATAGTGCCAGCCGTAAGCAAAAAATAATATGCCGGGCAATTATTCTGATTCTCAAAGAGTTATTCGAGGTAAACTTATCAGATCGAAAGAGGGATTCAGATTTGAATTCCTGATGATGACAATGCTTGTTTTTTAATTTTTTTTTTTGAGGGAATATTGTCTATTCGAAAAATCATTACTATCATTTTCATTTTTCTGTCTTTTGGACAAATATTCAGCCAGGTCACGGACACCACGGCTTTAAATCAATCAGAAGACAAAGATAAATCTCCGTCTTATCATATCTATGATCCGTTACAGCATCAGGAAAAAGCAATGAATGTTCTTTTAGGCTGGAGTGTTCTCTCAGTCGGTTCGGGCACAGCAATGATATTTTCTGACCGCATGCTTATCCGTAATTTCGGCTGGCAGAATATTGCATGGGGTGCTATTGATGCCGGCATCGCTCTATGGGCGAAAAGCTCGCTTGAAAAGAAGAGGGTGTTTGGAATTGACCCGGTTGAGGAAAGACAGTATTTTAGGAAAGTGTTGCTCATAAATACTCTCTTAGATATTGTATATATTGGGATCGGCGCTGCTTTGGTAAGATCATCGAATGAAAAACTTAACGGACACGGATATGGTGTTTTAATTCAAGGCTCATTTTTGTTTCTGTTTGATGGTATTAATTACCTTTTGACTGTGCCTTTTTAACTCCAATTTCTATTTCTTCATTAAAAAGAGCATCTCGAATCGATTATACTGAAAAATTAATGCAATTTTCATATTTTCAAATTTGTAATTGTATTTCATGGTACTGATCATTTTACAGAAAATCTAAAATGAATTACAGGAGAATTATATGACTATATCGGTGCAGGATAAAACAAATTATTTCAAGGGCCTGGTTGTTTTGATCGGTAAGGATAAAATAATCAGAGATGAAGAAAAACAGTTTTTCAGAACAATCGGCGCTATCCTGGGTTTTGACACTGCGTTTTGTGATTATGCAGTCACAAATCTCGCCGAAAACAAATTTTTATCGGAAAATCCTCCGAAATTCACAAACCAGGATATCGCAAAGGCTTTTGTCAGAGACGGGCTGCTAATGGGTTTTGCTGATAAAAACCTGCATCTGTTTGAGCTTGACTGGCTCGAAATTGTTGCTAAAAAAAATGAGATTGATGAAAACTGGTGTCTTTTTAAACTCAAAGATTTCATTGCATTCGCCTCGGAAATGGATCGTTTCGAATTCCTTGAGATTCGAAAATTCTTATAAACCATAAATTATCTATGAAAGAAAAAAAAGTACTTATTACCGGCGGTGTCAGCGGTATAGGCCGCTCGATGGCCGCATTATTCGCCTCTCACGGGGCTGAGATACTTCTGCTTGATATAAATGCTAAGGGGCTTGATGAAACTGCATTTTCTCTAAAAGCCAAAGGCGCAGCTGTTTCAACATATCAGTGCGATCTTTCAAATAGTGAAGATATCTACAGATGCACAGAATTAATTAAAAATGAGCATAAGTTTATCGACGTGCTGATAAATAACGCCGGTGTTGTTTCGGGGAAAAATGTTTCTGAACTGACTGATCAGGATATTGAGATGACGATTAGTATAAATCTTCTGGCACATTTTCGCCTTATAAAGTCGTTCCTTCCCGGAATGATTGAACGAAACAGCGGGCATATCGTTACAATCTCTTCTGCCGGAGGGATGATAGGCACTGCAGGTCTCGTCGATTATGCAGCCTCAAAATTTGCCGTTTTTGGTTTGGATGAATCATTAAGAGCAGACTTTCATAAAAAGAAACTGAACATAAATACAACAGTTGTCTGTCCTTTCTATATTAATACAGGCATGTTTGACGGTGTGAAAACCAGATTCTCCTTTCTTCTCCCGATTCTTGATTTAGAAAAAACTGCCGCGCGAATTGTAAAAGCGGTTATTAAGAAGAAAAAAAGATTATATATGCCATGGATTGTTTACCTGATTCCAGTATTCAGATTAATGCCGGTCCCTATGATGGACTTTTTCGCCAGATTTCTGGGAGTACATGATACGATGAATGAATTTAAGGGCAGAAAAAATGTCTGAAAATATAGCAAAAGAATTAATGGATTGTTTTGACCCTGCAACAGGGAAAGTAATTGGCAGAGTGCCTGTTAATACTATCGAAGATATTTCACAGGCAGTGAGACTTGCATCGACCGCACAGAAAGAGTGGACTCTCGTTCCGATTGCTGAAAGAAGGAAGATTATCCGCAAAGTGCGCAGCCATATTTATACTAATGCTGATTTAATTGCACGTACAATTTCAGCAGATAACGGCAAAACGATCAACGATGCAATGGCGACAGAAGTGCTTCCGGCAATGATGGCAGCAGATTATTATGCCCGCAGGGCTCCGGTATTTTTGAAGGACCGGTCAACCGGTACCGGGAATCTTTTTTTTCTGTACAAACGAGGAAAAATTACAAGAGTTCCTTTCGGGGTGGTTGGTATTATCTCGCCATGGAATTATCCCTTTGCAATTCCTGTCTCAGAGATAATTATGGGACTTCTGGCAGGCAACGCTATTATTTTCAAGGCTGCATCTGAAACTCAGCTTGTCGGAGAAAAAATTAAAGAAGTATTTGAAAATTCCGGACTTCCAAAAGGTGTTTTTCAATATATAAACATACCGGGAAGAATTGCAGGGGATACATTTCTCGAATCAGGAATAAATAAATTATTTTTTACGGGTTCAGTTGCTGTTGGAAAGAAATTAATGGCGAAAGCCGCGGAAACCCTTACACCCCTCTGCCTTGAACTCGGAGGAAACGATCCGATGATCGTGTGTGAAGATGCCGATCTTGAGCGGGCAGCTTCAGGGGCGCTTTGGGCTGGGTTTTCCAACGGAGGACAGTCCTGTGGAGGTGTGGAAAGAATATATGTTGATGCGGAAGTTTATGATCAATTTCTTGGGATCATGAAGGAGCGTCTGAATTCCTTCAGGGTAGGAAACGGAGTAAGTTACAATTCAGACATGGGTTGCATAACAACCAGGAAACAAAAGGAAACTGTAAACGCTCATATTACTGAAGCGATTGAAAAAGGTGCCAAGGTATTTGCCAGCTCCTCAGTTCCAGAGGATTCTAAAGACGGACTGTTTATGCCGGCTGTGCTTATGACTGAGGTTGACCATTCAATGATTCTTATGCAGGAGGAAACATTTGGACCGGTTATAGGGGTGATGAAATACAACGAAATAAATGAAGCAATCCGTTTAGCAAATGATTCGAATCTGGGACTTACCGCATCAGTCTGGTCAAAGAACAGAAGAAAAGCAGTCAAAATCGCCCGTCAAATCAATGCAGGAGCTGTAACAATAAATGATCATCTAATGAGTCATGGTTTAGCTGAAACGCCGTGGGGTGGTTTCAAGGAGTCAAGTATTGGCAGAACTCATGGGGAACTGGGCTTCGCTGAAATGACGCAGCCTAAAGTGATTGTAAACGATTTTATGCCTTTTCTTAGGAAAAATTTGTGGTGGCACCCATATTCAGAAAAACTGTATCGGGGTATAAAAGGAATTGGCAGCCTTCTTTACGCTCCCCAATTGAGACAAAAATCAGCAGGCGCGCGGGACGTAATTTCAATACTTTTCAGAATGTTCAGGAAGTAGAACCATGAAATATAGGAAATTTGGTAAAACCGACTTGGAAGTAAGCGAAATTGGTTTCGGTGCATGGGGGATTGGAGGACCATCGATGGTAGGCGAGGTGCCAATCGGGTGGGGCGAAGTTAATGATACAACATCTATATATGCGCTGAATAAAGCTTTCGACCGCGGAATTAATTTTTTTGATACTGCGGATTTTTATGGACTCGGACATTCTGAAGAATTAATAGGCAAAGTTTTTGGGAATAGTGGTAAGGTTATTATTGCAACGAAAGGTGGACATGTCATCTCAGATGATAAAAAACCTGCAGTCGATTATTCCAAAAAACGAATTATTAAAGCTTGTGAAGAAAGTCTGATTCGATTGAAAAGAGATCAGATTGACTATTATCAGCTTCATTCAGCCCGCCTCGAGCATTTTTTACAAGGTGACTGTATTGAGGCAATGCATGAACTGGAAGCAATGGGAAAAATCCGATACTGGGGTGTATCTCTCAATACTTTTAACCCTTTTCCTGAGGCTGAATATCTTTTTACCAATAAACTTGGCCACGGAATCCAGATAGTTCTGAATCTTATAAACCAAAAGGCTGCGATTCTTGCTAAGGAAGCATCTGAAAAAGGATTTGGTGTTATTGCCCGGATGCCGGTTCAGTTTGGTTTATTGACAGGCAAATTTACTGTAGAAACAACTTTTAGAGAAAATGATCATCGCCGATTCAGACTTACTCCGGAAATACTGGTAAAGGCTATCGAAGATTTGAAACCGGTATGGCAGATTCAGGAGACTTACGGAATATCCAAAACAGAGTTTGCCCTTTCGTTTATCTTATCACTAAAAGGAGTTAGCACAGTAATTCCCGGAATAAAAACGCCCGAACAGGCAATTATGAATACACAGAATCTGATCAGGATCAAAGCAGAACATATGGAGATCCTTGCCGATCTCTATGACAAATCTTTAAGATATTTGCTCGATATGATGGAGAGGCAGGGCTGAGCGGGATTTTTAATCGTACCCTTCAGCTTATTTAACTCCGGGACCTGTACAGATTGTTTTTTGGTTCCATTTTTGACTGAATCGCAGATGTAAGTGGGACTGATTCTCAAGAATACTACGGGAACGAAAACCGTCTTATGAGAGAACGAGATACCGGTTTATTTTTACTGATCGGGTAAAGTTCCTCAATAGCTGTGCTCATCCATTTTAACTTTCCCCCTGAATGTCCAGAAAACAAAGCCGGTGTAAGCAGCAACGAGGGGTGTTGCGATAGCCGCGATAACCAGCATAATCCCAAGCGATTTTTCCGACGCTGAAGCGTTCGCCACAGTAAGGCTGAATCCGGGTTCCAAACTTGAATATAAGAGTGTCGGGTAAAGACCGGTTGAAACGACTATCAGGAGGAGACTGATAACAACTGCCGATGAAACAAATGCCAACCCATAATTTCTTTTTGAAGTCTGGCGCGTAATATTCATAACGGCTAATGCCATAAATACCGGAATCACAAACAGCCATGGGTTTGCCTGAAGTTTTTCAATAAGGTGAGGGACGTAAAGAAGAGTATAAAGAGTTAGTATGAGGAAAAAGAATTCAAATGCCCGGGTGGAATTCTTTGTTATTATTGTTAACTGGGCAAATAATCTGCCTTCTGTTTTCATCACAAGATAGAGAGCGCCATGCATCATAAAAAGAGAAAGTGTAGTAAATGCCACAATTAAAGAAAAGGGATTAATAAAACTGAATCCGGCGGAAGTTACATATTCACCCTGAGCATTAATAGGAATTCCCTGCAGGACATTACCTAGTACCATTCCGAGTGCAAGAGAGAGAATTATACTTGAGGAGCTAAACATAACATCCCAGAATTTTCTCCACCATGCCATAGGCTCTTTGCTTCGGAATTCTATGGAAACGGCGCGGAAAATAAGCATTACAAGAAAAAGGATGATCGGAATATAAAACGCCGAGAGCAATTCAGCATAAAGAGGAGGAAATCCTGCGAATAGCGCTCCACCTGTGATAACCAGCCATACCTCATTTCCATCCCAAACCGGACCGATTGCATTGATTGATATACGCCTGTGTTCTTCAGACCGAAGAAAAAGATGCAACGCCCCAACTCCGAGATCAAATCCGTCAAGTATTGCATAACCTGTAACTGTTGCCCCAATAATCAGAAACCACCAGGTTGAATATTCGATTCCTAAAAATGTTTCCATACCAGCATCAGTTTCTAAGAAAAGTAATAAACCAGGCTCCCCGGAAATCTCCGAGTGCATATTCCCGTGCTTTGTCACCGGGGTATAATTCTTTTATTTTTGCTAAAACATCAGGCTGAATATCAGTATTTTCAACACCGTGACAGTTTAGGCAAAGAGGCATGCCGGTGAATATAGGCTTAAAATAATATATTTTATTATTGTCCTGGACTGTAACCGGTTTTAGCTTATCTCCAGTTGCGGCTCTTTTTTCAAATTCCTTCAACTTATCCAGCTCCAGTTTAGTTACCGGTTTGTCTTTCAGATTACGGTATTTCTGCGAAATTCTCCTGATATCACAATTATAAACTTTTGACAAGGAGTCCATTATATTTAAAGCATTGAGGCTGCAGAAGTTTACTGCATGAGCCGTACCACCTTCTGCAATAGCATTTGAAAGATGCCGTAGAAGTTCTTCATGAACTTTAGTGGAAACAGAATCTCCCATTCGGGCATATACTTTCTCGAATCTGTTTTCCTGAAGAAATACGCTCTGTTCTTCATCTTTTCCGTTGCAGGAAATAAATATTATTGTGCTTATTAACAAGTTGATTAATAATATCTTTTTCAATTGTATTCTCCCGATAATACTTCTTTTTGGCGTGAACGGTGTGATTCTTCCGAGTATGAATATGGACCACTCAGAATCTTTTTACTCAGCAGATATATGAATAAAAGGAATAAAAACGAGTAAACGATTGTAAACAAAATAAGAGAAAACCATATTTCAGATGCAGATACACTTTTCGAGATGGCATCGGATGTACGCAGTAATCCATATACAATCCATGGCTGTCGTCCGAGTTCTGCAGAAAACCATCCAATATGATTGGCGATCTGCGGAAAAAGCACAGCAAATACAAAAATCCACATCAACCATTTCGAATTAAATAATCGTCCTCTCAATAACATAAAAAGTCCGAAAAGGCTTAATCCGATCATAATCATTCCAAGTGAGACCATAAGATGGTATGTCTGAAATATCAGATTCACGTTACCGGGACGGTTTTTGACCGGGAATGCATTCAGCCCTTTGATTGGAGTCGTAAAATCCTGATGGATAAGAAAAGTAAGTAATTTAGGAATTGCAATACCGGAAACTTTCTGATTTTCGTCATCTACCCAGCCAAAAACATACATATCTGCCACTGCACTTGAGTCGTAATGCCCCTCAAAAGCAGCAAGTTTTTCCGGCTGGTTGATTGCAACACCATCTGCTGAACTATGACCGCTGATAAGTTGTAATAAAGAGAAAGCAGTTGCCGCTATTAAAGCTATCTTAAACCCTGGCTCGGCTATTTCTTTATATTTACCTTTCAGGATGTACCATGCGTTTACGCTCATAACCAGAAATGCCCCTGCAAGAAATGCTCCCAGCAGCACATGAGTCAGGCGATCGATCGAAGAAGGGTTAAATACCATAGCCCAAAAATCGGTGATCTCAGCTCTTGCAAATAATCCTTCCCCGACTATTTTATATCCGGCAGGTGTCTGCATCCAGCTGTTTGCAACAACAATCCAGATTGCAGAAAATATTGATCCAAATGAAACTCCAAGTGTTGAGATAAAATGCACTTTCGGGGAAACCTTATTCCATCCAAAAAGCAGCACTCCCAGAAATCCCGATTCGAGTGCAAAGGCAAATAATCCTTCAGCAGCAAGAGCACTGCCGAAAATGTCGCCGACGTATTTTGAATAAACTGCCCAGTTCGTACCGAATTCAAATTCCATAACAATTCCGGTGGCAACCCCTATTCCGAATATTAAAGCAAAAATCTTCACCCAGAATCGGGTCATTGTTTCATAGATTTTATTGCCAGTCCGGAGGTAAATTCCTTCCATTACGACAAGCAGGAGTCCGAGACCTATACTTAAAGGCGGATAGATATAATGGAATGAAATTGTAAAAGCAAATTGTAATCTGGCAAGAATTTCAACATCCAAAGTGCAACCCCTGAAATTATTGGCTGATATGCCTTAACGTCAAATTATTCTAGTTTTAAATGTAGAAAGAAGTCAGTCAAATATCAATTATATTAACATAGGAAACATTACTAAAGAATGATGATTTGAAATCCGACATTCTAAAAATAATGAAACTTATCTTATACGAAACGAAGTCACATCTATACTTTGGCTTTCAAAAATGAACTTATGATACTTCTGATATTGTTGCAGCCTCGATATTATTCGGACTTTTTTTGAAATGGTTATAGTTTGAAGTATAATATTATGTGGTTATACCGAAAACAGCCTTTAATCCGATAATTTCACAGATGGATCGTGTCCATAAATTTTTTCGCGCTTATTGTCATATCGGTATGTCAGGTTCAGCCTGAGCGAAAAAAACGAATTGACCAGGCCAATTACAAATAACGATCTGAGAAAACGCATTATTATATTATCGAGTCGATAGAATTGAGAATATATCCAATCTGCTCCGTTCTGTAATTCAGCCGGAGTCATCATTAAGGGATGGATAACTACATGCCGAAAATCGTAGTGGCTGTAATCAATATCAGCTATTCTTCCTGATTCCGCAAATTCCTTGTAGAGCGGTGTTCCAGGCAAAGGAGTCATAATATTGACCTGTATAGCATCAATACCAGTATTTTTTAGAAAATTAAGTGTGTTTCTAAAAACTGTTACATCATCTCCGTCCATTCCGACAATAAGTCCTGCAACAATACCAATGCCCGCATTCCGAATTATCTTTATACGTTCAGAAATGTCCCTTTCCAGGTTAAATTCTTTATCCATTTTGCGTAAATTCAGCGGGCATATATTCTCAATTCCTATAAACAGACCGAAGCAGCCCGATTTTTTTGCTAGTGCGAGTAATTCCGGATCATCTGCTATCTTGAGTGAACACTGGCTTACCCAGCGTTTTTTTAGAGGCATTATTTTCCGAAAAAGTTCTTTGGAATATTCAGGCTCGCTGATAATATTATCGTCAACAAAAATTAATTCACGTGACACACCTTTCAATTCGGATATAATATCAAAGACTGGTCTCCGGGAATATTTGCCTTTATAAAAAGCAGTCACAGAACAGAATCTGCACTTATTATAGCAGCCTCTGCCAACCTGGATTGCGTTTATTGTTACGTAATATTTAGATATTTTTCTGATCAGATCGCGCCTGGGTACTGGAATCTGATCCCTTTCTTCATCAGGGGCATGTTTGTAAACTTTCTGAATTTTGCTGTTTTCAAGATCATAAAGGGCTTTTGTCCATAAATTTTCAGCATCACCAATTATCACGCTATCGAAATGAGAAACAGTCTCTTCCGGACAGAGAGTGGGGAAATATCCGCCTGCAATAACAGTTTTACCTCGGGCTCTGAAAAAATCAGCAATCTCAAAAGCACGTGGAGCTAAAGCGGTCATAAAACTTATTCCGATGATCCCGGCATCTGTATTAAGATCGAGCATCTGGACATTTTCATCGCAGATATCAACCTCATAATCAGAAGGTGTGAGGGCAGCAACAAGAAGAAGGGGCAAAATACTAAAACGGAGCATGTTTCGTTTGGGAACAATTTGTTCCACAGAAGTGATTCTGTACTTATCCCCGGCAGGTAGAATTATCAATACTTTTTTATTGGTCATCATTCCCTGATTGAATCTCCCCAGATTAAATTAAACAAAAGGTTTAATCATAAAACAGATCAATAATGGAAATCAGATACGCAAAAATACAAATTCTGATGACGGTTAAATCTATCAATTATTATCAGCAACTTCAAGTGTCAATGATATAAAACAGATTTGATTAGAAAACGCCTGCTGACCGGGCAATGGTAAAAAAAAGCCGGCTCTTAAACGATCCGGCTTTGTCAGAATAAAATCGTTTAATCAGTTATAAATCGTTTTTCGATTTCTTCCATGATCTGCATTGCACTGTATGGGATTTTCGTCCCTGGACCAAAGATGGCAGTTGCACCGTGTTCATAGAGGAAATCATAGTCCTGAGCCGGAATAACACCACCTACGATAACAATAATATCTTCCCGTCCTGCTTTTGCAAGTTCTTCAATCAGTTGCGGTAGAAGGGTTTTATGTCCGGCGGCAAGTGAACTCATTCCAATGCAATGAACATCGTTTTCAACAGCTTGTCGGGCTGTTTCTTCCGGTGTCTGGAAAAGTGGCCCTATATCAACATCAAATCCCATATCTGCGAAGGCAGTAGCAACAACTTTGGCACCGCGGTCATGTCCATCCTGCCCCATCTTGGCAACAAGAATCCGGGGGCGGCGCCCTTCTTTTTCAGCAAAGTCATCAGTTCTTGCCCGCACGAGAAGAACCTGATTCTCTTCCTTATCGCCGAATTCTCCGGAATAAACTCCCGAAATCGTTTTTGCCGTTGCCTGAAACCTGCCGGAAACTTTCTCGATTGCATTTGAAATTTCACCCAAAGAAGCGCGTTCTCTGGCTGCAATCACTGAAAGTTCAAGAAGATTCCCTTGGCCTGTTTCAACACATCGGGTGATTGCTTCAAGTGCCGCAATTACTTTTTGATTGTCACGTCCGGAGCGGAGTTCCTCGAGTTTTTTAACCTGTGACAAACGGACAGCAGTATTGTCAACCTCAAGAATTTCTATCGGGTCTTCTTTATCGAGCTTATATTTATTAACACCTACAATCACTTCTTTCCCGGAATCTATCCTTGCCTGTTTCCTTGCGGCAGCTTCTTCAATACGCATCTTGGGAATACCTGCTTCGATCGCCTTTGTCATGCCGCCAAATGATTCAACTTCACTAATGTGTTCCCAGCCTTTTTTCAGAAGTGCATCGGTAAGCGCTTCAAGATAATAGGAACCACCCCAGGGATCGATAACTTTTGTTATTCCAGTTTCATCCTGAAGGAATAACTGAGTGTTACGGGCAATCCTTGCTGAGAAGTCAGTTGGGAGTGCTATTGCCTCATCAAGCGAATTGGTGTGGAGAGATTGTGTATGCCCCATCGCTGCTGCCATAGCTTCAATACAAGTTCTGATCACGTTATTGAATGGATCCTGTTCGGCAAGGCTCCATCCGCTAGTCTGTGAATGTGTTCTCAGGGACATTGATTTTGGATTTTTCGGGTTGAACTGTTTAATCAACTTTGCCCAGATAATCCTGGCCGCCCTCATCTTTGCAATTTCCATAAAATAATTCATCCCCTGTGCCCAGAAAAAAGAAAGGCGGGGAGCAAACTGATCGATATCAAGTCCGGATTTAATACCTGTGCGTATGTATTCGAGTCCATCGGCTAAAGTATAAGCCATCTCAAGATCAGCTGTAGCACCTGCTTCCTGCATATGGTAACCGGAGATGCTGATACTGTTGAATTTAGGCATATGTTGTGATGTAAATCTAAAAATATCTGCAATTATTTTCATCGAGTGTTCCGGCGGATATATATATGTATTCCGGACCATGTATTCCTTTAGAATGTCGTTCTGGATGGTGCCGGAAAGCTGATCCCAGTTAACTCCCTGCTCCTCTGCTGCAACAATATAAAACGCCATTACCGGAAGGACTGCCCCGTTCATAGTCATCGACACTGACATTTTATCCAGGGGTATTTCTCTGAAAAGAATTTTCATGTCCTCCACGCTGTCAATCGCAACACCGGCTTTCCCGACATCACCAACGACTCTGGGGTGATCAGAATCATAACCGCGATGAGTGGCAAGATCGAATGCGACCGAGAGCCCCATTTGTCCCGCAGCGAGGTTTCTTCTATAAAAAGCATTACTCTCTTCTGCTGTCGAGAATCCCGCGTATTGTCTTACAGTCCAGGGGCGGATGACATACATACTTGCATAAGGTCCCCTTAAAAAAGGAGCAATTCCGGAAAGATACCCTTCATGTTCGATGTCTTCAATATCTTTTTCGCTGTAAAACGGCTGCACGGATATTTTTTCCATAGTCTGCCAGATATATTCAGATGGATCCTTACCGGTTTCTGCAGCGAAGGCTTTTTTCCATTCTTCATAAGTTACAGTTGCTTTCCCATCAAATAACTTTAACGATTTGAAATCAGGTTTTTTCATCAGAGTTCAACCCCCATACTTAAATACAATCCCGAAATTATACGGGCAGCATCTGCTCCCAAGTAAATAAAATCATCGATTCCTGCTGCTCTGAAAGTCTCAATATGTTCTTTGGGATAGCCGGCGAGAATTACTTTTATTCCGGGCTTTTTATTCTTTATACCCCTTGCAATTGCAGGTACAAAGTTCGGGTAAGCCTCATCGGTTGAACAAATTACGACAGCATCGCCGTTTGAAGATACTGCAGCCTCAACCGCTTGATCTGCTGACATAAAACCAGCAGGGGAATTAATTCTGAATCCGCCAGCTTCGAAAAAGCCTTTTGAAAAGTCAGCTCGTGCTTTGAACTGTTTTAATGAGCCCATATTAGCAAGAAAAATTTCCGGTAATCTTCCCTTACTTTCCTTAAACTTCAAAGAACTAAAACGAAGGGATTCAAACTTTGCCGAAGCCCTTGTTTTTTCTAATTTGCTTACTGCTTCAGTATCTGTGCCAGAACGCAGTACACGGCATATTTCACCAAGGGTGGCACCCAGAGAGAAAGCTTCCGCTCCGGTTTCAACAAGTTCGTCTGGATTTTCACTCAGTGCCTGGAGTTTATTGAGTACTTTTTCATGAACTTTAGGATTTCCGGCTGATCTGAATTTTCTTAAATACTCTTTTCGGATTTCAAAAATTTCTCTGGTGCCGGAAACAGTTCTTATCTCTTCAGAAATATTAGCATACATATTTGAGCCAACAAGCACAGTTTTTCTTTTAGCAATGTCAGCCGATATTTCCTCAAGATTATTTAAACATTCTTTCTGAATTGTTCCGGATTTAAGATTTGCAGTCATGCCGCCATGATCTTCAATTTCCTGAAACTTATTCCAAATTTTTTCAGCCATCTCAACGCTCAGGCTCTCAATAAAATATGAGCCGCCGCCAGGATCAGTAACATGTCTGAGATTTGATTCTTCTCTGAGAATTATCTGAGTATTACGTGCAATTCTGCGGGAAAAACGATCATTTGTTCCCAGGCAGTCATCAAATGGAATTGTTGTGATAAAATCAGCACCACCGGCTATGCCAGTAAAACATTCGGTTGTTGTACGGAGCATGTTTACGTGAATATCAGTTATTGTTTTATTGTAAGAAGATGATTTTATACCGAGAATATAATTTGCACTTTCCACCCTATAGGCTTCGAATATTTTTGCAATTACGGAACGCATAGCCCGTATTTTTGCCAGATCGGCAAAAAATGTTGAACCGGCATTTAATGTAATTTTCAGACCGGACGCCACAGTATCAGGAGTAATTCCCCTCGAGATCATTTCGTGCATATACTCGCTGAGAGTTGCAGCAACATAAGCACATTCGGTGATTCTGTCTGCCCCGGTACCGTCATATACCGAAGCATCGATATGAAGCCACTTAACAGAAGGCATTTCTTTTGATATCCAAACCCCGCATGTTTTTATCTCATTGTAAACTTCAGTGAGTTTTTTTGGCATATATCCACTTAAAGCCAGGAAACCAACGGGATCAGAGGTCAGGCTTCCGCTTATTTTACCAGGATCAATACTATTCTCTTTTAATAAAGCCCTGAATAACATTAGAAATGGCAAGGCTGAGAATCCACAATCGATATGAAATGGGTGTTTTGTTAAGTCAACTCCTTCGAGTGCCCTTGTAAAACTTGGAAGAGCGGAAATTGATAGTCCACCGTTGCCGACATCATTCTTATCTGCATAATCTGCATCAAGTCCTGCAAGAGTTGCAGAATCAAGATTCATTTTTACAGAATTGAGACCCCGTTCAAGATCATGCCGCAGTTCATTATTAAATTCTTTAGCATCCCAGGATTTGATTTCCTGATGAATTTCCCAGTTTTTTGTGTGATATCCGGCAGCTTTATTTCCTCTCAGGAAATAACCGAATCCCGGAAATTCATTTTTTGCCGCATCCGGGATATCTTCTTTGGTGTAAATCGGTTTAAGAGTGATGTCCTTTTCAATTTTTGTAAACATTTTTTTTTCAAAAGGAGCACCTTTTAATTCTGATTCCACAGCTT
The DNA here is from genome assembly GCA_021740915.1 of Ignavibacteriales bacterium. Taxonomy (GTDB): domain Bacteria; phylum Bacteroidota; class Ignavibacteria; order Ignavibacteriales; family Melioribacteraceae; genus JAIOYW01. Next base: position 60,789 of record JAIOYW010000007.1, on the reverse strand, counting down.
TTCGCCATTCATCGAGGCTCGGCTGGGGGAACAGGTTTTTAAGCCCTAATTTTTCAGACTGCTTTTCCATGACTTTCTCAAAATATAAAGTAATTTAGAATTGTAAAAAATATTAACCCTAAATTTACAAAAATTACGAAGGATAATAATAAGTTCTTAAATGTATAGAAAAAGAAGGAGAACTGCAGGGGGACGGACTGGTCCTATTCGATCCAATAAACGCTGAATTTGCTTATTGTTTTTTGTCAGCTATTATAAAAATCAAAATTAGTATCTGCCAATTTGATTAAAGTTCCTCTGATCCAAATACCTATATTTATTATGGAAAAATATTTAAATATGAAAATGGAAAAGAGCAATAACAGGGAAATCCAAAAAGTCCGTTCGTTTCTTGAAATAATTTTTAGAAAAGTGCCGCAAATCCGAATGTCAGTTATATTATGGAATGGGGAGGAAATTACAAATTTGCGCGCTGGTGAGCCGGAATTTCGAGTGATAATAAAATCGCCTCTGGCAATCAGTAAATTCTTAAAGACGCCATCTGATCTGCACATACCAGAAGCATATTTTGATGATCTTTTTGATATGGACGGAGACCTTGATGATCTTGTTCGGGCTGGAATAGAACTTTCAAAAATTAATTTAACTTTAGGCGAAAAACTTCGATTAGGCGCGAAGTTATTTTCGATGAAAATTAATAGTGCCGCCGGTAATAAACACCATAAGTACCAAAGAAAAGGGAATAAGTACTCAATCGAATCAGATAAAAATGCCATCTCCTATCACTATGATCTACCCACTGATTTTTTCCGGCTTTGGCTTGAAGAAAACATGGTTTATTCAGGCGCTTATTTTTCAGAGGAGAACGCATCGTTAAATGATGCACAGCATTATAAAATGGATTATATCTGCCGGAAACTAAGTTTGAAACCGGGTGAAAAACTTCTTGATATTGGATGCGGCTGGGGAAGTTTTCCAATATTTGCAGCTAAAAATTATGGGGTGGATGTTCTTGGAGTTACACTTAGCAAAGAGCAGGCGGAATATGCTAATTTAAGGATTAAAGAGGCAAAACTTGAGCATAGTTGCAGAATTGAGGTCCGTGACTACCGGGAATTGGAAAATGATCAGTTCGATAAAATTAGTTCTATCGAAATGCTGCATCATGTTGGTGAGAAAAATATACCCGAATATTTTGAAAAGATAAGAAAGCTGTTGAAGCAGGACGGATACTCGTTTCAACTTACTGTAACTGCTAATCCTGCAAAGGGAAAATTCAAAAATTCAGCCTTCGGCGAGAAATATTTTATGCCGGACTATAATCTCATTCCGGTATCAAAATTACTTTCGTATGCCGAGAACGCAGGTTTCGAAATTTTCGATGTTGAAAATGTACGGTTTCATTATATGCGAACGGCGCAGGAATGGCTGAAAAACATTGAAAAAAATCATGATAAAATCGTAGAATGTACTTCTGAGCCAAGCTACCGGATCCATCGCTTGAGTGTATATGTGATGTATATGGCTTTCAGAGAGGCAATGATAAATTTTTATCATTTTATTATCACTAATAAAAATTCAGAATTAAGAAATATCAAACAGATCAGACCTCAATAGCAGAACTTAATCATGAAAAAAAATAATAATTGTATAGTTGCAGATATCCCCGAATTAGTCAAATGTTTCAGGGCAATTATTAAGGATCCGATACAGGGGATCGGAGAAATTTTTGATCAGAAGGGTCCTGTCGTTCGGTTTTCATTCGGCGGACGTGATCTTGTTATCTCAACTGATCCCGGCATTGCCAAACAACTGCTTTATGATAATTATTTGTTTGCCGACAGAAAATCTTCAATTCAGCCTCTTGTACCTTTACTGGGTTCCGGGATATTTGTTTCGGAGCATCAATCATGGTTAAATGAACGGAAAACAATGAGTCCGTACTTTTTTGGTTCATTGCTCGATAAATATATAAAACCACTTGCTGATGATTTCATTCGTGAGTTCACAATTCTTGCAGATAAGGGAGAATCCTTTGGACTGGAAAAGAAGATTAAGGAAATCTTACTTGAGATCAACCTGAAAATACTGGTATCACCGGATGTAAAGCCTGATAGATCTTTGATGGTAAGTGATCTCGATACTTTTATCGAAAATGCGGCTATACATAGTCACATGAAAAACGAAATCAAGGAATTTATGCTTGGGGCTATCGGATTGAAGCCAGGAAGATCACGCAAAGTTTCAGCAGCCTTATCACGAATCAACACCTTTACAGATCAACTTGTTGATGATCTTAAAAAAGGTAAATTGCTAAAAGCTCCCCTGATTGAGATGCTTTTTGAAAAGTATGAGGAAAAGGCTTTATCACTTCAACAAATAAAAGATGAAATCAAGAATATTCTTTTTGCCGGTTTTGATACTACCGCCGGGGGATTGTTCTGGTCTTTCTGGCTTATTGAGAACAATCCTGAGAAAAAGAGGAATATGACCGAAGAGATCGAGAGGCTTAAGGATGACACTCTTGATACTCAGGAAAAACTTCGAACACTTGGTTATATAAGGAAGATATGTTTTGAAGCGCTGAGGCTATATCCTCCGGCATGGATGTTTACAAGGCAGATTCTTGATGAGATACCCGGATTTGAGGAGGAAATTCCCTTAAAAAGTTATTTTGTGCTGCCAGTTTATCACTATCACAGAAATCCGGAAATCTGGAAGGCTCCGGATGATTTTATTCCTGAACGATTTGACGATGAAGCTGTGACTAATTCGATAAATTATCTGGCGTTCGGGCAGGGTCCGCATAAATGCATCGGAAGCCGTCTTGCAATTATGGAACTCGTAATTTATTTAAATGAATTTTATAAGAACTTCGAGTTCGAAATTATCCAGAAAAGTCACCCAGGCATTAATCCGGGAATTATTATGAAATCCAGGAACGACTGGCAAGTCGCACTCAGGCGAAAATAATATGACATTATTCTTGCTGAAAGCACATGAAATATTATCTCAATTCTGCTGAAATTTTATATGCAATTTCTTATTAGATATAAGATACATTTTAGAGAAACATTCAAATTGGCTTTGCCGGTATCTATCGGGCAATTAGGGCATATTCTTCTCGGACTTGTTGATACGATGATGGTCGGCAGAGTAGGCACGGATTATCTGGCGGCCTCTGCTCTTATCAACAGCATCTTTTTCCTTATTATGATCTGGGGAATCGGTATGTCGCTTGCGATTACACCACTGGTAGCGATTGCAATCGGTTCAGGCAAAGGAGATGATACGGGCGTAATTCTGCGCCAGGGACTTATAGTAAATATGATTTTTAGCCTGCTTCTTTTTGGGATGAGTTATATTGCATCTGACTATATTTACCTGCTCAATCAGCCTTCTGCTGTAGTTGAATTCGGAAGTTCTTACATGAAAATCATAAGTTTTTCCATTATTCCCTTTATGCTTTTCCAGTCTTACAAACAGTTTGTGGAGGGCTTGGGTGAAACCAAATCGCCGATGTATGTTATTCTTGTTTCGAACATTATTAATGCCTTTGCAAATTATGTCCTGATTTTTGGAGCATTTGGTCTTCCCGAACTCAGGCTTGATGGCGCCGGTTATGCAACTCTTCTGACAAGAGTGTTTATGAGTCTGTTGATGATGTTCTTTGTCCTGAATTCAGCGCGATACCGAAAGTACGATCCCTCTCTCAGGTTCCGGGGAATTAACATTCCTGTGATAAGGAAAATAATTTCTATTGGACTTCCAACAGGCTCACAATACTTCTTTGAGATAGGAGCTTTTTCATTTGCAGCGATAATGATTGGCTGGATGGGGACGCTTGAACTGGCTGCTCATCAGATTGCTATCAGTCTGGCGGCTATGACTTACATGATCATTCTCGGTATAGGTTCTGCTGCGACTATTCGGGTCGGAAATGCTTTCGGGGCGGGTGACCGTTCAGGTATAAGAGATGCAGGTAATTCCGCTCTGATTATGGCTGCTTCATTTATGGGGCTATGTGGCGTTGGTTTTATTTTCTTCCGTTTTTATTTTCCCCTGATTTTTACATCTGATCCGCATGTGATTAAAGCGGCTGGAGACCTGCTTATAATCGCAGCATTTTTCCAGATTTCTGATGGTGTTCAGGCAACAGGACTTGGAATCCTGAGAGGACTCACAGATGTGAAAGTCCCTATGTTTATGGGGTTTTTTGCTTATTGGGTTATTAGTATTCCTGCTGCAATGCTGCTTGGGTTGTATTTTGATTATGGTCTCTACGGCATTTGGGTGGGTTTGTTAATTGGTCTGACTGCTGCAGCAATTTCATTCACTCTGCGGTTCAGGAGAAAACTCAAAACAATCTGAAGTTTTGCGAGATACTGATTCGATTCTTATGGATGGATTACACCGATAACTATTTCTAAGTCTATTCATAGTCAAATTTGACATTTCCCGATTTGAACCGATAAAAGAATAACAGATGATTTGATCGGCACACTTTTCTATTCTCATTTTGACTTAAAAAGGTAATTTCGAAATCCGGGAGAAATCAATTTTGCTGGAACCGTTGGAATACGAAAATGACTTCGATGAATACGAGGCATAAAAAAACCGGCTCCTTTAGGCAGCCGGTTTTTTAGAAATTTATGGGGATATTACTTTTTCGTCACAAAGTTCTTAAAATATTTCATTTCAGGAAGTTTTCTTAATTCTTCGGCACGTTGATGAGTGTACCCAAGTTCCTCAAAATTCATTATTCCATCTGGAGAATGGCATTCAGTGCATGTCCTGCCGGCTTTACTTATTCCATGATTTACCATAAGTGTGCCGTACTGACGCATCCATCTTGCCTCAACATTTTTTAGTTTGCCATCCTTCGTAAGCGGGAATTCTGTTTTCCATTCTCCGGCGCCGAAGTATTTCATAAATTCATCCATCATATACTCTTTGAATGGAAGTTCATACATTCTTTTTATGATCGGATGGGAGATGGCTTTTTTTACAGCATCAAGCGGTTTTCCGGTTTCATAATAAACCTGGTAGTCGAATGGCAATATCATTCCGCCGAAAGGACCTTCGTTCCCAAGATCCTCATACATTCTTGAATTGAATAACTTAAAGGGGTAAATTTTGCTTTCACCAGTTTTCTGAGCAGGCAGAATCTTTTCACGAACCATATCCTCCCGGCGTTTTAACTGTTCTGGGCTTAACTGCGAAAGAGTATTAAGGAAAGCGTTCATGTAGTCATCAACTTGAATATTTTTCTTCTTCAGCAAGTCGAGAACATTTTCTCTGGCGGACCGAATAGCTTTCTCGCCACCCAGTTTAGTCATCCTATCCATTAGCGGATTATAAACTGTATCATTTGACGGATTGCTTCCAATCGCATTCGCAAGAAATGTTCCATTTCCATTGAACCAATAAAAAGTGAAGCCGATGTTTATTTCTCCCGATCTTAGTATATCGGTCGGAACATACATACCCTCTTCCTTATCCCAATGTGGGTTTGTCCAATCCCTCAGAACAACATTAGTGTGTTCAAGTTCTTTAATGTGGCATGTTTCACAGGCTAATCTTTCAACATGTCCATTGAGCATAACACTTTCAATTGAATTCGAAATATGAGGTGCGTAAGTATGACAATTTTCACAGGATACTATCTTACCCGGTAGGTCGTTAGCAACAAGGTCGGTTCCTTTGTTGCCTCTCGGAATTTTATGCCCTTCGGGCCTGTGGCAGTCTGTACAATTCATACCTGCTGCTGAGTGGACATCATTTCCCGGGCTGAACGCATTTCCACGTTTGGAGCCTTCATGGAGTAATCGCTGGTTCTGATGACCAAGACTTTTAGCGGCTTTATTTCCTTCAAAAGCATCACCGCCCATATTATGCTGGTGGCAATAAAGACAATTGTCAGCTTCCGGGTTAGTTACAGTAATTGCGGCTCTCAGTGAGCGATCCTGATTCCAGCGCATTCCATATTCATCTTTGAGCACGAATTTCTGGTTGAAATCGTACTGCTGACTATGGCAAATAAGACAATCAATACCCTGTTCGGCAGATTCAGGTACTTTTGCATCCGGAAGCATTGTTTCAGTTGCAGGGTGGTAATTACCGCCTATATGGCACTGCCCACATCCTTCAGATCTGAGAACTTCATTTCCATTGGCAGATTCAGGATAAGTTTTAATCAGGGCAGCCCAGCCTGTCCAGGAGAAACTACCTGGAATTCCACAGGCGCGATCAATTTTACCAACCGGGATTTTACGTCCTTTTTCATTGACCTGTCGCCCGTCAAAACCGATTGTTGTAAAACCTGTAGCTTTCTGATGAAAACGAAAGTGAACCGAATTAATGATATCATCCATCGTATTAACATCTTTCGGCGGACTTCCGGGAACTTTTACTTGCATTGTCTCATGACACGTTAAGCAAGTTGAAGGCCCCTCATACTGCCGGATACCGGCTTTATCGAAGTACTTGATATGTTGAAATTTCGTTTCTTTCCTAAATGAAGGTGTGTTGAGCAGTATCTGAATCCTTTCCTGCCTGATGAGTTCATCACCTACTCCAGCAGTTACCCTCTTAGCCTCATCCTTCTTTTCATTGTATATGATATCGTTGACAAGATTTCTGAATTCACCTTCTGTAAGCTCAACACTGGTATCATATGTTAAATCCTCGTTAATAACACCAGTGTACCATTCGATGCCATCTTCATAGAAAAATTGCAAAGCAATAACAATGATCGCTACTACGCCGAAAATGTATAAAAGGACTTTTGTTCTTTTTGATTTTATAATCGATTTAAAATTATCATTCATATTATTCTCCTGGGTCAATCATGATGTACTTCGTGCCAGCCGTTAAGCATAGCTTTGAAGTTGCTGGTTACAGTGTGTCCCGTCGTTGCCAGATAGATATGACCGAACATAAATAATGAGAGAAAAAATCCTGTAACTGTATGTACCAAAGCAGTTAGAAACAATCCGTTTGCGCCCAGAAATTCGTCCAGAATTGTTTCAGGGAAAAGAAGTCCCCATCCTGAAATGATGATCACAGGTAAAAGTATATACATAATGTTAAGGTAAGTAATTTGCTGCAGGGGGTTGAATTTTTTCTTAATAGTGGTTTCAAAAGGATGGGGTTCATTTTTAAATATTCCCATCGCATAGAATTTTGCCTGTAAGAAAAGCCTTTCAAAAATACCCTTTATAATTGGGACATACTGTTTATAATTTCCGGTAATAATATTTCCGATAAAGAATAGCAGATAGTTTAGTGTGAGGGTAATTCCGGATACATTGTGAATTGTAATAGCAGTACCGAAACCGATAAGAGGATCACCTTCAACCCGGGCATATTGCAGAGTAAGTCCCGATATAATAAGCGCTATGAAGAGTAATGCATTTATCCAATGCCATAGTCTCAGCCATAGAGGGTAAAAATATTCTTTACCTGCCGGGTGAGAATGTGAAGAAGTTCTCCTTCTGATTGCTCCCGCATAAAAATACCCATGCATGCCAAGAACGAAAAGCATTAATCCGAAAATCACAAAACTCAGCAAATTGAGATAGTAATTTCTTGTGGCACCTATGACATAACTATTGTTAAGAATGACTGCATTTACGAATCCCTGTTCACTTCTATCAATTGTTGACTGAAACTTGTACAGAGTCTGAGCAAGACGCGAATTTGCTGAATGGCATTCAACGCAATTTTTTACTGCTTTTTCCTTTGGCAGGATCAGATGGGAAACGCCGGGTTGTTCAGGGTCTGAATGACAATCCAGGCAGCGAACATTTTTCCAATGCAACTGCTGATGCGGAAGGAAGTAATGTGTTGCTTCGAGTCCGGGAAAAACCTTGTCGGTCATGCTGTTGAACTTATCTTCATTGCCATGACAATTAAGGCAGGTGTGATTATCATATAAAACAGCATCCTGAACTTCTTTGCTGACACGGGCATGAAGCTGGAAACTGTGCATTTCGTGGCAATCGAAGCATGAGAATGAGTCGCCTAATTTTTGAACATGGACACTTTTACCGAAAGCCTCGTAAACTTTATTAAACTGAATAAAATTTGTATCAGGATCATCTTCGTGACAATCAAGGCAGCTGATATTTTCGGAATAAAGTGCTTTCGGATGGGGAAATTCTGCGAAATCTTCTGAATGACAATCCGTGCAGTAAAGAAATTTATGCACTGAATTGGAGGCATCTTTCGGTAGAATAGAGAGGTTGCGAATTTTACCCGAGGAAAGGTCCTTCATTGAAAGAGTAGGCATACCATGGCATCTGTAACATGCCTGATCTGGTTCATTAAAAGCTCCGGTCAGGGCTGGAATAAAAAGCAGCATTGCCAGAACCGATATAAAAGACTTCATTATCTGTTTACCTTATAACTAATTTCAGATTTGTGTAACATTATTTTATGTACTAAAATAAATTTTTATTTTTGGATAACCAAGATCACAAATACTCGCTAAGACCCGAAATATTCAGTCTTTGACGACCCAGTTCTACTCCTCCAGACTTAAAATATAATCAGCAATTTTGCCAAGATCCTTAACGTCAATGTTCCCGTAAGATGGCATAACAATATTCTGATATTTCTGACGATATTCATTAAATCTTTCGTCACCATCATAGGAGGAAGGCTGTCGCAGATAATTTATCAGATCGTTTCTGTTCCAATATTTTGAAGCAGTATAAAGTCCTGGAGCCATTTTGGTCCCTTTCAGATCTTGTCCATGACAAGTCACGCAGCCTACCTTGTTGATTAACGAAAGTCCGGCTGGTGAATTTGTTTCCTGATTATCAGTTTCGGTGTATGTATAGTCTTCAGCCGGTTGATTGTCACTGAAGGTGGTTAGTTTGGCAGCTACCAGCAGAATAACAAAAAGCAGTAAAAATGCAGCCACCCATTTTTGAGCGTTGGTCATTATGATCCCTTCGGAAATAATAAGAATAAAAAAAATGTAAAACAAAATTACAAAAAAAACCTGAACCTATTCAGGAAAAACAAACGCCCTGTCGTAGTAATCCTTGTACTCTTTTAAGGACTGAAAAATTGTTGCCGCGATTTCTTTTTGTCCTTTTGCACTCGAAATATATTTCTCATCCTCAGGATTAGACAGAAAACCTGTTTCAATAAGAACACCGGGCATTGAGGCGCCAACAAGTACAAAAAAGCCCGCTTGCTTTACTCCCCGTGAGGGAATCTCTTTGATATTTGAAGACCATTTGCTATTCAATAGATCAGAAAATTTTTCTGAGAATCTCATGTATGAGGAGTGAGCCATGCTGACAAGAATAAAATTCTCATCAGTTAATTCCTTGTAAATATCAGGATTTTCTTCCAGAGCAATTACGCTATTTTCAAATTCGGCTATTGATATTGCCTCTTCAGTTCTTCCAGGTCTTAAAAGGTAAACTTCAAAACCACGGGGATCCCTTTTTTTGTTCCGAACAGAATTAGCATGTATTGAAATGAACAATTTCCCGTTTGCCTCATTTGCGATTTTCCCCCTCTTGTAAATTTCAACAAATTCATCGTTATCCCGTGTATAGATTACCTTTACACCAGGCATCTCTTTATTGATCAGCGCACCCAGTTTTAGCGCGATTGCAAGATTGACATCCTTTTCTTTCACCCGGGTTATGCCAATCGCCCCGGCATCCTTTCCGCCATGCCCCGCATCAATTACGACTGCATCAAAAACCCATTTTTCCTTTATAATATCAGTTCCAGGCGACGGCTGCTCGAATATTCGGGTTCGTATGGTAATCATTATCTCGCCACTTGAGGGGTCCTGAAAAGCCTCGTGATTTGAATAACCTTCCCGCAAATCGAATTCGAGCTGAACACCTCCGCCGATATTAGTTTTTTTGATGTTTTTGACTAACCCCGCGGGCTTAGCGCTTTTCGTAATTTGTGGGTCAACAGTTACTCCGTGGAGGAAAACCAAACATTTATTGTTATTTATTGAACTTCTGATCTTGCCCACCATCCGGTTAGAACTCATTCTTATAAGAGTCCCATTCGTTTTTTCATCAATCCTTAATCCGAACACATCGAATGTCGATGACTTTGGTATGCTTGGAATGCCAACGGTTATTTCATTTGCCGGTTTTTTTTCCTCGGATTCGGATATGCTGGGAGAGGAGGAAACAGTTTTCACTGCAAGGGTATTATTGTCTGAATTAAAATCAAAGCTAAATTCAGGAAATGTGTTGAATATTTCAGCTATATAATTGACCGGAAGGTAAATATCCTGATGATATAGCAAAGCAGAAACAGGCATTTGTAGAACATGAACTTTATTTCTTTCCTTTTCCGAAATAATAACAAACTGATTTTTTCCGGTGAATTTGTAGGTGAATTTTTTGAATTTGATTTCGGCTTTCTCATTTGTGGGATTAAAATAATAGCCCGCACCTAATTTTTTTGCAAAATCTGAAGCAGGAACATAATTCATTTCTCTCTTTGAATAAACCGGGAGCAGACTTATGTTTCCGTCAATTTCAATATTAACCCCTGCATTGGTTTGAGCATAGGTACTGATCTCCGTTAACGGCAAGGAAAAAATGATGAGGATTAAAAAAGTAATACGGTTCATTAATTATCAAGAATATTTTGACTATAAAATTAATCAAATTATAACTATTTACCTTCGCAAATTAAAGCCTTGAGAATTTATCAGGCTTCTGATTTTAATATTCCAGCATTCAGGTACGGTTTTTGTATCAGGTAAATACTAAATTTGATATATTAATTTTCAAAAATATTTTTATTGAGGATGAAATGGCAATAATTAGACCTTTCAATGCAGTGCGTCCATCTGAAGAAGTTGCTAGTCTCGTGGCAAGTGTACCCTATGACGTTGTAAATGCAGAAGAAGCCGCCGAACTTGCAAGAAATAATATGATAAGTTTTTTACGTGTGACGAGAAGTGAAATAGAATTTGACCACCCGGTAGATCCATATTCTCCCGAAGTTTATGAAAAAGCCAAAGCAAATTATCTGAGGCTAAAATCCACAGCTCCGATGATTCAGGAGCCAAAGCCACGGTTTTACATATATCGTCTGATTATGGATGGTCATGAGCAGAACGGAATTGCAGCTACTTTTTCAGTGGCCGATTATAATAATGATGTAATCCTCAAACATGAAAAAACGCGTAAAGTTAAAGAAGATGACAGAACAAATCATATAATAACAACCGGAGCACAGACCGGTCCTGTTTTTCTGACATATCGTAAAGTTACAGAAGTAGATATGGCTGTTGAACAAACTAAGAAAAAAAATGAACCGGTTTATGATTTCGAGTCTGTTGACGGTATTCGCCATACACTTTGGGTCATTCCGGAGGATTACAGCGATATTATTGTTTTTGAAATTGGTAAAGTTCAGAATCTTTACATCGCTGATGGACATCACAGGGCAGCGAGTGCGTCGAGAGCGCAGAAAGCAATACAGGAGCAGTCAATTACTCATACTGGTGAAGAAGAGTACAATTTCTTTATAGGAGTCCTTTTCCCTGCTGACCAGTTAAGAATAATGTCATATAACAGAGTGGTTTATAATCTTAATGGAATGTCAGCAGCAGAGTTTCTTATCCGCGCTGAAGCCAATTTTAAAGTAACTTCGTCAGAAAAGGCATCCCCTGAAAACCCACGGCAAATTAATATGTATCTTGAAGGGAAATGGTATTCTCTTAAGCCGAATGAAAATGTGAAACCCTCTGAAACATTTGGTGAAAACCTGGATGTAAGTATTCTTCAAAACTATCTTCTTAAACCGCTTCTTGGTATTGAGGATCCGCGTACTGATGAAAATATTGATTTTATTGGCGGGATTCGGGGTACATCTGAATTGGAGAAACTTGTTAATTCCGGAAAAGCTAAAGTTGCTTTCTCGATGTATCCTGTTTCACTTAATGACTTAATGAATATTTCGGATGCCGGAGAGGTGATGCCTCCTAAATCCACATGGTTCGAACCGAAACTGAGAGACGGGCTTTTAGTTCACGAAATTTAATTTATATAATTAAAGGAATTCCTATGAAAAAACGTGTTTATAATTTTAGTGCAGGTCCGGCAATTCTTCCGGAAGAAGTTCTTTTACAGGCACAGGAGGATTTTTTCTCCTATCAGGGTACCGGTATGTCTGTCATGGAAATGAGCCACCGGGGAAAAGATTACGATAAGATAATTAAAACGGCAGAAGCTGATCTGAGGTCTCTTCTTAATATTGGCGATGATTATGCTGTACTTTTTCTTCAGGGTGGAGCGACACTTCAGTTTTCGATGGTGCCGCTCAATCTAATGCCTCCTGCTAATAAAGCAGATTATATTGTTACAGGCGCATGGTCGAAGAAGGCAGTAAAAGAGGCAAAGAGGGTGGGGACGGTGAATGTTGCCGGCACTACGGAGACAAATAATTTCAATCAGCTTCCACTTCAGAGTGATCTTAAACTTGATCCGCAGGCAGCCTATGTGCATTATACTTCAAACAATACTATTTTTGGTACTCAGTGGAAGACTGAACCTGAAGTTGGAAATGTTCCGCTTATTTGTGATGCATCTTCTGATTTTTTATATAAGAAAATTGATATTAACAAATACGGGCTTATTTACGCCGGCGCACAGAAAAATATGGGGCCGGCAGGATGTACTCTTGTGATCATCAGAAAAGAGCTCCTTGACAGGTGTTCCGATTCGCTTCACACCTATCTGAATTACAAAATACATTTTGAAAATGATTCGATGTACAATACTCCTTCCACATACATAATCTATATAATGGGACTCGTCTTCAAATGGCTGCTGAATATGGGCGGTTTGGATAAAATGTATGAAAGGAATCTTAATAAAGCTAACCTGCTATATAATTATATAGATGCCAGCAATGGCTACTATACCGGTACTGTTGTAAATCCGGGAGACCGTTCTCTGATGAATGTTACTTTCCGTTTGACTTCAGAAGACCTCGAAAAGAAATTTATTGCTGAAGCGAGCGCCGCAGGATTTTCGGGACTCAAAGGTCACCGTTCTGTTGGCGGAGTCAGAGCATCAATTTACAATGCTTTCCCTGAAAAGGGCGTTGCCGATCTTGTTCAATTTATGCAGGACTTTAAACTTAAAAATTGACTCTTACATTGCTGCCCCGCAATATTGCGGGGCAGCATATCATAAAATCAGGTCATTATGATTAAAAAACAATTAATTATAGTTCTCTTATTATTTGCGGGTTGTATTTCACAACAAAAAGAGCTGAATATAAAGGAAGCTTCCTTTTATGCCTTTTATTTGGAGCCAGCCTGGGATCTTGGCGGATCTGTTTCAGTCAGCGGAGTTGAATCGCAAAAATCTGACGAAGGTTTCAAGTGTGAAATTGAGTATAAATTGATACTAACTGATTCCGATAGTAAAAAAAATATTATTATTAAGCAGGAATCCATAACAGAGATAGCTGATGAAGCCACAGGCGAGATACTTATCGATATCTCCGTTGAACTGGGGGAATCTTTTAGGAATGGAAATTATTTATTGGTAATTGAGTTGGAGGATAAACTCTCAGGAAAAAGCGCCAATAAAGAGATTGAACTTGAATTGAAGAAAGAATAATTAATAATAATTTATTGCCCGCCTCATGACAGGAGATACACACCTGATAATTCTGAAGTTAGGGAAAAAATATTTAATACCAATTTCTGAAGGATTGTTAATTAATAACCGCTCTTCAAGATAATACCGGAAATTTAAGCCGGAATTTAATCTGCCATCCTATTCAAAATTTTGAAATCTTCCCCGCTGAGATAAAATGCAATATTGGGTCAAGAGACATATTCACTCCAAACGAGACAAAATTAGCGGATGATTTAATGTCAATAAATTGCACGCTGATTAGTAAGAAAATGGAAAGCATATCAAATTTATGCTTTACCCCATATTTCGAAACTATCGAATAAATCAATTCATTGAAATAAATTTTCAGTCAGAAAGATCCATCAGGTATTCCTGGAGATTAACCTTCTTTTCATTCTTTTTCCGTTGAATAAATTTGTACTTACCGTTCGAATCAAGAACCCGTGACTTCGAATTGTCTTTCAATGCAATTTCAAGAATATGTTTCCTGATATACTTTTTATGATGGGAATCCTCAACCGGGAAAGTTGTTTCAACCCTGCGGTCAAGGTTACGCTGCATAAAGTCAGCGCTGCTCAGGAAAATGACTTCTTCTCCGTTATTATAGAAGTAATAAATCCGGCTGTGTTCAAGAAATCTTCCGACAATGCTGATCACATTAATATTCTCCGATAAGCCTTCCCTCTGAGGAATAAGACAGGAAATACCTCTTATGATCAGATCTATCTTAACACCAGCCAAAGAAGCTTCATATAGAGCTGCGATGAGAGTAGGATCGACAAGTGAATTCATCTTTAGAATAATTTTTCCAATTCCACCCTTTTGAACATTATCAATTTCGCGGGAAATAAGTTTCAGAAAATTTTCTCTTGTATTTATTGGTGAAACAAACAACTTGTTGAAACTTGTGTTTTCGGAATAGCCTGTCAGAAAATTGAATACTTCGGAGACATCATCGCAAATTTCAGGATCACACGTGAAAAGTCCTAGATCAGTATAAATTTTGGCAGTGGAAGAATTATAATTCCCAGTTCCCAGATGGACATATCTCTTCACGCCTTCTGTCTCTTTCCTGACAACCATTGTCATTTTTGAATGGGTTTTCAGACCAACGAGACCGTAAACAACATGTACGCCGGCTTTTTCTAATTCACGTGCCCAGTATATGTTGTTCTCCTCATCAAAACGGGCTTTGAGCTCAACAAGTACAGCGACCTGTTTTTTTAATTCAGCGGCTTCAATCAGCGCTTTTACAATCGGGGAGTTGTTTCCCACTCTGTAAAGTGTCTGCTTAATCGCAAGTACGTCGGGGTCCCGCGAAGCCTGCTTAATAAAATCAATCACCGGCAGAAATGAATCGTAAGGATGGTGCAGAAGTATATCTTTTTTGCGAATAAGGGAAAACAAATTCTCGTCTTCTTCAAAAGTCAGCGGGCTCGCCGAAATAAAGGGTTTATCCTTAAGGTGAGATAACGGGAGGCTATAAAGAGACATAACATCGCTTAAGCCAACCCTGCCTTCAATAATATGAACCTCATCTTTTGAAATAAGCAGGTTTTCAGTCAGGGTATCGATCATAAAATCGGGCATATCCTTTTCAATTTCAAGCCGGACAACCGAGCCAAATTTTCTCTGCCTGATATTTTCCTCAATCATTAGTAAAAGATCATCCGCCTCGTCTTCCTGAATTTCAATGTCAGTATCGCGGGTGATGCGGAATCTGTGAGCCTCAAGTACTTCAAGTCCGGGAAAAAGCGATTTGAGATTATATTTGATAAGATCACCAAGCCATATGAACCGATAACAGCCATTGCCCTTGTTCGTGTTGCATTCACCAAGAATAGGGTCAATAGGAATTATACGAGGAAGGATACTTGGGATTTTTACTCTCGCAAAGTGTTTTTCTTTTTTACTGTTTTGGATAAGAATCGCAAAACTTAAACTTAGATTGGAGATATAAGGAAAAGGTCTTCCCGGATCAAAGGCGAGTGGTGTAAGAACCGGATAAATTTCTTTTCTAAAATATTTATTCAAAGCATCAGTTTCTTCAGGCGAGAGATCACTCATCTCATGAATAAAAATATTATTCTCTTTCAGGTCGCACAAAATATGTTCATTCCAATACCGATATAAAGAATCCACCATTGGATGGACTTCTTTCTCAATCTGTCTTAATTGCTGGAGAGGTGTAAGTCCATCGAGTGTAGGTTCAGAGACTTTTGCAGCCACCTGTTCTTTTAAACCAGAAACTCTTATCATGTAAAATTCATCAAGATTTGAGAAGAAAATCGAAATGAATTTTATTTTTTCAAGCAGGGGTTGGTCAGGGTTAAAAGCTTCTTCCAAAACTTTTCGGTTGAACTCTAACCAGCTAAGATCACGATTGAAATAATTTTCCGGAATAAAATACTTCTTAAGATAATCCTTTGTCAACATATGCTAAAACCTTTTTTCAAGATTTCTAAAATAATGCTTTTTTATTGATCAAAGTGAAAAAACATAAAGATTTAGGGCAAACTGAATCTGTTACTGTTTTTCAAATCACACAATAATTTTAATAGAATTGAATCAATTCAGATAAATAATTGTGTCGAAAAATTAAAAAATGGTATTGAATTAACGATACTGAAAGTATTAATAATCTAATATTTTTTTGCGGAGGAAAAATTTTCCAGATCGTAATTGATAGTCTTGGATGGTATCGGAAGGCGTTTAAGAACAACCCCGGCGCGGGTAAAAAAGTCTTCAGCCAGTGTGTCGTGGTAATCCGAGAAAATCACAATTTCAACAATTCCTGCTGTAATAAGCGCTTTTGCACAGTTAGTACATGGCATGTTTGTTACATATGCTGTTGCGCCGGCGGTACTTATTCCATGGATAGAACATTGAAGTATTGCATTCATCTCCGCGTGTATTGTCCGGATGCAATGATTGTCAACAATCTGGCAGCCGGCTTCTTCGCAATGATCGTCTCCTGGGATGGAACCGTTATATCCAGTCGAAAGTATTCGTTTTTCTCTAACGAGGACACAGCCGCAATGCATCCGTGGGCATGTTGCCCTCTCGGAAACAAGCATTGCAAGTTTAAGGAAATATTCATCCCAATGCGGACGCTGAGGAGTGGAGGGCATGTTACTTGATCCCCCGTGTGAATTCTTCAATTTGTTTTTTCAAACCATCATCGCTGCTGAATTTCAGTAAATTTTCAAGTTCCAGCATAAAAGAGGATTTCTCGGCTCCGGAAGCAACTGATTCCTGAATATACCTGAATTTCATCTTTGCAGCTTTTTCATCTTCAAACAGCATGCTGTAAATTTCTGAGGTTCTAAGATAATGGGCAGCAGAAATTGAATGAGAACCCGTTGCAGATTCAATTTTTCCGAGGATAGCAAGATTATCAGCGATTCCCGGATAATTTGGAAGGGCTTTATCAATTATTAGAGAATTTGTGAGATTTGTCCTTGCAATAGCATAGTTATTGCTTTTGAACTCGGCATAACCAAGTGCATAAAAACCAAAACTATAGGCATCAGGGTCATGAACGCTCAAAGGTTCTTCTTCGTCAAAATCTTTGAGCAAATGGGAAAGATCATTGAGGTGTGTTGATGTCTTCCCGATTTGAATTTCAGAGAGTATCTGGTAGCTATAAAGTTGTATCTGGATATTATTTGGGGCGTGTAAAAAATTCTGCCCCTTGAGAAGTTCAATAACTCCGGTATAATTATTTTGCGCAAAAAGAATTTCAGACTTTGTAAGTAAAATTTTATATCTGTTCTGCCCGCCGGTAAGCTTATCAAGTATCTCCCCCTTTTTTATTTGTAACTCAACTGAATCAGCTGAACCAAGTTGATTATAGCATTTAGCCAATTCAAGAGAGCTTGCAATTTTACCTCCGACAAAATCAATAAGCGAATAATACTGGTAAGAGGTTCCAAAAGCTAAAAGTGCATTGCTGTAGTTACCCATGCGGAAATGTCCCTTGCCTCTCTGGAAATATTCATCCGCGAATAATTTTTCGTTCGTTGTATGAACTTTTTCTTCGAAAGTTTTATCTACGCCGGAACATGAGATAAAAATGAATAGCAGGAAGATTAATGTCAATTTATTCAATTTCTTTAATCCTGATTTTTGATCCATCGGAGTATTTTTTCTGTTTTTCAGAAGCGCCGAAATTGATCAGGGGGTTATTGTTAACTCCTTCAAGTGTGGTTTGGAGTTGATTTAACGTGACATTAACTTTCTCAAGCAGAAGAGAAATTGATGCGGCTTCAGAATTCAGATATTCAATAAATTTAACACTCTCGGTAACTAATTTATCTCCGCCGATTAATAATTTCGAAGCAGGATCGACAAGTTTGTTTCCGCCCGGATCAACCATTTTAGCGATTAAGCCTTCAGGATCCTTATAATTATTGAGTAGAGTATCGGCATCGATTGCAACATTATTGATCCGTGTTGTGGTCTCCTGCAGGTCTTCTGAAACTTGAGCAAGTCCCTCAAGTGCTCGGTTCAGCGAACTCTGATCTTCGGAAAACATACGTTCTACAGCAGTCAAAGTTGAGTTGATATTTTTTGAAGCAATTTTCAAATCTTCTGACATCGCCGAAAGATTATAAAGCAAAGTGTAAGTAACAGATTTTTCAAGGCTGTCCTGGCTGACCAGTACCGAGAGCAATTCGTCCATCTTTTCAAGCATTGAAAACAGGAATTCACCTGAACGCTGCATTCTGTTCTCAATAAAAAATTTCCTCCCCTCAAACGAATCGTAGGAGGTAATAAATCCTCCGATACTAATGTTTTCAGACTCCTGAAGGGCTACAATATACTCAAGCGAACTTGTGCTGGTAATCGGGTTCAATACTTTACGGATTACAGAACTTTCAACAATTTTCGGGAGAAAATCTTCATAGATCAGAATTTCAACATCAACCTTGTTCTCATCGTTTAAAGTGAAATTGGTAACTCTTCCAATATTATATCCCTTAAAGAGGACTGGTGTGGAAGAAGACAATCCGACTGCATCACTGAATTGTGTGTAAAAGGAGTGTTTGGTGGAAAAAATCTTCTTATCGACTGAGATGAGTATTAGAAGGGCAAAAAAAACGACAAGTGCGATTCCCACGAATGATGTAACAAAGTAACCTGTATGTTTCATCCGTAATTTCATATCATTCCATCATTCCCTGTTGATCAGATTTCGATTTGTTAACAATTTTTCCATGTTCCATAAAAATAACCCAATCGGCGATCTTTTCAAAATTAGCTGTGGTTTGATTAACGACGAGCATGGTTAATTTTCTATGCTTCAACTTACCAATCTCTTCGAGCAGCATATCAACTGTATTGAGTTCACAATCAGAAAAGGGTTCATTCATAATAAGCAATACCGGATCAATCATCAATGCCCTTATGAACCCGACGGTTTTTAAATTGTCCACACTTAATTCCGAAGGGCGTTTATTTATTATTCCGGGCAGATTATATCGAGAAAGATAATTTTGAATTAACTCAACTTTTTCATCATCCTTCATTTTATGAAAAAAATTATCGAGGGCAAGCCTAAGATTTTCATAAATTGTCAGGTTCGCAAGAAGTCCACCATTCTGGAAAACAAAAGAACAACGGAAATCATGTTTCTTCTGAGTCGCAATATTTCCATCGTAAATATTGATTCCATTATAAAGGATTTGTCCTTTAGATGGAATTAAAATTCCAGCCATAGTTTTAATAAAAAATTGTTTGCCGGAATCCGGCGGTCCCATAACGAGAGTCAGTTCACCCCAGGGAATTTCAACAGATACATCATCGAGAACAATTTTTTCCGAAGAACGCAGGGTGATATTTTTAGCCTCAAGTTTTCCCATATCAATACTGGAGGGAAACGATTGTAATCAAAATTTCAAGAAAAATAACAGCGCTAATTGAATGGACAACAGCTTTTGATGTACGCTGCGGAACCTCTGTTCTTGCAAAATCAATTTTTAATCCATGATAACAGCTTATAATGGCAATAGC
This sequence comes from Ignavibacteriales bacterium, assembly GCA_021740915.1. GTDB lineage: Bacteria > Bacteroidota > Ignavibacteria > Ignavibacteriales > Melioribacteraceae > JAIOYW01. The sequence goes on along the minus strand of JAIOYW010000007.1, from coordinate 41,116 downwards.
GAATGCAAAACTGACTGATTTCATCACACTAATAAATACATCGAGAAAAGTAAGTTGAGAAAACAGTTTAATACTAAAGTCGGCAAGATTTACATTTAATAGAAACTGGCTTACTATTCCTGCGGCAAACAGTGATATGATATTAAAATATATGCCAAGCGGTACAAGAGAGAAAACCATGGCGATTGTTCTTGGGACAACAAGATATGATATTGGCGAAATGTTCATAGAGACCAGAGCATCTACTTCATTATTGATTACCATATTACCAAGTTCGGTTGTCATAGCTGTTCCGGATCTTGCAATCAAAATCAAAGCAGGAATAAAATTGGCTAATTCACGGGTTACAACTGAAACAAGAATTGTAAACATTAACTGGCTGTTCGCAAGATTTGGGAAAATTGCACTTCCCTGCAGAATAATAACGCTGCCGATAATAAATCCCCCGAAAGACACAAGTGCGAGTGCATCGAAACCGGTAAACAGAATCTGCCGCATCAGTACCAATGAGGCAATTCGAATATTTTTTGCGAAGGTGAAGATATTGGCCATCACTTCAATGCAGAATTGCCAGAAATAAGTTATATTCCCAATAACTGTAACTGTTTTAGTTCCTATTTTGCCGGTAATATCCATGATCTTCTAAAAAGTCTTATAATCCAAAAAATATATTTTTAAATTCAAATTAAAAAATCTTGTTGCAGGAAATTAATATTAAACAGTATTTGAGTATAGATTAAAGAATAATATTATTGATTGAGGGCTAACTTATTCAAATTATTGCAAAAACTATGAAAAACTTAAAAAAAAAATTAAAAGACTATGGCTAATTTCAAATAATTATTATATATTCCACAATAAAATTTTATATTGATAAATTTACGGCAGGGAAAAATTACAAGTAGAAATAATTTTCTATGTAATTTTGACCTAAAATGTTGCGAACAGTCATAAAAATATATTAAATTTTGATTAGAAACCGTTGAGGTATTTATGAACAAATTAAAGAAAACAATATTACTGCTTCTGGCAGTTGTGATTTCACAAAGTTATGCTCAGGTTCCTCAGGATGCCTGGGTGCTTGGAGGCGGTGTATCATACCCCAAACTGGTTAATACTACCCTTAGTCCCTCAATGATTAATTATGGCTTGTATGTTTCAGGGCAGAGGGATTTTACCGAATCCACGTCCCTGCGCGCACTTATTCGTTTTTTTCATCTCGAAGGTACAAACACACTCGCTGGTTCTACCGGTGATGCAAAGTCGACAGGAGTTAACAGCAATATTGACCTGCTTTATAAACTTGACCCATCTGCAGTAGTTTATCCGTATTTCGGGATGGGCGTCGGAGTTGCTGCCTGGATGCTTGATAACCCAGCCTCTCCGACAACATCCAATATTGGTATTGGGGATATCATTCTCGATTTTCAGTTAAATTTTCTTTTCGGCGGAACTTTCGAATATGACGAAGATTTCAAACTGAATGCAGAGTTCGGACTTCATGTGTTACCAATTTACTCATTGGATGGTGACAGGACAAAAAATGCCGGAAGTACTCTTATTGGCGGCAACTACGACAGTTATGCAACATTTGAATTTGGAGTACTTTATTATCTTGATAAAGGTGAAGCAAGTACAAGATATAATACTTCATACGCAGGTGGTCTGACTCAGAAGCCCGATCAGTTACAAACAGTCAGAGCCGAAATTGATTATGACAGGATTGAGGATATTGTTAAAAAATATATACCGAGTGAAGTTATAAAAGAAGTTGTGGTCGAAAAACCGGTTGACAGGGGAGGAATGCCTGTTGACAGAAGTGGAACAGCGATGCGTTATGACAATTGGGTATTAGTCGGTGTAAATTATGAATTCAACAGCAACAGGCTTTCACCTGAAGCCTACCCAATTCTTTACCACACTGTTCAGGTCTTGATCCAGAATCCGGAAATGAAAATTGAAATTCAGGGGCATTCTGATAACATAGGATCAGAAGTTTTTAATCAGAAGCTTTCCGAGCAGAGAGCTCAGGCAGTTAAATATTATCTGATGTCGAAAGGGATTTCTGAAAACAGGCTCCGTGTTGTTGGGCTAGGTGAGAAGATGCCTATCGCTGACAATAAAACCGCATTCGGAAGACAAATTAACAGAAGAATTGAGTTTAAAGTTATTAAGTAACAATTTATTTTTGATATTGTATTTTTAACCTTTAAGTTTATTCTGAGAGATAAACAAGGAGTAATATGAAAAATTCCATTAATTATTTAAACCTCCAAGACGTGAGTCAAGGAGGTTTTTTTATATGAAAATAAAAGCTAAAATTATCGACAAAGACGGTATCCGTCGCACTATTACCCGCCTTGCGCATGAAATTCTTGAAAAAAATAAGGGATTGAATAACCTTGTTCTGATTGGAGTACGCACACGCGGAGAATTTATTGCACATCGGTTGAGAGAAAAGATATCTGAAATTGACGGTTCAGAGCCTGCATTCGGGATTCTCGATGTGACACTCTATCGTGATGATTTCAGGCGAAGGCTGAAACAGCCCGAAGTTTCTGTTACGAATATTACTTGTGACCTGAACGATAAAGACATCATACTTATTGACGATGTGTTATATACAGGAAGAACTGTTCGGGGAGCGCTTGATGCACTTATGGATCTCGGAAGACCAAATACTATTCAACTCTGTGTGCTCGTTGACAGGGGACATCGTGAACTACCTATCAAAGCCGATTTCATTGGAAAAAATATTCCGACTTCAATAAATGAAGAGATAAAAGTAAAATTGGCTGAACTTGATGGTGAAGACTCTGTTTACCTTATCGAGTCACCCGAAGAAGAGGAGGATTAATATGTCACTTTCCAGCAGGCATCTTATTGGTCTTTTTGGAGTTCCGAAAGATGATATTCAGAATATCCTTGATACGGCCGTTACTTTCAGGGAAGTACTTGAAAGACCAATAAAAAGAGTTCCAACTCTTCAGGGGAAAACCATAGTTAATCTTTTTTTTGAAAGTTCTACCAGAACAAGAATATCATTTGAACTTGCTCAAAAAAGATTAAGTGCCGATGTTATTAACTTTTCAGCTTCTACCAGCAGTACAAAGAAAGGTGAAACTTTTAAAGATACTGTCAGGAATATTGAAGCAATGAAAGTCGATATGATAGTTGTTCGGCATGAGTCTTCAGGTGTGCCGCAATTTCTGACGAGGATTTCTAAAGCGAATATTATTAATGCAGGCGATGGAAGGCATGAACATCCAACCCAGGGATTGCTTGATATGTTTTCGATTCGTGAAAAACTTGGAAAACTGGATGGATTGAAAGTTTGTATCATCGGCGATATAGCACACAGCCGGGTTGCGCTTTCCAATATTTATGGATTGAAAACAATGGGAGCGCAAGTTTCGCTTTGTGGTCCGCCGACAATGATTCCCCGTGGAATTGAGATGCTCGGAGTTAAGATTTACCATGATATTAACAAAGCGATTGCAGAGAATGATGTTCTCAACATTCTCAGAATTCAGCTTGAGCGCGACGCTGGTACGACAATTCCAAGCCTCAGAGAATATCATAATTATTTCGGAGTCACTTCTGAAAGACTTGAAAAATACAATCCGAATATTCTAATCCTGCACCCCGGACCTATCAATCGTGGGGTTGAGATATCCTCTGAAGTTGCAGATGGACCTTACCAGATAATCCTTGATCAGGTAACTAACGGGGTTGCAGTGAGAATGGCAGTGCTTTATCTGCTTGGGACAATGAATTAAGGGGTTTTGATGAAAACAGCATTTATTAACACAATTATTTTAGACCCGGTTTCCGGTATCGAAAACAAATCAAGTCTCCTGGTTGAAAACGGAGTTATAAGCAAGGTTGGCGAACTTACAAAAGACGATCTGAAAGATGCGAAGGTATATAATCTGGAGGGGATATACTGTGTGCCTGGTCTTATGGATATGCACGTTCACTTACGGGAACCCGGCAGGGAAGATGAAGAAACCATTAAAACGGGCTGCAATTCAGCCGCCGCTGGGGGATTTACCTCAGTGCTGGCAATGCCTGATACAAAACCTATTGCTGACAATGCAGAAGTTCTTGGATTTATCCGCCACAAGGCACAGGACCATCTTGTTGATGTCCATCTTGCAGGCGCTGTTTCTTTTGAAAGAAAAGGTACTGCACTTGCCCCTCTTGCCGAACTGCATGAAGCTGGAGCAGTTGCTTTTACAGATGACGAGAAGGCTGTAAAAACGGCATCACTTCTTAAAAATGCGCTTGAATACGCCATTATGTTTGACCTTCCCGTAATTGAACATTGTGAAGAGGAATCTCTTGGTGGTGGTGTTGCCAACGAAGGATTTCTTTCGACTTTACTGGGATTGCCTCCTAATCCATCTGTCGCTGAAGAACTCATTATTGTCCGTGACATATTAATTTCGGATTACGTTGGCGGTAAAGTTCATTTTTCAAATATTAGTACCAAAAGAGCAGTAGAGATAATCAGATCTGCCAAAGAAAAAGGATCCAAAATTACCGCTGATACTTCTCCACATTATTTTTCTCTTACCGAGGAAGCATTAAAATCGTATGATACCAATCTCCGGGTAAATCCACCGCTTCGTTCAGAGGAGGATCTCAATGCTGTGATCGAAGGACTCCGGGATGGAACGATTGATTGTATTACGAGTGATCATTCTCCGCACGCGATCGAAGAAAAAGAAATGGAATTTATTTATGCACCTGATGGAATTGTTGGGTTGGAAACAGAATTGGCTCTTACTCTGACAGAACTTGTACATAAACGAAAAATACCCTTAAGCAAAATTATTACTTTATTTGCTGTGAATCCCCGGAAAATTCTTAATCTGCCAGTTCCGCAGATTAAGGTTGGAGAAAAAGCTGAATTAACTCTGATTGATATTTCGCAGATCTGGACTGTGAACATCAAGGATTTCAAATCAAAATGTAAGAACTCACCTTTCGACAAAAAATTACTTACAGGAAAATCAGTCGGAGTTATGAATAATTCGAAATTATTTTACGGCGGGAATTACTCCGGTTTATAATAAATAGTCCAGAAGTGTATATTAAAATGGACGAGTGACAATAGATGGTATGTTAGGATTCATGAAATTATAGGTTTATTTAAGGAAATTGATTACCCGATTGTTTTGGCACGGTGCTTGAAACATATTAAGAAAAACCGGAGTCATTATGAAAAAAATTAGATTGTTTTTGGCAATGATAGTTATTGGAGTTCTTTTCTTTACCGCATGTGATGAAGAAGAATATCTTAGCGACAGGGTTGCCCCGGCTCCTCCGAAAAACCTCAGGGTCTTAAATGGAGATGGTAAAATTGAGATAAGCTGGGAGCCCAATACTGAGAGAGATCTTTCGGGATATAATGTATATTATGCTAATGATTACTGGGGTAAATACAATTTTATCGGAAGTACCGCCAGCAACTATTTTATCGATTCCGAAGCGGGTAATGGTTCAAAATATTATTATGGCATAGCAGCATATGATCTGAGCGGAAACGAAAGTGAACTTAGTTACGATGAAGTTTATGGGATTGCCCGTCCGGAAGGTTTTAACAGCATAGTTTTTGATGCAGCCAAATACCCCGATATTTCCGGCTGGAGTTTTATCAAAGAACAAGCTGTTAAATTCAGTGACATCGATACTGATTTCTTTTTTGAGATGTTTAATGGCAAGCCATATATAAATGTGTGGGAAGAATTTGATATCCAGGATATGGGTTACACAGATGATATTTATGACATCACAGAGGCGCCAGCAGATGGATGGATACCAATAGTTCCTGGAGAAAATATAAAATACAGCGAAGCTATCAGGGGGCATACATATATTATATGGACCGTTGATAATCACTTTGCGAAAATCAGGATTTCCGGGATGACTGCTGAAAGGATAGTTTTTGACTGGGCTTTCCAGACTGTCATCGGTGAAAGGATGCTCAAAGTAAAAAGATCAGATCGGGTTGCTCATGATAAAATTATTCGTTCCGGATTACATAAAACCCAATAATATTGTATCTTAATGGATATAAACAGATTTAGTTTTTATGAAAAAAATTCTTTTAACTGCCGGGCTGCTTGTATTACTCGGCAGTTTTTGTTTTGCTCAGGAAAATAAGCAGATCCTGTCTCAGGAAACTTTTTTCCGCTTTGAGAAGGGTCTGAAAACTAATCGTGTCGAAGAATTTTCAAATCTATTGGCAGGGAAAGTATTTATTAGTCACATCGAAGGAATCAACGGATATTTCAGCCGTAGTCAGGCTTTTTATATCCTCAAGGATTTTTTTGCTATTTATCAGCCTTCTAACCCCAAATTTGAAAAAATTAATACTTCAGCCACTTTTCCTTACGCCAGCGGAAAAATGCAATACAACTTAAAAAGTTCAAAAGAAACTGCTCAGTTCTATATTTCATTGAAATTTGAAGAGGATACCTGGTATATTTCACAAATTACAATTAATTGAATATGCTTTCATCTCTTACTGCCATCCAAAAAACCACTGCAATTCTCAGCCTGTTATTAATTATAGTCCTTATGACAAGTGGTTTTCTGGCTCCTGTCTTACTGCACAATAAAGAATACTATAGAACAAACTCCAAAGCCGATGAATTAAAAACCGAATTGGAAATTCGCTCCGTTTTTAATAGTGTCGAACGGGAGCACGAAGCATTCTCTGAATCGCTAATAGAAAAAATTGGTGTTGATAAAGACGTGAATTTTTCTGATGGTCTGTGGATTGAAAAGTCACGATTCGAATTCGGGATTTTTGACAGTTTGGGCAATCTTTTGTTTTGGACCGATAATTTCGATAGAATAAAAAACGAAAGGTACTTATCCATTAAGTCGGGAGACTATTTTTTCGATACACATGAGCCAGTTGTTAAATCTGTCTATGTGGCTCGTCATCAAAGAAATACATCCTCCTTTACTTGTATAGTTACAAAAGATATAAAGCCGGAGGAATTCAGCGGGAATAAGGAAGTAACGTCGGATTTACTTACGAAAGCCATTCTTGATGCTACGGGAAGAGATGTATATATTAAATATTCTCCAAGGACAAAAATGATTGGAGACCTGCAGCGCAGAGGGATAGTAATTAATAATTCACTCGGGCGTGAGATTGCTGCTGTTTACATGATTCCTGTTGCGGAAAGTAAACTGCTCGCTGACATTTCAGAGTTTGTGAGGCAAATTCAGGGAATGCTGATTTTTTCAATCATCCTTCTGTTATTTATTTTTATTTATTCCAGGTACATCAGAAATTCATCTTCTCCGGTTAGATTCTTTTATATAGCTATTTGTATTGCTGGGCTTCGGATCATATTTTTTAAGCTTGAGCTGCTCCAAATCTTCCTCTCATCAGGACTAAATGCCCCGCAGTATTTTTCTTCAGTTTTTCTATTCGGGATGGTCAAATCGCCAGTTGAATTTTTTATTACTGTTATAACAGCTTTCAGCATCGTTTTGATTTATATTAAGCACTATGGTATAAATAAGTTTTCAAACACAGTAACTAACAAATCAGCAAAATATTTTCTTTTTTTATTCCCAGCCTTCATATTTTTTCTTCTCTATAGAGCTCACGGGGCATCGGCAAAAAGTGTGATCTTTGATTCAACATTAAAATATTTTGAAGAGCCGCTTTTCTTCCCCCAATTTCCTGTCTTACTGATGCTCTTTAATTTTTTTATTCTGGGAATAATACTCATCATTGTTAATTTTTTTCTTTTAAAATGGTTATTTGAAAGAGTTTTCAAAGAAAAAAGCAGATTCAATTTCACCCTGACATTTATTATCTTCCAGATATCAGGGCTTTTATTCGACTTCTTTCAGAAGCAGCCGCAGGGCACACCTTTTACAAGAGTGGTATATATTACGATTTTATTTACACTGACTTATTTGTTTTATTTTACAAAAGTCAGGATTCGGATGCTATGGTTTTATCTGCTTATTGGCGCATCAATTTCTTCCACCCTGCTGCTTATTTACTATAATCAGGAACTCGAGAGGGAATCTATTAAAACAGTGGCAATGGATTATATAAGAAAAGAAAGAAACTATATAACATTCCTTTCCGAAGAAACCGCAGAAAGAGCTGCAACCGACAGTTTTTTATTAAATATCCTTACCTCGGGTGAACCTGGTGAATATCACGCGGGCGCCAGAGCTATTTGGAAGAAAAGTCCGCTTGCTTCCGAAGGTTTGCGTGGAAGGATCGATATTTATGGCAAGGGCAGTCAATATCTCGGTGGGTACGGAACCGAGAAATACGAAATTGTAAAAATAAACGATGCTGACTCTCTTTATTCAGAATCCGGCAAAATACTCACAGTTAAAGAGATTATAGTAAATGGAAAGCCCGTTGGCTGGGTGCAGTGCACCGCAATAAAAACGAGGCATTCTGAAACAAAGTCTTTCGGTTCACATTTTGACAAATCCAGGGCTTCGGGTAATTTAAATATTCTTGGAAGATCAATTAATGTTCTCGAGATGGCGGAATCTCATAAAAAATGGAATTCCGGCACCGTCTTTTCTAAGGAAGATGTTGAACAAATACAAGCAGTAAATTATTCGCCAAATGGAGAAAAATGGCTTCGAATTAATTCAGGAAATGAAGATTATCTTGTTTATGCAATAAAAACTTCCGGAATTGATGGGGAAACAGTTGTTGTCAGTTTTCTACAAAGAAAAAATATCGAATTACTGCTCTATGATTTTTTCAAGATTTTTTTCTTTAATTCTATAATTACACTGATTATCCTGTTCTTTAACATTCCATTTAGTCTGAAAGCAATATCTGTCAGCAATCTGGATTTTCGGAGCAAAATTCTCGGCGGTTTTTTATTGATCTCACTTATCCCTCTGATACTCTCAGCTATTTATTTCCGCAGTATTACGAACGAAAGGAATGGCGAGGCTCTGAGATACAAATTGAAAAAAAGAGTTGTAAACATTACAGAGAATCTAAATTATGTCCCTGAATATGGAAATTCAGGACTTTCACAACCAGTAGTTGCTAATATTGAATATTCGCTTTTCAGGGGAGAAACCCTGATATACTCAACAGTTCCGGAATTATACAAAGCAGGCATTTTTAATCAGATAATCCCATTTAAAGTCTATTCAGAACTTGTGATTGAAGGAAAGCCTGAAACAATGTACACAAATAAAGCTGACGGCAGAAGTTTCTCATGCTATTATTGCAGGGTTTATATCGGGAATGAGATGTTTGTTTTGGAAGTAAATAATACTTTAAACGAAGTAACTCTGCCATTCTCCGGTACGGAAGTTGACGTATTTCTTTTCGGAAGCTATTCACTTGCCGCTATTCTTATCATTCTGGTGAGTTCAATGCTCGCAGGTCAGATATCCAAACCGATAATTCGAATGACAGCAGCGATAAATTCTGTGGCATCAGGTGATCTGGATGTAAAGATTGAAGCAGGAGGTGCGAAAGAGATATCTGAGCTAAGCCGGGGTTTTAACAGTATGGTCCAGGATCTGAAAAGAAATCAGGCAGAATTGGCTGAGTTTGAAAGGGAATCTGCCTGGAAGGAGATGGCTAAACAAGTAGCCCATGAAATCAAAAACCCCCTGACTCCAATGAAACTCGGAGTGCAGCAGTTAATCGTATCCTATCGTGACAAATCGGACAAATTCGATACTATTTTCGGACGGGTAACCGGAATGCTTCTTCAGCAGATTGAGCAGTTGAAAAATATCGCCTCCGAATTTTCCGGATTTGCCGTCATGCCGAGAATGAAATTGGAGAGAGTAGATATATCAATGGTTCTGCAGGAAATTAATGATTTATTTGCGTCGGAGATAAAATTAGAAATTAAATCCTTGCCGGAAACTTTTTTATTCACCGACCGCGAGCACTTTAAAAGAGCATTGATTAATCTTATTCGAAATTCGATCCAGGCGGATGCGGCAATAATAACCCTGAATGTCAGAAAGGAGGGCGAACTACTATATCTTTCCATCCTGGATAATGGAAAAGGAATGAATAAGGAGACCGTTGCAAAAGTGTTCGATAGAGGTTTTTCAACGAAACAGAAGGGAATGGGATTAGGACTTTCAATTGTATCAGAATTTTTGGAAAGTCTCGGCGGCAGGATTGAAATTGTCCGATCAGATGAAACAGGGACGGAAATCCGTTTAACGCATCCGTATGGAAAAAAACAAAATTATGAGTAATCTGACTTCTTATCAGCGTAAAGCTCTCGCACATGATAAACATATAGCTCTGACGGCGAATGCCGGATCCGGAAAAACTTCTGTTTTTGCGGAAAGATACATTTCTATAGCTGAAAATATCGTCGAGAAGAATTCACTCCGGCGGATTGTTGCAATCACTTTTACTGAAAAAGCAGCCGGAGAATTACAGACAAGAATTGCAGGACTCGTTGATCATAAAATTTTAAATTCGAAGGACAGTAAGGAAAAACGTAATTTAATCAACATCCGGAGACAATTAGTATCAGCCAACATTTCGACAATTCATTCTTTCTGCGGTGATCTCCTCAGGGAATTTTCAACTGAATGCGGGATTGATGCAAATTATGTTGTTCTTGATGAAAACAGATCGTCTGAATTGATTGAATTATCTGTTCAGGAAATTATTTCCGGTGAATTAAGATCCCCGGTTTTAGCGGAACCAGTAAAAAATCTTGTGAGGGTGCTTGGTTCGGTTGCAAAATTGAATTCTGAGCTGATCAGCGGCATTAAGAATCGTAAAAATCTGCTTACAGTTATCGAAAATTTATATTCCGGCGGCAATCAGGAATGTGAGGCTACGTATAATGCCTTAATAAATCTTACAGCGGAAAAGTATTTTAACCCATTGATCCGGAATTTGATCCGGGATATCGGGACTATGAACGACCTGGTTTTATCCTTAAATAATTCAGGATCTAATCAAGTGTCAAATTTGCTTATTGACTTGAAAGAAAATAATGGAATTTTTGTCAACGCTCTAAAACTTAGGGATATCTCTGAGATTATTCTGACTAAAAGTAAGAAAAGCATAAGAGTGAATGATTATCTGAAAAAGGCTAAGGACTCTCTCCCGGCAAAACTTCAGGCAACGATATTACAAAATATCTCTGTTATTGAACGCCTCGCCGAATCATCTGATGCGCTGCTTACGAGTAATTTATTTTCTTTTGGGGTTGATTTTTCGGGCCTTTTTATTACCTGCAACGAAAAGTATGAAGAGAAAAAAAGGCATAACGGGGCTCTGGACTTCGAGGACTTCCTGCTAAAGACGATGCAGTTGATAAAAAAAGAAGAGGTGCGGAAGTATTTATCTGAGAACTATGACTATATAATGATTGATGAATATCAGGATACAAATGAGATACAGTATCAGATTTTCATTCCTATTCTTGAAGGATTGTCAAGAGGCAATTTATTTGTTGTCGGGGATGATAAGCAAAGCATTTATAGGTTTCGTGATGCCGAAATAAAAGTGTTTGAGCAGACCAAAAGAGATATAAACCAGTCAAATCAATCGAATGACGGAAATCTTACTTTACCACATAGTTTCAGACTCTCTCCACCAATTGCATTTTTTGTTAACTATGTTTTCAGCAGATTGATGAGGGGGACGGATGGAGAATTTAATGAAGTAGTTTATGAGGAACTGGTTTGTTCAAAATCCGAAGGCGAAACGGGTGAAGTTGTTTTCCTGAGGGAGAAGTATGAAGATGGTGAAACTGAGGCGGCACTAATTGCCGGAAAAGTTCACAAACTTATGTCTATGGGCATTGCCCTCAATGATGTTGCAATACTTTGCCGGCGCAGAGATTTTTTCAAAGAGATTGAGTCCGAATTTATCGAATGGGGAATTCCAGTAAAAGTGATCGGTGGAAAGGGGTTTTATCAGAAGCAGATACTTTTTGATCTGTTAAACTACTTCCGTTTTCTCTCCGATCCTGGGGATGACCTTTCTCTGATCGGGCTGCTGAGATCGCCATTTTTTATGATTGGTGATGATGTTATCCATAGAATCTCAAACTTGCGCGGTGGCAGTTTTTTCGAAAAAATCAATGAGTATGCTGCTTCTGATGGAGGGAGAATCAAATCGATAACATCAATACTGAAGCGCCACTTAATTAATTCGGCATTCCTCCCTCTGCCCAAACTTTTCAGGCTGATTACTGCTGATTCTGCTTTCTGGCGTACAATTTCATTTGTCGATGAATATCAGATTGAGAGAGCAAATCTTGAAAAACTCTACCTGATTCTTCTTGATTATTCCTCTAATAAAGGCAATTCTCTTTTTGATTTTATTGAATTTCTGGAACAAGCTGTGGAAAAAATCTTCGATGAGGGCGAAGCTGATCTGCTTGACTCGGTAGAAGCGGTTCAACTGATGACAATCCATCAATCGAAGGGGCTTGAATTCGAAAATGTATTTATTTACCGATGCAGCGATAGCGGCGGCAATCACGGGATTAAAGCCAGAAGTGTGACAATTGACAAGGAAATCGGCATCCTTACAAAAGTCCCGGCTGCCGAGGATTATTATTCAGGTTATAAAACACCGCTCCCGGTTGTATTATATGATTATGCGGATAGCAGAAGAGAAGCGGCTGAAAACAAAAGGCTGCTTTATGTCGCGATGACCAGGGCAGAAAAAAGGCTGTACCTTAGTTTCAGGGATTCGAAGAATGATCTATTCCCCGCAACTTCCTTTATGGGTCTGATTAGCGCGGAATTTCCGGATTTGTTGCTTTCTCATAGGATAAATTTAAAGGGGAAATTAAAATATCTTTCAACGTCAGAGAATGGAGAAGTGAATTTCTCCGGTAATATAGAGCTAAATATTGATGTAATCTCTGAAATCTCTGAAAAAACAACCCACGAGAAAGCAGATTTTGAAACACCTTCGATTACTAAAGAAGATTACCGGCTTAAAATAGAAGACTCCCCCAGAGGAGAAATAATTTCCGCCTCAAGTTTTGCTGTTTTTTCACAATGTCCCCGTAAATTCGAACTTCAATATGAGCTTGGATTTAATAAGGTTATTGATCAACTCTCACTGCAATCACGTGAGAAACAAAATGTTCGAAAAGATTCTTATGAATTTGAAAATGAGGAAAATACAACGGGGAATGCGGTACTTACAGGAAGGATTATCCATCAGCTCCTGGAATTTGAAACGCCGCCGGAGAAGCTTGATGAACAAATCCTTTCATTTCTTCGGTTCGAAAGATTGATCTCGCCGGAACAAAGGGAACCAATTATCCGAAACATTAGAAACATTATGCAGAATTATTATAGCAGTAAGATTTATTCGGAGCTGACCAATATTAATTCCCGCAAGAATGAGGTTAAACTGATGGCGGCGTTCAAGGACTTTTTTCTGGAAGGCAGGATTGACAGGTTAAATTCGTTTGACGAATATCTTGAAATTGTCGATTATAAAACTGATGATATTTCAGTTGAGGATTTGCATGATAAAGAAACATATTACTTTAATCAGTTGAATTTTTATGCTTTTATTCTCAGACTTTCGCAACCGGTGACGAAAATAATGACCAGAATTGTATTTCTCAGAATGCCGGAACATAATGCTGTCAGGGAATTTACGGAAGAAGAATTTGAATTATATCAATTTAAACTCGGGAATTTCATAAATTCACAAAGGGAAAAAGTATTTAAGCCTGAAAGAGAAAACTGCAGCAGTTGTAAATTTTATATTGAAAATAATTGTGTGATGGATCATGTCAAAAATACCGGCAACTAAAAAATTATTATTAATAATTGTCTTTGTCTGGCTAACCGGATGTGCAACTACCCAAATCCCGGAACAGGCATCACAGGCAAATATCATTGTTTATAATGTTGAGAACGTGTTTTATGAGGTACCCAGAGATCTGGCTGAGGAAGAAGCAAGACTTGCTGCAATACAGAGATATTCACCGGTTCTGAAAGGTAAAAAATTCTTTTTAGATCCGGGACATGGTGGTGAGGACAGAAGGAATAAAAGTCTGAGCGGTAAGGTTGTGGAAGCAGATGTCAACCTTTATGTCGCTCTTTACCTCAAAAGTTTTTTGGAGGAATCGGGCGCGGTTGTTTATATGTCGAGGGATAAAGACACCACAGTAGATCTCAAATACAGATCAGTTCTGGCTAATAACAGCGGAGCCGATTTTTTTATAAGCATTCACCACAATGCACCGGGAAATTCGGAACACTACTGGATAAATTATACTTCTACTTTTTACCATGGAACTGAAGATGATTACGAGTATGAACCGGCAAACCATGACCTTGCACGATACGTTCAGAGAGATCTCGCATACGCAATGGGTAATTCGGGGGGACTCGGTTCTTTCGATGGCACGTATTCTGATTATATGATTTATGCCAAAGCCGGCTTTTCAGTTTTGAGGGAAACTCAGATACCGGCAATACTTGTTGAGTGCGCTTTCTATACAAACAGAGTTGAAGAATCAAGACTTCAGATAGACGAATTCAACAAGATACAGGGATGGGGGATTTTTAAGGGAATAGGGAAATATTTCCTTACCGGATATCCTGAAATAGAGATGATAAAGGACAGAAGCCGAAGCATAGGAAACAATGTTGAACTGGTTTTTTCGTTAAGCTCAAAATCGCCAATAAAGCCGGAATCCGTGAAAGCATATGCCGATAGTGTTGTAATCCCTCATGTTTTCGATCCTGAAAAATCCGAATTGACATTACTGCTTGAAAATCCATCAAGGGGTGAAAAAACAATCAGAGTTTTATGCACTGCAAAAAATGGGAACTCAGCACAGCCATATCATAAAAAGATTTTAATCAAGTGAGAAGTGTGCGAGGGCAAAAATATGGTCATTGAAATATATTTAATTACTCAATTGCAGGCAATCTCCACATCCTAAAATAAGAGTATGCTTTTTTTATTTTACCTATTATAAGTATATTTCAAGTTTAATATTAACAATAACAAACACCCGTCAAGAGATATGAAAAAGATAGCTTTAATTCTGACTTTACTGATTTCGTTCAACTCATCTAAAGCCCAGTCAGGTGATGAAGTCGGCTGGATTGCTAAGTTTGGCGCTGCCGGAGGTTTTTCACCGGTTTATATGTTCCCCGACCTCGGAGAACTGAATAAATTTATGCCAGGTTTTGGGGTTCCGGAATTTTCAAACGGTATGTTCGGATTTGGCGGCGGTGGTTATGCATACATAATGTTTCTTGAAAACGTCAGAATTGGCGGTGTTGGTTTCGGTGGAAGTATGCACAAGGATGCTTATACCGGTGGATTATATAAAGAAGCAGAATATAATGTTGGATTCGGGGGTTTTACAATCGAATACACCCTGCCTTTTATAAAAGGATTTGCGGTTTCTCTCGGAGCAATTATCGGTGGTGGTGAACTCGAGGTAAATCTTTATCAGAACAGTGGCCCGACAAACTGGAATTCGATTTGGACCGAGTTCAATGGTGCGAGCAGTAATACTTCCCGGAGAATGGTGTATAGTTTTTTCTCTCTTTCACCAACAGTTAACATTGATGTGCCGGTAAACAGATTTATTGCTCTGCGTTTCGGCGGAGGTTATAACTGGTCAGCCAGCGGTGAATGGAAAATTGATAACGATCAGAATCTTGCAGGTGTTCCCGATAGTTTTAATTCCGATTCATTTTTTATTCAAACCGGTGTTTATTTCGGCTTTTTTGCTTTCTGAGTTTGTCCTCTTATAGGAAAACAGATTCCGAAAAATTTTGCCAGTTTCTAAATATTCAGGTTTTATGAAAGGAATAATATTAGCCGGCGGCTCCGGTACGCGTCTATACCCGCTTACAATATCGATAAGTAAACAGATGATCCCGGTTTATGATAAACCGATGATTTATTATCCGCTTTCCGTTCTGATGATTGCCGAAATCCGTGATATATTAATAATATCAACTCCGGATAGTCTGCCGTTATTTGAAAATCTGCTTAAAGACGGTTCGCAGATAGGATGTTCATTCTCCTATGCAGTTCAGCCTGAACCCAAAGGATTGGCGCAGGCTTTTACTATCGGAGAAAAATTCATTGGAAATGACAAGGTTGCACTTATTCTTGGCGATAATATATTTTTTGGCTCGAATCTCCGGAAACAAATGCTTGAAAGTGTAAATCCATCCGGCGGCAGGATTTTCGCTTATCAGGTAAGCGATCCCGAAAGATATGGGGTCGTTGAATTTGACGGTTTTGAGAACGTAATTTCAATTGAGGAAAAACCACTGGTCCCAAAATCTAATTTTGCTGTGCCGGGGCTTTATTTTTACGATAACAGAGTAATTGACATTGCGAAAAATCTTGAACCTTCGCCGAGGGGAGAATTAGAGATCACAGATGTAAATAATGAATATCTTAAATTGAGAGAACTGAAAGTAACCACTCTCGGAAGGGGAACTGCCTGGCTTGACACCGGCACACACGATACTCTTCTTGAAGCTTCACAATTTGTCAGTGTTATTGAAAAACGGCAGGGGCTCAAAATTGGCTGCATAGAGGAAATTGCTTTCAGGCAGAATTTTATCAATAGAGAACAATTGATAAAGATTGCCAATGAGTACCGCAAGAATAGTTATGGTGATTACCTGCTGAGATTAGCTGGTCAATGACCTCAATGAACATAAAATCTTCTGATAAGAATATATAATTATAATGGATAACAATATAAAATCAATCCTGATTACAGGCGGAGCCGGGTTTATCGGCAGTAATTTCCTGAACTACTTTGTCCCCAAACGGAAAGATTATTTTTTTATCAATCTCGATAAACTTACTTATGCCGGGAATCTTGAGAATCTTGCCAATCTGGAGAACCAGGAAAACTACTCCTTCTATAAAGGTGATATTATCAATAGTGAACTTGTCAACTATCTGATGGCAAAACACGATATTAATATGATTATCAACTTTGCGGCAGAGTCACACGTTGACCGGAGTATTCTTGGCTCCGAAGAATTTATACGCACAAATGTTTTAGGCACAAATGTTTTGCTTGAAGCTGCAAAAAAATACAGAATTGAAAAATATCTCCAGGTTTCGACAGATGAAGTTTATGGGAGCCTTGGTTCAACAGGCTTATTTACCGAGCTTTCACCTCTCGAACCCAGCAGTCCTTATTCTGCAAGTAAAGCTTCAGCCGATCTGATTGCAGGCTCATATTTCCGGACGCATAAACTTCCGGTATGTATTACAAGATGTTCGAATAACTACGGCCCTTACCAGTTCCCTGAAAAACTAATTCCATTGATGATAATCAATGCGCTTAACGATAGGAAACTCCCCGTTTACGGTGACGGTATGAATGTGCGGGACTGGATACATGTTGATGATCATTCCCGGGCGATTATGACTGTCCTTGAAAATGGAGTTCCCGGAGAGACCTATAATATTGGTTCCAGCAACGAGCAGAACAATCTGTTTATTGTAAAAACTATTCTTAATTTGCTCGGCAAATCGGAAAATCTTATTGAATATGTAAAAGATAGACCAGGACACGACCGCAGATATGCAATTGATCCTGCGAAAACGCATAAAGAACTTGGATGGAAAGCTGAAGTTGAGTTTGAAAAGGGGCTTGCTGATACCGTTAAATGGTATTTATCGAATCGCGGCTGGTGGGGCAGAATTTTGAATAACGAATATTTATTATACTATAATCAACAATATGGAAACAGGAATTAAGAAGTGAGAAAATCATCAATTGTTATTATCCTCATATTTCTTGCCATTTCGTATGCGGTTTACGGGCAGGAGAAACCAGGTAGTATCGGCGAGATTAATTTTAATTCAGCCATGATGCTGAGCGTTTCGATAGGCGGACAGTTCGTCTCTAACGGTACTTTTCCAGCAGTACCAGGTGAACGGGTTGACCAGTTTATTACCCGAATATATAACCAGGTAATTACCCTGACTCCCTATATGAGATATTCGGTTTACGGACTTCGGAATATTACACTGAGACGATTCTCCGGTGAGATAATTCAGGTTGACCTTCAGAAGTTCAGATTAACCGGAGATTATCAGTTTAACCCTCTGCTTCAGAATGATGATGTAATAATATTTCCACCCTATGACGATAAAACGAATTTTATTTCGATCGGCGGGGCAGTTGTGAATCCCAAAACATTTCAATATGTAGAGGGAGACAGGCTGAGTGATGCGATTCTTTTCAGCGGCGGTATTAATCCTGCTTATGAGAATATTGTTACTGCTTCGATAAGCAGATTGGATTATGAAGGCAAGAACGAGAGAATAGAAATTTATCAGATCAGTGAAAACCCTGCGCTTCAGAGGGGAGACCGAATCAGGCTTTTAGGTGAAGAACCACAGAGGAAGAACTTTCATGTCAGAGTTGGCGGCGAAGTAAACAGACCGGGCAGGATTCCTATTACAAGGGGCACAACCACACTGAGAGAAGTGATAAAAAATGCCGGAGGGTTTAAGGCAAGCGCTGATCTCAATAATGCCGAGCTTATAAGAGGCCGAGATGTGGTTACCACGACACGGGCTACTGAACAGTTCGACATTCTTATGATGCAGCGAATGGCAAATATTTCGGCTGAAGACTCGCTTTCATTTCTTGCTGATAATAAACTCAGATTTTTCCGCGCAAATGGTGTCCTGAATTTTAATAATCTTGATGATACAAATTCAATAGCTTCAAAATTCATCGTTCAAAACGAGGACAGTGTTTTTATTCCAAGCAGACTTAATCTGGTTTATGTTTACGGACAGGTAAATAATCCGGGGTATATTGAATTTGTTAGCGGCAGCGATTATAAGTATTATATTCAAAAAGCCGGCGGAATTGCGCAGACGGCTAAAGACGAGATATACGTTATTAAGGGAAAATCCCGCGCCTGGATTCAGGTTGAAGAAGATAATGTTCCGCAGGTGGATGCAGGTGATTATATCTGGATACCGAAAGAGCGTCCGAGAGAATTTTCCTACTACCTGGAACGTGTGACCGCTGTTGCAGGAGTGGTTTCCGCAGTTGCAACTATTCTTCTTCTCATTGTTCAATTAAGTAAATAAATTTTCAGTTTATACAGATCGTAATATGAAAGAAAAGAAAAATGGAATTGTCGATTTGCTCGGGCTTCTAAGCAAATGGCGGAATTTTATTCTTATAAATTTTGTGCTTGTTACTATAGCTTCTGTCGTCATATCGCTCAATCTTCCTCTATGGTATAAATCGACAGCAATCGTAATTCCTCCATCAGATCAGTCCGGCTCTTCGGGTATGGCTGCGTTGTTAGGCAATCTTCCTCTTGCAGGACTTGGAATCGGGATGGGCGGAGGAAGCGAGATGACTTATATGGCTATTCTAAAGTCACGGTCGTTAGCGATGGACGTTATCGAAAAATATGATCTCAAGAGCTTTTACGAAAAAGAGACGTATGAAGAAACAATCAAAGCCTTTTATAATGACTTCGATGCTCAGTTTACAGAAGAAAACATGATAGCGATTACTTATGAATATACCGATTCAGTCAGAGTTGCGGAAATCGTTAATTATGTTGTCGGAGAATTAGGAAAACGAGCCACAGGGCTGATGCTCCAGAAAGCCAGGGAAACAAAAGGATACGTTGAAAAAAGATATTATCAGAACCTTAGAGATATCGATAGTCTTTCAAAAGAGATTGAATCCTTTCATTCCAGACATGGTATCATTGAATTTTCTGAGCAGACAAAATCACTGATAGCTGCGGTAGCTGATCTTGAAGCTCAGATTTTTATTAAAAAGGCAGAGTTGGAAACAGTCGAAAAATCGGTAGGCAAGAACACAAAATTATACACCGATTCAAAATATTCCCTCGAGGCTTTATCCGATCAGCTACATAATATGAAGTTTGATAAAGTCAAACACGGAGAATCTCCGTTTTCTTCACTTTTTGTTCCATTTAACGAAATTCCCGAACTTGGGCGGAGATATGCTAAACTTCAGACAGAGTATCTTCTCCAATTAAAACTTCAGGAATATATTGTCCCGGAATACGAGCAGGCAAAACTTCAGATACAAAAAGATAAACCGGCAATGCAGGTGCTTGATTATGCTTCAGCCCCTGACAGAAAATCTGCCCCAAAACGGGCTTTTATCGTTCTGGGTGCACTTGTGATTTCATTTATTATTGTGTTTCTTTTTATCTTTTTTGCCGAACACATGGAATATCTGAAAAAAAATGATCCGGAAAGATATTTCCAGATCAGAAATATCAGGCGCAAATGGGCATTTATGAAACCCCTTAAGGGTTGAGGGAATACAGAAAATAATGTTTTCTGAGTTATTTCCTTTAAAAGAATATAATAATTCCCACGCTGAAAAAACCGGGTACAAATTACTCCTTCCGCTCTTTTTGGCGGAAATTGCCATCGGCTATCTGTATTTTCTCGA
This sequence comes from Ignavibacteriales bacterium, assembly GCA_021740915.1. GTDB lineage: Bacteria > Bacteroidota > Ignavibacteria > Ignavibacteriales > Melioribacteraceae > JAIOYW01. The sequence goes on along the minus strand of JAIOYW010000007.1, from coordinate 20,642 downwards.
CCCGCTGCTCGGAATACTGCCATTCCTATTAGGAATAATCGCCTATCTATTCTTTCGGGCTGTATTTGTGAGCCCTTTTTTCTGGGCTTTATTAATGGTTCTCGGAACCGGTTTAGAACATTGGGGACAAATAGGCGGCGGTCTTACTCTTTTTCATCTTGCCTGGGGGCTGGGTATAGGCTCGGCTTTCGTGTTTATCCTTTACAGGCATTATGTGGGCATAAGATTTTCAACGCCTATTAATAAATATGTTTTTTTATATATAGGTTTTGCTCTTTTTACTTTGATATGGTCGCCAAACAAAGAAAGCGGCTTCATTTATCTTCTCACAACATTGGCGCTGTTTTTCTTTTTTCTTTACATAAAGAATTTTGTTATTAAAGATTCACACTATAAGTATATAGTATATGTGCTGATAGGAATAAGTGTATTTATATCAATTATTGCTTTTTACCAACTGCTCACATTTGATCCCTGGCATATCGCTCAGGCAGTCCAGTCCGAATCAGATGAAAAAATATTAAGAGCAGCAGGAACTTTTCAGGATCCAAACGTCGCAGCTACGTATTTGATGGTAGCCCTGTTGTTCTCTTTTTCTATGGTCTTTTATTCAAATATTGGCAAAATGCCCAAAGTAATTATTCTTGGCGCCTCTCTAATTTCCTTTGGAGGATTGATCGCCACTTTTTCACGAACCGGTTGGGTGGCATTTACGGTCGGCATTTTTATGCTCGTTCTTTTTCAGAAGAATAAAAAAAATATAATTTATCTGTTTGCTGCAATTTTAGTTTTTATGTTCATTCTTGTGTTTTTCACCAAATATGGTGAATTTATTACGCAGCGTGTAGTTACAATTTTTGATATAATGGGCGATATCTCGGTTAGGACCCGTGTATTTATGGCTGTCTCAGGCATCTGGATGTTCCTCGATTATCCCATTTTCGGCATAGGATACAGAGCATTTCCGGTAATGTATGATTACTATATGCACCCCCTGACACCCCAGATAATATTATATATGAAGGAATCCCACACTCTTTTGATTACATTAATAGCGGAAATGGGTATCATCGGTGTTTCAATAGTCTTTTTGTGGTTCAGAAGGGTTTTTATTGATAATTTTGCAAATATCCGGAAATCTGTTACCCCAATCGGCAGAGCTATTCAAATAGGTTGTTTTGTGAATTTTGTTGCATTAAATATCAACTTCTTTTTTTACGGCTCACTTTTCCCGCATTTCGATCTTATCTGGCTGATATTCGGATTTATTTACGGTAACTCCGTCACATCTGCCTCCGGAGATACTGAATCTACTCCGGCGGCTCCTCGGCTCTCAAACTGAGATTTCTTTATGTTATTTTTCAGACAATTCCTCATTACCGGCGCTGCCACCTTTATCGTTGTTTTCGTTTCCTTTTTTAACAATATTATTGTTACGCGTCAGCTAGGCCCTGAATTAAGGGGCAAGTACACAGTAATTATTACGCTTGTTATGCTTCTTAGTCTTCTTTTTGGGGAAGGAATCAGGAAAACTTCCACGATACTCAGCGGCGATCAAAAAGAAAATATTAAAGGAGTAATAACTCTGAACTTTATTACCGCCTCGGTAATTTTGATAGTCCTTGTATCCCTCGGCTATTTTGCCCCGGGTTGGGAAATTGTTGTTCCGGGAATTGATCAGCCACTGATACTTATTTCGATGTTTATTATCACTTTTCAGATCCTTTGGCTCTCATTTCAGGCGATTCTATTAGGTAAAAGAGTTGTTGGACAATATAATCTGATTCAGATAATACAGACTATAACATATTTTATTGTTAATCTTACCGGCATTTATTTTTTTAATTTCGGGCTTTATGAAATTATCCTGAGTATGCTTGCTTCAACAGTCATAGCATCCTTCTCCGGTATATTTCTGCTTAAGATTAATATCTCTCAGATCTCGCTGAATTCTCTGAGCAGACTAAAAGGGGTCTTCTCACTGGTCTTTAAGTCCACATTCTCCGGAGCTTTCCTTTTTATTATTTTTCGCGGCGATATTTTTCTTGTTAATTATTTCCTGGGATCAAAACAGGCTGGTTATTATTCAATCGCTGTAATATTCTCAGAAATTCTTCAAAGGCTCCCCAATATTGTCGGCCCTCTATTGCTCTCGAAAACACTTAATGAAAATAAAGCGGCGGCTATTGAAGGAACTGTCCGGCTTTCGAGGGTACTTCTTTTTTTCAACCTTGTCGTGGTTATTTTCCTCTTCTTTTTCGGCGAATTTATTATTGGACTTTTATTCGGGAATGCTTTCCTTCCCTCTTTCAGGGCATTACTTTATCTGCTGCCCGCCCTGCTTTTCTTTAGTCCGGGAAGTATGATTTATTCTTTTTTTATGGGTCAATATTTCCCCAGGATAATACTGTGGATAAATGGAGTTATCGGGTTGATCAACTTTTTTCTTAATATTCTGCTAATTCCTAAATATGGGATAATTGCGGCTGCTTTGGTAAGTTCCGTTACATACGCCCTCTGGATGCTGGCTTATTCTGTGTATCTGAGTTTTTATGGGAAAATCAGATTATCAGAAATGATTTTTATTAGAATTTCAGATTTCAACTATCTGATTAAAGGGACAAGATCCCTTGCTGTGAGGCAGAAATGAAAGTTCTCATTTTATCCTCAATGTACCCTAATTCGAAGATATATATGTCCGGTGTTTTCGTTCACGAGCAGGTTAAGGAATTGAAAAAAGCTGGAATTGAAGTATTTGTTATTGCACCTGTTCCGTTTGTTCCACCTTTTGCCCATCGTTTTTCAGACCGGTATAGAAAAATTAAAATGATTCCTGAAAAGGAAATTATTGAAGGAGTGGAGATTTACCACAGCCGTTATCTTGCAATACCGGGCGGAATTTTTAAGCAATACTGGGGAATCTTGTATGCGATATATGTTGAGAGGCTCATAAGAAAACACAAACTTGAAGGGAAATTTGACATTATTCACGCACACGGCAGTTCACCGGACGATGTGGGAGCAAAAATAATTTCGGAAAAAACAGGAATTCCTTATATTCTTACGGTACACGGAGATTCCGTTTATAAACTTATACTCAGCAAACGCAAATTCAGCGGATCAAAAAAAGCAATCGAATCAGCATCTGCTGTTATCGGAGTATCTTCTGTAGTTGTGGAGAGAATTCGTAGATTCACTTCCAGAACAAAGAATATTTTTTGCGTCCATAACGGGTTTTCTGAGATAGATAGCCGAAGTTTAAGACAAAAGTCAAATAAAAAACTGAATATTCTGTTTGCTGCCACACTTATCGAGAGGAAGGGACTCAGATATCTTATTGAAGCCGTAAAATTACTCAAAGAAAAACGGCAGGATTTTAGTGTAACCGTTGCAGGCGGCGGCGACTTGCTCGATTCCATGAGAAATTTAGCTATTGATAACAAAGTCTCTGAGTTCTTTGAATTTAAGGGGACGGTTGCTCATAATGATATGCTTGAGCTAATGAGTTTGTGCGATATTTTTGTCCTCCCAAGCTGGGATGAGGCGTTCGGAGTTGTTTATCTGGAAGCTATGTCTTTCCGGAAACCAGTTATCGGTACGTCCGGTGAGGGTATTGCGGATGTTATCCGGCACGGAGTTAACGGATTACTGGTTGAACCAAAAAACTCTGATGATCTGGCAGAAAAAATTGAATTGTTAATATCGGATGAAAATCTGCGAAACGACCTGGGCAAGAAGGGCTATTTATCTATTAAGGAGATGACCTGGAGTAGAAATGCATCCCTGACAACCGCGATATACCGTGAAGCATCAAATAATTTTAAAATTGGAAAAATCTAAAAGGAGAAATTAATGTCGTTCCAGACAAAACTTATTGAAGCCTTCAATATTATTTTACCTCCAAAGGAAAGACCTGGAAGAGAGTCAAATGAAGCATATTCCCAAACACAGTATGTATGGGCAAAGCAGAGCTATTCTCATTTTAGCGATCATATTGATATTAAAGGAAAAGTTGTGCTTGATGCCGGGTGCGGTCTCGGTGGTAAAACTGTTTTTTTCGCGGAGAAAGAACCCGCATTAATAACAGGGGTTGATATTGATCCTAAAAGAATTGAGGCTGCAATCGCATTTGCAAAAAAAAATGACAAAGATTTTATCGAATTTAAAGTCGCCAGCATTTCCGAGCTTCCATTTCCTGACGATACTTTTGATTTGATTTTTCTTAATGATGTGGTTGAACATATTTCCCGTGAACTTTTATTCAGCGCCTTGAGGGAATGTAAGCGTGTGTTAAAAACAGGCGGGAGAATATGCCTGGAATTTCCGCCTTGGGAGAGTTTCGAAGCATCTCATCTCTATGACTATATCAGTTTTCCATGGTGCCAGTTGATTTTTTCAGATGAAACTCTGATAGAATTCGTAAAAAACAGCCCGCAGAAATCAACAATGGGAACGCTAAACTCGGTTGAACATTATCTGGAACTTAACCGGATAAGAATTCATGAATTTGATGCATTGGCATCTGAGGCTGATTTGAAGATTTTTTATTTCAGGCGGAGGATGATCAAAAATCTTAGTCTGCTTGAAAAATTTCCTTTTATTAGCAAATATCTCGTTTCTCGTGCGGTTTATATACTTTCGAAGTGAAATGCAAATGAAAACGACTTTAATGCTTCTTCAGGCGCCTTTTCCGCCCGATATCAGGCTTGAAAAAGAAATCACATCGCTGAACCGCAACGATTTCAGGGTTGTTCTTCTCTGCAATAATTATGGGAACGTAAAGAAAAAGCATTTCTCAGGGGTCATTATCGAACGGCTTTGGGCGCCGTTCAGGAACATCAGGCTCAACCAAATAATGAATTTTCCTGTGTTCTTTAACCCCCATTTTATTCTTCGTGCTGTCTGGCTTGTGATAAAATATCGTCCTGATTTTATTCACGCGCACGATCTGCCTATGATGCCGCTTGGGGTTATATTAAAAATTCTGACCGGGAAACCTCTTATTTTTGATATGCATGAAAACTATCCGGAAGCACTCAGATATTTCAATAAAAAGGGGATGTTGAACAAAATATTCAAAAATCCTGCACTCGCGGCTTTATTGGAAAAGTTCAGTATAATATTTGCTGATATCATCATTAGTGTTGTGTCAGAAAACACAGAACGATTAAAAGCCCAGGGGGTCGCTCCTGATACACTAAGGGAGGTTTCGAACACTGTTGACCTTGAAACTTTTATTGTGGGAGGAGAAACGGCAGGAATAAAAGAATTCGAGGGTAAACAAATAATCATATACTCAGGGACAGTCGGTTATGAACGAGGGCTTGAGATACCTGTGGAGGCAATGAAATACCTGCGTCGATCTTTCCCTAATGCAGCTCTGGCAATTGTGGGCGAAGGCACTGCAATACCGTTCCTCAAAGAAACCGCAGTGCAGCACGGCGTTCAGGATATGGTAATGTTTCTTGCATGGCCGGGTCACGATCAGATAGGAAAGTATATCTCAACAGCCGAAATCTGCATAATTTCACAGCCTTCAAACCCGTTTATTAATACTACAATTCCGCATAAGCTTTTTGAATATATGGCGGCAGGCAAACCAATAATTGTTTCAGATGCAAAACCGTTGAAACGCATTATTGAAGAGACCGGAGCCGGAGAATTTTTTGTCTCGGGAGACGCAAAAAGTTTTGCGCTGGCAGCCTCTGAAATGCTGCAAAGCACCTCAAAATATGGCGATAAAGGTTTGGCAGCAGTCAGAAGTAAATATAACTGGAAGAATGATGAAGCAGAATTACTGGCGATTTACACCCAATTATCCGAATCCGTTAAATAAAATAATACAAAGCAAAGAATAGTCATAGAATATTATTAACCGAATCCTGCAAATATCAAAAAACGCACTCGTATTGGAGGCAAATTTGGATGAACCATTGCCAGGTCGCGAATTTATTTTCTAAAGGTTACGAAGTGTAATTATGGGATATCTGCTGCCAATCATCGATATGTCAAAAATTTTGTTAGCGCAATTAGCAGGGAAAGGAAATTGAATCAGCCTGCAAAAAATGGTATATTTCGTATAGAATTAAGAATTATCTCAAACGATAAATGATCTTTGATTTGTATTCATATTGAGAATCAAGCAACGAACATGAATAGTCCGTAATATTGAAAATGTCAACTTAAGTTTGTTCTCTGAATTTGTTGTGCTAACAGATCCAAGAAATTTTTACATTAAATAAAAAAATAAAACTAAAAAATTCGATTAAATTTTAGAAGAATACCAACCCTAACTGCTTACAGTCTGACTAAAAGAAGGTTTGATTTTAACCGGATTCTTATCAGGTAAGGGTCTATGGAAAACATGGAGAAAAGCTATGTGGAAATTTAAAGTTCTGATTCAATTTATTCTCAGCAGGCTGCCAATGGGGGAAAATGTGAATTATTTATTGCAGAAGGTAAATAAGAGTCACATGAAACATAAGACAGAAGAACGGATTATCGGACTTCTTGAAAACTTGAGGACACTAAATGAATACTTGAAATTAGAAAATAGCACAGTTGTAGAAATCGGTACAGGGTGGGATGCGATTAATGCAGTTCTCTTGTATCTGATGGGTGCTAAAACAGTTCATACTTATGACCATGTGCCCCATCTTCGTTTTGAACTGGTGAATATGGTGATTGAAGCAGTTAATAGCAAACTCGGTCAGGCGGCAGAAATCGCTGGTCTTTCAGAAAAAGTTTTATCAGAGAGACTACAGCGTATTACCGCATGTGACAACCTTGAAGAGATATTGATGAAAGCAAATATACTTTATCATGCACCGGGAGATGCAGCGCAAACAAAATTAGAAAATGATAGTGTCGATTTAGTTTATAGTTACGCTGTTTTTGAACATGTGCCGGAGAATGTTGTACATGATCTAGCTATTGAATCTAAAAGAATTCTTAAAAAAACCGGTTTTAATTTTCATGTTATCGGCTTACATGATCATTATAATGCAGCAGATAAGAAAGTATCAAAAGTTAATTTTCTGAAATATTCAGAAAAAGTATGGGCATTCTGGGTTTACAATAAAATAAGTTATCATAATCGCATGCGCGAAAAGCAGTTTATTGAAATCTGGAAGTCACATGGCGCAAATGTCCTCTGGAAGGAAAATAAAGTTGATCAAGAGGATATTGAAAGGTTAAAAAATATGAAAATAGATAAGTGCTTTGATGGAATGACTCATGAAGAGCTTGCTGTTTACTATACGAAAATCATTTTTACTTTTTGATAATAACACCCTTTTCTGGCGAAAATTCCGGTACCGATCGACTTTTTACCAGTTAATTTGCTTATATTCAAAGGAGCGTTCAATGAGAAACTATAGTTTTATTCTATTATTTTTGATTTTGATAGGATTATTTAATTGTCAGAAACCAGTTGAAAACGAATTAAATAACTCTGAAATTATTTCACTAGAAAAAAATTGGGTTGCAAATTGTGGTAAAATTGAAATTAAAAGAACTCTTCATGCATATGTAGCGGATTCAAACTATCGTATTGGTATTTGGCCTCCTTTTTATTGGTATAGTGGGGGGATTCCTCCATATGGTTTGTATAAAGATAAGTACGGATTTTCTTATGCTCTGTTCAAATCCTATGATCATTATTTTCGCGCAATACAAGATAATTGGGATACAAAAAAATTATACAGGATTTTAGCTTGGGGAGATCCAATAGCATGGTTTACAGAATTTCCTGGAGTTTTGGGTATTTATATTGACGAACCGTTTATCAAGGGCGCACGCATAACCAAAATGGATTCGATTTACAATAGTCTTAAAGTTAACAACCTAGAGCTAGTAGTGTCCGATGTTCGTGATACGCTCGATTCAGAAATTGATTCTCTAAAGGATTTTGTACAGCACAAAAAGATGTATGTTATGTACTCCTCATATTCTTTACAAAATCAGATGTGGAATAAATATGAATCCTTTTTTTACCACCCTTTTGATAGTGTCGAATCTGATAAATGCAAATCCCATTGGATAAATATAAGTCAAATTACCCAATATGAGGCTTTATTAGATCTTGCCAAAAGTATTGGCCAAAATGAGGTGTGGTTATACTGTGCAGACACTCTTCCAGGAGGAGGTGGCCACTTTTCTTTTGAAAGATTAGAAGCATTTTGTGATGCTGCCGTGAGCACTGGATGGTTAGAAAGACTTGACAGTGTAACATATGCTGATATTTTTTGCTATCCTGATGGGCACAAGGATACTGTTCTACGTCCTACAGTAATCGAAAGTTTTAGTAAATAGTTTTTATTTGACAAATATTAATGAATTCATCGAGGAGCAAACAGCTAAGGTAACCGAAATATAAACAAAGGGCACTAATTCATCTGTTGAATTGGAATGTTGATGGTTTCGAGAAATTTTTACGTTGGTCGGTTGTCCTGTCTGTTTGTCCGGGCACTTGCCTCAGCACTTTAGCTAGAAGTATTTGATTTTTGGAATTTTCTTCGTATTGTCTTTGTGCGTTTTTACTATTGAATGATTTGCTTTTCGATTAAATGATTTTAATGATAAGTACTAATCTGTGAAATTAACAGTATGATAAAATAAAATATTATTTATGTGCCGAAAATTAACCAGCAAAATTTACAAGAATTTCGACTAATCTAAGCTATCCTTGACGCCAGTGAATTATTTCTTTAACAAGATGCATTGCTAATTATTCTGAAATAACTATTAATTTAGTATTACTAAATAATATTTTATAATCCTAAATAATCAAATGGAAATTCCGGGAGGAAAAATGAAGGTTCCTTTTCTCGACCTCAAGGTACAATATCAATCGATTAAGCATGAAATTTTACCCGCACTTGAAAGCGTATGTGAAAACACCTCATTTGTAATGGGGAAACATGTATTTGATTTTGAAAAACAATTCGCTGAAAAACATGGCGTTAAGCATTGTGTTGCAGTCAGTTCAGGAACTGACGGAAATCACCTGGCGCTCTGGGCTGAAGGCATCAGGCGGGGAGATGAAGTAATTATTCCCGCCAACACATTTATTGCAACTGCGTGGGGAGCAACTCTCTGCGGCGCAACTCCTGTATTTGTTGATTGCCATCCGGAAAGCTACAATCTTGATCCGGCAAAAGTAGAAGCAGCTATTACTTCGAAAACTAAAGCAATTGTTGCGGTTCACCTTTACGGACAACCGGCTGATCTTGATCCGCTGCGTAAAATTGCAGATAAACACAATATTCTGCTTGTTGAAGATGCAGCACAGGCACATAATGCTGAATATAAAGGCAAAAAAATCGGCGGACTTGCGAAATCAGCTTCTTTCAGTTTTTATCCGGGCAAAAATCTTGGTGCATATGGAGAAGGCGGCGCAGTTACAACTAATGATGATACTCTCGCTGAAAAATGCCGTATGATCCGCGATCATGGCGCATCAAAAAAATATTATCATCAAATGTATGGGCACAATTACAGAATGGAAGGTTTTCAGGGATCCGTTCTCGGTGTTAAGTTAAAATATCTTGATCAGTGGACTGAGGGAAGAAGAAGGGCTGCAAAGAAATACTACGAAGAACTCAGGGACATCCCGGAGATAATCGTTCCCAAAGAAATGGATTATGCAAAACATGTCTATCATCTTTTTGTAATTCAGGTTAAGCCTCAAACAACTCTTTCAACCGAAACACGCGATCAGCTCCAGGCTTTCCTCGGACAGAATGAAATTGCTTCCGGGCTGCATTATCCTGTGCCGCTTCATCAACAGGAATGTTTTGCAGGGCTCGGGTATAAAAAAGGCGATTTCCCGGTTACTGAAGCCCTGGCAGAGCATGGACTTTCACTGCCTATGTTTCCGGAGCTTTCTGATGAGCAGATCAGTTTTATCGCTTCAAAAATCAAAGAATTCTTCAAAAAATAAACAGGACAGACAATGAATATTGGAATTATTGGTCTGGGATACTGGGGACCAAATCTGGTCAGGAATTTTCTCTCTCAGCCCGAAGTTAAAAAAGTTTACGGATGCGATGTTAAACCTGAGAGGTTAAAATTTATTAAGGATCGTTTTCCTTCTGTGGAACTGATCACTGATTACAGGGAGATTGTGAAAGGAGATGCTGAAGCTGTTGCAATAGCAACTCCTGTTGACCTCCATTATAAATTCGCAAAAGAACTTCTGGAAAATGGAAAACATATCTGGGTCGAAAAGCCCTTCACTGCTACAGTAGAAGAAGCAGAAGATTTAATTGAAACAGCAGTCAGGAATAATCTTAAGATATATGTTGATCATACTTTTATCTATACCGGCGCGGTAAAAAAAATGAAAGAGCTGGTTCAGAGCGGCGAACTCGGAGATATAATGTACTTCGATTCTGTCCGGATAAACCTTGGATTATTCCAGCACGATGTTAATGTAATATGGGATCTTGCTCCACACGATCTTTCGATAATGAGTTATCTTTTATCCGATAAAAAAGTTGAAGCTGTTGCTGCTCACGGAATTGCAAACTACTACAATCATGAAAATATAGCTCATATTTCCGTTTATTTCAGTGGAAACAGTTTTGCTCATTTTCATGTTAACTGGACATCTCCGGTTAAAATCAGGAAAATGATATTAGGCGGTAAGAAGAAAATGCTTGTCTTTGACGATATGGAGAACTTTGAAAAGATCAAAGTTTATGACAGCGGAGTTGAAATGAAAACAACAGAAAGTATTCATGAAGCTCTCGTTCAATACAGGATCGGAGATATGTACTCGCCGAAAGTTGTCGCCACCGAAGCGCTCTCGCTTGGCGCTAAAGAATTCCTGAGTTCAATAAAAGAAGACCGTCAGCCGTTGACTTCCGGCAGAGATGGACTTGAAGTTGTTAAGATTCTGAAGGCAGCGGAAGAATCTATCAAGAATCGTGGTAAACTGGTTGATATCAAATAGGCGGGCAAAAATGGAAAAGAAAACAATAATAACAGAAAAGAAGAATATCAATAATGTAACAATGGCAGATGACGTAAAGATTTTTGATTTTGTGAATCTTTATGGATGTACGATAGATGAAAACTCAAAAGTCGGCGCTTTTGTTGAGATACAGAAAAATGCCTTCATCGGGAAAAATTGCAAAATATCGTCACATACATTTATCTGTGAAGGCGTTCACATCGAAGATAATGTTTTTATCGGGCATAATGTAACTTTTATTAACGATAAGTATCCACGGGCAACCAATGAGGATGGGAGTATGCAGACTGAAGCCGACTGGAAACTCGAGGAGACCTGGATAAAAAAGGGCGCTTCTATCGGCTCTTCTTCTACAATTATGTGCGGTGTGACTGTCGGAGAGAAAGCGATAGTCGGGGCTGGTTCTGTCGTAACTAAAGATGTTCCGGCCGGAGCCGTTGTTGCAGGTGTCCCTGCAAAAATCATTACGAATAAATAATGTGTTTTCGAATTGAATTATTCTAAGGCTTGCCCAATCGGCAAGCCTTTTTTATTTCAGTTTGCTGCGAACTGAAATAAAAATCAGCAGAGAACGCGTCGTATTAAATTGTGTCTGTGAGAATATGTAGTCCGCTATTATCTGCTGCGATGAGTGCCGGTGAATTTAAAACTAAACATTAAGAGCAGAAAAAGCCGCCGCAAATAATTTACACTGTACTTAACAAAAAATGAGTTTATCTGAATTTACATATATGAATTTATTCCACACCCGGTATTATTGCAAAAATATCTACAGACACTCGAATTTATATTTATAAATCTGCCGTTACTTTTTTACCATACACATTGTAACCTGGAGACAGCCCCAGAGGTGCCCGTTAAGAGATTTGGCTTTTTGACGATCTTTTGCATAAAGTTTTTTGCCTAAGTTAACTGCCAGACTATTACTGAACGCTGTCAAAGGCAATGCATATTTCACACTGCCAACAACTCCCTGCAGTTCCATGATCCTGAAATGTTCTTGTATCATGTGGAATGTTACTTTCCTGAATGGCCATTCCCAGCCTGCGTCTGATTGGAACGGACGATATAAAATCCTTGAGGTACGAAGCAGAATTTGAGTCTGCATTGGGTCGTAAGAAATAACTCGTCCCCCGGGTTTAAGATGCCGGGATAATTTTTCGATAAAAACATCAAAGTGTTTAAAGTGATGCATAACACTATGAGCATAAATTATGTCAAATTTATCATCACCGAACTCAGGGGATAAAAAATCCACACTTTTTGCTTCCGCATTTGTTAAACCTGCATTTTTCAGTTTTCCATTTAATTCTTCGATAGCCTTCTGGCTCAAATCAACACCGAGATAAGTTTTTGCCTTTGCAGCAATTTCCAGACTTAACGGGTTACCAGAGAAGCACCCGAGGTCGAGAACATTCTTATTGCTGAGATTGCCCATCCATTTCCAGTGAAGGTCATGAACATCCTTATCAATTCATAGTTCACGCCGGAATAAAATCTGTGAATTTCTTAGATTAGTCCAAATTTTTGTAAGAAAATTTCCCTGAGACTTCAAGGATGGGTCATCAGTTTCATAATATTCTTTATGTACTTTATTTATGGTAAGCATTTCCTGAAGCTCGTCGGCTCTTACTGGTTTATTATCCATCGTTTTTCCCTGGTCGGCTCTTTGAGGAATCAAAGTTAAGTTTGATTAAAATATTAGAAATAAAAATTTTATCTTTGAAATCTAAATAATTTTAAACCAATTTACGATTAATACTCCAAAAAATGCATAAAGACAAATTCAGTTTTTCTATCGTTGTGCCAACGCTGAATGAAGAAAACTATATCTCATACTGTCTGAACTCAATTCTTGAACAGAATTATGATCCCGAATTGATCGAGGTAATAGTCGTAGATGGAAATTCAACTGATAAAACGATTCCTATTATTAAGCAATACCAGGAAAAATATCCAAACATAAAACTATTCTTCAATCCCGAGAGAAAAACTCCAATCTCACTGAATATAGGCATTAAGAATGCATCGGGGGATGTCGCTGTTATTTTAGGCGCACATGCTACTATCGATAAAGACTTCATTCGTTACAATAACCATTACATGATTGAAAAAAATGTGAAGGTCACAGGGGGAACACAATATAATGTTGGTCTTACTGTTAAGCAGAAACTGATTGGAATTGTGATGCAGATGCCCTTTGCAATGGCAAGCGCAGAATATAGATGGAGCAAAAAAGAGCAATTTGTTGATACCGTTGTTTACGCTGCATATAAAAAAGAAATATTTGATGAAGTCGGTTATTTTGAAGAAAATTTCACAATTTCAGAAGATGCCGAGATAAACTGGAGAATTCGCAGGGCAGGATATAAGATTTATTATTCACCTAAAATTATCAGTTACTATTATCCGCGCAGTTCTCTTGCCAAGTTTATCAAACAGATGTTCCGTTATGGAATCCTGAGGGTTAACGTACTTAAAAAACACCTTAATTCATTCAAATTATTTCATGCGATTCCCCCCTTGTTCGTGCTGACGCTGATGACACTTTTCTTTCTCGCTCCCGACCACACATTCGCATACTATACGTTAGCCGGGATCATTTCTCTCCATTTTTCAATCAGCCTTTTTACCGGATTCAATAAATTCCGGAAGGATTACACGAAGTGGGCTTATGTGCCTTTACTGCCGTTCCTCATTTTTCTTATGCATTTCGCATGGGGATTGGGATATATCCTGGGATTAGTCCTTCCAAAATCCAAAAAGTGGTAAACCGGATATTTACTCGGAATAAAAATGACATATGATTATATTGTAATAGGAGCTGGCATTGTCGGGCTCTCGACCGCTTTCAAAATCCTTGAAAAATCGCCTCATGTAAAAATAGTTGTATTAGAAAAAGAGGATGGGGCTGCAAGACACCAGACCGGTAACAACAGCGGTGTTATACACTCGGGAATATATTATACTCCCGGATCACTTAAAGCATTGAACTGTCGGAAAGGTTACAGGCTGCTTCTTGATTATTGTGATAAAAAAGAAATTAAATATGACCTTTGCGGTAAAGTGATTGTTGCAACAAATATCGGAGAAGTTCAAAGGCTCGAAGGATTATATGAGCGTGGAATTCAGAATGGGCTTGAAGGAATGAAATTACTTTCCCCGGCTGAAATTCAGGAGCGTGAACCCGGCTGCAGCGGAGTAAAAGGAATATTTGTACCCCAGACCGGAATAATTGATTATAAACAGGTTTGTAAAGCGCTTGAAAAGGATATTATTACCGCCGGCGGAGAAATAATCTACAATTATAAAGTGTCAGCTATTTCGGAAAAACCTGACAACATATTCGTAACTGATGGAAGCAGAGAGTATCTTGGCAAAAAACTTATAACTTGCGCCGGATTATATTCAGATAAAATCGCTGAGATGACAGAAGGAAAAGTTGATGTAAGGATAATTCCATTCCGCGGTGAATATTATAAAATACAAAGTACCAAATCCTTCGTTAACCATCTTGTTTATCCGGTGCCTGATCCTGCATTCCCATTCCTGGGGGTTCACTTTACCCGCATGATTGGCGGGGGTATAGAAGCCGGACCGAACGCAGTGCTTGCGTTTAAAAGGGAAGGATATAAAAAAACAGATATCTCACTGCCTGAACTTTTAGATATTTTCGGATGGAAGGGATTCAGGTCGGTGATGGCAAAATACTGGAAAACAGGATTAGGGGAGTTTTACAGATCGTATCGCAAAAAAGCTTTTGTAAAGGCATTGCAAAAATTAGTGCCCGCAATCAGCGGAGTTGACCTCGTTCCGGGAGGAGCCGGAGTAAGGGCTCAGGCATGCCATGCAAATGGAAAGCTTGTTGATGATTTTTACATAATCGAGCGCAGGAATATTATGCATGTTTGTAACGCACCTTCACCGGCAGCCACTGCTTCTCTTGCGATCGGCGAATATCTTGCTGAAAAGGTTATTTCAAAATGACCGGTGGATTATGAGCAGCAGAATTGAAAAGATTTTTATCCTGACGATTGATTTTATTACGATCAATCTTTCATTCCTGATTTATTTTAACATCAGAGTGAATTCCGGATTGTTCGAAATTACTTCGAGTCCCGAAGTGTATATAACGATGTTAGTGATCTACTTATACTGGCTGGTTATTTTTATGTTTGTCGGGATGTACAGGACGTGGTTTGCTTCTTCACGTTTTGATGAAATTTCTACGCTTTTCAAAACATTAGCTGCAGGTATCTTCGTCATATTCTTTTTTATTCTGTATGATGATTTTACGCGGCAGGAACCGGGTCAGCAGAGATTCCTAATATTTCTGTACTGGGGCATTCTCTTTTCACTTGCCGGCGCCGGCAGACTTTTTATGCGAAGTTTCCAGAGGTATCTGCTTATCAGGGGATATGGGAGAAGGAACGCTGTTATTATCGGCTTCAACTCAAAAGCGAATAAAATCCACAGATCAATCAGCAGATTTAAGGCACTTGGATTAGATGTCCGGGCTTATGCATCAGTCGATCCTGCCCAGATCGGGGAAGAATATGATGGTATTCCGGTAATTGATACAATTGAAAACATTGATAAAGTTGTTGATCAGGTTCAGGCAAAAGAAGTGATTTTCGCTCTCGAAAAACATGAAGATGATCTGATGATCAGCACAATTGCAAAATGTGACGATAAAAATATCAGATTGAAAATCGTACCGGATCTTTATGAAATAATCGGCGGACAGGCACGCACCTCACAGATTTACGGTTTCCCGCTTATTGATATTATGCCGCAGCTAATGCCTGAGTGGGAAAAGAAAATGAAACGTCTTCTTGATATCGTTGTTTCATTTGCCATTCTTTTGCTTGCTTCCCCCTTTATTTTGCTTACGATGCTTGCTATTAAAATTGACAGTAAAGGACCGATTTTCTATAAGCAGGAAAGAATGGGGCTTAATGGCAGGCTTTTTAAAGTGATCAAATTCCGTTCGATGATCTCTGATGCAGAAAAACATACCGGTCCAATGTGGTCAACAAAAAATGATCCCCGGATTACGAAGGTCGGACGTTTTATAAGGTTAGTCAGAATTGATGAACTTCCTCAGATTTATAACGTACTAAAAGGCGAAATGAGCCTTGTCGGACCCAGACCTGAAAGGCCATATTTTGTCGAAAAACTTTCGGAGGAAATACCTCTTTACAGAAGACGGCTCAAAGTTCGTCCGGGACTTACAGGGTGGGCTCAGGTGAAACATAAATACGATGAAAATGTAGAAGACGTTAAGGTAAAACTTAAGTATGATCTTTTTTATATTGAAAATATCTCACTCAGGATGGATATCAAAATTCTTTTAAGAACCATTTATGTGGTCCTTTTCGGAAAAGGTCATCAGGGAGAATGACAGGGTTAATATGACTGAAAGTATTATAATTATTCCAACGTACAACGAAATAAATAATATCAGGCGGATGATCCCCATCCTAAGGGAAAACTATCATAATACTGCCATTCTTATAGTTGACGATAATTCCCCTGACGGAACGGCGGAATACGTTAAATTACTTCAGTCGGAAGATAAGATGATTAATCTTATTTCAAGACCGGGGAAAATGGGACTTGGAACCGCTTATGTCGCCGGTTTCAGATATGTGCTTAAAGCGGGTTATAAATATATAATTCAAATGGATGCGGATTTCTCGCATGACCCGAAAGAAATAGGCGTTTTTCTAAATAATATTCAGGGGCACGATCTTCTTATAGGCAGCCGGTATATTCACGGTGTTAATGTGATCAACTGGCCGATGCAGAGACTGCTGCTCAGTTTTTTTGCCAACAAATATACAAAAGTAATAACCGGACTGCCGATACAGGATTCCACAGGAGGGTTTAAGTGCTTCCGGAGAGAAGTGCTTGAATCAATCGACCTGGATAAAATAAAATCTAACGGCTACGCATTCCAGATTGAGATGAATTTCAAAGCCTGGAAAAAAGGCTTCCGCCTTAAAGAAGTCCCGATAATTTTTTACGACCGCGTTCATGGCACATCCAAAATGTCAAAAAAAATAGTCCGGGAAGCAATTACTATGGTCTGGAAATTACGTCTTAGAAGTATTCTGGGAATCCTCGGCTGATGATTGATCTTTCGGTCATTATCGTTAATTACAACGTAAAAGAATTTCTTCAGAATCTCCTTGAATCGCTTAAAAAGGCTTCTCAGGGAATTAAAACCGAAATAATAGTAATTGATAATGCATCCGATGATGGCAGTGTTGAGATTATCAGGGAAAAATTCTCTTTTGTTAACCTGATAGACAGCAAAGTTAATCTGGGATTCGGACGCGCAAATAACCTTGGTTTGCAGATTGCCAGGGGAAAGTATCTGCTCCTTATCAATCCCGACACAATTGTCCGGGAGGATACTTTCCACAAACTGATTGACTTTTTCGAAAACACACCGGATGCAGGTCTTGCCGGCTGTAAAGTTCTTAATCCGGATGGAACACTTCAATTAGCTTGCAGACGCGGTTTCCCAGGTCCCTGGACATCTTTCACAAAAATTGCCGGACTTAGCCATCTATTCCCTAAAAGCAAACTTTTTGCAACGTATAACCTGACGTATCTGAATGAAAATGAAACATACGAGGTGGATGCCATTTCAGGTTCGTTTATGATGTTGCGCCGTGAGGTATATGAAAAAGTTGGAGGATTCGACCCCGATTTTTTTATGTACGGGGAAGACCTCGATTTCTGTTACAGAACAAAAATGAGCGGCTTTAAAGTGTATTATTTCCATGATACAGAGATAATACACTATAAAGGCGAGAGTACTAAAAGGAGCAGCATGGATGAAACGAAAGTTTTTTACCAGGCTATGCATCTTTTCGTACAAAAACATTTTTCTTCCTCCGCAATAGTTGTCCTGCTTCTCAGAGCCGCTATTTTCCTTCGCAATATTATTGCATTCCTCGGAGTATATAGACTGGTTGCAACAGGAATTATTTTTGACTTTGTATTCCTGATGATTTCAATGTCTTCGGCTGACAGGCTTTATCTCTCCGAGAACTGGAGCGGCTTCCCGGAGAATGTTAAACCAATGATCTTTATTATTCCCGCTGCAATTCAGATAATAATTTCCGCCTCGTCCGGCATTTACAGGAAAAATTCTCTTTCTGTTCTGCGTAATATCGGCGCGCTTTTTGTGGGCTTTGTTTTCCTTTCATCAATAACACTTTTTCTTAAGCAATTTGCCTTCAGCCGTGCGGTGTTGCTTATTTATTATATCGCTGCTCTGGTTCTCCTTTCTGCATGGCGAATTATCCTCAAACTTGTTTTTAAAATTGGTGTAATCAGTGATCTGAGAAAAACCCGTACACTCGTTGTTGGTTCTGCTGAGAATACGGCGGCTCTTATTGAAAGAATCAGGAGTAATTATCTCAGAATTTATAATGTTGTCGGGCTGATTGGTGTTTCACGAAGGAATATTGGAGAGAAAGTCAGTCAGTATAATGTGATAGGCAGTCTGGATAATATACTCAAGATCATAAGAGAATTTAAGGTTGATAAGGTGATAATTTCTGCAGAGGATATAAGTTATGAAAAAATATTCTCAGTTGTGTCTCAGTGTCAGGGTGAAAAAGTTGAATTTCTCCTTGCCGGTTCGAGTAATGAATTTCTCGTTGGCAAATCCTCAATTACAATGCTCGACCATATTCCTCTGCTGAAAGTTGATTACAATATTTCCTCGCTTAACCACAGAATATTAAAAAGAAGTTTTGATTTTTTACTTTCCTCAGTTATTTTGCTTTTTGTTTACCCGTTATTATTTTTATTTCTCAAACTCTTTTCTGCTGACGGGACTGCTCTCAGACTTTTACGGCAGGTCCCTATGGTTTTTTCCGGAAGAAAAAGTTTTGTCGGACCGGAAGAAAATTCCCGGGTCAATGGATTATATCTTGGCAGAAATGGAATAACCGGGCTGTGGTTTACTGAGAATTTTGACCGTTCGGATGACAAAGAAACCGAGCGCCTCAATCTTTATTATGCGAAGAACCAGAATATCTGGCTCGATATTGAGATTCTCGGAAATACACTTACGAAATTATTTTTTAAGTCGGAGTTGGAATGATCAAAAATATACTCGAATTCGAAAAACCAATAATTGATCTTGAAAGCAAGATTGATGAGATGAGGAAGTACGAAGATAATCTTGATATAAAAGATGAAATAGAAAAACTTGAAAACAAAGTTTATCTGCTAAAAAAGAGTATTTATGATAATCTTACCCGTTGGCAAAGGGTTCAGCTTGCCCGGCATCCGGAACGGCCATACACACTGGATTATATATACCGGGTGTTCGATGATTTCCTCGAACTGCACGGCGACAGGCTTTATAAGGATGATAAGGCAATCGTAGCAGGTTTTGCGAGGCTTGGCGAACACAAAGTTATGCTAATCGGTCATCAGAAGGGGCGTGATACAAAATCCAATTTATATCGGAATTTCGGAATGCCTAATCCGGAAGGATACCGTAAGGCTCTCAGGCTGATGAAAATGGCTGAAAAATTTAATGTTCCGGTTATAACAATGCTCGATACACCAGGCGCTTATCCCGGACTTGAAGCAGAAAAAAATGGTCAGGCAGAGGCGATAGCCAGAAATCTTCTTGTGATGAGCGCGCTGAAAGTGCCGATTATTGTTTGTATTATTGGTGAAGGAGCCAGCGGCGGCGCATTAGGAATTGGGATTGGGGACAGGATACTTATGCTTGAAAATACCT
The DNA here is from genome assembly GCA_021740915.1 of Ignavibacteriales bacterium. GTDB lineage: Bacteria > Bacteroidota > Ignavibacteria > Ignavibacteriales > Melioribacteraceae > JAIOYW01. The sequence continues at coordinate 885 of JAIOYW010000007.1, read as the reverse complement.
GGTACTCGGTTATTGCGCCTGAATCATGCTCCAGCATTCTATGGCGGAGCTGGGATTATAAAGAACAGGCAGCCGAGGCGCTTAAACTTACTGCACCAGATCTGCTTGAGCAGGGAATCATTGATAGAATCGTTCCCGAGCCTCTCGGCGGAGCGCATAAAAATCCGGATGAGATGGGTATAATTCTCAAAAAAGTATTAACTGAAGAATTAGAAAATCTTCTGAAGATCAAGGCGGATAAATTAGTTAAGGATCGCCTGAATAAATTTGGCGCAATGGGTGTTTTTGAGGAATAGAAGCGAAGGCGGCTTTTTTGCTTTTGGTTGCGGGGAGACCTGATTCTTTTATAAATAAAGTGTTACTGTAGTTTCATATACAAACACTAAATATTTTGCTTCAGATATTATTTTTGAAATTTATGCTATCGCACAAAACACAGATTCGTGTTCGTTATGCGGACACAGACAAAATGCAATTCGTTTATAATGGTAAATACCTTGAATATTTTGAGGTGGGCAGAACAGAACTGCTGAGGCATCACGGACTCCCTTATAGTCAGGTTGAAGCACGGGGCTATCAGCTTCCGCTTATCGAAGCCTGTGTTAAATACAGGCAGCCTGCTAAATACGACGATCTGCTTGAAGTGGAAGCACGTGTTAATGAACTTTATTCAGGCAAAGTACATATAAACTATTCTATAACAAGAACCGGAAGCGGGGAAATAATTGCTGAAGGGCATACCACCCACATGTTCATTAAGAGCGACACTAAAAAACCGACCCGCCCGCCCGCGTTTTATATTGAAAATCTGAAGAAATATTTTCCCCGGAAGGATTCTGAAGTTGTTCAGTCTGAAAAAAATCAATGATTGAAAAACTTAAAGAA
>JAIOYW010000006.1 GCA_021740915.1 Ignavibacteriales bacterium | reverse complement strand
CCGACTTGCGTCGGGTTTCGCTCCGCGAGTCCCGCTCTGACGGGACAACCCTTCGGTTTAAAATACAAAACCCGACTTGCGTCGGGTTTCGCTCCGCGAGCAGGACTCGAACCTGCAACCCTTCGGTTAACAGCCGAATGCTCCACCATTGAGCTATCGCGGAATAAATATCTCTTCAAAAAGAGTTTGTAAATATAACTTTTTTAGAAAATAGTGTCAAGTGATTTAGAATAAGTTATAATTTAAAATTAACAACCCCCGCTGCCGGGGGCTGTAAAGAATATTTAACTGATCAGAATCTCCAGCGAGAACCAACCCGGATTTCGAGATTACTGTAATCTTCAATCAGCAAAGCTTTACGCAGACCAACATTAAGATTGAATGCCGGACTGAATGAATACAACCCCGTGACTCCCAAATTAAGTGTCGTCGGACTTTTCAATTCAAGAGAAGTGCCATCATAGGAAGCCATTGTATGTGTGAGGATTGCCTCGATATTGAATGCAAGCTGCTCGCCGACCGGGAACCCATAGGAACCTGCAGCATTAAGGAAATTCAGCATGTTCTTGTCACCATTAGCAAAATTATACATCACCCCTGCATTGATGACTTTTCCATCACTGAATGTCCTGGTGAAAATGCCGAAAAGTGCAGCGCCGAAGAAATTAATGTCGCTCCAGCCATCTGACAGGTAATTTACGCTTGCACCAACATATGCATCATCGTATGAATCGGCTTTTTCATCCTTGTAAAGAGAACGGTTCAGGAAACCTGCAACAGAATAACTTGCTTTGCTCTCAGCATTCGGAACATCCAGCGAGAGGCTGCTAACAATTGCATTTCCGCCGTAAGTCCATTTTTCATCTGCGCTTGTTTTACCGTAGCCGCCGGAAATATTAAGCGAACTTCCATCGATTGAACTGATGCTGAACATATCATAACCGAGATCAGCATCGGTGAACTGCCGCTGGGACATCTGAATAAGGGTAAGGTTTGATACCTGACCTCCATCACTCGTTTCGCCTGATTTGGGTGCCTGCCCTGCTTTTGATTCCCTGCTGGCTTTCGGAACAGCCTTGTTCGAAAATACTTGATTCCGGAAAACCTGTATGTTCTGTAAGGCAATCGGATTAGAAGGTGCCTCAGTCGGTACAAGACTGCCGGTTAACAATGATTCAAGATTGGCTTCCAACCAATCGCTTAATTCTCCGACAGCCCCGTTGTATGCATCAAATGCAGAATTAGCAGGCTGCCTGCCGAATGTATTTGAAATTGTTCTTCCGTTCACAGTGATCCTGAAACGTATGGCATTCCAGTATTCAAGGTCGTAAAATTTTCCGATACTAACTGAAACACCGGGCTGCTGAGACAACCCAGAGAGCGGATTGAAATTCTGAAGCGCCTCCAAAGTCACTTTTGAGGAAAATTCAACATCAAGGCGGTAATTGATGTTAAAACCTTCCTCACTCGCTGAAACTTCAACAAATTCTGCGAGTCCGTAAAAGCCAGGCTGAGCATTTAATCTTTCTGCCGAGAGAAAAGAAATAACGAGAAAGAGCGTCATTACATATTTTTTCATAATAACCCCAAATTATTAGTTAATAAAATGAATTGTTCAATATTCCTGCATCAAGTATATCCCGGATAACCCTATTCTGCTACCTCCATATTTGATTAATTCTTAAAATATTATTTGGTTTTCATAAAAAATACACCATCCCACTCATCAGGCGGCGGCTCAATCTGATAGGCAATACAACGATTGATATACGTATATGCCGGTCCGTCATCCTCATCCGGAACAGTTAATTTTCTAAATGTCTCAATCGCTTCCTGCCATTTCCTCTCATGATAAAATTCTAAGCCCTCATTATAAATTTTTATCTGCTCCTCGATTATTGGATCCGGAGCGGATGAGTCTTTAATTTTTATTAGTTCATATACTCTGACAGGATCCTTCTTGCCTTTGACGACTAATTTATCGAGTAACCGCGTGTAATATTCTCCGGAAGTACGGGCAAGAGTAAATTCTGACACCATAACTGTAGTTCCGAAAGCCTTATTAGCAGGCTCAAGTCTTGCGCCAAGATTTACCGGGTCACCGATGATTGTGTAATTGAATCGTTTCTTCGAGCCAATATTCCCAACAACAACATTGCCTGTATTAATACCGTACCGGGCAAAAATATCCGGGCGCCCCTCCGAATTCCATTTTTTCCTAAGTACATTCAGTCTGTCAATCATCTCAAGAACACACTGACATGCACGGTCAGCATGATCATTCATTGGAATTGGAGCACCCCAGAATGCCATTATTGCATCGCCGATGTATTTATCGAGAGTACCCCCGTATTTCATTATGATATCCGTCATTTCATCAAGATATTCATTCAATAGTTCAACCATAAGTTCGGGAGTAAGTCTTTCAGCGATACCCGTAAACCCCGCCAGGTCCGAAAAAATGACTGTAAGTTCCTGCTTGTCCCCGCCCAGTTTGAGTAATTCTGGTTTCTCGATAATTTTTTTAACGAAGGGTTCCGGCACATACTGAATAAAGGCTGACTGCAGTTTCCTTTTTTCCATTTCGGATATGAAAAATCTGAAGGACTGAACAGAAACCGTAAGCAAAAGAACTGCTCCCGATACCTGAAAATATTGCAGCCATAAAAAGTTGAAGGAAAACTCGTAATAAGCATATAGTAAAGTAAAGATCATCAGCACTAAAGTACCTGCAAGCACAAGACTGATTTTATTAATCTGCTGAAGCAGCAATCCCATACCAAGGACAATAATCACAAATAATATCTGCTTAAAAGCCCCCGCAGAAACAAGATAATTCTTCTGATTGAGGTTTGAGGCGAGCGTAGCATGTGTAATCGCCAGGGGAGCAAAATTGTCGAATGTCGTTGGACCGTAGTCCCCTACCATATTGGAAGAATGTCCGATAATTACGGTTTTCCCGAAAAAGAGGTTTTCCAGCGAATCGTATTTTGCCTCATAAAACAGATTAACAATCTCTGCAAAAGAGTGCCGCGGATAATCGGAATAAGTTCCATAATAATTAAGAATTACCGAACCGGTTGCGTCAGTTTTAATTCTAAAATCAGGTTTGCCTTCTATCCCCCGAATGGTTAAAATCATGTCCTTTTTGTCAAAATCTATAATATTTTCTGTATCCCAAGCTGCATCCGACATCAAAAAGCCAAGCGAAGGAAGGTACTTGTTCTCATACCTCACAAAAAGAGGCACCTTTCGAAAAATACCATCGTTGGTGTTATCGATTGATATATGCCCTAATGCGACTGCAGAACTGAGCAGACTATCATACGGCAGTGAATTAATTCCTGAAGCATTCCAGAAAGAAGCTGTACTGCCATTATCAAGACTATAAAGAAAGTATTCAAAACCGGGCAGCGTATCCACTTCACTTACACCGGAATATTCACTTTTTCCTGTGATGTGAAGCGCGGCTGATTGCACGGCATTTCCGCAAAGATAGTTTATACGGGCAAAATCGATATCTCCCTCAGAATCGAATCTGAAAGGATTAAATAACATATCGTAACCGATAAGCTCGGCACCGGCTTCGGTCAGGATCCCATGCAGCAGTCCCAACTGATCCCGTGGTATTGGGAATCCAAGATACTGGATATCAGCTTCTGTCAGCTCAACAATAACAACTTTTGGATCCGGCTGAATATTGCCTCTGAGGGAAAAAAGAATGTCAATCCCGAGAAATTCAAAGCTTGCTGAATTAGAAAAAAAGTAAACAATCGCAAGAATCAGTGGAAAAACGAAAAACTTAAAACGTAATTCCTTCAATCGGCTCTTTTTTGATTCCATCTTACTCATTTCCTTTCACTTTACAAGCCAGTAGAGAAGCCCGGAAATATTTTTCAACTGAGTAGGATCAGCGGATAATCTGCCGCCATAAGCCAGAGCATTCTTCCTCTCATTCGGTTTTGCCGATGCTGTTTTAATTTCGTCGCTTTTTACGCCTTCGGCAGCTTTCTTCATCAGATTTTTCAGCTCAGTATTGCTTACCTTATTCCTTGATTTATCGGCTCCCCTGAGAGTTAGCGGGAGGTCACTGAGATTAATCCCGATGATCTCTGCAACTTTTTCTGCTGAGCCAAGGATCTGAATCCCTGAGGCAAACGCCTCGACAGCGCTTGCAGTATCCCCTTCCAGGTAATACAGAAGCCCTTTGTTGATATCTATGCCCGCAGCAGCTTCTCCCTCAGCGCTTATTTCTGAATAGGCTTTAAGTGATTCGTTCGGCTGATTATTCAGGAAGTAATAATTCGCATAAGCCAACTTTATTGGCTGTGTATCGCCGAATTCAGATTTCATTTTCTCGAGCAAATTAAAAGTACCTGAAAAATTTTGCTGATTTAATAGAACTTTGACAAGCCGGATACCCTCTTCTTCACTCGAGTAACTTAATCTGCCCCCGGAATTTATAATTGAATTGTATTCAGATTTGATTTTGGAGAGCAGAGCTTCAGGCTGCGGCAAATTTATTTCAGGCGTGATGCCGGGTGAAAAAGGTGTGAAAACTGACCACGCCTCGGATGTGGTTACAATATTTAAACCCGGATCAGCCCCTGATGAGCCATGATATTCAGCAGCTCCGGCAGTCCATGCATCCGCAAAAGAAAAATTCAGTAACGTGGTTTCAACCGGGACCCAAACTCTGCCGTCTTTTATGATTATTTTGCTCTTATCAGTGTTAACTTCTTCGAAATTTTTCTCCGGAACTCCTGAATCAAACATCACAAAAATGTGATCACTTGTCATAATAAAAGCAGTTGGAATATTGACGTTTTCGAGCAGTGTCGCAAATAGCACGGAACTATCATCACAATCACCTGTTTTGGATGCCAGGAATTCTGCCGGATATTGAATATAATCCAGAACCGATTGATAAGCAGAACTTCGCGGATCCTGGACGTATCTTAGATCAAGAGATGTAAGCCCTGCCCATACAGCAACTGCAACCAGCATATTATTAGGCAAAGCAACTGAACGGTCAGCTTTGGTTGCAAAATTTCTTGCTACTCTGCTCACAACATCATCATTAGGAGTAACAAAAGCGCCGATAGCTTTTGGGTCGTCCCAGCTCAATGCATTCCTGTCGTGAATAACAACAGGACGGTTAAATTCCTTTGAGAAATCCTTTCCCTTCAGCTTATATGATAATTGTACATTCGCCTGAGTAACCTGCTCATTATTATTAGCCTGAAGCTTTTTATTATCCAGAACAAGACTTACAGGATAAGAATTTTCAGAATTCGGAGCAATTTCCCGAACCTGAACATCCGTGGGTAAGTCCATATAATCAGGTATATTAATTCTGATTCTTGCATTGTTGATCGGTTCAGAAATAGTATTCTGAAGAGTGACATTTCCAACCGGGTTTCTTGCATAATATCCGGCATTGGCAGGAAAAATACCGGGGAAATCAAAGCCTGAAATCTCTAGCGGATCGCTTTCGAGCATTGATATAGCAGCCTCACCTGTGGCCGCTCCAAAAAGTCCATACTTAAGATCGATACGGTTGCCGCCGAGACCCAGAATAGAAAATTTACTGCCGGTTTTGGGAAAATCTTCCCTGAATTTTTCCAGGTTTCCATTATACTCGAAGTCAAAAATTGCACCAGGACCATCCATAAAACGCAGGTATAAGGAACCGAATCCCTCCAGTTTTTTCAGTGATGATTCAAGTTCTGCGAGTTGAGCATTATCTGCGCCGCTAATTCGTAATTGCAGTTTACCTCCGGCAAGTGATCCGCGTTGACCAATTATTTTGCTGAATATATCATTAAATTCTGCAGCTATTTTCCCGGCTGCGAGTTTGGAAGCATCCTGCATTGCCTTAAGTTTTCCCTGAGAGGATCTCCTGCCTGATGAAGAGGCTGAATAAATAATGTCGGCAGTCTGAACAAGAACTGCTTTTGCATCTAAAGTACATTCATAAAGAATCGTGGTGACACCCATTATCTCCTTTTCACCGGCAGATGCGATTTCGGCATTACCGCTGATCACGACTTCGGCACCGAGTTGCCGACCAAGTTCCGCTGCTTTGGCAGGATTATCCTTTGACGCCTGAAGATCAGCTTGATTCAGTTTTGCAAACTGATTTTCATCAATAAGCTGATAACCATAGCCGAGCAGTTCCTTCTCAAGCGCAACTGTTGCCGTCTTTTTCGGATTTCTGTCGCCATCAATTATTTCATCGAGCAAAACCATGATTTTGCTTTTATTCTGGGCATTGACAATAAAGCCGAGAATAAGAACAAAAAGCAGGGCCATTGTTATTTTTTTCATACTCATCTCCCGGTTTTATCAACTTACAATCTGCAGAAAAACTCACATAAAACATAATTCAAAAAAACAACTCATCTTTAAAAAAATCAAAATTATTACTGACCGGTATATTCATCCATTATCACTTCAACAGCTTTCGAAATTGCTTCTCTCGATGCAATTCCCAGTGTCGATTTGTCAAAGACAATTTTTCTTTCGTTCGCTTCAAAGATGGCAGAAACCGCCGTGGTTTCGCTTGTGCCTTCGCCTAATGCTGAATAGATTGTGCCCGTTTTACGATCCTTTAAAAAGACCTCAATCCTTATCACGGTCCCCTTAGTATCGCTGTGAAATACTCCGACCCTCAATTTGGACTTCGGACGGCCGAAAAATACCAGATCAGCATACGCCGTCAAATCTGGAGAGACGTTCGCTATCGCAAGAATCTGCTCTTCAGTCTCTTCAATATCAGCATCATTCAGCCATGCCCTTTCAAGAGCTTTTGCCAACTGCTCTCTTATTTCCTCTTTCTCCTCAACCATAACAAAATAGCCCGTCTCGTAAAATACCTGTGCCAGCACCGATCTGAGCCCGAAACCGAACACCGGATCATTCCACTTTTCATCATCGAGACCATTCGTGAAGGGACCGACAAGCAACTGTTTCCTGTCCTGCGCAAAAAGGCTTAAAGAGATAATGAGTATAAGAACTAAAGTAAATCCCCTTTTCATTTTTTCTTATCCATTCTGTTCAATACATTTCTTGCTGCAATATTCAGCGCCTGCTGACTTGCCTGCCCGACCGTTGTCTGGTCAAATGAAATTTCCGGTGACATCCAAATGGCTACAGACTGATTCTTTGACTCGCCAAGTCCGGAGCCCGGCACAAATTTACCGGTCGCAACATCCACGAAACGAACCTGAATACCAATCAGTGTATTATTCGTTTTTTCGGAGGCGATCCCAACAACAGTTTCGCTATAACTCACGGCAAAATCGTAAACTTCAGCATAAACGAGGTATTTGGGTATCTGCAGCCCTTTGTTCTTAATCTCCTGCATAGGATCGGCAAGATCCGATTCGCTGAGTGTCCAGTTATCGACCACACGCTTAACTACGGCTTCTTTTTCCTCAATAAAATCGAAACGGTTTGTTTCGTAAAGTGTTTCAACCAAACGGTTTGTTAAGCCAAAACCAACTCTTTTTTCTTTTAATTCGGGATATTTTTCAAGGATGTTATCGGGTACGCCAAAACTGATCACCTGTATTTTTTCTTTCGGTCCGTCATATGCAGGCCAGTCTTCAATCTCAGCCTTTTCAAATTCTTGTTTTTTGATCTCCGTGCTCACACTGCCGCAGGCATTGAACAAAACAACCGATCCAATTAAAATTAATATGTAAAAAAAGTATTTGGTTTTCATAAGAGTCCTTCCGGATGATTTTAAAAAAGATAATTATTCTCAAAATTAAATCCAAAAAACAACTCATTTAATAAATTAAGTTATATAGTGAAGATTGGTTTTAGCATTAATTAACAATCGAATAATGAAACAAGTGTATATGAAACATAAATAGAAAAATTCTTTCCATTTCATGTAATGATAAAAAATTAATCATTTTGAATCGTAAAGACAAAAAATGAAATAACACTAGAACAAACTTCATTATATTTCGATAAAAGCGGAGAGATTATGCGTTTCAGAATGACGATTGAATATGACGGTACGCGATACAGCGGCTGGCAGGTGCAGAAGCAGGCTAAAACCGTACAGGGCAAGCTGCTCGAATCAGCAGAGGCTGTTTTTCCCAAATCGAGGATTGATTTACAAGGCGCCGGCAGAACCGATGCAGGAGTGCATGCACTCGCACAATCAGCTCATCTTGATGTGGAGACAAATCTTTCATCTGAAATGATCAGAATGAGAATCAACGACAATCTGCCGCCTGATATAAATATTCTCGAACTTTCAAAAGCACCGCACAAATTCCATGCGCGTCATTCGGCAGTTTCAAGGTCATATATATATGTTATTTCCGGAAGGAGAACTGCTTTCGGGAAATCATATGTCTGGTGGATAAAGGACCGGTTAGATATCCAGAGGATGAGAAATGCATCAAAATCTTTTATCGGAATGCACAACTACAATTCATTCTCCGATCCTGATCCACAGAAAGAGTCCACCAAAGTGAATATCACCAGTGTTGAACTCAGAGAGAAAGACGATTTCCTTAAAATTCATATTGAAGGATCACATTTCCTCTGGAAACAGGTACGCAGAATGGTCGGCACTCTTGTTGAAATTGGCAGAGGCAATTTTAAGCCCGGGATAATTGGTGAGCTGTTAAACGGCGGCGGCATGAATATAAACGAATTTACGGCTCCCCCTTCGGGGCTTTTCCTCGAAAAAGTTGAGTACCCTGGAGAAAAGCAGGAAGAATCGCGCAGCAGTCTTTTTTCCCTTTTCTAAATCCCAATGCTGTTCAATCTTTACGCTTTTATTATTTTTATCCTTTAATTTTAAGGACAAAATACAATCGGCATTCTAAAAATAAACCGATATCCTTTCGGGAAACGGTTCGGCGTAACTTTTATCGATGACACAGACAGCTCTTTCCTCGAAGAGATCAGACCTGTTTATGATTTCCTCAATGAAAATGGAATCCGCTCCACCAGAACTGTCTGGGTTTTTCCGGCAACTCAGCTTTCTGGAGGCTATAAAAGTATTCCGCTTACCGGGGCAACACTTGAGGACGAAAAATACAAAGACTACTTACTCCGTCTGCACTGGTCAGGATTTGAGATTGCCCTGCATACTGCTACAGCAGGAAGTTCGCCGCGGGAAGAAACTCTGAGAGCTTATAAAATATTTGAGGATATTTTCGGTCATCCTCCAATAATGAATGTAATGCATTCAAAAAATCATGAAAACATCTATTGGGGAAAATACTGGCTAAGTAACAAATTACTTTCCAAACTTGTTTCGATTTATGAACCGCTTGAATTTGGGGGTCATAACCCTTCTTCACCATATTTTTGGGGCGATATCTGCAAAGAGAAAACCCGTTATGTGCGGAATTTTGACTCGATGCAGACGAACACACTGAGATTTGATCCCTCAACTCCGTATCACGACCCCCGGAAGCCCTACGTAAATTTCTGGTATAGTTCAGCCTTCGGCGCCGGAACAACTATGCTTAAACTGCTCGGGGAAAAAGAGATTGATTCTCTCGCAGAGGAAGATGGCGCCTCCATTATTCACTGCTATCTAAGGCATTTTGCCAAGCCTGAGGCAGAGGGCGAATTCTCGGTTCACCCATTATTCAGAAAAGCTATTGATTACCTTGCGTCAAGAGATGACGGCTGGTACGTTCCCGGGAGCGAATTATTAGACAGAATTCGTGCCGTGCGCGATCTTACCATTTCGATTAGCGGTGATACTCTCATCATAACAAACAATTCTGATGTTAATATTTACAATTTAAGCGGAACACCTTCAGAGGAGGTTACTATCTCCGATCTCAGAGGGAATGACCTTAATCACTGGAAAAATAAATACGGACAGATTGACATGGGCTATCTTCCTGCCGGCGATTCGTTATCACTAAAATTTAAAGGGAATCTTAAAAAAGTAATTCTTCCGGCGAAGAAAAAGCCAAGTTATATCGGAATGCTTTATGGTTATGCAAAACGCCTCATCTGGCAGTACCGCAACGGGCGCCTTGGTAAATACTTTGAAGGCGATCCTCCTTATGTCGCGGTGCTGAAGAGGCCGGAATAAGAATAATGGCGGGCAACCATATTAAACCTATCCTTCAGGCTCTGTTTGTGACATTTTTATGGTCAACCTCGTTTATAATTATTAAATGGGGGCTTATAGAAATACCGCCTGTTACCTTTGCCGGACTCCGTTATATCATAGCATTTTTTTGCTTCCTTCCATTCATTCTAAGAAAAAAGTATGTTAATGAGATCAGGGCACTTTCCGGGATGCAGTTGCAAAAACTTATACTTCTTGGAATTGTTTTTTATACTTTCACTCAGGGCTCGCAATTCCTCGGACTTTCACTTCTTCCATCTGTTGCTGTCAGTTTAATGCTGAATTTCACACCTCTGGTTGTAGCACTTTTCGGAATTGCATTTCTGAATGAGAAGCCAACCGTTATGCAATGGTTTGGATCGGCTGTTTTTATTCTGGGAATTCTTATTTATTTCCTGCCCCTGACATTTGCTGGTAATTATAGTACCGGACTCGTTGTTATGATTTTCGGAGTCGCAGCAAACGCAGGTGCCGCGCTTATAGGGAGAGATATTAACAGAAATAAAAATATCAGTCCCCTCGTTGTTACATTTATCAGTATGGGCATTGGTGCCTTGATATTGCTTCTAGCCGGACTTTCACTCAATGGAATTCCGGTGATCAGTTTGAAAACCTGGTTCTACCTGCTCTGGCTTGCTTCAGTGAACACCGCACTGGCTTTCACAATCTGGAACCTGACACTTCGCACTCTAACAGCAGTTGAATCAAGTATTATTAATGGCACAATGCTTATTCAGATTGCGGTGCTTGCCTGGTTTTTCCTGGGAGAGACAATAACCCTGAAAGAAGGTGCGGGGCTGCTTATTGCCGCCGCCGGAGTTGTGCTGGTACAGATAAAGCGAAAGTGAAAAATTCCGCCGGGGCTATAAAGATATCCTATGGGTATGCGGCAGTGCTTTCTGAACAAGAATTCGCAGCCTGGTTACCGATTGCAGCCTGGTTACTGAGCGAGGACTTGTTTGCTATGCGTAGTTTCGGTTACCGAGCGGAGATGCAGTTACGATGCGTGATACGTTTACTGGATAGCGCCGCGGTTACTGAGCGAAGTCGGGTTACTGAGCGAAGTCGAAGTAAACCCCTGCGCCACTCGGGAAAGCCTTATATGAGCCGGCAAGTTGACTGCGGGAAGGGATAATAAAGGAAGAACAGCATGGAAAATAAAATTGAGATTTATAGAACCGCCGATGATCAGACTGAAGTAATAGTACAGTTTGATGAAAATACGGTGTGGCTTTCGCAAAAGCAGATGGCCGAACTATTCGTCAAAGATACGGACACCATCGGTCTTCATTTAAAAAACATTTATAGCGAATCAGAATTAAACGAACTTTCAACTACCGAGTTTTTCTCGGTAGTTCAAAAAGAAGGAAAACGTTCGGTACAAAGAAGGATAAAATTCTATAATCTTGATGCAATCATTTCAGTTGGTTATAGGGTGAACTCCAAAAGAGGCACGCAATTCCGCCAATGGGCAACCCGGCGACTGAAAGATTACCTTGTGCAGGGCTATGCCATAAACGAGAAACGCATGCAACAAAAGCAGCAGGAAGTGGAATACCTCAAAACCGGCATCCGTATATTAAACCGCGCGATGGCAGAACAAACCACCGCCGAAGAATTCGAGATGCTCCGGGTATTTGCCAAAGGCCTGGCGCTGCTCGATGATTATGATCACGAAACGCTTGATAAAAAAGGGATCACACAACAGGAAACCATCTATCCGACTATCGAAGAATACGAAAAAATTATTCATGCCATGCGCTCAGAATTTAACTCCGATGTTTTTGCAAAACCAAAAGACAATAGTTTTCAGAGTTCTATAAATCAAATCAGACAGGGTTTTGGAGAAACCGAATTTTATACTACCCTTGAAGAAAAAGCAGCAAACCTGCTCTATTTTATAACAAAAAACCATTCGTTTGCAGATGGCAACAAACGCATCGCTGCTTCATGTTTTTTATATTTCCTGAAACAAAACAATGCATTATTAAAAGCAAACGGCTTACCCATATTAGACAATGCCGCACTGGCAGCGCTTACCTTGTTTATTGCAACAAGTAAAACGGAAGAAGCTGAAATCGTTAAACAATTTGTGATAAGTATCCTGAACAGAAATAAATAATATGTCAGATTTATAAATCATATCAAAGTTTTGTAAACAGCCAATGCTTTACAAGATTAGATATTCCCTCATTGCTGCATTAACCGCAGATCTGTCTGCCTGCAGGGTAAAGGAAAAAGAGGGAAAGACAGAGTTTAATATAGATAGATACATTTAATACAATGCGTTATTAATATTTGCTGGAACCCCTTCATACTCATCGGTGACCAGCTAAAAATTTTCCTCCCGGGTTTTCTTTTATTTGCCATGTACTATTTTCGGAATATTCAATATATTTTATCGTAAAACTTAATTTTTTCCAAAAAAAATTAAAAGGTAAAACCCTTATGCTTAAATGTTTAAGATCATTCAATTTTTATTTCTTCCATGTAAATAATTCCCGTGAATTAATTGAGAATAATAAGTATCTTAAGATTTCGTGAGATAACTAATTCAGATGAAGAAGTTGCCCTGGAATTGTTGTTTTTAACTTTCTTGTTCTTTTGCTGGTTTGTCCCCTGATGTATATGTGAAAATTTACAACTTACGTTCCCGCTGCATTGAATAGAAATAGCGGGATGTTTGACCAAATGGTATTAAGATCAAAAGAATGTAAAGAAAAATGAGAAATATTAACAAAGCAGATATTATTTGTAAAGAAAACCTATATTTCTTTACAGAACGCACTATATTTGTAAAGAAAATTTAAAAATCTTAACACAATGAGCCAAAAGAAAAATTGGAAATTGAAAGAACTGCCGCTGACCGTTGACGTTGAAACGAAAGCAGTTCTTAAAAGTCTGCCTCCTGCTCATGCAGCTTTGGCAGAATTAAAAGGAATAGCATCAACAATTCCAAACCAAATCATTTTGGTTAATACACTGGGATTGCAAGAAGCGAAAGATAGTTCTGCAATTGAAAATATAATTACTACACATGATGATTTGTATAAATCAGAGTTAAATCTTGACTCACTTAATCCACTTGAAGCAAAAGAAGTCCAGCATTATATTTCTGCATTAAAAAAAGGGTTTGAATTAATCAAAACAGAAGGATTTATTACAAATAACATAATCAATGAAATTCAAAAAGAACTGGAAGGAAACAGCGCCGGATTTAGAAAACTTCCAGGAACCGTAATAAAAAATTATTCGACTGGGGAAACGATTTACACACCACCCCAGAACATGGATGAAATAAATAAGTTGATGGCTAACCTTGAAAATTTCATCAATGACCCGTCGATGTGCGATTATGACCCGCTCATTAAAATGGCAATCATCCATTATCAATTCGAGAGTATCCACCCATTTTATGATGGAAACGGTCGTACAGGCAGGATAATCAATAGCCTTTATCTGATAATTGAAAAGCTGCAAAATCTCCCAATCTTATATTTAAGCAACTATATAATTCAAAATAAAGCGGATTATTACAGACTTTTGCAGGAACTCAGAGACTATGAAAACTGGGAGGAATGGTTGCTCTTCATGATTCGCGGAATTGAAAAAACTTCCCGTGAAACCATAGAATTAATTATCCAAATCAAAGAATTGATGATGGAGTACAAACATAAGCTTCGGGACAATTATAAATTCTACAGCCAGGACTTGTTAAACAATTTATTTAAACATCCATATACAAAAATTGAATTCATTGTAAATGACCTGAATGTGTCAAGAATTACCGCTGCAAATTATTTAAACAAACTGGCAGAGGATGGAATTTTAAAAAAAGAAAGGATTGGAACTGCAAACTATTATATAAATGAAAAATTATTTAACCGATTAACAAAAAGATAAAATCACTTGCAGTAACGAGTGTTATAATAAACAGCCAGTTTCGTAAGGATTAGACACGAATCCAGCCACAAATTTCGTTTTTGTCGGACACTCAGATTCCCGCCTACCGCCACTTTCTTTACCCCTCTCCTTAACCCCGCCTGCATTAGAAATCTGCTGAAAAATCCAGCTCCGCTCCAGTCCACCACGCCTTTCGAAAGCTCAATGATGGGACCCGTCAGGAAACCAAGATTAACAGTCACATTTACATGAATTATTAATTCATTTGCCCTATACTATTTTCGGAATATTCAATATATTTTATAATAAAACTTAATTTTTTCCGAAAAAAAATTAAAAGGTAAAACCCTTAAGTTTAAATGTTTAAGACCATTCAATTTATATTTCTTCCATGTAAATAATTCCCGTGAATTAATTGAGAATAATAAGTATTTTAGCATATAGCGGAGAAACTTATTCGGGTGGATAAGATCCCAGTGAAAAACCGTTTTTCGGGTTTCCTGTGTTTTATACGGTATTTTCCGTAATATATATGATTTTTTATAACTTATATTCCTGCTATATATAATGGGTATAGCGGGATGTTATCGGCAAGATTTTGGAGTAAGGAACTAAAACAGTAAACAAGGAGAATGAAGATGAGTGATTTAGAAAACAATAAAGAAAATGGATTGATCGAATTTATTGAAAAGACAACAAGCACAATAAATCTCGATAAAGCAACTCAAAATGAACACTTGAGTACAATCTTAGAAAATAATACGGAGTATGATGAAAGCACATCAAAAGATATTATTGATGATATTTCAAGTACAATAGATCTAATTCAAGACAATTTTGAAGATTTGCAGAAAGCCAAAGATGAAGGAAAATCAAGAACAGAGTGGTTTAAAGGAAAAATTGACCAAACAATTGAAGCCTACAAAATTGATGACCCTAAAGAATTAATTTCTGAAATAAAAGAGGGTTTGTCGGAATCTAATACCCAAATTGGTGTTGAAGTATTTGGGAAGGAGATTAATATTTCTGAACCCCTTTTAAGCACTAAATATGAAGATTTGAATAAAACAGCAATTATCAACAATTTTCAGGAAGAGATAAAAAATAATACTCTGCTCGGTGCAATAGTCTTTGAAAAAGGTAGTGTTAAGATAGATGATACTCACAAAGAAATCCAAGCAGTTAAAGACTATTTTAATGCGAAATTAGATTCACCAACAGATAATGCTTTTAAAAAAGCTGTCTCGACAGCAACAGTCATTGCTCAAGAAAAAGACCTTTTGCCAAAACAATTAAAGGATAAAACTCCAGATGAAATTGCTATGATAGTTGATAAAGGCGTAACCGCTGCTAAAGTTGCTTACAAACTTGGTAACGGCGAGCTTTCACCTTTAGATGCTGTCGAGTATACAATAGATAGAAATGTGGCGGTATTAAACTCGGCAATTACCAGAACTTGTACAAGAGTTGGAGGTGCTGTTGGTGGTAAAGTAGGAGCTGCTATTGGTTCGATTTTTGGACCTGCAGGTACTGTTGCTGGTGCGGCAATTGGAACTGTTGTTGGTAAGGTTGGAGGTTATGTGGTAGGTAAAGTAATAGGTGAAGGAGTGAAAAAAGTGGCAAATGCGGTTAAATCAGTGTGTAGTGCTGCTTGGGAAGGTGTGAAGTCGGTGGCGAGTTCTGCTTGGGAAGGTGTGAAATCATTTTTTAGCTGGTGGTAAAAATGTGTGATATTTTAAGTAAAATTTATTTTGCTAATAATATAACACGGCAGAATTTCAAAACTAAGTATTTAGTTAACGATGTTTGTAATCTTTCAGAAACAGATTGCAATATTATTTTTATTCTCGAATCACCATATACTGATGAAGTTAATGCAAAACATCCTTTAGCTGGTAAAAGCGGTATATCTGTTTCTAAGCTTTTTGGAAAAGATGAAGCAATTGGGAAATTAGTAAAAGAGCAAAGAATTAATAATATAGGAATCTTTAATGTCTCAAATATACCTATGGATATTTCAGCGTACAAATGTTCAGATCTAAGAAAAGGAAGTAGTGTTGATATTGTTTTAATCAATTGGCTTAGGAAAAGAATTGGCTCTAACAAAAAATCAATAGATTCGAAATTTCAGGACTGTAAAGAAGAAAAGAAAGAAATCATAGATATCCTTGTCGAAGATTTGAAAAAAAGACTGGAACCACTATTTAATGAAGGCAACAAAAATATTTTTGTTCCTTGTGGTAATGTTGCTCAGGCTTTTTTTGAAAAAATTGAATACCCTCCGTATGGTAATAAAGTCATAATTTTAAATATACCACATCCTTCAAGGAATCAATGGACTGATGATGTCTTAAAAAAACTTAGTGAAAATGAAGATATAAAAAAAATAATTGAGACAAATAAACAGGAGGCGCAAAATGGCAAAAACGATTAAATTCAACTTAATGTTGGACGGTAAACCAGTAAGGACAATTGAAGAACTTCAGGAAAATTTCTGCATTGATGATATTCTGGAATTTTATCAAAAAAGACTTTTGCAAAAATGGTTGAAAGTTCGTGGATTTGATGAATATTTGAAAAAGGTAGACGCTATATCTGAAAAAAAATCAGCAATAGTTGAGCTGATCAAAATCTTTGAACTTGAAAAATCTGAAAAAGAAATTAAAGAAGCTGTTTATTCCCTTGAGTTTTGGCAAGAAAGAAAGATAGAACTTGAAGAATGGAACAAAAAAGATCATAAAATCAAAGATATTATAGCTGATTATCATAAAGGCTATAATGTTTTAAAAACTAAAATTCTCGAAAATAAAGAAGATATGCCTTTTATGAAAAGTGCCGCGAAAGAGATTTTTGATAAATATTATGAGATATTCAAAATAGATTTTAGTTATTTTTTTGATGAAATGAAAAATTCTGCTCCACTAATTCTTTTTGCTATGATGATGCAAAATAAATATAGAGAATCAAGATTGTTTACTGATATATATAAAAAACAGTTATTTAACCTAATACCTCAATCAATTAAGGAAGTAAAAATTCAAAAACATCAAGAAGACACTAACCACAACTGGAAAAAAATTACTAATAAAACAGTAATTATAAAAAAAATCGATAATCCCTCAAAACAAGTAAAGTTGAAGAATCAAGGCAAAGAATATTCTTCTGTGGAGGCAATTAATAAAATTTTTGAAAGTGGCTTCGAGTTTTATTCATATGCATCAGGGGATTTTGTAGAATATGCAGAAATTTCAGTAAATAAGATTCCGGAAATCTATAAAACTTTTTCTGGTGATACAGACAAATATTGGAAAGATTTAGAACCTAAAGGTCGTAAATTTCTCATATTAAAAATTGAACCAAACAATTTTATTAGGAATGCGGGAAAAAGTGGGGAAGAATTGAATGCTGAAAAGATAAATGAAAATTTTATTATATTAGATGGCATTGACTATAAGAGCAATAGTAATTCTGACCTCCTAATTTATATGGAGGTTTAGAGATGAAAATCCCTGCGATCAATAAGTTAGCTTCTTACATTGAAGCCTTGAGGCCTATAATTTACATTCCAACTTTTGACTTCAATGCTTTTGACAAACTTATTAGCCAAATAAATCAAAACTCAAAAATTTATGAATTCAATGACGGACTTGGTTATGTCAATTTCAAAACCAAACTTCCTGAAACATCCTATTCTATTGAACAATTTTTATCTTTGTTCACTGCTTCCAATAAGCAATCCGCACTTTTAGTTCTAAAAGATATTCATCATCATTTGAACAACCCAAAAGTCATTTCTCTTCTCAAAACTATTGCTTTAAAAAATATCTATGATGAAGATTATTTTGTGACAATTTTCATTGTCTCAACAAAATTGGTGATTCCGGTCGAATTGGAAAAACTGATCACTGTTTTTGATACACCGATGCCGGAAAAGCAGGAAATTACCAAATTTATTCAGAATTTTGCCAATGATAATGAATTAGAAATTGAAACTTCGGTAGTTGATGAACTATCTCTTTATTTGAAAGGATTTAGCGAGTTTGAGATAACTCAAATATTGAATCTTGCCTACCAAAGCAGTGGAGCAATAGAAAGAAAAGATTTGAAATTAGTTCTTGAAGAAAAAGAACAGATAATCAAAAAAACCGGTATGTTGGAAATCCTCAATTACAAAGAGACGATAAATGACATTGGTGGTTTAGAGATTCTTAAAAAGTGGCTTTCCAACAAAGGTGAAGTTTTTAAAAGACTTGATGAAGCAACAAAATATGGTGTTGATATTCCAAAAGGTATAATGATTGTCGGAATGCCTGGTTGTGGGAAAAGTCTTACAGCAAAAGCTACTGCAAATCTCTTTGATGTTCCCTTATTAAGGTTGGATGTCGGTAAGCTAATGGGAAAATATGTTGGTGAAAGTGAAGAAAATATGCGAAGAGCAATAAAAATTGCCGAAGCAATTAGCCCTTGTGTTTTGTGGATTGATGAAATTGAAAAAGCTTTTTCGGGAGTTGGTGATTCGGGTGGAAGCCACGAAGTTACAACAAGATTATTCGGATATTTTTTAACTTGGATCCAGGAAAAGGAAAATTCAGTTTTTGTTGTAGCAACTTCAAATGATATCTCAAAATTACCGGCTGAATTTTTAAGAAAAGGAAGATTTGACGAAATATTTTTTGTCGATTTTCCTAATGATGAAGAACGAAGAAAAATCATTGAATTACATTTGAAAAAGAGAAAGAAATGGCATAAGGATATTGACACAATCAAACTTCTGAAAGAAACAAAAGGATATAGCGGTGCTGATATTGAAGCTGTGATTAAAGAAACAATTGAAAAAGGGTTTTTATCAGCAAAAAAACAGATTACTACGGATGATATTTTTACTGAAATAAAGGACACAAAACCAATGTCAGTTTCATTGAAAGATAAGATTGATAGTTTAAGTGAAACTTTGAAAAAGATTGATGTGAAAAAGGCAAGTAAAGAAGAGGTAAAGTGATACTCCAAAATCCAACCGATAACAGCGTGTATGTGCCATTGCTTCGCAACAGCACATACACGCGGAACGTTGTGTGCAATGGTAAAAAAAATGACAGCAATATAAAATGAAAACAAAATATTTAATTTTAATAAGTATCCTTTTTACACAGATAGGATTTAGTCAAAATATGATTCAAAATGGAAGTTTTGAGAATGGTACAAATTCGTGGTATTTTATTGAAAACAATTCGTATGCAACTGTTAATTTCGATTTCACAGATGTTTATGAGGGAGTGGCAAGTTTAAGACTAAACGTACAAAATCCCGACTCAGTCGTAACGGCAGGGATTTTGCAAACTGTGGCAGTCTCTCCAAATACTACATACTATATGTATTATTCAGTAAAAACAGAAAATGTTGATTATCTTGCTTTTCCGTATTTAAAATTTACTGACGGCACCGAATTTTTTGCTCAACGTGGCTATGTTTCGGGTTATACAAAAGATTGGACAACTTATGAAATGAGATTTACATCGCCACCGCAACTGAACTATTTATCTTTATTTTTCTTCTTAACAGGCATCGTAACTATGTCCTAAATGACTCAAAGAGGCACATTCAAAATGGCTGAAATTTTGATTCTGATTTTGTAGCAAAACTAAGGCTATACCTGATAGCCCCATCTTTAGTCTTATAGGTTTTAATAAAAAATGGCATTTCTACAATTGAATTTACTTTTGGTATTTCATCCTCTGCGGGATTAATCATATCAATGTGTTCAACTTCAGAATCATCAAGAATAGCTACCCTAACAATTTCTATGTCCTCTTTTACCCGTGATCTTGTTCTTCCGATGCATTTTCCCTTAATGAATTTAGCCATTTCCCAATCTCCTCCTGTGCTTTTTCACCAATACCGGGCAGAGCAAAAACTTCATCAATTTTACGAAGTATATGTTCAGAATCAGTGAAATTATTGTTTTTAAGAATTCCTTTTAATCTATTATTTAACGGAGCATAATCAATGCTTTCAATCTTGATGTTCTCATACATATTAAGTCTGTAATTTTTGTAACTGAACTCAACACCATTGTACCAAACATAATATGCACCAATTAAGGATCTACGTGCAAGTGCGGAGCAAGCTTTGCGAAAGCCACCTTTTTTATTCTTTTTCATGAGAACATAAGCCCATTTCCCGAATGGTTCAGATTTTCGAATGATCAGACTGCCTACCGCTTTTCTCAATACGTGTGAAATGAGTGAATTGCCCCTTCTTCTGACATGTTTCACGACTTTATCTGCCGATACTTTCAGACTTGGGTCGAATCCGCAGTACGCTACAAATTTCTTTGCACTGCTAAACCTGCTTATATCAGCAACCTCAGTAAGCATAATATAAATGCTTGTTTCCCCAAATCCAGGAACTGTTTTTAATAAAGTGTAAAGTTCTGTTCCGCTAATCATCTCACCAGTTTTTGGAATAAGAAAAGATGTCTTTGCGACGTAGTCCTTCATCATATTCCAATGATATTTCTCCTGCATAGTAAAATAATCGTAATCTTTATAGAATTGCAGGATAAGTTCTCCCAGCGGTTTCGGGATTTCCGTATTGATCATATAGGGGTGGTCAACAATATTATAATTACTAAAGTCCTCAAGAACTCCTCTTATTAAGGACTTGTTGACGCTGTCAAGCTGGGAAATTGTATTGCCAAACATTGTTGTGACAGTGACTATCTTTTGCTTTGCTTTTAAAGCCAGACTCTGATAGTTTCTGCTTATTCTTATTAATTGCCGTAATACTTCGTACTCACCCGGCATGACGTATGTGCTTTCCCAAATTCCGGTAATATCATGAAATGAAAGAAGTTTGGAATCTAAAACATCAGTCTTTCTTCTTGTATGTCCTGCAAGCAATGGATTTACTACTGAGGGGATTCCTTTCCAAGCATTTATCAAAGGTTTGTGGTATGGTCCGGAGGATTCACAGGTATAATGAAAATTGTTCTCGTTTACAGTTTCATCATATCGTTCAATGAGTCCAAGTAATTCTTGTTTTATCCCCAGCATCTCTGGAATATTTGCATTTACCCGGTAATCATATGTATAAAAAGCTTCATCCTCGCCTTTTATTCTCAGGTTTACCTGGTAAAATTTCGAATGGCAGTCAACTCCAACACCGTATGATTTTAATTTGAGGTTGTCTAAGTCCAACTGGGGACTGTGCAACGATTCTAATCTTGGTACTTGTCCTGTAGTGACATCATTCATTCGAAAGTCCCTCTTGCATAGCCTGTTTAGTAGCATTTAATGCTAAAGAAAAATAAGATGCTGACGTTAATTTAGTATAACTATTTGGGCGTGTCAACTATGCAATGGTATAATATTCTCCATATTTGGAAATCTCTTCCATATTTCAGTCGGCGAAAATTTATTAACCGATCAATTAACTTTCTATCCACCGGATGGAAGCCTTTTGCCTTCGCCTCTTGACATTCCATTTTTCACCCCCTATTTTTATATATATAGTATATGTATATAGATAGATATATAATACTAGTATTATACTATACTTGTACATTGCCTCTTAGATTAGAAGAACTTTTTAAAGACACAAAACTTACCATAGAGTTTTTAGATGTGATATTCAAGGACGAATCGCTACCTCTTTTTGAAATTATGATGGAAAATAAAAGAAAACCAATAATGGATGTTTTAAGAATTATAGGAAAACAATTGAATGAAAACCACAGCTAACATCACCTATACGCAAGCAGGGGCTTCGTGCTTCGTAGGACAGGTAAGTGGTATGTTTGAAGTTCAGTGGTAAAATCCCCGCCTGCACTTAGCTTCGAACGTTAGCCGTCAGTGTAAAAAGACAGAAACGAACAGATAATTTGCTACTTAAGACAGAAAAGAGAAAAACGATATAATGAACAGCCGACCCACAAAACTGCACATTCGCAAACCCCGACACACAAGCCGATGCTTCAGCTTGCAAAAGCGGTGCAGTGAGCTTGTCGAATTGAGCAGTTTTCTTGCCTACGCACCCGTGGAAATTGGTACATTTGCGTTTATTGATAATGATTTTAAGACAGGATTAAATAATGTTTGAACAAACTTTTAAGAATATTGACGACATACTGCACAAAGATGCTGGTTGTGGAAGCGAATTAGATTATGTAGAGCAAACTTCTTGGGTACTCTTCCTGAAATATTTGGACGATTTGGAGCGTGACCGTGCCACAGCAGCCGAACTTACAGGGAAAACCTACACCACCATAATTGACAAAGAATATCAATGGAATAATTGGGCTGCCCCAAAGCTTCGACGAGCTCAGCTTGCGAAAGATGGAACGGCCACTGAGCGTGTCGAAGTGGACCATAACGCACTCACAGGCGATGACCTTACCGACTTTGTAAACAATAAACTGTTTCCTTACCTCAAAAAGTTTAAACTAAGTGCCGAGAGTGCCGACACCATTGAATACAAGATTGGCGAGATTTTCAGCGAACTGAAAAACCGCATACAAAGCGGTTACAATTTACGTGAAGTGATTAATCGCATTGACGAATTGCGTTTCCGTACCCATGCAGAAAAGCACGAAATGAGCCATTTGTATGAAGATAAAATCAAAAATATGGGCAATGCAGGACGAAACGGTGGCGAATATTACACACCCCGACCGCTCATTACCACCATTGTAAAAGTGGTTGCTCCAAAAATTGGCGACAAAATTTATGACGGTGCTGTTGGTTCTGCGGGATTCCTTTGCGAAGCGTTCGACTATCTGAAAAATAGCAAATCCCCTTCGACAGGCTCAGGACAAGGACTTTCTACCAAAGAAACCGAGATACTGCAAAAACGCACCTTTTACGGCAAAGAGAAAAAATCGTTGGCTTACATTATCGGCATTATGAATATGATTTTACACGGAGTGGAAGCCCCAAACATCATACATACCAACACTCTTGCCGAAAACCTTGCCGACATACAGGAAAAAGACCGTTATGATGTGGTACTTGCCAACCCGCCCTTCGGCGGGAAGGAAAGAGCAGAAGTGCAGCAAAATTTTCCAATAAAAACTGGCGAAACCGCCAGTTTGTTTTTGCAGCACTTTATTAAAATTTTAAAAGCAGGCGGAAAAGCTGGTGTAGTAATTAAAAACACTTTTTTGAGCAATACCGACAATGCCACGGTTGCCATTCGTAAAACTTTATTGGAAAGTTGCAATCTGCATACTGTTTTGGATTTACCGGGCGGAACGTTTACCGGTGCTGGTGTAAGAACCGTGGTGCTGTTTTTTGAAAAAGGCAAAGCCACACAAATGGTTTGGTTTTACTCTCTGAAACTTGACCGCAATTTAGGCAAGACAAATCCGCTCAACGAAAACGATTTGGCAGAATTTGTTGAACTTTACGCTTCGAGAGTCTCAGCGTCCGAAGGACCCGAAACCGAAAACTCTTGGAACCTATCGGTGGCTGAGCTTGCCGAAGCCACCAATGGCACTTTTGATTTAAGCGTAAAAAACCCCAATAAAAAAGAAGAAGTAACGCTACGCCAACCGAAAGAAATACTAAACGAAATGAGGGAATTAGATAGAGAAGCAGATGAATTATTGGAAAGTATTGCAAACCTCATCGTCTGAATCACAGAAAATGTCTGAATCACGGATTAAAAGGATTAAAAGATTGCACAGATTATGAATACAGAATTGAAATACAAGGATATAACAGAGAAGATAATTGGAGCTTCGTTTGAAGTGCATAAGTTTTTGGGCAATGGTTTTCAGGAAGTGATTTACCAAAGGGCATTGGCTTATGAAATTAGAAAAGCAGGATTGGATTTTGCTAGAGAAATTGAGCAAGATATTTTCTATAAAGACCTTGAAGAACCCATTGGTACACGCAGGGCAGATTTTGTGGTAGAAGGAAAAGTATTGGTGGAATTAAAAGCAATAATTCAATTAGAAGATGTACATTTAGCTCAGGCATTAAACTATCTGAAAGCATATAAATTAGAAGTTGGTTTGCTCATCAACTTCGGTAGTAAAAGTTTAACATTTAAACGATTGGTGTTATGATTGAAAATAATTGTCGGAATCACAGAAACTGTCAGAATCACGGATTATACGTATTAAAGGATTCCACAGATTATGAATTCCAAGAATCAAAAAATCTGTGTCATCTGCGTAATCAAAATAAATCCGTGATTCAGACAATAAGTGCCGAAATCCTTAACTCTATTTTGGAATTGATATGAAGCAGAATTGGGAAATAAAGAAGCTTTCTGAAATTGGTAAAGTCTTTAATGGCAATAGCATTAACGAAAAAGTCAAAAAGGATAATTACACAGGATTAGATGAAGGATTGCCCTTTATTGCGACTAAAGATGTTGGCTTTGATTCTATAATTGATTATGAAAATGGAGTAAAAATTCCATTTACTGAGAAGGAACAATTTAAAATAGCCCCTGCAAATACACCTTTAATATGTGCAGAAGGCGGAAGTGCGGGCAGAAAGATTGGATTTACAAATCAAGATGTTTGTTTTGGCAATAAGCTTTTTGCATTAGTTCCAAATAAGAATGTTGATAGCAAATTTCTTTTCTATTACTATTTTAATTCATCATTTCAAAAATACTTTTCTACTGAAATGGCAGGAATTATTGGAGGAGTATCAATGAACAAATTCAAAGATATTGAAATCCCCCTTCCCCCTCTCCCCGAACAACAACGCATTGTTTCCATATTAGATGAAGCCTTTGCCGCCTTAGCCAAGGCAAAAGCCAATGCCGAACAAAACCTCCAAAACGCCAAAGAACTTTTTGAAAGCTATTTGCAGGGGGTGTTTGAGAAGAAGGGAGAAAATTGGGAAGAAAAAACTTTAGGAGAAGTATGCTCTTTAATTACTGATGGAAAACACGGAGATTGTGAAAATGAAGAAAATTCAGGATATTATTTTTTAAGTGCAAAAGATGTTAGGAATGGAACTCTTCTTTTCGAGAATGCAAGACAAATAACCAAAAGCGGATTTGAAGAAACTCACAAGCGAACAAATTTAAAACCTGGTGATATTTGTATGGTTAATACAGGTGCAACGATTGGTAGGATTTCATTTGCACCTGAAGACCCAAGAACATATAAAGCGACTTTTCAAAAAAGCGTAGCTGTAATAAAAACTATACCAACCTTAATAGATAATAATTTTTGTTGTTACATTTTGCAATCAGATTTAAAAAAATTAGTAAAAGTATCTTCAGGAACAGCGGTTCCAAATTTACTATTAGGTGATTTGAAAAGGCACAAAATCAATTTGCCTAAATCTAAAACAGAACAACAAACCATCGTCCGCCAATTAGATGCCCTGCGAGCCGAAACACAAAAGTTGGAAGCCGTGTATCAAAAGAAAATTGATGATTTGGAAGAACTAAAAAAAACAATCTTGCAAAAGGCATTTGCAGGAGAATTGAAAGTGTCTGAACCTTTGATTAAAGCTGATTGAATTGATTAACTATGATTAAGATGGAATACAACAGAAATACAAAATCAAGTAAATCAGATAAATCACAAAAATCAGTGATTAAGACAATTAGGATGATTAACTATGATTAATGGAAAATATAAATATTCGGATTTGACGGGTAAAATTATTGGTTGCTCGATGGAAGTGCATAAAATATTGGGTAATGGGTTTCAGGAAGTTATATATCAAAGGGCATTGGAAAAGGAAATGGCTTTGCAAGGATTATCGTTTGCTAGGGAATTTGAAATGCCCATTTTTTATAAAGAAGAACAAATAGGCACAAGACGGGTAGATTTCCTGGTGGAGGAAGTTATTTCGGTAGAATTGAAAGCCCTTGTAAAATTAGAAGATGTGCATTTGGCACAAGCAATCAATTATTTAGAAGCTTACAATCTTGAAATAGGACTGCTGATAAATTTCGGAGCAAAGAGTTTAGAGTTCAAACGTTTAATCAATCCCAAATTCAATCAGCCAAATCAAGAAAATCATATTAATCAACTTAATCAAAGGTTCAGACGATGAGTGACCTAATCATATACAACACTCCTGATGGCAAAAGCTCCATTGCTCTGTATGCCAAAGATGGCAGCGTGTGGCTTAACCAAACGCAAATAGCCGAACTTTTTGCCACCTCGAAGCAAAATATCGGGCAGCATGTGTCGAGTATATTAAAAGAGAGCGAGTTAGATGCCGATTCAGTTATAAAGAATTACTTTACAACTGCCGCCGATGGCAAAAACTATAACGTAACGTTTTATTCGCTCGAAATGATTATGGCTATTGGCTTTCGGGTGCGAGGGATACGTGGTACGCAATTTCGGCAATGGGCAAACCGCAACCTTACCGAGTATTTGCGCAAGGGCTTTGTAATGGACGATGAGCGATTGAAAAACCCCGATGGTCGTCCCGATTATTTTGATGAATTACTCAGTCGTATTCGTGATATTCGTGCATCCGAAAAACGCTTTTACCAAAAAGTACGTGATTTGTTTGCCCTTAGCAGCGATTACGATGCCACCGACAAAGCCACCCAAATGTTTTTTGCCGATACCCAAAACAAATTGCTGTTTGCCGTTATAGGCAAAACCGCAGCCGAATTGATTGTTGGCAGAGCCGATGCACAAAAAGAGAACATGGGCTTAACATCATGGAAAGGGGCAATTGTACGCAAGCAGGATATTATAACAGCCAAGAACTACCTTACAGAAGATGAAATTGATACTTTGAACCGTTTGGTGGTTATTTTCCTCGAAACTGCCGAGCTTACGGTAAAAGAGCGAAAAGACCTAACCATGTCGTTTTGGAAAGAAAACGTTGACCGCTTATTGAATTTTCAGAACAAGATAATTTTGCAAGGGAGCGGAACGGTATCAAATGCACAAATGGAAAGCCATGTAGAAAAGTTATACGAACAATTCGACCAAAATCGCAAGGATTTTGAGGCTTTAAATGCCGACAAAAACGACCTTGAGGAAATAAAAGCAATAGAAAGCAAACTAAAGAAACGAAATGAACGAAGCGGAAACAAGAGCAGAATTAATTGACCCAAAGCTAAAGGCTTGCGGTTGGGGTGTTACAGAAGGCTCTAAAATCCTTCGTGAATACCACATTACCGAAGGTAAAATACAAACTGGTGGTGGGCGGGGCAAAAAAGAAATTGCCGATTATGTTTTGGTCTACAAAGGCATTAAACTCGCTATTGTAGAAGCTAAAAGTGATGAACTGGAAGTTGGCGAAGGCGTAATGCAAGCGAAAAAATACGCTCAAAAACTTCAATTAGAAACCACTTACAGCACCAACGGAAAAGCCATTTACCAAATCTGTATGAAAACAGGCGAAGAAAGTCTAGTAACAGATTTTCTAAGCCCTGACGAGCTTTGGAATAAAACATTTCCTAAAAGTGCGGACACTGAGCATGTCGAAGTGTGGAGAGAACAATTTGCCAATGTGCCGTTTGAAGATAAAAGCGGAAGTTGGCAGTTAAGATATTATCAAGAAATAGCCGTTCAAAGAACCGTTGAAGCCATTGCACAAAGCAAAGACAGAATTTTGCTAACCCTTGCCACAGGCACAGGAAAAACGGCAATTGCTTTTCAGGTAGCGTGGAAACTGTTTCAAACCCGTTGGAATATAACAAGGCGGTTACTGAGCGGAGTCGAAGTAAACCGCAGACCGAGAATTTTATTTTTAGCTGACCGTAATATTCTGGCAGACCAGGCTTATAACTCGTTTTCTGCTTTCCCTGAGGATGCCTTGATTCGAATTAGGCCAAATGATATCCGGAATCGTGGCAGAGTACCAACCAACGGCAGCATCTTTTTCACCATTTTTCAAACTTTTATGAGCGGTACGGATGCGGAAGGGAAACCTGCACCGTATTTTGACGAATATCCAGCTGACTATTTTGATTTCATTATTATTGACGAGTGCCACCGTGGCGGTGCAAATGACGAAAGCAATTGGCGGGGAATTTTGGAGTATTTCAGTCCGGCAGTGCAATTAGGTTTAACCGCTACACCCAAGCGAAAAGACAATGTGGATACGTATCGTTATTTTGGCGAACCTATTTACATCTATTCGCTAAAAGAAGGTATCAATGATGGTTTCTTAACACCTTTCAAAGTTAAACGAATTAAAACCACTTTAGACGATTACCGCTACACTTCGGACGATACCATTGTGGAAGGCGAAATTGAAGAAGGCAAATTGTATGAAGAAAAAGACTTTAACCGCACAATCGAAATTGTAGAACGAGAAGCCAAACGAGTAAACATCTTTTTAGATGAAGCCAACCAAAACGAAAAGGCAATTATTTTCTGTGCTAATCAGGCACACGCAGCATTGATAAGAGATTTGGTAAACCAAAACGCCAAACATGCCCTGAGCGGAGTCGAAGGGAGCAAAGACCCTTTTTATTGTGTTCGTGTAACCGCAAATGACGGAGAAGAAGGCGAAAGATTGTTACGTGAATTTCAGGATAATGAAAAAACATTGCCAACCATTCTGACAACTTCACAAAAACTTTCCACGGGTGTTGATGCACGAAACATTCGCAATATTGTTTTGCTTCGCCCAGTTAATTCAATGATTGAGTTTAAACAAATCGTTGGTCGTGGCACAAGATTATTTGACGGCAAAGAGTTTTTTACCATTTACGACTTTGTAGATGCCTATAAACATTTTTCAGACCCAGAATGGGATGGTGAACCAATTGAAGAAGAACCTTGTAAAATATGCGGTCAAAACCCTTGCATTTGCGAGAAACACCCGCCAAAACCGTGTCCGATTTGTGGTCAGAGACCTTGTATTTGTGTTAGTGAACCGCCACCACCTTGTTACAAATGTGGTCAAAGCCCTTGCGTTTGCAAGAAGAAAGTAAAAATAAAACTCAAAAACGGAAAAGAAAGGGAAATTAAACACATGGTTTCCACTTCATTTTGGAGTGCAGACGGCAAACCCATATCAGCAGAAGAATTTTTGAATAATTTGTTTGGTGAATTACCCAAACTTTTCAAAGACGAAGAAGAATTGCGGAAACTTTGGAGCAGTCCGATAACTCGTAGGATTTTATTAGAAAATTTAGACGCAGCTGGTTTTCCAAAAGACGATTTACTGACTTTGCAAAAGTTGGTAGATATGGAAAAAAGCGACCTGTACGATGTATTGGAATACGTTTTCAATGGCGACTATATCGCAATGACCAGAGAAGCGAGAGCAAAAGCAGCCGAAGCAACAATATTTGCCTTGCTTAACGACAAACAGAAAGAGTTTATCACTTTCGTATTGAGCAAATATATCGAAACTGGTGTTGACGAACTCGACCAAGAAAAACTCCCAATTTTACTTACAAACAAGTATCAATCATTAGAAGATGCAAAAGAGATTTTAGGTGACGTTGCAAACATAAGCCGACTGTTTATAGAATTTCAGGAACATCTTTACAAACAGAAAGTTGCATAATGACTGGAATAATAAATTTTACAACTCTCGATTCACAACCATTTACATTGCCAAGTCGCTCAAAAAGCCGACACACGACCAAAACTTGTCAAACTTGCCAGCCTGATTGCATGTCGGTTACCTACCACACCGTCGCCGTTAGTATGAATGGTATTTTCCCCACTTTGCAGAAAATGAAATAAAATACTTTTATATT
Organism: Ignavibacteriales bacterium; assembly: GCA_021740915.1. Lineage (GTDB taxonomy): Bacteria > Bacteroidota > Ignavibacteria > Ignavibacteriales > Melioribacteraceae > JAIOYW01. The sequence goes on along the minus strand of JAIOYW010000006.1, from coordinate 202,925 downwards.
TTTAAATATGGGTGAGGAAATAGAAGATATTGATAAAATTGTGCTGTATTGGTTAGATACTTCTGAAAAGGACTACCAAACAATGAAAAATTTAATGAATACAGGAGATTATAGTTGGGCGATGTTTTTGGGACACCTGGTTTTGGAAAAACTATTATTAGCACACTTTGTGAAAAACCAAAAAAAAGCATGCACTTTTTACTCACGATTTGCTAAGACTTGCTACGAATGCAGGAATAAAACTTGAAGAACAGACAGAAGAATGGCTTGATGAAATATCAACAATAACATTAATGCCAGATACGACAATTACAAGCAAGACTTTCATAATCGCTGTACCAGGGAATTTGCAGTAATGTGGACTGAACGAATCGAAAGAATAAGATTATGGTTAATCAAAATATTATAGACACAGTGAAGCAATATATCATGGTTATCCCTAAAGACCTTGGGGTAAAAAAGGTTTATCTTTTTGGCTCCTTTGCAAAGGGTAAGGGGAAGGATGATAGCGATATAGATATTGCATTGATCCTGGAAAATATGTCTGACTTTTTCTACGTTCAAAAACAATTGATGAAACTAAGAAGGAAGATTGACCTTCGAATTGAGCCTCACCCGATTAAGGAACAGGATTTTAATGCTCTGAATCCTTTCGCATACGAAATCGAAAAAACAGGAATCGCAATATCCTTGGATAAATAAATACCAATACCTTTGATATCAGCCCAACCCTAATAAAGACACCTAGCCCGCCGATATTAGATTTTAATTTAACCCAATTTAAAAACACAAACGGGCTGGCGCCCGTTTATGTTTAAGTCTGATATTCTGATCAATATTACTTCTGAAGAAATTTCATTACTTCCGAATTAAAAACATCGGGCTTTTCGAACTGAAGGAAATGCCCGCAATCCTTAATTACAACGAGCCGGCTGTTTTTGATCTTCGAATGACCATCTTTTGCTATATCAATAGTAAATCCGGCATTAAGATACGGATTCGGTATCAGGTTATCATTCTCACCGAACAGAATTAATACCGGGCATTTTAATTTTTCGAGAAAATCATACACAGGCTGGTCAACCATTCCTCGGACAGAACGAGTGACAGCATAACAGTAATTCTCAAAATCCTTTGCACCGCGCATAGCAATCCTGTCTGTAACCATAAATTCAGCGTCATCGGGCATATTATAGAAATTTGCAGCAAGATTATTCCTTATCGCATGAACAGTGGTTAGTTTGACGAGGTCAACAGTCATTACATCCCTGAACCATTGTTTCTGCCCTTCGTGGAATTGTTCAAAACCGGCAGGGGCGGCAAGAACAAGATTCTTAATATTCTGAGGATATTTAAGACTCATAACGATGCCAATCTGCCCTCCCATCGAATGTCCCGCCACGGTATATTTCTGAATTCCGAGTTTTTCCATAAACTCATGCAGAACATCGGCATAGAATTCCATCTGTCCGGAATGAATTTCTTTGCTGGATTTACCGTAACCTGGCAGGTCAACTGCAATACATCGGTACTGTCCCCGAAGATGCGATACATTTTTATTCCAGGCTTGCAGATAGCTGCCCAAACCATGAACAAAAAGAATAACCTCTTCTGAATCGCCTTCATCAATAAAAGCAATATTCCTGCCATCATCTAATTTCTGGTAATTAACTTCATAAAGGTAGGGTATTTGGTCGAATTCCATACTCGTTAGATTAGTATAAGGTGAGCATCCGAAGAAAAACCCGACCATCAGCGTTAAAATTAACATTGTATTTTTCATATCGGGTCTCCTAAAACATTAGCCATTTAAAAACTGCAAAAACCGTGTATGGATTCTGCGGCCGTGATTTTGCTTTTCCGTTAACATTCGGGCTGTCATAAAAATCACCAAGCCACATATACGCAGCATGGACTTCAATATTCATAAATACTGCCGGAATGAATGCTATCCTCGCATTTACTTCACCTCCGATAAAATCGCCGCCGGCAACAGGTTTAAATTCGCTTTTTGCAGCGGCTATTCCCACTTTGGCAGACAATTTATTCGGAATAATTGATTTATGAAAATTCAAAGTCCCGCCAAGCTGACCAAATCCGGCATTTGAAAGGTCTGCAATTGCTGCAATGTAACGGTTTACAACATTGCCGTGCGGATAAAGAAGATATGCGCCGGATGTAATATTTAATCCGCCCGGTGAACCCCACATATTACCAGTAAGAACCCCGCGGTATCGTTCGTCCCTTTTCTTGGCATCAGTAACAGCGGCATCGCCATCACCCGAGGCGTAAAATATATCCATCGATACAATATCTTCGTCCGTCTGTCCATAACGATAACCGGCTTTAAGGTTGGCGCCCACTCCCCCGATAGTTACAGCATTAACGAATTCTTTTTTATTATCAACTTTAATGGTACCAAAATTTGCTACCGCGAACGCATTGATCGACAATCTTCCCGGTCTGTATTCCGGATTATAATTTGCATAAGTTCCAACCCAGAAAACATCTGCTCTATAGGCTCCGGTAAGTTCGTTGAATTTATAAACGCCGTTATAATCGTTCAGGAGACTTTTTAAGCCCTGCCCAAGTATAGAAACGCCGCCCTCACCATTGGCTCTGTCGTAAACATACCAGAAGGAATACCCCTGCCGCCATGCCGGAGTTACATCATGTTCAAAAATCGCTTCCGTAAGAGTAACATCATCGAACTGATGAACATTATTTTCATAGAGCTGATAGAAACCGGCTTTCGCGCGCCAGTAATTAGCATCCTTTCTCAGAGTGACGCCGACTCCGTCGCTTCCCCAGTACATTAGTCTGTATCCTGTATTAGTCATTGTTGAAACAGAGGTTCTGTATGGGTTATACGGGGTATCAAAAAGCCTCTGGAGTCCCAGATTAACAGCCCAGGTTTTGTAAGGAATTAATTCAACCTCGACATTCTGTGTCTGAATATTGACCTGATCGGCTGAAAAGGAGGAGCCATAATTTCCGCCGACTCCATAAGATGCATCTCCCCACGTCCAGTCAATTTCGAATGAAGTGCGGAGAAGCGCTCTTCCATCAAGCAATTTCGGCTGATAGATAAAAAACGGAATGAGCCTCTGCTCAAAATATGTTGCTTTTTCACCGGTGGTAGTAGTGTTGTTGCTGAATAATCTTCCGACAATCTGCCCTTTCAGAAGATCATTGGCAGCGTAAACATCAGTATGAACCATCTGATTAAAAAAATATGCAAAAGCCTGGAATTCATTAACAGGCTGGTCCGGGACCTTATCAGGAGCAAAATTCCAGCCGCCAGTCTGTGCAAAATTCAGGCTGAAAGCTGAAAAAAGAATAAATAATTTAATTAACTTCATTATTTCACCTGTAGTTTTGAGACGTAAAAATAACCCCGGAGTCAACAGCCCTCCGGAGCCACCATCATCACAAGAGAATTATTTTACGAGCATCATTTTACGAACCTGAACAAAATCAGCAGTTTCTATTTTATAAAGATAAATTCCGCTTGTCAGATCTGATCCATCAAATTTCACATTATAAATTCCTGCCGGCATTTCCTCATTTACTAATGTCCGGACTTCCTGTCCAAGTATATTATATACCGAAAGTTTAACATTGCCGGAATTCAGAACCGAGAATGAAATAGTAGTGGAAGGGTTAAACGGGTTAGGATAATTCTGTTCGAGTGAAAATCCTTCCGGTGCACCTTCAACCGGTTTTACACTTGTAATGTAATCTACACGAATATATTTCTGAACATTCAATGTGCCGAATGCCCCTCCGTTTGTGCTGCCGAATCCTGCTGCCGGAGTTGGCGGGACGTTTTGTGTGCCGCTTGTCTGAACTACTTCATAAGTAAGGAAATTTGGATTTTCGCTTAAATCAACTTCGAACATACCTTCAACAGTTGCAACAGCCGGGGTTGTCTGGGTGATTACAATTGTATAGATATAATCAACTGAACTTGCCTGAACTGAATATGTCCCGCCGTAATTAAGGAAAGTACCGTCAACGTTTAGCTGATTTACAAGATATGTGCCATCGGGGCTGAATGAAGCATAAATTGAATCGATATTGTTCGAAAAGATAGTCTGAAGGAGGGGTGCGATATTTGCGCCGGTTGAAAGCCATCTGCCCCAGATATCAGCTTCAGAATGCATACCGCCGGCAAGACGGATATATTTCTGCACATTGAGAATACCAAAAACGCCGCCGTTTGTGCTGCCGAAACCTGCCTGAGGAGTTGGCGGAACGTTTTGTGTGCCGCTTGTCTGCACAACTTCATACGTAAGAAAATCAGGATTCTGGCTCATATCAACTTCATAGATACCTGAAACCTCGGCAACCACCGGAAGACTCTGCTGGATACTTATTGTATAAATATCCCCGACTCCGCTTGCCTGAATCGAATACACACCTGAGTAATAAAGAAAAGTACCGTCTTTATTTACCTGAAGAACTGAATATACCTGACCCGGTAAAAATGAAGCGTAAATCGAATCAATGTTATTCGAAAATATTGTCTGCAGAAGTGGTGATATGTTGTCTCCTGCTGAAAGCCAGACTCCTATTATGTCGTCATCAGCCTGGGGCTTATCCTGTGCTTCGGAATAATTTGCTGCAAAAAACAGCAAAACGAAGAGCAGTAATAGTTTTTTCATTTTCTACTCCTATTTGGATTTGTTAGTGAATTGTTGTTCATAAATTTTTTTAAGTTCAAATCTGTTAATCTTTCCTGCTTCATTTTTTGGAATTGTTTCCAGAAAAATTATATGCCGTGGTATTTTATATTTTGCAAGATTATCAGTGCATGAATTTATCACGTCTGCGGGCGTCATAGTCTCTCCGGACTTTAGTACAATAAAGGCACATCCTGTTTCACCCCACTTTTGGTCTTCAACACCAATAACTGCAACTTCAATTACTTTTTCATTTTTATACAGGAATTTCTCAATTTCGGCAGGATAAACATTCTCCCCGCCACTGATAAACATGTTCTTTTTCCGGTCAACAACATAAAAATAGCCGTCATCGTCCTTCCTAACCATATCACCAGTATGGAACCATCCATCAGTTATAGCTTTTTCCGTTTCTTCTGGTTTATTCCAGTAGCCGGGAGTTACAACTTCGGATTTAAGCCACAGCTCCCCTGTTTCACCTGCGGCAGCTTCTATTGATTCATCAGTCATAATTTTTGTCTGCATATAAAAATTCGGCTGTCCTATCGATCCAATCTTTCTTATTGCATCATCCTGGTGCAGAGAAAAGCAGTTTGGTCCAACCTCGGTAAGTCCGTATCCCTGCCTGATTGCTATACCTTTTTTGTGCCATAATTCAATCAACGGAATAGGCATTGGGGCGCCCCCCACAATTGCATACCGAACCGAAGCAAGATCGGCAGAATTGAATTTTTCGGTTTGAGACATCATTTGCAGCATGGTGGGAACGCCGAAAAGCAACGTTGTTTTTTCTTTTTCCATCAGTTCCAGAATAAGTTCTGCGTCAAAATGTGTCAGCAGTGTATGTGAAGCGCCATGATGGACAAAAGGAGTAAAAAGTACATTCCAGCCGCCGGTATGAAAAAAAGGAGCATAACCCTGAGTATGATCTTTTGAGTTAATATCCAGCCGCAGACCTGTGTTAACTGAATTCCAGAAAAGCATCCTGTGATTAATAATCGCACCTTTGGGTAAGCCTGTAGTTCCTGCAGTATAAAGAATCATAACAGGATCGTCGAATCCGGATTCAGCAAAATCACTGATTTTATTCCCCGGATATTCTTTCTGAAGCAGAGCCGTAACGAAATTCAGATCGATTTTGTATTCAATATCAGCAAGCCGGCTGATTTTGGATATCTGCTGCCCGTAGTCTGATTCATAAATAAATAATCCGGGTTTTGAATCTCCGATGAGAATATCGAGCTCGGCAGGTGTCAGCCGGAAATTTAACGGTACGAGAATTGCGCCGAGTTTAATACAGGCAAAAAACAGGAAAACATACTCAGCATTATTTCTCGAATAAACTGCAATCCTATCGCCCCTGCCGATGCCAAATTCATTTTTGAGCGATAATGCTAAAAATTCAGCATACCTGTTAAACTCATAATAATTCCACGAAATATCCCTTTGATGCTCTCGTAGTGCAAATTTCTCCGGGGTGTACTCAGCCCATTTCCTAAGCCAGTCTGTTGTAAAATTATGCATTCATCTTCCTCCCTGAAATAGCCCATACAATCCCGCCGATAATAAAAGAAACAATTATCGCAACGGCGGCGGCAACTCCCGGATTCTCACCTGTCGAGATTGAAAAAGGGACACCGATTTTACCATAATACATTAAAAAATGTACAGTTATTGCTGTAACAGAAGCAGTAAACACAGCGGCAGCGGGGACTTTTTTGAAAAACATCCCTACCAGAATTGGGAAAAAGGCAGCAGCGAAATAAGCATAAACACCGTTCTGTGCAAAAATGGCAACACTTAATTTAGGATTCATAAGCTGATCGTAAGATATATATATTGATGCGATTCCAATAAGCGCAATAACAATCCTGTTCAAAATCACCGGATTAAACTTTTTTCCTGCTGATGTTTTCAGAATTATGTCGGAGGTTATTGTTGTGGAAAGCGACTGAATTAAGCCTTCAAGAGTTGAAATTCCAGCCGAAATAAGACCTAAAACAACAATTAGCCCAATAAAAACCGGAAATTCACTTACAACATAAGCGGGAATGATCCCGTCCATTTTTAGCGGAACTCCATTATATGTAAGTTCAGGGAAAGCCAGTCTTGCAAAAAGTCCGGTAATAACAACTAAAAAGAAAATCAGTTCGACTATAACTCCCGCAATAAGGTACTTGTTCACATCTTTGTCATTCTTAAGAAGGAGAGATTTAGTAATAATATGCGGCTGACAGACAATCGCTGCACCAACTATTATCTGTGCAATCACAATCTCAAAAAAATCACGGAACATAAAACTGGCAGTGTTTGTAAACCCGGTCAGTTTCGGATCAATGCTGTTCAGCTTTGCAATAAAACCGCTGATCCCTGAACTGAAATGCTGATACCCCGAACCAAGAAGAATACATGCAACCACAAGCATAAGAATAGCCTGGACTGTGTTCGTATAAACCATTGAATTTGCCCCGCCGAACATCATATAGCCGAAAATAAATACGACTATCCCGATGAGGATGTAAAGTTCACTAACATCAAGGGTTTTTGAGAGAACCTTGGTAAGCCCTACGGCGATAAGCACAATGAATGTTATTAAAAGCAGTGAAATAAAAGCAAAAAACAGAGCGTAACCTTTACTATTGTAACGGGTTCCCATCCACTGCGCCATCGTAAGGGCTTTAACACTCGTTCCGTGATTCCGGAATCTTTTTGTAAGAATTACAAGAGAAGTAACTGCTGCCAACGGCAGAATTAATGCATAGGAAATAACAGCGCTGAAACCGTAAAGGGCAATAAAACCGGGATTAATTACAAAAGTGGCGGCGCTTGTCATTGATGCTGCCAATGCAAGCCCGACAGCATAAGGAGAAAAAATAATACTTCCGACTGCGTAATCTGAAATATTTTTCGTTTTGCCTGCACCCCTGATTACAAAGAAAAGAATTATTCCAGAATAAACTAAGACAAGAATCCAGCCGGCTGTTATAAGATTCATTTATCACCCCAAATCATTTTGACTTCCATCTGAAAATTGCACCGGCATAAGCTAATCCACCTCCGGAGCCCATCATAACAATCAATTGATCGTCCTCAAGTTTCCCTTTCTCATAGAGATCATTGAGCGCCATCGGGATACATGCGCTCCCGGTATATCCGTATCTGTCCATTATTGCAGGCGCCTTTTCCCATGGCTCTCCCAAAATATCGAGCGTTGCCCTGATACTGTTGATATTTATCTGTGTAAAAATGAAATGAGCGATCTGAGTTGTACTTAATCCTTTTCGCTCTGTCATCTCCCTTATGATCCCGCTCCATTTTTCCGGATTCAATTCTTTTGGGAATTTTTTAACGAATTTCAGAAGATGATCTTTGTTCTGAACCTGCTCAGGAGTCAGCGGATTTTTTGTCCCGCCTCCGTAAATTCCCATCCAGCCGTTATACTCACCTTCAGTCATCAGTTTACTTGTTACATATCCTTTGCTTCCGCTCGAATTTTCGGCGCTCATAACCACAGCTCCTGCGCCATCAGCAAACAAAGTAACTGTCTTTTTATCATGCAGATCAAGATATTTGCTCATAGCATAAGCGCCTACCACAAGAACATTTGTGTAATTTTCGTCTGCTATAATAAATTTTGATGCAACATCCACTGCTGTCACAAATCCTGCACATGCCGTATTAAGATCAAAAGTGCCGGCATTTTTAGCGCCAAGTCTGTGCTGAACAACAGATGCCGTTGAGGGGGAAATGAATTCGGGAGTATCGGTAGCAATGATTATCAGATCAATCTCTGCCGCCTCAAGTGCGGCTCTTGAAAGTGCAGCCTTTGCCGCCTCAACACAGAGGTCTGCGGTTGATTCGTTTTCAGAACACCACCTGCGCTCTCTTATTGTCAGATTTTCACGAAGCCAGGTATCAACATCTTCACCAAGGATTTCGTTAAAATAGCTGTTCGGAACGACACGTGAGGGTGCAAATGCTCCGACAGATTTAATGTATGCATTTCTCATAAAACCCCGTCAAATCACTATTCCGCCATCAACACTGAGGACGGCTCCGTTAACGTATGACGCTTCATCACTGGCTAAAAAGAGATATGCGCTGGCAATATCTTCCGGTGTGCCCAATCTCCCAAGCGGTGTTTTTTCCCGCATCATTGCAAGAACATTTTCGGGCATTTTTTTTACCATCTCGGTTTCAATAAATCCGGGGGCTACCGCATTAACTGTAATTCCTTTTCTGCCCAGTTCACGGGCCCAGACTTTCGTCATCCCAATTACACCGGATTTAGCCGCAACATAATTTGACTGCCCGAAATTGCCATAGAGTCCTACAACTGAACTGGTATTTATTATCCTTCCATATTGTTTTTCGAGCATAAATGAGGAAATTACCTTCGTGCAATTAAATACGCCGGTCAGATTAATATCTATCACTTTCTGCCAATCCGCCGGGTCCATTTTTTTAAGAGTAGCATCCCGTGTAATACCGGCATTATTTACAAGGATATCAATCTTACCGAAAGCAGCAAGACTTTCTCCCGCATTCTTAGTTACTTCATCAAAGTTTGAAACATCGGTTTTAAAAAATTTCACCTTAAACCCACTTGAAAGCATATTTTGCTCGAGATCAACGCCCGATTTCTCATTAACATCCCAGAGAATAACCCGGGCTCCCTCTGCGGCAAACCTTTCGGCAGCAGCTTTACCTATACCATTTACTCCACCGGTAATTACTGCAACCTTATCCATTAATCTTAACATTAGAGTACCTTGTTTTTATCTTTTGAAAATTTTAAAACGTTAATGCCAAAAAACCCCTAAGCGGACTTTTCTAATACAAGTTCCTTCCTTATCTGCGCCCATTCGGTCAAAAAATTCTCATGATGTTTTTCCATCAGTGAATAAAACGCTTCCATTTCAATCATTCTGTTTTTAAGTGAACTGAGTGATTCTGTGTAATTATTATCCACAGTAGAATTAAGCTGGGCTGCAAGTCTTTTATTGTTTTTAATTAATTCCAGATTATTCCGGAATGCGTTTTCAAAAACTTCAGGCTGAATTTCATAGAAATCGCGTCTGCTGTCAAGCTGCCACACTCTGCGTATAAGGTTTTTATCACGAAGCCTTTTCATGATCTGGCTCACCGGACCTTTACTTCTGCCAAGACTTGTGCAGATTTCATCAAGAGAAAGTGCGTGGTTCGCATACATCAGTAACGCAACAACATGTCCCATTAATTTATTAAGACCGAATGCTCTGTATGCATATCCAAAATTCTTTATTATCTCAATCTTTACTTTTTCTTCGGAGGTCATAAATATTCTTTATTTTTCAAAAATTTGAAACGTTTGAAATTAACCACGTCGGAAGTAAAAGTCAATACCCGGGAAATATTTTTTTACTGATGCTGATAAAAGTGATTTCAGAAGGACATAACCACTGAAATCACAGAACAAATTAAATTCGCCAAGATGCGAAAATTTGAGGCAAATATATCTCCAGGCGCCTTGAAAAAAGGATTATTAAAGATAGCCATACTCAAAACCGTTTCACCACGCAGGATAAAGCCGGCTGAATTAAGCAGTTTTTCCTTGAGGTGCAGATGATTTAAGAAAGATTTGTCAGGATAATACTATCAGTACAGGCGAGCAATGGACCGTTAAGGGATAATCCGGAGAGTACAGCCAGGGTATTTCTCAGCAGTTTATTGTATTCCATAAAAAAATCAGATTAAGTCTTTCAGGAACATTAAAAATTGCATATGTTTGTATCCAAACGGATACAGTTTAAAAGATGTACATAATTGAGAAAACAAAAGAATTTGACAAATGGCTTAGAAAACTAAACGATTTGAGAGCTAAAGCCAAGATATTGTTTCGGATTCAAAAAATCGGGATTGATGAACACTTTGGAGACTGCGAATCTGTTGGCAATGGGATCCGGGAATTATAAATTGACTCTTCTAAAGGTTACAGAATATTCTTCAAAGAATCTGGCTGGAAGATAATAATTCTGTTAATTGGCGGTGTTAAATCAACGCAGAAGAAAGACATTGAGAAGGCAAAAGAGATTTTAAAACGAATTAATAAGCAGAAAGATGGAAACTTCAAAATTTGATATTGCAGATTATCTCGATAGTAATGAGATGATTGCAGAATATCTGAATGCGGTATTAGCAGAAGGAAATGATTCTGACCTAATTACAGCAATCGGTTATATCGCAAAATCTATTGGAATGACAAAAATTGCTCAGGAAACCGGATTAAGCAGACCGAGTTTATATAAAGCTTTATCCGATGGCGCCAAACCTCAATTTGAGACAATTATGAAAGTGCTTCGAGCCATCGGCGGGCAAATTCAAATAAATCCGGATAGTTTGATAAAAAACGCACCACAGCATACAATCTAAAAGAATACAGGTTAATAGCATAGTCGGCGGCACAGGTCGTAACGACAGTTTTAACAACTCGAAAATAAACTGCTTAAAAACCAGACTCTCCCCCAGTCCGTTCGGGAACCGCACCTAATCTTCATACGGCCCAGCCATGCGGACTTTTCCGAGACGCTAAAAGGAAGGGGAAAATCCCCGAATTATTAATTTTCAGCGCTTTACTATTCTCCGAATATTCTATATATTTTATCGTGATACTTAATTTTTTCCGGGAAAAGATTAACCGGTAAATCCCTTAAGGTTAAGCGGTTAAAAACATTTATTATTATCTCTCTCCTGCGAATAATTCCCGTGAATTAATTGAGAATTATAAGTATTTTAAGATAATGTGAAGTAACTAATTCAGACAGGCAAGCTAACCGGGAAAGGTTGCTTTTCGTTTTTCCTGATATTCATGCGATTTTTCTTAGGTTATTTTTATAAGTTAATAACTTATTTTATTGCAATTTTCAAGTAATCTTGCGGATGTTGTTTGGCGACCAGGAATAAAAATATTGTTACATGAAAATGAGAAGTCACAAAACTTATTAAATAAGACACCATTGGGAATTAATGAACCAAATTGACATAAGCGGCTATAAATCCATTAAAGAATTGAGCTTAAAGCTTCAACCAATCAATATTCTTATCGGTGCAAACGGCAGCGGTAAAAGTAATTTTTTATCTTTTTTTGATTTTCTAAAGCAGGTATATAATAGAAATTTACAAGAGTTTGTTGCATTAAAAGGAATTGATACTTTCTTGCATAAAGGAGGTAATGTTACAGGGGAAATTACAACCAAACTTTATTTCCCAAATACGAATGCCTACTCATTTAAGATTAAGAAGGGTGAAGCCGGTTTCGTTTTTACGAATGAGGGTATGTGGTATCAACATAACCCGGGATATAAAAACCCTGTGGAAATAGCATCTTTCGGGCCTGAATCAGCCTTGCGTGACCAGACAATGCCCCGATCAAATTATATCCGAAATTATTTAAACCAATTGACAAAATATCATTTTCATGATACTGGTGAAAACTCTCCATTCAATAAGGAGTCGAACATTGAAAATGATAAATTCTATCTTTATGAGAAGGGAAATAATCTTGGAGCATATTTATATAACATACAGAAAGAAAAACCAATCGTTTACAATCTGATTGTAAAAACCATTCAAAGCATTGCTCCGTATTTTTTAGACTTCTTCTTTCGACCGGAGAGCAACGGAAATCTGAAACTAAGGTGGCAAAGCAAGCACAGTTCAACAATATATGGTGCAAATGATTTATCAGACGGGACAATCCGCTTTATTGCTTTAGCTACACTATTTCTGCAGCCTAACCTCCCGGAAACGATTATTATTGATGAACCGGAATTAGGCTTACACCCGACAGCAATCTCAAAATTATCCGGATTAGTAAAATCAGCAGCTGCAAAAAAATGCCAGATAATTACCGCAACTCAATCCACAGATTTTATAAGTCATTTTGAACCTGAAGATGTGATTACAGTAGATCAGAAAAATGGCGAGTCCATATTTGAAAGACTGGATTCCGAAGAACTGAAAGTTTGGTTAGAAGATTACACCATTGACGACTTATGGAAACGGAACATCATTACAAAAGGTCAACCAAACTTATTGTAACTAATAATGAAACGAATAATAATGATTTGCGAAGGACAGACTGAACAGGCATTTGCTAAAAGCAATTTGCAGATACCATTCGTAGAGAGAAATATTAATTTGCTGACTCCATTAATAAAAGCCTCCCACGGAGGGATTGTTCAGTGGCAAAAGTTGAAAAATCAGATTGAAAAACATCTTAAAGACGACAAAGAAGCGTATGTGACTACTTTCATTGATTATTATGGTTTGCATGCAAAATTAAACTTTCCAGGTTGGGATGCGGCTCATGGAATCGTTGATAAGAATAGTCGTATGGATAGCTTGGAGCAGTCTATGTTATCTGGTATTGACCCCCAGTTTCAGCACAGGTTTATTCCGTATCTGCAATTGCATGAGTTTGAAGGTTTGCTATTCAATGACATAGATATCTTCAAAAGTCAAATACCGCCGGAAGATTTAGTGGGTTTGGAAGAACTTGAAAAAACCTTTGCTGATTTTCAGAATCCCGAAATGATAAATAATAATCAGAAGACTGCTCCATCCCACAGGTTGAAACGAATAATAATTGGTTACAATAAGGTAGTTTATGGGGATATACTTTCCCAGGCAATCGGCTTAGACCGGATTAGAGCAAAATCTCCAAGATTCAATAATTGGATAACCAGATTGGAGAACATCTGATATTCAAACAAGAATAATTGACTTTACATTTAATATTAGAGAGCAACTCCTCACCTCGCATGTAGCTTATCGCGGGTGATTTTCTAAAATCAAGAAATTTGTTTTATAACAATTTCCTCTCGGGAAATTATTCAATCTTCAGACGCTTAGTACGTCACACCCCCATTCGTTAAAACCTCCTGAATACTAAAATCATTAAAAAAACACAGATCTGATGCAGCACTTTTCCGCAATAATAGTGCTAAATAAAAGATCTGTTCGGAGATTCTGAAAATAGAGCAAAAAGTCAAAATTATTAATTTTCAGCGCTTTACTATTTTCGGAATATTCTATATATTTTAACGTGATACTTAATTTTTTCCGGGACAAGATTAACCGGTAAATCCCTTAAGGTTAAGCGGTTAAAAACATTTATTATTATTGCTCTCCTGCTAAAAATCCCCGTGAATTAATTGAGAATTATAAGTATTTTAATAGGTAGTGGAAAAACTTAAATAAGGTGGATAAGAAAAAAAATGGTCGACCGTTTTTCTGCTGTTAAGCGGTTTTTGCTCGTTTTATATATGATATTTTATAACTTATATTTCTGCTATATATATGTTGGAAGTTAACACAAAAACAAAAAGAAGATACAACACAACAATGACAAAAGAGAAACGAAAATAAGAGAGAAAAATAAGCTGTGTAACTGACGAGTGTGTGATTTCTACAATTAGAATAAATAAAAAATATGAAAAAATTTCATTCTTGCCAACTAACATTTTTTATTTTTAATCAATGACGCTTATTTGAAACATTGCCTTTTGCGCGAGATTGCACAAGCAATGCGACCCCATAAAAGTCAGAGAGCAAAATTGGCAACTTTCTTGATTAACTGGTTAAAAAGTAGAGCCGTTCTTCAATCGCTAAAAGGCAATAATTTAGTTACTTGGTAGATTATAAGATGGATTCTTATAAAAATATGATATTTGAAAATCCAGAAATAAAAAAATATACTTTCTCTGGACATGACTCCTTTCAGTGTCGTCAACTATGGCTGAAAAAGGGGTACGATTATGTTCAAGATGGGAAGAATTTCAAAGACGAAGATGCTGTCGTACAGCTTGGTGTTGGGAAAAATATGGTCTCCTCCATTCGTTCCTCACAAAAATGGTTTCCACTGCAACCCCTAATGCTGGAAACCGCATTTTCGATAAACTGATTAAATGAACAAGGAAGTTTTTCATAATATTAGTAAAATCATTGAAAGAGACAGTAAGACCACTACTTACAAATTAGCTCTTTTGCGTGGCGTTATCGATATTATTCAAAATAATTCACCGTATATTTCGTTTATTGAAAACCGTGTTCAAATACCGATAGGACTTCTTATTGAAAAATGGTTGATATACTACTATCCGATTTTGCAATCTCAGATTTCAATCCCACAAATTAACGGTGGTACTAATTTAGCATTCAGTAAACCGTTAAATAAATTAATTTTTGATTATGAAGCACGTGGAGGTTTTTCTGCCTTTTACAACGACTTGAGGAATAAAGGAATACCGGAAGATTTGCAAAGGGATTTTTTTGAACTTGTGAAAAACTTGAGATATACAATCACCAAAATGCCAATGAAGTATATTGGACGTTCTATTAATAATGATTTTTATTCGATTTTCTATTATGAAAACCCAATAGTCAGAAAAAAATCAGCCATTGATATTGAATCATTAATTAAAGACTTTGGAACATTTTCAATACCTTTTGACTACTATGAAGCCTTTAAAATTTTGGGCAGTTTCATCAATGGTCAAGACTCAATTCTGTTTAAATGGGCAGAATTTTCAGTGAACGCTTCTGGAGATAATCTATCGGTTCACAAAGTACTAAATGAAGTTCTAAAGAGCCCAATTACTTTGAGAGATATAAAAGAATCAAAAAAGTTGTACAAAGATATTCTTCAAATGCAAGGGAATGTTTATTGCGTTTGGACAGGAAGAAAGATTTCTAATTACGATATAGACCATTTGATTCCATTTTCTGTTTGGAAAAACAACGACCTTTGGAATTTGCTTCCATCAGATTCAAGAATTAATAATCAAAAGCGAGATAAAATTCCAGTACCTGAAATTATTGAAAGACAAAAAAATCTAATTCTTGATTATTGGGAAATCCTCTTTGAAAGTCAATGTAAACGATTCCAAAAGGAGATTCAAGTTGCACTTTTAGGAAACCATTCATTTGATTCTTGGAAAAAAATTGGCATTTCTCAATTACAAAATAGTTGCAATTATCTAATTGAAAACAGAGGTTTTGAAGGATGGAAAATTTAAAATCAAATCTTAATAGCCATTTTACCGCAAAAAAAAGAAACACACTTTCTTTTCCCGCCAAAATTCTGTTTAATAAGAATTTTTTAGTTGGCGATGTTTTGGATTTTGGTTGTGGATTTGGAAATGATGTGAAATTGCTTCGAGCAAAAGGTATAAATATAATAGGCTACGATAAATATTATTTTCCAGAATATCCAACTAAAAAGTTTGATACCATCATTTGCTTCTACGTTTTGAATGTTCTTTTACCTGAAGAACAAGCTCTTGTATTAATGGAATTATCTCAGCTTGTAAAGCCAACTGGAAAAGTTTATATAGCAGTAAGAAGAGATTTGCAATTTGAAGGATTTAGGACTCATAAAATTCATCAAAAGAAAACCTATCAATGCAATGTGTTTCTTAATTCAAAATCTTTATTCAGAAATGAAAATAGTGAGATTTACGAATATCAACATTACAACCAATTAAAAAGAAAAGAAAGCCCCTATTGTCCATTTTGCAATCCTGATTCAGATAGAGACTTGATCGTTGAATCCGCAACTGCTTATGCTATTTACGATAAATTTCCTGTTAATGATGGACACACTTTAATAATTCCCAAAAAGCATTGTTCCGATTATTTTGACTTAACTTTCAAAGAACAAGCTGCTTGTATTTTTATGTTGAATAAAGTGAAAGAAATTGTTTCAAAAAAGTTCAACCCAGACGGGTTTAACATTGGCATCAATATCGGTGAAAAAGCAGGTCAAACAGTAAAGCACGTTCATATTCATCTGATACCAAGATACGACGGAGATATTGAAGAACCAAGAGGTGGCGTGAGAGGTGTAATTCCAAATAAACAAAAATACTGATAATGAAGATTAATGATGGAGAGACTAAGCCTGTTCAAATTAAACTAAATGAATGATTCTTCAATGGAAGAATCATTGTTAACCAAGAGATGAAAGGTTTCCATCTGGGATTTCTTCAAGGATTTTGATAATTCGTTTGAAATTGAAGTTCATAACCGCAAAGTAGATGTTGTTAAAAATGTTTGGAAGCATCTTTTGTAAACACTTGACAGCCTTCCTTAAATTACATTGGTATAAACTAAAATAAAATGAATATGGAAACATGAATCCCTATCTAAGTTTATTTTGAAAATCGGATTTCAAAGACTTATTAATTCAAGAAATTGTTAATGAGATGAAAAGAAAACAGATTTTAGCCACCATATTCAACACTGGGGTGCAATATATGTATCAACACGTAAGGACTTTACAAACTTACAGGAAAATATGTTTATTGCTCTTTTAGCTAAAACCGACATCGACCTAGTTGCACTTGAAAAAGGTGAATTAGATGAAGATGATGCTGTAAAATCTTTGATAAAAACTATGGAATCGTACACTAACGGAGGACTGATTTTGATAAAAGAAAAATCAGAAGACAACCCAAATTACTTCCTTCAACCGACTTCATTTTTGGATATGATTTTAGACGCTGAAAAAGTGTAAAAATGACACCGCTTAAAAATACACACTTGCTAATCTCTTAAAACTTTCTTGCAAACCAAAGTTTGCAAGAAAGTTTTTTAATCCCAACCAGCCTATGCATAAAGACAGAAAAACTCCGCACCCGTAAATGAGTAAAACTTATTGTGCTTAAGAAAAGAAATATAAACTATGAAAAAGAAGTACCATGCTATAACAGAGTGTACGCTCCCATTGCGCATGAAGTGGTAAATCGAAGGTCTGGGGAAATCATAAACTTTTACAGTGTCGAACAATAAACCGCCCCACAAACCCCAACAATTTCATAGCCTCGACCATTCAGCGTAATCATAGAAAATAATATAATCCCGCATAGATATAACTTTTAGTGAATATAATAATTAAAAGTAATTCCTGATTTCAGAGAGAATAAAACAGATTGAATATAAACAAAGTCTTGCTCACACATACTTTTGGAGAACGAAACAACAGCAGGAAGTTGACTTTGTGGAAGAAAATGGCGGAAAGATATTTGGGTATGAATTTAAATGGAACAAAAAGAAATCTCAAAAATTGCCCAAAACTTTCACCGAAACATATAATGCGGAAAGCAATGTAATTGATAAAAAAAATTTCAGAGAATTTGTTGTTATCAAATGATACAAAATGCTTTTTTGAAACACATGTTTCCTGTATTTTATTGAGAAATTAATAATGTCCGATAAATTTCGGAATTAATACCGCATCCCCTCAGCCCGGCTGCAAAATTGGGATTATCGTTGGTCGGGGGTATATTTTATTACAATCTGCACCCAAAACCGCGAACATTATTTTGGTGAAATCGAAAATCATGAAATGAAATTATCAACGATCGGTGTTATTGCCGATGTTATGTGGTATGAAATAAAAAACCGTTCGGAACATCGAATTGGGCGCATTTGTGGTAATGCCCAACCACGTTCATGGTATATTGATATTGAATGATCATACGGATAATGGGGGATACGTAGAGACGTTGCATGCAACGTCTCTACAACAATCAACGCAACCATCATCACAACCATCGCAACAAACACCCGATGCATTGATGGCATCAATTTCGCCAAAACCGGATTCGGTTTCAACAATCATCCGTTCATATAAATCGGCCGTTGCAAAACATGCCCATCGTTTGGGATTCAATTTTGAATGGCAAACCCGCTTCCACGACCATATTATCCGGGACAAAAATTCGTTCGATAGGATACAATCCTACATATATCAAAACCCTTCAAAATGGGTTGATGACAAATTTTTTAATTCATGATAAAATGTTAGATTCAGTGATTATTTTAAAGGATATTGAACCTTGCCAATGTACCCTTGCCGATGGCGTGCATTATGCCGATAATCTCAAGCTAAACCTATCTGCTATTCCTGAAATTTCTAATGAATTAAACAATCCACCGCACAATAGAGGTTTGGAATTAATACAAGTAAGGAATAATACTGTTGGTTTACCTGTGTTCTCCCACATACCAGATCATTATAAAGCTATCGTAACCGCCAATAGATGGAGCATCCCTTTTACAGGCGGCACCACATCGGTGCGGAAATTATTGTGAAGATAAAAGATTTGATTTAAGATAACTCATCAGCTCAGTCTGTGATCTGCGCAATTTTTTCTCTGCCCTGGGTTTTTTCAATGTCCCGCCCTTCATATTTATTATTCGGGCTTTTACATTATCCTTGAGATAAATTTTGAGGATGCCGCCAATTAATTCTTTAATTTTAACATCCTTTACAGGGAAAACAATTTCGGTTCTTGTTTTAAAATTCCGCCTCATCCAGTCTGCCGAGCCGGAAAAATACAGTTGTTCGCCTCCGTTTTCAAAAATGTAAAACCTGCTTTGTTCAAGAAACCGATCAACAATGCTGATCACTTTGATATTTGAACTTTGCCCTTTGAGAGCGGGCACCAAAACACAAACACCTCTCACAATAATATTGATTTTTACTCCTGCGTTGCTTGCTTCATATAATTTTCGTATAAGTTTTTTATCTTCCAGATGATTTAACTTTAGTGTAATCCCTGCAGGAAGCCCTTTTACGGCATTTTTTATCTCATTATCAATCAACTCGCTGAACTTTTTCCTCAAATTATACCCTGAGACTAATAAGTCGCTAAACTTGTATTCGGAAATAATTTCTTCAAAGAGTTCAAATAAACCTTTTAGCTCCCGCGTAAGAATTGCGTCAGAGGTAAAAAGCGCAAAATCAGTATTTGAAGAAGTATCTGATTCGTTAATGTTACCTGTGGCAAAGTAGGCATACTCTTTTTCCTGATCATCTTCGAAACGCGTTATTAATGCGGCTTTGGCATGAAGATTTAGTCCGGGAGAGTTATAGATTACTCTGACACCTGAATTCTGCATTGCATATGCCCAGCCAAGTTCCTTTTCTTCACCAAAACTGGTTTTAGTCCCTACAAAAGCAGTTACAAGCTTACCGCTAATTGCCGCGTTCATTAATTCCTTAACTAATTTGAAGCCGGGCATCGCTCCCATAAGAGTAAGCTTAATAGTTCGGACTTTTGGATCAGAAGCCGCAGCTTTTATAAATGCAAGGAAATGATCAAAAGTAAAATATGGATAATATACCGGCAGATCTTTCGCGGAAATTACATCGAAAATATTATTTTCATTCAGTTTTGGATATTTTAATCTTGCAGTTTTCGGGTACTCCAGTTCTTTAATACCAGGATTTTTAAATTTTAGAAAATCAACGAAATTATGATACCTCCACATACTGACAAGGTCTTCCTTTTCAAGCGAAAGAATATCTCTCAGGAATTTCAGGAAATTAGCAGGCATTTTTCCATCATAAAAAAGATGACAAGGCACACTATTTTTATTGAGTGATAATGCCTTTATGATTTTCGATCTGATTGAGCCGGGAAATTGCTCATCCAGGAATAGCTCATTATCTCTGATCAATTTAATCGAGAACGAGTCTATCACACGATATCCCGGAAACAGCTTCTTAAGATTGATTCGTATAACATCATCGAGAAAGATATAAGATTTTTTTGTGAGAGTCGGCAATTTGATCAATCTTGGTAATTTATCGGAAGGAATTTCGACGAAGGCGGAAAAGTGTTTCGATCCTGATTTTGTTTCCTGCAATTTCGCGAGTCTCACTGCAAGATAAAGGATATTGTTTTTTAACTCCGGAACATCTTTTTTCTTTTTGATGATTATCGGATCGAGCAGGTTTGAGATTTCAGTGTTGAAATAATTATCAAGAAATTCCTTATCTGAATCATCAAGCGAATGAATTGCAAGAAAAGTAACTCCTGCTCTCTCAAGAGCAGGGAGTATTGACTCCCGGTAAATCCTGCTGAATTCATTTTGCTGACTGAAAATATTTTTTTTAATGGAACCGAGAAGTAACACGGGGTTGAAATCAAGCTCTCGAACCGAGGCTTTCGGAAGCATCAGAAGGCTTCTGAGCGGTATGACCCGTGTCCGCAGAAATTCATCGAGGTTTGCAGAATAAATTGAAAGGAATTTTAATCTTTCAAAAAGCGGGTTACTTTCATCTGCCGCTTCCTGAAGTAACCTGCTGTTAAAAGAAAGCCAGCTAAGTTCACGGTCAAAATAAATATTCCGCATCTCTAAATCCTTTTGGGGTAATCATAAAAAAGACTTCTTCCCGCTTCGGCACTCACTTTTCTCCATTCGGTCAGATTAAAATAAACAGCGCTAATCCCACAAGTTGGAATATTCTCGAGTTTCAGATCGCATATTTCATTATTGAACAGAGTCAGTCCCGGATTATGTCCGACGATAAAAACTTTCGAATACTCATCACTGATCGATTTAACCACTTCTTCAATGTCTCTGATACCAGCTTCATAAAGCTGATCTTTGAGAACAATGTCATATTCACTATAGTCGAGAGCGGCTGCAAATATTTTTGCAGTTGTGAAAGCTCTTAAAGCGGGACTCGAGATTATAAGTTCAGGAAAAATTCCAGCTTTTTTTATACGCTTTGCCATCTCAGGCGCGTCTTTATTGCCTCTCTTGTTCAATGGGCGTTGATAGTCATCAAGATCGGGATGATCCCAACTTGATTTTGCATGTCGTATAAGAAATAATTGTTTCATATCAAACCCCAATAATTCCTTCCTTCCCGGGACGCAAATATTTTTCGATACTTTTGAAAACAGAAAAATCTTTATTGTTTCTGTTTTATGCCAGCGCTGGAAAGCATTATTCCGGAACCGAAAATATTATCTCAGCCATGTCCTCTTCCAGAGTTGTTTCGGGAGCTTCGATAATCCGTCCGGCTTCAATCTCCCCCAAGTATATAAAAAATGTTGGGACGAACTCTACTTCAAGTTTATCGATAACCTGAAGTCCTGATTTCTTTTCCCGGTTAACTCCGATAAATCTGATATCTTCCTGCTCAACCCCGATGTAATCGAGAATTTTAAGAAATCTTGGGACCTCTCTCCTGCTGTCGCTGCACCATGTACCGAAAACAATCAAAAATTGAACTCTTGAAAGCTGCTCTTTCAAATTATCAGCAGTTGCCACGTCCACCCTGTAATTGTTATATTCCTCTTCAAACCACGATTTGTAATTATCTAATAAAAATGCATCCCTTGAGACTTCACCAACAAGATTAAATTTTTCGGATTTTGAATCCTTCTCCAATCTGTTCAAATCCTGTGCATGAATTGATGAAAAGAAAAGAAAAAGCAGCAATAGATATTTCATTTAGAATTAACCCTGATTATTGTTTAATACTTTTCGCACATCAAGTCCCCAGAGTAATTTTTTCCTGAGAATCTGGAAATAATCTGTAGCTTTTGTGTGCACCAATCTCATCGGAAAAACACTCCTTTCAATTGAGATATCGACAGGAGGATTAAAATAATATACTCTTTGACCATCGCAGTTTATCTGCACACTCTTGTACTGAGACATCACCCTAACAGTAATTTTCTGATCGGCTGAAAGAATCAGAGGTCTCATTGTAAGTGAATGTGGCGAGATAGGACTGAGTGCAAGAACGTTAGCTTTAGGATTAACAATAGGGCCGCCTGCCGAGAGGGAATAGCCTGTTGAGCCGGTAGGCGAAGCGATAATAAGCCCATCGGCTGAGAACGTTGTAACATAATCCTGATCCGCCTTGATAGTCATCTCGATCATCTTAGGCCACCTGCCCTTATCAATAACGATATCGTTAACAGCAAAGAGTTCATCTTCGGGAGCCGCCTCACACCGGGCAAATAATGTGAGCCTCTCCTCAATTGTGTAATTATTTTCAACCAGATCCTGAATCAGACCGTCAATCCCGGAGAGTTCAAATTCCGCAAGAAATCCAAGTTTTCCCAGGTTAAGTCCCAAAAGCGGGAGATTTGATTTCCTCAATGCGAACGCAGTATTGAGCATCGTACCATCACCGCCGATAGAAATAACAAAATCAGAATGCTCAGCCAAAAAAGTAAAATCCCCGTACTCAGCATTTTGCAACCTGTCACAGAATTTACCTGAGAATTTCAGTAATTCATTGTGCAAAATATATCGGACATTAAATTTTTCGAGCTTCCCGACAAGTGTGCTCACAACGGCAACTATATTTTCCTTAATAATATTAGGAATTATTCCAATTGTCATTTGTTCCCTTTCCGCTCAAAAATTTCCCATAATTTGCAGTATTTAGTAAAGACGTAATTTGCAGAAAATACAGCTAAAATAAAACCGTGCCTTCCATCCAGAAAACCGAACCTGAGGAAATACATTTTAATAAAAATAAAAACCGGTCTTATTAAAAGATCGCTTAAGCGGTTTTTTTTCCCTTTGGCAAAGATTTCTCCGGCGGCAAGACTTGTGTAGTTATTGAATTTTGAATAATAATGAGAAATGTCCGGATCGGTAAAATGATTCAAATCATTTTTCAAATTGCCGGTTGTACCTTTAATTACGAGAGATTCATGAACCTGGGAATCGCTGAAGCCGGCTTTTTTCTTATTAAAAAGCCTTGTCACCCTTCCAGGGTACCAGCCTGAATGTTTTATCCATTTTCCAAGAAAATATGCCCGGCGTGCAACCCGGTATGAATCATAGGCTGGTGTTGATTTTTTAAATCCGGCTAATTCGTTTTTTAAATCATCTGTAAGTGTTTCATCTGCATCGATCCAAAAAACCCAGTCATTTGTTGTTTTTGATAATGCGAATTCTTTAGTCCCTGAATAGCCAAGCCATTCCGAACTATATACTTTTACTTTCGGGTAGCCTGCAGCAATTCGGTAAGTATCGTCACTTGATGAACTATCAACTACGACAACTATCTCATCGATAACTCCGGAAAGACTTTCAATACAGTTTCTTATATTCCCGGCTTCGTTTTTTGCAATAATTATGGAACTTAAGTTAATCTGCAATTGTCCAAATCAAGATTTTTTCAAATTGAAACTAATAAAATTTTATCTATTACTTTTAAATTTAGTTTATTTATTTTAACTTGATATATTAAATTTGTGATCAAAGAAGAAAATGTTTTAAGCGTTTTTTCATTTAATAACAAAAACAGGAGGAATCATGAAAAAAGCAGCTCTCTTAGTAGTTCTCTTTTTATTTCTTGGTCTCACCACTGCAAATTATGCACAGCAGATGGTAAGCGGTACATTTACCGCTGAAAAAGGTAAAGCAGGTTACAATCTTCATGAAGGCGAAGGCTCAAGAGCTTACACCGTTGAAGTTGTTTTCGAAAAACCTTTTGAAGCCAGACCAAATGTAGTTATTGGCGTCACCAAAATGGATGCAGTTAGCAATACTAACCTCAGATATGAAGTTACAGCTACTGCTGTTAGCCGTGATAGTTTCGTACTCAAAGTTAATACCTGGGGCGATGCTAAAATAAACAACATCTCCGGCAATTGGTTCGCATACATAGCAAATTAATCTGCTATTTAAATTACATTGAGGCTGTTGATCTTGAATAAATTTCAACAGCCTTTTTTATTTTAAAGAACCCGGTTTTATTCATTAAACTATTGGACATAATCTGAAACACTATATACTCCGAGCACTCCAGATTGGTGGAAAACAGGGAGTACTGCTATTTATACTTCTGGTTTCTGCCCGGATACTTCCTAAAGAGGACGTCGGTATTTATAATTATGCCATAGCGGTAATACTTTTATTCGGATCTCTGATAGATTTTGGTATTTCAAAAACTGCATTAAAAATCACTGCGGAATTCAGCGTAAAATCGCCTCAAAAAATCCGCCTGATTTTTTTTAATGCAATGATTCCGGTAATTCTACTGACAATTTTATCGGGAATGGTAATTTTCTTCTTCCGATCTGCAATTTTCGAAGAATATCACATTGACCTTATATATATACTCCCCGCTCTTCTTTTCCTTCCCGCTTCAATGCTCATTGATGGAATATTCACAGGACAGAAAAGATTCGATGAATTGTCGGTCATTTCAATCTTTTCAGCAGTTATCTCCCTGGCGGCGGCATATTTACTTATATCCGGATACGGGTTGAATGGCGCGCTGATGTCGTACAGTTTTTTTTATTTCATTTACTTTGCAGCCCTGGCTTTTCGTCTTAATGAATATGCACTCGAACTTGATAAACAAATTATCAAAGATCTGCTCCGTTATTCAGTTCTGGTCGGGATAGCCGGATTCGGCACATATCTTTATACAAGAGCATGTACGCTGATACTTGGGCAATTCGGTTTTATTGAAGAGATCGCCTATTTTGAATTAAGCGACAAGATCACTGCTTTTCTGGCATTTCCGTTTATGATTCTCGGGCAGGTTCTGTCTCCAAAAATTGCAGAGCTTAATGCAGCCGGCAGAGCAAACAAAATTTCAGATTATTTCAGGAAAATGCTGCTATACCTTACTCCGCTTGCAATCGTGGTATCCGGATTGATACTACTTATTATGCCATATATTATCCCGGCTTTTCTTCCCAAATATGATGTCCCCGATTTTTATCTTACTTTTAATTTGTTGATAATTAACCTTCCTTTCCTTCTGGTAACATCAGCTATGTCACAACCATTTATTATTTCCGGCGGTAAAGCTATTTACAGCCTTTTAACAATTCCGTTCGGGATACTGAATATTGTATTTTCAGCCCTTTTAATACCTGTTATCGGTTTTACAGCAGCAATAATATCGATGATAGGAGCATCTGTGGGAAATAAAATATTAACTTACTATCTTGTTTACAGGCAAATCAGGAAATCAGCATGAATGAACAGGTAGATATATCTCACTACAAATTTTCGGATTATGTCGATCCCAAAAGATTTGCATCCTTCTATTATCAGTTAGATACGATAATGGAACTGGAGACTCAATCTATTCTCGAAGTCGGTCCTGGAAATTTTATACTCAAAAAACTATTGCCTGCGTCAGTACATTATAAAAGTGTCGATTTCACAAAAAACATTTTACCTGATATCACGGCATCAGTCACAGCGCTTCCTGTAAAAGACTCATCGTTCGAAATGAGCGCCGCTTTCCAGGTGCTTGAGCACATTCCGTTTGAGTTGTTCCCTGCTGCCCTTGATGAAATGGCAAGGATCAGCAGTAAATATGTGTTTATTAGTCTGCCGAATGCACATCATGAATTTTCAGTTTCAGTATATCTTCCGGCAATCCACAAAATTAGTCTTAAGTATCTTATGCCGAGATTTTACAAAAAACATAAATTCGACGGGCAGCATTACTGGGAAGTTGGGACACCCGGATGTTACCGTCGGGATATCGAAAAGGTAATCAACAAAAAGCTGAAAATCATCAAATCTTTTGTTCCCGAAGAAAATCCTTATCATATTTTTTATCTGTTAAGCAAATAACTGGAATGACAAAAAAAGCGATATTTATTTCCACACTAAGCTACAATTCCTCTTACCATGTCGGGACACATTCACTTGCCAAAGTATTTGCAGAAAACGGATGGAAAGTTGCATTTGTTTCCGATCCTATCTCACCACTCCATTTTATTTCGGGACAGGGTTCTGAGCTGATAAAAAGATACGAACTCTGGAAAAGGGGTGGACAATCTTCCTTTGATGGAAAAATCTGGGCTTATGTTCCGTTTTCAATGATTACCACAAATAATTATCCAATACTAAGATCCGATTATGTTTACAAAAACTGGGCAAAGTTTGCCTTCCCTGGAATTGTTTCATTGCTTAAAAAAAATGGCTTTGAGAAAGTCGATCTTATATATGCGGATAATAGCCGTTTCTCTTTTCTCCTTGAAAACATTCCCCATTTAAGAAGTGTTTTCAGAGTAACTGATAATTACAAGAGCAACAAGAATTTTTCCCAAACGGCATTCAGGTTCGATAAAATGTTTGCCGGTAGATGCGATTTTACACTTTACACAGCCAAATCTCTGCGTGAATTCGTTGATGAACTGGAGCCCTTAAAACCTGAGTATTTTCCAAACGGTGCAGATATTAAGATGTTCTCCCAAAAAAGCTCCCCTGAACCGCATGATCTGATGAATATACCGCATCCGCGTGTGATCTATGCCGGTGAGACAAAACTGAGATTCGATGCTGAACTTGTAAGGAAAACGGCAGAATCGCTGCCTTTGTTTTCATTCGTAATCATTGGCGAAAATGATCATCTTAAGAACTTTTTCTCTCACAATCCTAATGTATATTTGCTCGGTTTTAAAGATTACAACTTACTTCATAGGTATTTTAGTAATTGTGATATCGGTATAATACCATTTGATATTAGTAAAAATCCCGAGTTAATTAAGTATGTAAATCCGTTAAAACTGTATCAGTATCTTTCAGCAGGACTTCAGGTTGTAACCACTTCCTGGAAAGAAATTGAGCTGCTAAATCCCTCTGTGTTTATCGCAAAGACTGAAGACGAATTTGTTAAATATGTCTCTGAATCAAGCGATCTTCTCTTTTCGCCGGAAATAATTTCAGAATTTCTCAAAGGAAATGACTGGCAGCAAAGATATAACCAACTATTTGAGATGCTCTTTCCTGCTAAAAAATTATTTTAATCTTTAAATATCTATAGTGAGGATAATATTTTTTTCGTAAATTAATTTATGTCCTCAACAATCTATATTAATGGAAAATTTTTAGCTCAGCCTTTTACTGGCGTGCAGCGTTTTGCGCTTGAACTCAGCAGGCGTTTGGTAAAATCCGGAAAGGAGATTGTTGTTCTTGCGCCCCCTTCAGTACAAAATCTTAGTATCGCCTCCGAGATAAATCCAGTCTGTTTTGGAATGAGTAATATAAATGGCTGGGAGCAGTTCTCACTGCCCTCATATCTCAGGAAGCTTGGTAATCCTTTACTTCTGAATTTTGGAGGAGTAGGCCCGGTCGGTTATAAAAATAAATTTCTTACGATTCATGACATGTCCGTATTAAAGCACCCCGAATGGTTCTCATATTCCTATTATCTTTATAATAAAATATTGCTGAAAAAATCCCTGGAAAATTCACTGCGAATCCTGACTGTCAGTAATTTTTCGAAAAATGAGATTGCAGAATTTTTTCATCTCCCTGAAGAACAAATAAGTGTTATCAACAACGCAGTGGCATGGAATGATCAATCGCTTCATAATAACCAAACACGCAAAAATTTTATACTCACTGTGGGATCACTTGACCCAAGAAAAAATCTGATAAATTCGATAATCGCTTTTAATTCGCTGAAGATTCCCGATCTGAAGCTTGTAATTATCGGGAACAAACAGAAAGCTCACAAATCACAAAAATTATCCAAACATCTTAGCGATAATATATTATTCAGAGGAAATCTTTTTGATGAAGAACTGATACTTTATTATAAAACCGCAAAACTGTTTTTATTCCCATCACTCTACGAAGGGTTTGGTATTCCGCCACTTGAGGCGCAATCCTGCGATTGTCCTGTGATCGTATCCAACAATTCCTGTTTCCATGAGATTTTTGGAGATTCGGCAGAGTTCACAGACCCACAATCTGTAGAAACCATCACTAATTCTATTAGGCAATTGCTTGTTGATGAAAATTACCGCAGTGAGTTAGCCCGGAGGGGAAAACAAAATACCTTGAGGTATTCATGGGAAAATTCGGCAAATGCCTTATTAAGTATTATCAGTCAAAACACAACTTAAACAATCTGTTTTTTCGGCAGTGACAATCCAACTATCCGCATTTTACTTTCTGAGAGTAAAAAAGCCGGGAAGTTTATAATCTTTACGAAAGAAATACTATATTTAATCAAAGTTAAGAGTTATTAAATGAAATTCGAAGCGTTAAACAAATACTGTAATTCTTTGGTGAAAATTTCCGATGATGAGTGGTCAGATTTTGAGCGACATCTTTCGGTAAAAAAAATTAAAAAGAAGGAATTGATACTTAAACAGGGGCAGATCTGTGATTATGTAGCTTTTATCAATACAGGTTTCCTGAGAATGTACCATACATTAGAATCGGTAGAAAAAACCACAGGATTTTTCATCGAAAATTTCTGGGTAACCGATTATTCAAGTTTCCTTACCGGATCTCCTTCAATATACCACATACAGGCGCTTGAGCCTTGTGAATTAGTTTTCCTTTATAAAAAGGACATGAATTATTTGTACAACAAGCATCATTCGCTTGACAAAATGGGAAGGCTTATTGCTGAGTTTCTTTATGTGATGATTGAAAGAAGGTCTGTTTCTCTGCTTCTTGATTCAGCCGAAACCCGTTGGGAAAAACTCCAGCAGCAATTTTCGCCTCTTCTGCAAAGAGTGCCGCAGTATATGATAGCCTCATTTCTTGGAATCACCCCTGAAGCTTTGAGCAGGA
This sequence comes from Ignavibacteriales bacterium, assembly GCA_021740915.1. GTDB lineage: Bacteria > Bacteroidota > Ignavibacteria > Ignavibacteriales > Melioribacteraceae > JAIOYW01. Next base: position 173,868 of record JAIOYW010000006.1, on the reverse strand, counting down.
TCAAATCGAAAAAAGTCCGGCAGTAGATTTATTGATCTTAATCAATGAATTGATATGTAGAAATTGCTGATTTTTGAAAGAAATTTTTGAGGGTTTGTATGAAAAAGTTCTTTGTGTTAATCATATTTTCATTTTTATATATCAGTATCATCGCTGAAACCAATGATATCAAACAAAATATCAGAGGCAGAGTATTAGATATCGACTCAGGCTTCCCAATTACCGGCGCCAATGTCATTGTACCCGGCAGCGACCCTTTCATTGGAGCTGCGGCAGATGAACACGGATATTTTCTTCTTAAAAATGTGCCGATCGGCAAAACCTCTGTCAGAGTAACAGCAATAGGGTACAAGGAGTATGTACAAAACAATCTGCAATTGATTTCGGGAAAAGAATTTTATATCAACATTGAACTTGAACCAACAGTACTCGAATTGGAAGAAGCTGTTGTAACGGGTTCCGGAAGTGCATTTGCAGTTAAAAACGAGGATGCTTCAGTTAGCATAAGAAGTTTTGATTCAGAACAGACTGCCAGATTTGCAGGCAGCCGGAATGATCCTGCAAGAATGGCTGCCAATTATGCTGGTGTTAGCGGTGCAAATGATTCGCGCAATGATATTATTATTCGCGGAAACTCGCCTTTTGGACTTCTCTGGAGAATTGAAGGAATTGAAGTACCGAACCCCAATCATTTTGCATCTTTCGGTTCAACAGGAGGACCCGTCAGTATGCTGAATAATAATGTACTGGATAAATCGGATTTTATTACGGCTGCTTTTCCTGCAGATTATGGTAATGCCCTGAGTGGTGTGTTTGATCTTTATATTCGTAATGGTTCGCCTAATAAAAGTGAATTCTTAGGACAGGTCGGGTTTAATGGTTTCGAGTTTGGCGCCGAAGGTCCTTTGCCATTAAGTGAGAACTCCTCTTATCTTGCTAATTACAGGTACTCGACTCTGGGTGCTGTGAAAGAAATCGGATTCGATCTCGGAACGGGCGTTGCGGTTCCCTATTATCAGGACCTGAATTTCAAACTGAACATTCCGACTGAATCAGCCGGAACTTTTTCAGTATTCGGCATAGGCGGAATCAGTTCAATCGATCTTATAGGAAGTGAAACTGACCCTGAAAACGAAAATGATCTTTATGGAATAGAAAATGATAATATTTATGATAAAGTAAATTCAGGGGCTCTCAGCATTTCGCAAACTTATTTCCTTTCAAAGAACACTTTCTACAAGATTATATCTGGATTTTCCATGCTTGAGGAATCCATCGCTCTTGATTCTATCAATTCGGTGGACAGGAATATCATTACCCGTTATATCGATATTTACAATAAAGAGAATAAATATATACTGAGTGCTGCACTTCAGAGCAAAATTGACAATAAAAATGTAATCTCATTTGGAGCAGATCTGAATTATCTCAACCTCACTCTTTCAGAAAAACAATTACGAGGCGGAAACTGGGAGACAATTAAAAGTAAAACAGGAAATACAAATCTGCTAAAACTTCATGCTGCTTATAAGTACCGGATGGCAGAAAACATCACTTTTAACAGTGGATTACACTATATGTACTTTGCTTTAAACGGATCGAATTCCATTGAGCCAAGATTAGGAATTGTTTATCAACTAAACACAACACAAAGAGTTAGCATTGGTTACGGACTGCATAGCCAGATTCAGCCGCTGCCAATATACTTCACTATTGACAGAGATGCCTTTGGAAATATGATTGAAGCAAATTCGAATCTCAGTTTTACAAAATCCCATCATATCGCCGCGAGTTATGATGTTGATCTCAGTTCCGATTTAAGACTTAAAACCGAAGTTTATTATCAGTACTTGTTTAATGTACCGGTAACGAGAACACCCTCATCGTTCTCACTACTAAACTATGGATCAGATTTTGGCACTACTGACCAGGTCGATCTTATAAATAACGGCAAAGGTGAAAATTTTGGCTTCGAAGTCACTTTAGAAAAAATCTTCAATGATGATTACTATTTCCTGCTGACCTCATCACTTTTCGAGTCGAAATATGCAGGCTCTGATAATATTTGGAGAAACACTGCATATAACGGGAAATATGTTATAAACCTTCTGGGCGGGAAAGAATTCAATATCGGTAACAATGTCCTTTTTTTTGATATAAAAGCTACCTATGCAGGCGGCAGATATTATTCGCCGATTGACCTTGCTGCATCTCTTGCTTCCGGAAGGGAGTCAATTATCGGGAGCGAAGCTTTTTCATTACAATATGAACCATATTTCCGTTCTGATCTGAAAATAGGGTATAGAATAAATTCCTCATCAATAACCCAGGAATATATTCTTGAAATCCAGAATGTAACTGATAATAAAAATGTTTATAGAAAGCATTTTAACAGGCGGACAGGTGGAATAAATACAGAATATCAACTTGGTATATTCCCTGTAATGCAATATAGAATCCTGTTTTAATCAAATTTTTATTATTTCAGGCTGAATTTTGAATGAATATTACTTCGATAATTTGTGTGGAAAACTCGTTTCCCATATCTTAATATCAGGCAATATTAAAAATTAACGGATTCGTAATGTACAGGAAAATATTCTTTTTTGTTCTTTTCACAGCTATAAATATTTATGCTTATCCCAATGGTGTTTCAGGATATACATCTAAAACGAATGCTTCGGGATGCGGAGCTTGCCACAGTACTCATAGCGGAGCTTCTTCATCAATTCTGGTTCAGATCATCGGACCTTCAGAATTAGCCCCTTCTGAAACGGGCAGCTATTCTGTGAGGATTTCAGGAGGTTCCGGAAGTAAAGTTGGAGTGGACATTGCTCTCTCCTCCGGAGCACTTGCCAAAGTAGATAACAACCTGAAAGTCCTGAATTCTGAATTGACACAACCTTCATCAAAAACATATTCAAATGGTTCTTATACATTTAATTTTACCGTAACCGCTCCTTCCATACCGGGCACAATTACTTTATATGCAACCGGTATGAGCAAGAAACAGGAATGGAATTTTGCCCAGAATTTTAGCATCGCAGTTTCGAACAATAATATAGTTTCTCATTTCGATTGCGGACCAGGCTGGAATCTTGTCTCAGTTCCTTTGCTCCTAAATGATATGACATCCGGCGCAGTTTTTCCACAGGCGGCTTCTCCGGTATATGGATTTGATGGGGGGTATTCTGCTTCATCAGTATTACAAAATGCCAGTGGCTACTGGGTCAAATTTAATTCCGCACAATCATTCGACTTTTCAGGTACTGAGCCGCAAATTCCCATTTCACTTTTACAGGGATGGAACCTGATAGGTCCCTTTAACACATTATTGCCTGTGAATACAATTGTTACCAATCCTCCTGGAATTTTGGAGAGTGCTTTCTATGAATTTGACTCAGGTTATGTTTTAGCAGATACGCTCAAACCCGGAAAAGGATATTGGGTCAAATCTTCGGGCTCAGGAAGTATAACACTCGACAAGTAGGGGGTCCCCTGATTTGAAACGAGACTCTTCTCGAAGAAGATAAATTTTGCAGCTTGTCCGTTTATATTAAACCCCTGGTTAAATAAATATTATTTAGTCAGGGGTTTCATAATTATTTATAAAATTTCAGAGCATTTATCCAAAACTAAAATCACATTAAAGGAACAAGTATAGTTATTTGGTTGGAAAACAAGATTTGTGTCGGGGCAAATAAAGCCGGCCGGCCAGTTTGGGAGGGTGCTGACCAGCCCGACTAATGAACCAGGAATCTATATTAAAAACTTGCTAAAAGTTTATCGTTTAATTCATTGGCAACTGCTTTGAAACCAGCAGCCTGATCACCTCTGATCACTTCCGGATTCAGCCCTAAGGAATCGCAATACTTCAGATACATTGCCGCTAAATTAGCTTTATATTTAATGCTTGGGTTTTGCGTTGTGTTCGATAATTGTTCCAAAACCGGAATTACTTTACTGTAATTCATTGATGGAAAATACTCTTTAAGAAAAAGAGTGTTATATAGTGTCGATTCAATAATTCCGTCCACTTTCTGAGTCAGAGAATAAATCAGATTCTTTTCAGCAAGAATTTCCCTGTTTTTTGCAGGCTGTGCAGCGCTATTATTAGTAATCAAAAACACAATTATTATTATCATCAATGTTCGTCTTATACTTTTCATTTCAACTTACTCCTTTCAAAACGAAATTCACAGATAATATTACAAATGTTGTGCCATGATCTGAAGAGAAACTAAGTTATTATTATATAGACACTTGCAACTTGATGAGCAGATTTTCTAAGTGCCACATTTTGGAAACCCGTTTAGGATATGTTACGCATAAAACCTTGTATTTCAATGGCTTAACGTAAATACCCCACGAGGCGGCATTGCAGTTTTGTGGCACTCTTATTAGAGGTAATTTCACTAATAATCTTTAATATTTTTTCCAACCGATATTTCCCGAGCAAATTCCAAACCCATTAATGTTTGCTGATAAAAACGCAGATACCGGAAATATTACTATATTTATTAGTCCATTTGAGATGCGGTGACGATGAGCGGCCAAAAGAAAATATTGTGCATAAGATTATTTTTATTGATTTTAATATTTATTTCATGCAAATCCAACCCGACTGATATACCAGTGCATAATTCATTTACCTTAAGTGGTGCATTGGCGACTGATTATAGTTGGAATTATTACAAATTCGAAATATTACTTGCCGGAAATAAGATAACCCTTCGGGATACAACTATCTCAGATCTATTTAAATTCACGGATGTTCCCTCCGGGTCATATTCACTTTCGGTATTGGCTGACAGTGCCATTATCAAAGATACATCAATCATCATTAATAAAAACATGTCTGTTCTTATTCCAATAACAGGAAGTAAACCTGCTAATGACCTAATCGTGTTTTCCAGAGGCACCGGGTATATGGATGATGATTTTTTATGGATCATGGATATGAATGGCAGCAATTGGCATAAGCAAATTCCGACACCATATTCTGATCACTTCACAATTTCCGGGGACGGAAGATTTATGGTTTTCGTTAAAAAATGGAGTTCGGTCATTCAGCGCTATGACTTCGATACCGGAATGATTACGGATCTGGGGGATGTCTTTTTCGATAGCGGTGTTCAGGAACCGATCGTCATTTCTCCAATGAACGATGTTATAGCTTATCAGCAATTCTATGATCGCCCGACCTTTACACGAAATATAATTCTGCTGAATCTGAATGATAACAGCAAATATGATCTGACTCTGAATGACGGTTTGAATATTGAACCTTCATTCAGTCCATCGGGAACAAAATTAGTTTTCACGTCCTCAAAAAATGACAGTGCATTTATTGAAACAGTGAAAACTGACGGCACTGAAAGGACAAAACGATATGGTTGCAAATCGGCATATAGTTTAAGAATGCCTTTTTTTGTTGATGAAAATTCAATAATTTTTCAATACAGAGACGAACTAAAAACAAGTGTTGTATGGCTTAACCTGCTTTCGGGAACTCCATCTGAATTATTCACTAATATTAATAGGTGGGCAAATAAAATTAGTATTTCAAATGACAGCCAAGGAATAACCGGGGAAACCGATGAAGGCAAACTTTGGTATATGTCCCTTCGGACATTTGAGATAAAAATTTTGGGGAACGGAGAATATCCTGTATTAAATTCGGATAGCAGATTTGTGATTTTTCACAGGAATGTAGGAATAAATGATTACGATATTTTCAAACTCGAAATCAAAACGGGAACTGAAACCAACCTTACACGCAGTTCGGGTTTTGATTTATTCCCGCATATAAAAACACCTTAGAAATTCTCTTCTCTTTTTTTGCGCTGTAATCTGTTATTAAGCGCCCTACGGGAAATTCCCAGCAAATCAGAAGCAATCGTTTGATTTCCATCAGCCCGGTTAAGCGCTTCCTTAATCATAAAGACTTCCACCTCATCAAGGCTTGGGAATTTTTCCTTGAGAATTATTGGCTTTTCAATCTCCTGTGCTGTGGCCGATTGCGAAAAACCATCGAAATTAAAATCCGGATCCATTTCAAATATTTTGTTCCTGATCGATTCTAAAGACAATATGCCAGTTCGATGTCTGCTGACAGCATCAAAAATGATACCTTCCAATTCCCGGATGTTGCCAGGGAAATTATAATTTGAGAGCAGAGTGTGAATTTGTTTTGGGGCAGTTGGAACTGGTTTACCGAGCGATCTTGCAGCCTTCTCAAGAAATAAATCAATTAACAGCGGTATATCACTTTTCCGCTTCCTTAATGGCGGCATCTGAATATGATGAGATTTAAGACGATAGAACAAATCCTGACGGAATTTGTTCTCCTGAACCAGATTCCGTATGTCTCGATGAGTGGCTACAATTATCCTGGCATCCGATAATCTGGCTGTGTCCGATCCGAGTGGATAATAGCTCCCATCCTGAAGAAGACGAAGCAGTTTTACCTGAGATTCTATGCTGAGATCCCCTATTTCGTCAAGAAAAAGAGTGCCGCTTTCCGCACGCTCGATTAATCCTTTTCGCTCATTATCAGCGCTTGTGAAAGCGCCTTTTCTATGTCCGAACAATGTATCGGAAAAAAGATTGTCATCAACTCCGGCAACATTGACTGTGACTAATTCTCCGGTCCTTCCGCTCACTGAATGAATAGACCGGGCGATGAGCTCCTTACCTGCTCCGGTTTCTCCGGTAACGAGCACAGGCAAAGCTGTTCTTCCAATAGCTTCAATATAGCGGAAAATTGATTTCATATTATCGCTGACTGTAATTATTTCGTTAAAAGCGGACGGATACTCGAGTTCTTCCCTTAGAAAAGACTGCTTCAGCAATTCATTCTCAGATTTAACCTCCGCAAGTTCAAGTCCTCGCCTTATAGTGGAAATAAGTTTATTCTCATCCACTGGTTTAACAATGTAATCATATGCGCCAAGTTTCATACAATTAACCGCACTTTCCACATCATTTACCGCAGTTATTATTACAACGGGTACTCCCGGGTACTTTTCAGTTATTTTTGGTAATAAATCCAGACCGCTTTCGTAAGGCATATTAATATCGAGCATCACCAGCGAAACCGGGCTTTTTTCCATTCGGGGCAGCAATTGCCTGCTATCTCTGATCTGCTCAATATTTTTTATGCCATTAGAACTAAGACTCATTTCTACCGAAAAAAGAAATAATTCTTCATCATCTACAAGTAAAATTGGCAGCGCAGGAATAATTCTCGGTTTCATTTTCTTTCACCCTTTTGATTAACAGGAAGTGTTACAATTGCCTTTGTTCCCTGATCAATTCTACTCTCAAGCTTCAGGTCGCCGGAATGACTTTTAATAATATTATAAGATATCGACAACCCCAATCCGGTCCCGCCGATATCCCTTTTAGTTGTAAAAAAAGGATCAATAATCCGATTAAGATCATCTTCCTTAATACCCTGGCCCTTATCCTGAACAGTTATTACAATTACATTTTCATTATCAATAAACTTGGTTGAAAGTTCGATACATTCTGATGAATTCCTCAGAGATTGGCAGGAATTAGTGATTAAATTGATAATTACCTGTTCAAGCTGCTGATTATTCCCATTTATTGTAGGAATATTTTCACCTTTGATAAGAGTGAATTTATCTGTTGATCGTTTGATCAGATTTCCGGTTATCATAATAGCCATATCAACAACCTTATTTATATCCACTTCTTCATCAAGCTTTCCGCTGTCAGTTCTGGCGTAGTCGGTAAGGTTATCAACTATTTTTTTTATCCTTTCAGATCCGGTCAATATACCTTCCAAAGATATATTAAGTTTTTCGTTCATTCTGCTGTAGAGGATTCCTGCAATTGCAAAATCACCGTTTTCCCGGTAATATTTTTCGAGAATCGGAAAAACATCAGCCCATATTTTAGTAAATAATCTGGCATTGAGCAGTATAAAATTATTGGGATTGTTGATTTCATGTGCAATTCCGGCAATTAATATTCCAAGAGAAGCCATTTTATCTGCCTGTATTAGCTGCCGTTTTCTTATTTCAGCCTCTGATTCGGCTGACTTGATATTCGTAATATCTTTAATGAGTCCATCGTAAAATGAAACCTCTCCTGCTTCATTCCGAGTAATCACAATGCTATTCTGCACCCAGCGAATGCTGCCGTCTCTGTGAATAATTCTGTGCTCAACTGTATGAACATCCTTTCCTGAGAGCGCATCCTGCGCCTGTCCCAAAGCCTTTTCGCGGTCATCTTCATGAATCATCCTGTACCATAATTCTGGATCATCAAGATAATCCTCCGATGAATACCCGGTAACTGCCTTACACCCTGGTCCATGATATGTCTGGGTTACATTTCCATCTTTTATCTGAACAGTATAGATATAGTCAGTCAGAAAATTAATTAGTTTTTCATAACGCTTTTCAAGGTCCAATGAATCCAGCCATAATTGAATTAATAATAAAAATTGTGATTATTTGTTATATCAAAAGTATGTAAAGAATGTTAACCGGAAAATTTGTTGAGCCTGATCAGAATCAAAATTCGGACGATAAATTATTTCAGCTTTTCGGACAGAGTTCATTAAATAATCGATTCATACTAAGCGGAGTAATGAATCTTAAACCTGAAAGTTTAAATATTTTTATGCTTAATTGAATAAAGATCAGTCCTTCTGTCTTTAAGGTTTCTTACGCTGCCAAACTGATTCAACTCCCGGAGCGTATCAATATCAACATCAGCAATTAAAATCATTTCAGTATTCGGTGTGGCTTCGGCTTTTATTCCGTTTGTAGGGAATGCAAAGTCACAGGGAGTAAAAACCATTGACTGTGCATACTGAATATCCATATTATGAACTTTTGGAAGATTCCCTACACTTCCGGCGATTGCAACAAAACACTCATTCTCAATTGCTCTTGCCTGCGCACAATTTCGGACCCTGGAATAACCATTCTGAGTATCCGTCAGAAACGGTACGAACAAAATATCCATCCCGTCGATTGCAAGCAGTCGGCTCAATTCAGGAAATTCAACATCATAGCAAATCAAGATTCCGATTTTTCCGCAGTCCGTGTCAAAAGTTTTAAGAATATTTCCTCCCTGCAAACCCCATACTTTTTTTTCATCAGGAGTCACATGAAGTTTTTCAAATCGTTCAATTCCTCCATCTCTTTTACAAAGATAACCTGCATTAAATAGCTGGTTATCTACCACTTCAGGCATACTGCCGGTAATAATATTAATATTATATGATATAGCAAGTTCTGCAAAACGATTCTTGATCTCTTCGGTGTAATCAGCTAATCTTCTTATTGCATCGGATTCGGAGAGGTGATTATATTCCGACATCAACGGAGCGTTAAAAAACTCCGGGAACAGGGCAAAATCTGATCTGTAACCGGAAACCGCATCAACAAAATATTCCACCTGCTGCATTAGTTCATCAAGATTTTTATATAAACGCATTTGCCACTGAACCAGTCCGAGCCTGACAACTGTCTTTTTTACCGCTGCTTTTTTTGAGGGCTTTTCATAATAAATATTATCCCATTCAAGAAGGACTGCATATTCTTTGGATTCCTTATCGCCCTCGAGATAACCTTTCAGTACTTTTGCAGGATGAAAATCATTTGACATCTGAAAGTCAAGCACGGGGTCATGGATTTCTTTAACTCTCACTTTCTCAATATATTCTTTTGGAGTTAAACGGCTTGAATATTTATGATAATTAGGAATCCTTCCTCCAAAAACAATGCCTTTGAGATTGAGTTTTTCACAGAGTTCTTTTCTGTAATCATACAATCGTCTCCCAAGTCTTAAACCGCGGAATTTTGGGCGAATAAATACATCAATGCCATAAAGTATGTCACCCTCAGGAGTATGTGTATTAAAAGTATATGCCCCTGTAATCTCATTATATGTATGTTTTTCGTCAAATGTCGAATAATCTACGATAATTGATAAAGCGCATCCGGCAAGTTCATTATTTATCTTAATTCCAACCTGACCTTCTGGAAATTTTTCGACTAAAGTTTTTATATGATGCTCTTTCCAATAGACTTCAGACATATTGGAATAAGCTTCATTCATCGCCTGCTTAATATCTTTGTAATCTTCAAATTTTATAAAAACAATTTCAATATTATCTATTGCCTGAATATCTTTTATTTTATCCATAATTCATTACTCTCCATTCCTAAATCGTCTTGTAAGAATAGTAACCCCTGCTTAATAACCAGCTATATTTATCAACAACATAAATCTTCAATTTATCCGGCTCCTGAATTCCGCATCTAATTTTTAACATTATTAAAAAAAGTCTATCAGAACAGATCGTTATTCACGACCTGTTCTGATTAATAAAGAGAATTCTAATCAGATTCCTAACGGAGCAGAATCATCTTTCTGACGTTTCTGAACATACCTCCTGTGTGTGATTCCGCCTCTATTGTATAGAAATAAACACCAGAAGTCAGAACACCATAAGCAGCCGTATCAAAAATAATTTCATGTGTGCCTGCAGAAAAATTGCTGTTCAACAATTCGGCAACTTCCTGCCCGATACTATTATAGATTTTTAATGTAACTTTTGAATCCGCGGGCAGTCCAAAACTTATTTTTGTTGAAGGATTAAATGGATTGGGATAGTTCTGTCCAAGTGAATAACCAGCGGGAATATTTGCTGATTGAATTTTTAAAGTATTACCCTGAAGATTTTTCAAAATATAAGTATTGCCATCAGCTAATAAGTAACCTTCAACCGAGTTGCCATCATAAACCCTGATATTCCCACCTCCAATCTTAATTGATAATGGAAGTGTCATGCCCTGAATAAGAATCTCTTCAATTTCGGAAGATTCCCGCACGATAAATTTGTTTCCAGAGAAACGAATATCAAATATATCAGAAGGAGGAAGAGGCGGAAGTTCATCAAATCCTGCCGGAATATTGGCATTTGAGATGAATAATGTAGAATTTTTCCCCCTTGCATCCGCGATAGTGATCGAAATCTTTTCAGAAGCGGATAATATAGCTTTATCCTTTGAAACAGATTTGGCAGAAGCTCCAATCACAAGATTTCCGGCAGAATTTGCTTTTACCCAATAGCCTTTTCCGGGTTCAATATTATCTGCATTTGCATATCCATTTTGATATCCGAAAAAAGATGACGAAATGATCCCTGGAGGGTTGCTTGTTATCTGGCTAACCTGAATTGCGTTTTCAAACGGCCCGATTAAATTCCACCCCGATGTAACCGGTATCAGGTTACTACCAGGAGAATTTCCCGTAATTGGACTAATTCCCGATGAATTGAATTTCAACCAGTATCCTTTAGCCGTAACCATTGTATCTGCTGAAATATACCCATTATCGAACGTAAATGCATTTGAAACGGCATCCGGGAAAAGGGTCATCACACTGAAATCAGCCACTGCGAGTGGAACAGAAACAAGATTCCAGCCCTCATTAAATAGAATATTCCGGGTCAACTGAACGGTGGTTCCTGTACTATATTCAAACACTTCCGAAGGATCGATATTTCCGTCTCCATTTCCCTCTGGCGCCTGAGCGCTCAAAGCTCCGCCATCCGCAGTCTGGTATTTAGCTGCCCAGATAAAAATTTTGTCGGGTACCGATCCTAATTCAGCGCCGAGATTTATTGTACCCTCAAGAAAAGCTCCTGCTATTGCAGAGGCTCCGCTTGTCTGATCGAACCAGCCGCTCCAGTTATTCGTGCTCTCATTCCCGATAAATGCATCCCAATTAACAACCTGTCCGGCTTTACCCCAGGGGGCAATTCCCATCGCAGACTTATCATCGCTTACAAAGAGGAATTTATCACCTCCTGACTGTTGTGCCGATTCAGTTGCCAGATAAAGCAGCGGAGCAGAATATTTTGCGTACAGGCTCACTCCGTTATTTGAAACCAGAAGTTCAACTCCGGGATCAAGATTGCCATCGAGAACAAAAGTTGTCGCTGTGCCGCTATCCGGCAATTCAATAAGAAAATCCTGCCCGTTGTTATTATTCCATGTGTTGTCATTAAAATGTATCACGAAATTAATTTCGCTGACCGTCTGCACATCATTATTGAAAGGTCCTATCTGAAGTGTTAGTGTCCCTGCTGTATCAGGACCAGTAAATGGAGACTCCAATGAAGGACCTGAGCCATTCCAGAGTTCACTTCCTTCAGGCCAGTAAACCTGAGCCGGACTCTGCCAGCCATTTACACCCCAATGGAGTTTGCCGCCAATCAATGCGTTTGTAACTGTTATGGTTATAATATCATCATTTTCGGGTTCTTCCGGAATCCATGTTACAGTCTGGTCTCCTCCGGTCCCGCTCCCGGAACCATCACCTACCCATACATGCTTTATCCAACTCTTCGTAACGTTGCTTTCACCATCAACCGCCTCAATATAGTAATCAACAAGTTTACTCTTAATGCCGGTGATCATTGCGTGATAACGGTCTGCTTTGTGGAGAGGCTGAGGATCGGTTTGGGAAATCTCAGTGGTTTTTGTCATTACAATTTCCTGCCAGCTCCCGACTCCTGTCCCCCCGACATAAGTTTCATTTATCGTGGTAGTCGGATCGTTCAAGCCGTCTTCATCAATACGGTATTTCAGTTTTACAGTTTCAACCGTACTCAAATCATAAACATACGTCCATACTTCAAAATCACTTGACATTACAATGTTCCATTCTTTCGCTCCGGGATTATACGGTTCCCGCTGCGGATCGAAAATTGATGGGCCGACCAGATCCGTTCCCCCTGAAATAACACTCTGTGCCAGAGGAAATGCATAATTGCAAGCCCGCGCAGGGTTTGAATCCCATATACCATTTAATGATCCATCCCAGTACCAGTAATCGCTTGCCTGAGCATTCATGTAGAAACGCCGGGCTTCTTTAGTATTTATGCTGCCTGGATTAATGCTTTCAGCGGTCTGAACAAAGTTTTTTGCTGCAGTAATTACAGACCAGCTATGCCTGTCGGCAGAATAGCCTCCCTGTCCGGGATCACCAAGCCATTTTTTAAATTCGGGATCACCGTTATCCGCCCCACTCCAGCTTCCTGGTTCCACATGTATTATATCATTTGGATCAGGCGGAAACATTTCGAGATAATCCTCAATTGTTGTTCCGATAAATCTTGATGGGTTCGACTGAAGCCAGTTCACAAAATTCTGGAAATTGCTCCCGTAATAGCTTTCGCTTCCCCCTCCGTAATTGTCTCCGTCATGGGCGAGAACAATCAGTATAGGATGAGCCGGGTCAGTATTATACGATTCAAGCTGACTCATAACTGCTTCATACTGAAGCGCTCCAAATCCCCCTCTGCCATCCTCATTTCCCAGATATCTATCCGCAGGAACTGCAATCATTTTTACAGATTGTCCGGTTGCCGGATCAATGTACTCAACATAACGAGGCTGCCTTGACCATCTTGCTGAGACTTTAGTCGGCGCCCACAATCCATTTAGCTGAACCCAGTCATTAGGATCAGGATTCACAATATCAGATTCGTTGGGCTCCCACAGATTCCCTCCCAGATCGAATGGATACCCGTTACAAGCCCTTTCAAAATGTACATTGTCAATCAAGGCCCAGTCAATTCCCTCCGATTTAAGCGCAGGTATCATCCTGTTTGTAAAAGCATTTTCCGGCGGAAAAATACCTTTTGAATACGTTCCGGGGAAATTCTGAGCAAATATATTCTTATGTGCCTGAATCTGCCTGCGGATATCATCGCCATCAATCAGACCCATAAGAGGGTGATGGTAACCGAATCCAACCATATCCATACGGGGATTTCCAAGACTTGTGTTCTGATTCTTGATGTAATTCCAGTGACTCTTCCAATTGTTAAAATTACCATTTCCCGCCTGCTCGAGATTATTCAGATTCTCAACAAGCGAACCGGAAAAACTCACCTGTGCTCCGAGATGCGGGAGGTTTGCATCTATTCCTTTCTGAACTGCATCTTTAGGCCATGAATTGTATGGGCCCAGTCTCTGATTATGAATATCTACAACAGAAAACGGAAAACGGTTTAGCAGGTCTGTTTGAACAAGGTTTTCATATGGCCAATATATCGGCTGATGCATATGCCAGAGAAACGCTATATATATTGGTGGATTATTTGAACTGTTTTTTTCTTCTGCAAAAGAAAAGCTATGCAGTAATATAATTATTAATACCACAGAATAAATTTTCTTCATTGGTTAATCTCCTCACTTTGCACTGATTCTTTCGGCAAATTTAGTCATTTATCAAATAATATCATTATACTGATTTATTTCCGGAAACTGCGCCAATTTCTATATCATTTTCATTGAATTTTCCGCTGATACCAACCACTCCGGCTCAGAGTTTTATTCTTTATAAAGAACAGAGACGATATAAAAGTTATAAATGAATGACAAAATTGCGGGTTGTTAGCAATAATTTTTATAACCGAAATTATCTTATGGTTGAACCGGCATAAATATTTTTATTGATAAGTATAAAATTTTTAGTAAACTTCCAACATTGTCATTCAGGAAAAATTTTGAAGCTTTTTTTTTACTGCCTAATACTATCTGTTACCACCGTTTCATGGGGCCAAAACTCAGGCTCCCCTTTTATTCAAATTAAATTTGGATCTTCACAAACGCTTAACAGTATCACACAAATCGTACAGGATAAATACGGTTTTATCTGGCTTGCGACGAAATCAGGTTTGATAAAGTATGATGGATATGATCATAAATTATTCGTTAACGACCACCTTGATTCCAAAAGCATAAGTGGGAATTTTATCAGAGATATTATTGAGGATAAAAATGGCCTGATCTGGGTTGCAACTGATAATAACGGAATTTCTATTTACTCGCATGATTCCGGAAATTTCACTCAAATAAGTACTGGTAACTTAACAAGCACTGCAAACGTATGGACAATAATTGAGGATAATAAATATCCCGGTGAAATTTTTTGGATAGGGACAACCAAAGGCTTAATTAAGTTTGACTATAAAAACAATAGAACCGAAAAAATCTTACTTTCTGATCCTTCTGCTTCAATTGTCGATTTATTGGAGGATTCACAGGGCAACTTATGGATAGGAACAAATCATGGTTTATTTATACATAATAAAATAAAAGAAATAAAACACTTCACAAGCAATGGAACAACTGGTTCTCTTGGGAATAATTTTATATGGAAAATATATGAAGATATTAATTCTGATATCTGGATGGGAACGCGGCTCGGAGGATTAAATTTTTTCGCAAAAAATGACAGTTCGTTTATAACATATACTTTTGAAAATAATTCAATGCCTGATAATAGAATATTAGATATCACTGAATCAAAGTCCTATCCGGGAAAACTTGTATTGGCACTCTGGGATAGTGGTTTATATCTTTTTGATCCCCGGGGAAAACATAGCACAAATCTTATCTCAGAAGCGAAATTCAACAATTTAGACGGTCTGACCCTGTTTAAAGATAAATTAGGGATATTATGGTTCGGAACTGAAGACAACGGTGTTTTTTTTCAGAATATTTACAATGATAATTTCCGACTGATTTCGGGAGACTTTAAATCCAAACAATTTTCCATAACCTCGATCGTAAAAACAGATGATGACATTTTAGCTGGATCAACTATCGGATTATTTAATATAACAGAAGATAAGCTAGTTCCTCCCAAAACCTCGGACATCTTCCCCGATGAAATCTTAATGAAAAATATTCAGAACATTATCCGGGATAAAAAGGGGAATTTGATAATTGCCACTTTTTTTAATGGTTTATATGTGCTCTCACAGGATGTTCAAAAAAAATACCGGATAATTAAGCGACTGCTGAATACAAAAACGATTAATGCAAGTTTTATCGACAGTAAAAATAATTTGTGGGTTTCCGCTCATTCTTATGGAATTTACAAGTACTCTGACAATTTTTCGCTTACAAAACATTATGTTCAAGCCGACTCGGTTTTTTTACGAGCCATATTCACCAAAACATACGAGAAGTCTGATGGGAATATTCTTTTTGGAACGACCAGATTCGGTTATTTTGAGTACTCTCCTCTGACCGATACTTTTACACAGCATAAAAGCAAGAACAATGATAATAAAACACTTAATAATAACAGTGTCAGTTCATTTCTTGAACTTAATAACGGTGATCTGTTGATTGGAACAAATGGAGGAGGGATTAATTTCAAGAAAAAATCAGATGAACAATTCACCTACATTAAATCTGATAAATGGCTGATGGGCGATGATATTAAGAGTATCATTGCAGAAGATCAGAGAATAATTTGGGCAGGTACTGATAATGGATTATTAAAAATAGATATGATTTCCGGTTCTATATATAATTTTAACATAGAAGAAGGACTTCCAGGTTTACCTTTCCAAGATAACACGGTTTTCAAAGACGCCGGCGATATCTATCTTTCCGTAAAAAACGGGTTAATAAAATTTTCCCCTTCAAATTTGGTGATGAATGAATACTCACCAAAGCCAATAATCACCCAGATCAAGGTGCTTAATAAAATTTATGACAATCTTATAAATCCTTACACAAAATCCGAATGGGATTTTGATTATCCGGAAAGAACAATATCTTTTGAAATTACAAGCCTGAATTATATTTCATCAAACGATAACCAATATATGTACAGGTTATACGGAATTAATGATGAATGGCAGAATCTGGGAAATGAACGTATCCTGACTTTTGTAAATCTGGTTCCGGGAAACTATCGGCTCGAATTCCGTTCTACAAACAACGATGGGCTGTTAAGCGAAGAAATTAATGATTTTACTTTCAATATTCTCCCTCCTTTCTGGATGCAGTGGTGGTTTATAGTTTTAATAGTTGTTTTAATCCTCGGAGTAATTTCATTTATCGTTTATATCAGGTTCAAAAGTATTCTTCAAATTGAAAAATTAAGGACAAAAATAGCAAGCGACTTGCATGATGAGGTTGGATCTTCAGTTTCAAAAATTTCAATTATAGCAAATTTGTTGAAGTATGAGTCAGAAAGAACCAGGCTTGAATCAAAATTGGATAAACTTAACGTACTAAGTAATGAAATTGTCAATTCAATGAATGATGTGGTCTGGTCGATCGACGCCAGAAATGATTCTGTGAATGATTTGATTGATTATATGAAAAACTTTGCTATTACTTTTGCTGCAGAAAAGGACATTGAAATTAACTTCGATACTGAAAACCTAAAACCACATTTTAAAATTCCGCTTAATTACCGACAGAATATCTACATGATATTCAAGGAGACTGTTAATAATGCAATAAAATATTCGGGATCGGGAATGTTCGATATTTGCATAAAATTCGACGGGCATACATTCGGCTTCAGGATAACAGATCATGGCAGTGGCTTTGGTGAAAACAAAGGGCGCGGGCACGGGCTGCAAAACATTAAAATGCGGGCAGATTCTATTAAAGCAAAATTGTTGATAATCGAAGAGAATGGTATAACTATTAATCTGATTGTGAAAATCAGGAAGTAGCATTTTTATGCGATATTTAATGGATAAAAAAAGTTTTAGATTGCTGGTATGATTTCAATTGGAATTGTAGAAGATCAGACAGATGTCAGAGAATCTCTAAACTATTACTTTTCACTTCAAAATGAAATTCTCACAGAAATTTCGGCTTCGTCAATTGAAGAATTTTTAGCCGAAGAAAAGAGAGAACTGGAACCCGATGTATTACTTCTTGATATCGATTTGCCGGGACTTTCAGGCATAAGGGGCATTCCGCTCATTAAAAAAAGATATCCACAGATTCAAATTATTATGCTCACAGTTTACAAAGACGCCCATAAAATATTTGAGTCGTTAAAAGCCGGCGCTTGTGGTTATCTCGTAAAAACAACACCTCTGGATAAGATAAAAGAAGCCATTATTGAAGTTAATAACGGCGGTTCTCCAATGTCCCCTGTCATAGCCAGAAAAGTTATCGAATATTTTGACCAGACAAAAAATAAGGCTGAGGAGAGCATTCTTACCCCAAAAGAGCAATTGGTTGTAACTTATCTGGTAGATGGTAAAAGCTATAAAAAAATTGCGGAATCTCTTGGTAATTCAATAGATACGGTAAGAACCCACATCAGGAATATTTACAGAAAATTGGAAGTAAGCTCCAAATCTGAATTAGTGGCAAAACATCTCAAACAATAAAAATACCGCCCTTTCACAAGGAAAGAGCGGCACATTTTACACTATTTTAAAAGCAGCATCTTTTTCGTTTCGAAAAAATTACCCGCTCTTAATTGATAAAGGTAAATACCGTTTGCCAAACCAGCAGCGTTAAATTCATAATTATAATTTCCCGATGAGAGTTCTTCTTTTACTATAGATTTAACTTCCTCACCCAAAAGATTGAATACTTTTAATGATACGAATCCTTGTTCCGGTATCGAAAAGGAAATAATTGTACTTGGATTAAAGGGATTCGGATAGTTAGAATATAACTTGTGTTGAAAAGAAACTTTAGAATTATCGATAGTTGTAACCTCGCCACCCAATTCAAATGAACCTGTTACTTTACCTTCATTAACATTATATGAAATATTTATTCCCCCAAAATCTCCATCATTTTCTTTTTTCCTGATTATTAAATTACCCATATCCGTTATTACATTGTCGTTAAATGATAAATAGCAAATCTTACTCTGTTCTGGTTCAATTAGACAATCTTCCATAAAAGCAGAGTGAGGATCATTAGACTCGAAACCAATATACTCATACTTGTTTGTATCAATTAAAACAATAAATTCACTTGATCTTAGTCCGGTGCTATTACCAAAACTTAGTGGTATAGTTAGAACATTATTATTAAACTCTACAATAGGTTCCTGAAAAACAGCTTGTGTTTCTGGTAAAAGAAGCGAGTTGTCGAATTCCCAATTGCCAAATGCAATTCTAAATACAATTGCTATCGCGTCAATTATCGTTATTTCATTATCCAGATCAGCATCTGAATTTATTCTTGATTGTCCTTCCAGTTCAACATCTAAGTATAGATGATAAATAACTGATAAAACATCTCCTATATCTATACTCCAATCCAAATTTGCATCTCCCCTAACTTGTGAAACTTCTCCATTGAAAGTATATTTTATTTTCCCTTTCTTGTAAGAATCGATCCAGGGGATTCCATTATTTTGCCATTCATCAATATCCAATGTAATGGTTGTTTCTCCATTTTCAGGAGCAACAATTTGGAATTCAAGCTCAAATAATGTCCCACTCTCATTAATCTCACATATACCTACAGCATTAAAACCGATAGTCCCGAATGTATTATCCCAACTCGAAACAAACCAATTATTGTCAAAAAAAAGCTGGTTTTGTGTCGATCTCAAGGATACGAATTTTAATTTTGAAGAATTATATTTGAAATTTCCAGAAATAATTGTTGGTTCAATTGTTTGATCATCTCTTTTATTTAAGTCGATTATAATTTTAATCACCGAATTATAATTGCTTTCAACTGAGCCAATAATAATATTTGCATTATTGCCATTCCAATCATTCAGATGAAATAGTTCATTTATTTCATTTTCGGAGAGAGCCTTATTATAAAAAGAAATATCATCCAACCTCCCCCAAAAACTATCGCTGTTATCGGTCGGATTATATCCAATTGCCAGATCAGAATTATTGCTCAAATTCAAAACGCTTGTGTTTTCATCAATTAAAGTAGCCTTATCAACATATACTTTTATTCTATTTGTAACATTATCTCGGATACAAACAATCTGATGCCACTGACCGTCAATTAAATCAGAATCCGCAGTGTACAATTCTTCAATCCCATTTTCTCTTGTCCCAAATTGTAGTCTTTGGTCGTTTGCTGAATAGCTTATCAGAAATCCAGTATTCATAATAGGGTCAAGTTTCATAATATATGTATCTGAAGAGGAAGTACTTGCGCTGTCTTGATAAACCCAAAATACTATGCTAAAGTTTTCGTCATTAAAATTGTGTTCACTATTGTTTGGAACAATAATTTTGTTATCACCATTAAAATAATATGCCGAATTTATATCCTCGAAACGATCAGCAGTTAAATCTGCACCATGAACGGCACCATTATTTCCATAACCGCTCTTATCATAAGCACTGCCGTAAAATGGATAGAATGCCACTAAACTCCCGTCATCTATTAATGTGATCTCAATATCGTTTACGTATTGATAAGTAAGTGTTTCAAATCCTATATGAAAATAATTGGTTGTGCTATATTCACCCATGTTAACACCGAATAAATCAGTATCGAATTCATATAATAATGAGTTACTTGAAGCACTATATAGGCTAAAATAAAATTTGCTTTCAGTTGGATTATATTTTATCCGAAGCTGCATCCATTCATCATAAATAAACGGAATATTAGTCGCTATATCTTCTTCATTTGTGAAACTGGGTGTTCTGATATTTGCGTAAATATGTCTATTGCTATGTTTATTCGTAATTCCAAAAGCCAAATGCTCATTTGTAGTAGGTTCGGTTAAATTGAGAGATAAGCTAAATTCATTCCGGTCATTTTCTCCATCCGCTCCATGATCTGGTACTGGTACCAGAAAGTTGATTCTCCATAAAATAAAATCTTTTGAAAAATCTAAGCTTTTTGACTCATCCCATTTTGTTTTTATGACATCATGTGCGGTATAACTAGGGCCTTTTGCCCTTAATACTTTATTTGTCAAATCCAATGGGTCCTGAACAACTGAAAAATCCCCAGGGCTGTTATGTAATACCAGTTCCCATGCTGGATCTGTTGTATAATCTCCATCTTCAAAATATTCAGTTAATATGTTTGTGAAATGATTGCTCTGCGAGAAAATACTCGAGGTGATAAAGAAGAAGATAATGATTTTTTGCTTCTGCAACATACTGATCTCCGGATAAATAGAAATTCCAATTACTTTTATCTTTAGTTCGTTGCAGTATTGGGTCTGTGCAGAAAAATTGTCTGTATTAATTGTGGATGATCAAAATAAAGTATTTATCTCATAGAATACATTATTTTTTAACTTTAATAGATATTCTTCATCCAATTTATAATCAATTTCACCTTCAAAATAAAGTTGATTAAAAAACATTTTAGTGCCATCGGTCGGAGTAACATCGATAATTTGAAGTTTATTATTGAAATGGAAGAGAAAACCGCTGGCATTTGAACGAAATTTATAAACGGCTACCTGATTGGATGAATTTTTAACTTTTTCAGCAATAAATGTTGTTTTTGTAATCAACTTTTTCTCTAAGTCATTTTTTTCAACCCTAAGATATGCTAATTCAGCATCCGAACAGGGTAAAAATACTGAATCCCCATTTACAATTTCAAAAAACTTGTTTGTTACCTTTGATTGTACTTTCCCTATTATTTTTCTGGGATCAAGGACCAAAATCGCTGCTTCTTCATAATCATCATTTACTCCAAAACAGATTATTTCATTTTTTCCGTCTGAATTTATATCTAAATCATATACAGAAGCAAAATGCCCATAATGCCAAAATTCACCTAATTTATTACCTCCCGAATCAAATCTCGAAAACAAATATGGTGAGCGTTCATGATTCGCCCCTACAATAATTTCTTTTTTCTCCATATTATCAATAATAACTAATGCTCTTGATTCAAAATTATCATTGTAACCATTCCAACCCAAATATTTAATTTCGTCTCCAATTTTTTTCTTAATCAATACTTTTCCGCTTGAATAAACTATCAGTCCGCTTTTTATATTCAGCATTCCCTGGATATTTGGAATAACCGTTATTATTTCTTTAACTCCGTCTTTATTGAGGTCCGCGAGTTCAGTTGTAGCTTTATGTAATTCAAAGTTGTCTTTTTGAATTGGTCTATTTTCTTTCCATTTTAATTCATCAATTATTTCTCTATCTTTATCATAAATTTCTAATGTGGACGTTTTATCATTCTCTATAAAATGATCTGGCTTATATTCTTTATTCTTTTTACTCAATCCATTAAATAAGATGAATGAAAAACATATTCCTGCAACCAACAGACCTGCGCCCGATCTCATTGGATATTCACGAATAATTCCTCGAATTTTACCTAGAATGTTTTTTTCATTTTCTGCATATTGTATTTGATTTCCTGAAAATATTGGAATGATATTTACTTGTTTACTTGATAATAATTTTTGTCTCGAAGCGTCAAATTCTCCAATTAGTTCGTAAAATTCATTAATTTCCTCAAAAAGTGCTCTACAACCTGAACACTCTTTAATGTGCGCTTCTACAATTTCATTTAGTCTTGAATCTGACTTATCGAGTATGTACCTTTCAATTAAATTTTCATCCAGATGTTTCATATTTTTAATTCATTGCATCCATGTTTGTCTGCGTAATATAATTAAATATCATTTCGCAGATTTTCCAACAATATCTTTTTACCTTTTTTTGCCAAGTACTCAAATTTTAAACGATGATATTGCCGGTAATCTTCATAGCTTAATTCTTTTAATTGATCTTTTAGGTATTCATAGTAAGTATAATCTGTGCCATTATTTAATATAAAATTATTATAAAGCATGCTTTCAATAGCTTTTTGGTAAGAATCCACTTCAGATTGTGTAAGCTTTTTTTTATTCAAGTAGTTTGTTATTAAAACTGAGTTGATTTCTTTTCTAGATATGTCGAAGATCATATTTAAATCAATTTTATCTAATAAAAGATTTGTATCTGAATAATTATTTGATTCTTTGTAAAATTTGAAAGATACTTCTTTAATAATAATTGCAGCTTCAATAAATGAAATTGTATTTGAATACTCTTCAAAACCATTAATAATGTTCATTAACTTTATGAGTTGGTCACCAATCGATTCCCGGCCACTACATTTTTTAAACAATTCTATGATCAATGCATCTCTATCAATTTGTCCTTTATGCAATTTTCTTTTCTCTTCTTTTACAATGCTTAAGTATTTTTCGCCAAACTTTTCAAATTGAAAAATGATGGTATTGTTTTTTAGTGTCAACTTTAAATTTCTAATAATTTTAGAAAGAATTGGATCATGCTCTCTATACAGCCTAAAGACTCCATCATTTAATTTTGAAAAAACTAAACGTCTAAATGCAATATAAGTTTCAATTTCTGATAATTTGTCAAGGTCATTTTCATCACTGAAATAATGAAGTAATTCGGGAAAAGTACTTGTCTCATCTGATCTGAATAACTCTGCGATACAATCGAGCGCTACTGAATTTATGGAATGTGGTTGAATGTCGAAATGAATTTTATTTTTAGCGATTAACTGAGAAAGTCTTACTGATGCAATTTGTGTGGCATTTCTTACTAATTGGTTGAGCTCCATAATGGAATATTTGCCAGCAAGGATTAGTTGCAACAATATTTTAATATTATTCAACTTTATAGTGTGTAAAGTTTTTGATTTATTTGGGATGTTAGCTGCAAAACTCACTTTTACAACTACAAATAGTGATTTTACATTTAATAAAATAGTAAAATTATTACACTTCCGCGTTTCCGTATTGTGAAAATCGAATATAGTGTAATTAAGTGACCGCAGTAATATTATGTATTAATTCAAAAAATTAGGGAGTATGTAAAATTATTTGTGTGAATAGAAAGAATATTCAAATAAAATTAAAAAATTTTTCTGCAAAATAAATTAAAAAGCCGGCAGGAGACCCTCCTTTATTCCTTTTGAATTATTTGTTTTTACATGTACACAAGACTTTTTACACTACTATTAGACAATAAAACAATAAAAATACCGCTCTTTCACAAGGAAAGAGCGGCACATTTTACACTATTTTAAGAGCATCATCTTTCTGATTTCAACAAAATTCTTTCCTGTCTTATTTCCACGCGCTGATATTTTCATCAAATATATTCCGCTCGCCATATCAGAAGCATTCCAACTATATGTGTAAACCCCTGCTGAATAGGATGCATCAACAAGACTCTCAACAATCTGACCCAAAGCATTAAAGATTGTGATGTTAACATTACTTGCTTCCGGTAAAGAATAAGCAATCGTTGTTGATGGATTAAATGGATTCGGATAATTCTGGGATAATGAAAATTCTTTCGGGATATTCTTACTTTCATCCTCAATCCCTGTTACAATTGTAAGTACTGAGCTGCCTGCATTTTCGACTTCAGGATTTTCATTAAATCTTAATCTGGACATCTCAACAACTGAACTTCCGTCAGTCAATCCTTCTTTTAATGAGAATTTCAAATTAAAAAAGGAACCTTCTGATATCTCCGACGAAGAAGAAGCAGCAAAAATACTGATTGATTCGGAGTCCTCTATTACCTCAACAACAAAACCACTCAGATTCTCTGACGATTCAAACCCCTCGAATTTCAATACATTTTTATCGTAATTAACTTTTGATTCGAAAGAATAAATATTTGAGCCGTTAATTATATTTATGGGCAGACTGATTATCTGGTTGGCAGCTATTGGAATATCCTGCATTAATATTTCACCTGAAGCAGGGATTGGATCGGTATAGGGCAAAACATCAATTATTCCAACCTTGTACATCAGCACCAGTGATGCATCGAAAGCAGATACAGTATCATTTGCGGATGCATCAGCATTGAACAACTGCAGTTCATTCAATGATTGTGATCCGGCGAGATACTTCAAAATATATGATGCATCATAAGCCTGCACAGTTCCATTCAGATCCACATCCCCAACCAGAGCGTGGTGAATTTTCAATATCCCATTTAACCTTTTGAGGGTATAACCGTTTCCATCATCAAAAACAATATCCCCATAAGAATTATCTATGCGGATAGAGTAAGGTTTGTCTTCTGTCGAATTTGGCACTGCAATTTTTAGTGTGACGAATTTTCCGTATCCCGAAATTTCTGTTGCACCGGCAAAAGCTGTATGGTAGATATTCACTCCCGCCAACTGATTGAATTCTGAAATCCAATTATTATCACCCACCAATGTACCTTCCGTCTCGAAACCGACGAGTTGTCCGACATTTGTCGGCAAACCAAGATAAACAGGCAATTCGGCTGAACTAATCGATTCTCCTTCCGGCAAATGTATAAAAATATCCACGTAAGCAGTATCACCTATTTCCGGAACTAAGACAGGCGAACCAACTGTCATAAGATAGTTATCCCCAAAACCGGAATAGATATAAAGGTTTTCCGGTTCCCAAACCAAACTGTTCGCTATTGCGAGATAATCCTGATTGAGGATAACATCCAGTCCATATACTTCAGGACCACCAGGCTGTGTGACCGGTTCATAGAATTCATGCTCCAGAAACACGTTATATTCACTTATTTTATAAAGATAAGCTGAGCCCTGGTTGTCATTCCACGCATTCTCATGAGTCTGCAATGGTGCACCAATGAGTAATCTGTCCCCGTTTAATGCAACTGAATAACCGTAATGGGCAGTACCCGGATTGACGGTTGTCTGTAATACTTTCTTCAGACTTGGATTTCCCTGATTAAGATTATAAAGATAAACGAAGTCAATGCTGTCCTGCGAAACCGGATAGGTTCCGACCGCTATATAATCCTGAGTAAGATCCAGTGAATATCCATAACGCTGGTTTGTATATGGTGTTTCAGAAATCAGTGTGTCGATAATTGACCAGCCATTTGCCCCATATTGATATAAGGATACTGCACCTGCATTAATTACTGAACCCACATTCGCCGAATAGTTACATACTGCAAAGTAATTTGGTGTTATTGCGACTCTTCTTGCGAATCCACTGCCTCCTGTAAAATTTGCCTCCTGGTTCCAGGTGTTTGTTGATGACGAATAGTAATAAGTTGTTGCATTAGATGAAAAATCGGCGCCATACCAACCGATTCCCATATATTTGCCGGTACTATATTCTTCCTCATATAGATCAATGGAACGACAAATTAAATTATCCATGGTATTCACAAGTACCCAGCTTCCCTCCGAGTTAAATAAGAACGTGTGTACCTTACCAGGATTATTATCAGCGGAAGCCACCTCAGATACAATTAAAGTTGTGTATGAAATTTTTACAATGCTACCAAATTCTCCATTTTCTATCGGGTTGGGTGAATGTAATGTCTGATATAACTGCCACGTATCTCCGCTTCTTTTAAATATTTCTACTTCACCGGCTCCGGTAATTCCATTTGATGTATTTTTTCTCAAGCCGGCAACTGCCCAATTCCCATCCGGAGATATCGAGTAAGAAGCCGGATTCGATTCATTGAGTATTCGCGTCTCATGATATTGATTTTGGGCATGTAAATTTTGAAATAAAAAAAGCACTAGAAATGTGAACAAAAGTCGTTTCATAAAAACCCCTTTTTGTGATTAAAGAAATAATAAATTTTCCCAAATTTCATTATTCAGGCACTGGTATTCAATCGCATATTTATGCGAAGTGTGATTTATGATACACGGAGATTTTTTCTACAAATGTGTGCTCGATGACTTGGATGGATAATCTAACTGCTTACAAAATCAATCTCCCTGCAACGTCTTGAGCATTAATTATAATCAGACACAATTAAATGGCAAAAGAGTGGTAAGAACAAGGTCTGATTGCGGGAGAATTCCAACTAACCTTCTAGCTTCTGGAAAGTGATTGATAAAAAAAACAGAAAGCAATCCGAAATGATTGTCTTGAATTAATTCTTCGTTTAACAGAATAGATTTATAAAAACCGCCATGCTTTTGCTGTGAATTTATCATTTCCCGGGATTCTATTCTATTTCGGCTGACAGGAGCTTTGAGTTTTGAGAATTTTATTAATACTCTGGACAGGGAAAAGCACTGGCTCAGAAAATGAATTTTCAGTAAATTCGAATAAGTCCAGGCACAAAAGCTTTCAACAGAGTAATAAATGTAAAAATATAAAGGAATTTTCAGGATTAAATAAGATGATTCGTAGGGATGTTAATTTCTCTTAATACGTAATAATGCCGAGGATTTTAACTGATTTAAATTGATCAAGCCCTCCGCTGAATGGATTTTTATTTACAAAGATAAAAAATTACTTTTCCTTAAAACTCACGGTCATCGGCACGCCTTCAAAACCAAATTTGGTTCGGATTGTGTTTTCAAGAAAGCGCCGGTAACTTTCGGGAATAAACTTAACGTCATTAGCGAAGAATAAGAATATAGGATAATGATCACCAACCTGAGTGATGTACTTAATTTTTATCTCACGCCCGGTGGCGGCAGCCGGCGGGGTTATCTGGGCAATAACCGGGAGCAGCGCATCGTTGAGTTCACTTGTGGAAATCTTGGTTTTTCTTTTCTCATTAACAAGTTTTGCGGTTTCAATAATTTTAATTATCCGCTGCTTTGTGAGTGCAGAGATAAATAATATTGGCGCGTGACCAGCCGGACCAAGTTTTTCCCTGATATCCAGTTCAAACTCCCTGGCAGTATTAGTTTCTTTCTCGATCAGATCCCACTTGTTAACTCCGATAACAATGCCCTTACGCCGCTGGACAGCCTCGTAAATAATTCGTGTGTCTTGTTTATCAAGACCTTCGGTTGCATCAATAAGAATTACTGCAACATCACATTCCCAAAGAGCACGATAGGTTCTGACGTTGGAGAAAAATTCAATGTTTTCCTGAACCCGTGCTTTTCGGCGTAAGCCGGCAGTATCGATAAGTACAATTTCCTCACCGTAATATTTAAGGATGGAATTAATACTGTCCCTTGTGGTACCGGGGATATCAGTAACGATTGACCTTTCAAAGCCCAGGAGAGCATTTGTAAGAGATGATTTTCCAACATTGGGTTTTCCAAGAATAGCAATTTTCAGACGGATGTCTTCATCTCCGGAGCCGGGCACGTCGGTAAAGTTGGATGATATGTCATCAAGAAGATCACCGAGATTTCTGCCACTCATTGCTGAAATATCATGCACATTTTCAATGCCGAGCGAATAAAAATCAGCTTTGTAAAAAGTCATTTCAGTATTATCAACCTTATTGACCAGCAAATATATAGGCTTGTTCGATCTTCGAAGCAATTTGGCGACTTCGTTATCTATCGGGGTTATTCCTGTCCGCGCATCGGTAACAAAGAGAATAACATCCGCTTCGGTGAGGGAAATTTCTACCTGTTCTCTTATTGCAGCTTCGAACTTATCATCGCTGTCGGGTACGTATCCGCCAGTATCCATAACTTTGAAAACCCTGCCGTTCCAGTCATATTCCCCATAAATCCTGTCACGCGTTACGCCGCTCACATCATCAACGATAGCGTTGTTGCTTTTTGTCAGGCGGTTAAAAAGAGTGGATTTACCGACATTCGGTCTTCCAACAATTACGATAAGTGGTGATATCATTTTGATTAAAAATTAATTTTAAGATTAAACTGTGGATAATATACGAAATCATAACCTATATTCTTCCGTTTGAGATCCACGCCCATCTCAACAGCCCGGTTATGTCGCATTGCTGTCCATGCAGCATCGAATGTGCTTAAGATATGATTTGTAACAACAATAATAACTGCCGTCTTGGCAATACTGTAATAATCATTCGCTTTTGCCCTTTCACCTGTATAATAAGTAAAACGCGGGGTAACCGGATTTCCGTAAACAAAAGGAGTGGTTTCATCACCGAAATCATCCCATCCGGGATTAAACTGAGAATATTTCCCAATCATCTCATAATATTGCTGGTCGCCATAGGGAGCAAGACGATGCGAATAATATCCGCCAATATCATCCTCCATTCTGTTCAGGACAGCCCAATTTACTCTTGTCCTTTCATTATCGTAAAAAAGTCCGGGATAATCAGCAGGATCAAGATTTGCATTCAATGTCTGAAGGTTGGCTTCCGTCCATCTTGCATAAAGATAGGCTTTCCAGTGTGTATCGGCAAAACCTTCAAAAAAATCTGTCTGATCATCACCTTTGGAGTCGTAGGCAAGTCCTGTAGCAATGGCAGCGACCTCAACAGCAAAGAAAATGGCGGATTTAATATAGCTCCCGGAATAAAATTCCCCGGCACCAGGAACTGCAAAAGAAAGCAGCCCGGCAATCAGCGGAGATTTTCTTTCAAATCCCTCAGCATCAAGTCCGTTAGGCGAATATGTTTGATCGAATGCAATTTTCGAATCCAGCGCCAGGTTTCCTGAAAGTGTTTCACCAGTTTTTTCCTGAGCGACAATGCCTGAGGAAATAAATAAGAATAACCCAAACAAAACTTTCTTCATTAATTTCTCCATTAAAAACTAAAGTCGAAAAGAATTCCACCATAGAACTGCCATTCTTTACCATATTTAACAACCTGATCCCTGACAACACGGTCATAAGAATCAAAAGCATAAGCAGCGCTGAAAAATACACTTGTAGGGAAAAGGTAGAACGATTCCATTTTAATCCTCAATTCGGCGCCTGCTCCCTTTTTAAAGTCGGTCTGCGAAGGAATTTTCCCCGTCCAGGCATTTCCATAATCGCCGAAAACAGAAAGAAATATTTTATCAATATAAAGATGAGCTAATCGTGCATCAATATTCCTGAAAAGAGGCATTCTGTAGGTGACATTCAACCATGCCAGTTCATTTCCGCTGATTGCATAGAAAGGATAACCCCTCATCCCTATCAGTCCTCCCAGATAGAAATCAAAGAAATCATCCTGAGCAGGTCCAAAGATAGTTCCTGTGCGCAAACGGAAAGAAAGCGTGTGGCGGTCAAATGTTTTGATATGTTCTTTCCAGTCAAGTTCAACCCTGTGAAAATTAACATTTTCATAAAGGGGTTTTAAAACCCCGTCAGCCACTTCATATTCGCCTTCAGTATTGATTTTATTGATCTCATAATTATAAGTAAAATCGATATCCCTGCCGATGGGATTTATATCAGAGTCCAGATAAGGAACATTTGACTCGTGCGAATACTTAAACTGAAGATTTTTACCGATAAAATAAACATCGTTAGTTGTCGGATAAAGTAACGGCGGTGTGGTAGGTAAAATAAAACTTCCTAATTCCGCAGAATATCTGCTGAAAATGAAGCGGAATTCAATCTGATTGCCTCTGGCAAAAATACGGTGGCGGGCAGCAATATCAAATTCAAAGAGATTATAAGTTACATCTGTCGGTATTATATAATCGGGGCGGACTACTCCACCCGTGGAATCAACACCGAAAAGAATATCGGCATTCGTCTTGCGGCTGATACTATATAAATCAAGCACAATTTCAGGTTTTAACCCCAGATCATAGAGCAAAGGGAGTTTGTTGCGGTATTCGAATGAGAGGAATACATCTCGCTCAAATCTTTTATTAAATGAAGCGCCTCCAAATATCGAATAGCGGTTCAGCATATCGGAAGAGGTGAAGAAAAGTCCTGGTTTGATCTTATCGAGACCAGAATTTGAAATATTATAATTATCAAATCTGATGAGCGGGAAAAAAGTGAGATCGGAAAATTTTCCGGAATATCTTTCAGATTCCGGGGTGCTTATATTTCTATCCTGGAAGCCATTTAGCGATACGATATCGAATTTATCAATATCTCCGTTCGGTTTGAAGGCAGAAAGAGGAGGATTTCCTATCCATTCATATCTTTTCAAATCTTCCGTGAGTTTCTGTTCTTCCTTCGTGATACGGAAGATTTTGTAGCCGGTCGATGTATAGCCGGCATATATAATATTCCCGGAAGAATCGATATCAGGCATAAATGCAGAGCCAGTTACGTTTGTTAATCTTATTTTTTCTTTTGTGGCAGGATTATAGGAATATATATTAAATATTCCGGTCTCATCGGTGCAGTAGATTATCTCACCATCCGGCTTAATAATAGCATTTCGCTCATCAAAATTTTCGTCGAAAAGGAAACTAAAACCATTCCCATCTACCCCGACAGTTGCCACATCCCTTCCGTGATGATAGGAATAGTCAAATATTACTGATTTTCCATCGGGAGTAAACCTGGGATTATAAACCTGTTCTCCATCCCTGAAATTAGTAAGCTGGCTGAAGTTTTTACCATCAATCCCAACTATACCGATATTGGATGTTCCGTCTTTCTGAAAAACAAAAACAATAGAGTTTTCATCCGGTGAAAGTGCAGGATTATCTGCCCTAAGCCCGCTGGTGATTCTTTCTTCTTCTTCTTCCTCAATATCGTAAATGTACAAATCGTGAATATTTGCCCATTTAGGATTATCGTCACTCAGCTTTGAATACAGGATTTTCTTTTCACCTGATAACCAGCTTACAGTAGAACGGATGCCTGTCTGTAAAAGTCTGGATTCTTTTTTCAGGAAGTCATATTCATAAACTGATGTGGAAAAATAATCACTCATTTTGTTCGAAATGTAAAGAAATTTATTGCCGTCCTTTGAAAATTTCGGATAAAAATTCCCAAATCCTTCTTTCTCAATTAATTCACCCTGAACAATATTCTGCTTCACCGCGGCTATTCTTTTCTCATAATCTTCCTGAAGAAAATTTTTCCATTCCAGGTATAGCTCGTTGCCAGTAATACCTAAAATATCTTCAATAGCAGCGTCAATCGTAAAGTTAAGTTTATTCCCAAGAGCTTTTGTGATTGTTCTTAGCTTATCTTCGCCATATTTTTGCGATATATATCGGGTAAGCGCGAAGCCGGAATTATAAACAGATTCATTACCGAGACTTGTTTTGCCAAAAACACCCATCTGATTCCAGGTAAGCATATTGCCGTCAAGCACGTAACTTCTGAGTATCATATCGCGGTGAGTATCCCAATTATCGTAATCAAACTCAGTGCGCATATATTGGGCAGTACCTTCAGCAAACCATGCAGGCATATTTATACTTGCAAGCGGATAGGATACAATAAAATTCGGGAAGCCATAAAGTATATCCGGTCTTCTCTTGTCTTCATAGTTCAGAAATTGCAGATAAACAGCCGGAACTCTTCTGCCTGTTTTCATAGCTGCCTGTATCTGAACCATGTGCGTAAATTCATGAGAGATGACATTCCGGAGCCAGTTGTGCGCTCCGCGGAGATCGAAATCAAGCGAGGAAGCCCATATTTCAATTTTGTTATCAAAAAAGTAGGTGGCTCCGTTAGCATAATCATCAATATCTTTTATCACGTAATGAACCTCTTTTGGCTCATATTCGTATAAAGAAGTAATCGGGTCCCAAACTTCATCAGCAATTCTTGCAACAACTGCCGCTGTCCTCTCGGCTTCAGGGTGATAATGGACATAAATATGTTTGCCGCGGATTGTCTGCCAGTTATATTCCGGATTGAACTCGTTAAACTGGGCTTGCGTTACAGACGCAGCAAAAAGAAGCAAAAACAGAAAGATCATATAATGTTCTGGTACAATTTTAATTTGATAATATTATTTAATGACGGCAATCCGTACAACTTTTTCAGAACTTTTGCCGCTGCTGCTCTCAGCTTTTATCCTGGCGAAATAAACTCCACTCGAAATATCGTGCGTATCCCATTTTATTTCATTATCCATGCCGCCGGAAGCAGATGCTGAAAGCTCTTCAACAAGATCACCGGCGAGGTCATATATAGCAATTGATACACTTGAGTTCTCGGATACATAATAACGAATGAATGTTTCACCATCATACACGGGATTGGGCCAGTTATATGCTCTCTCAGGAGGAAAATAATCGCTGACACTCTTTCTGGCAAGTGTTTGCTCGAGATAGACATTATTAGCTCTGGAAACGGTTTCACCTTTCCAGTACACAGCATTCTGGTCTGTATTTAGTTCCCAGATGAAATAATTATTTTCAATGGAAAAAGCCGATAATGAGACTGTGTTTCCGATTACTGCAAGTTCAATATTTTTGGCTGATCGCATACCTGAGGAAAGAGGGAAACCATTCAGAATTTTGGCGTTCTTTCCTGAAAAAGCAAAAACATCTCCATTCTGATCAAGTGTAAGAATATCAGACACATTGTCGCCATTAATATCGGCTGAAAGCGGCGTCAGGGAAAAATCAAGATCGGCAGGATGCTCAACAGGAAAACCATCCATATATGCTCCGGATAATTCCCGAACCTCAAGATTTTTACCATTTGTGTATTGAATAACAGGCTCATTAGTCAAACTGCTGAATCCAAGTGAAAATTTGCCTATCGCCGCTGCTGAATTAACAGTAAACTGATTCCGGATATCAGAATTCTCAAGAGTATAAAACGTATTATTTTTAGTTTGAATTACAACCAGGGTTTGATTATCAGAATTGCGAATAACTGCGGCTGCTGAGGCTGAATCACTTAGCTCAGCAGAGGCTCCGGAGTGATCAGAATATTTACTCCCTGAGATTCCCCCAAAATAACCGGCGAAATCAGTAAATACAAACTTTACAGGGTCATTAGAAAAAAGTGAGACGGAATCAACGGGAGTTATCAGGTTGACCGCTGCCGGATCTATTTCTGACAGATAGATTTTTCCGTTAACTGCACCGGAATAAAGTTTAACTCTGCCGGTAGCTGATAAACCTAAAACAGGCTGTGAGGACATTTTAATCCACGAAGAGAGTGCCGCCTTCTTAACATTCGATCCGGCGCGGGAATAAACATTAATATTAGTAGATGCGGGTAGTTGCTGGAATCCTACAGCAGTAAGAACACCATCTTTTTCAAGAAATGCCGTCTCCTCGCCGAAAGATGGCACAGTCTCAATCAGATTACCATAGCCGTTAAAGACTTTCAGATTGCCGCCTTCAATAATAAAAACAATTTCATCACTTCCGCTGGCATAGCGATATGGTGCATCGGGCAGGTTTAATGAAGAAAATGATAAAGTGTTTTTGAGTTGAATTCCACTATTCGAATATGAAAGGTCAAAACTCATAAGGCTGCTGATAGTCGAAAAATTGGAAAATGTCACCAGCGAATTTGCCCCGTCATTGGTAGATGTAGAAGGCGTAGTTTCAGGTCCGAAGCGGTTCTCATAAAGAACAGCCTTATTTCCGTCATACCAGAAATCAGATACTGATCCCTCACCTATGACTTCATCACCAAAGATGGTATAAAATGTTTCTCCGATATCCTGAACGCCATCTGCTTCTTCAACATCAACACCTCTCCTGTATTTATCGTTATTGATTGTATTGGAAACGATATTTTCATTTATGATTTTTTCATCAATGTGCCAGATGACGACCCCATTCCCGGGAACAGCCCAGTCGAATTCATCCACATCGACCACAACTCCGTAAAGTGAATCAATATCATAACTCTGATATCCGGTAGTATCTTTCGGAAACACCTTTGTCCTGTAAACTCCTTCAGAATAATACGTTACCCTGCTGCCGTTGCTTAATGCATCTCTTTGCCGGTTTTCAACAAGATAGTACTCTGAGGAATTTATGTTCACTTTTAAGACAGTCAGCGGTCCGGATCCGGATATCTTATCAGAGACCTGATAAGATGAACCAGAGAGAGATGCAGTCTGAGGAGTGATCCAGCCCAGTCTTATCTTTTCCCAGGGCGAAGGTTCGGGCGGAAATAATCCCCCATAAGCGAAAATTGACTGACCGTCCATCAGTCCGAACCTGCCAATTGCACTTAATCCGGTTTCGGTATTGAACAAATCCGGTAAGCCAAGGTAACTGCCAATACTTGCACAGATAAGCCCATTCGTTGATAATTCAAAAAGAACCTTGCCGCCGATCACATCAATTTCACGTGATTCGGTGGAAGGAAGAATCATAGTGTTTTCAATAGTACCGCCTGTAACACTGATACCCGTGAAAGAAGAACCATAAACATTTTTGAACGCCGCCGGACTGAGATAAACTGAAGGAAGGTCCCTTTCGCTGCCAATACTGCCCGGCAGGCTGACATCTCTGCCAACTCCGGCATGAAATATTGCAAAAAGATCATAACTGCTAAAGTTTACTGTCCCACTGTACTCAGCATCAACAAGCTGCCACACTTCTTTTGAAAATTCAGCCAGATTTATAAGATCATTGCTTCCGGGTTCCGGAGAATAATTACGCATTGTTTTGCTGACTGTAATAATGGAATCGAGCAATGTATAATCTACGCTTAAAGCAGCCCCGGATACTTTACCAAAATAATTTTTGGCAAACAGAAGATGCTGCCCAAAATAATCTCTGTCAAATGGCAACGGGTCAAGAATATCTTTTTTATCGCGGTTTTCTCCTGTATATACAGAACCGAATTTCCCGTTTCCGAATGTTGAATTATCCCTGTCCTCCTGAAATTCAACCATAACAGCCAGAATTTTTAATGAGTTTATAACTTTTTCTGTATGAGGAAAAGGATTAATTTTCCCGGTGAAAGATTGTGCTTCAAGCAAAATCAGGGGAAGAGTGAATACAAGTACAGCAATTAGCTTTTTCAATTAAATACCTCTTGGAAATCCCTGTGAAGCCTTAGTGGTAGGACCCCAACCCATTGAAACAGTAAATCTGAGGGTATTATTGAGAGGATGATTCTCGCCGCCCTCAAAAACATCTGTTGTAATATAACTGAAATCAAAGCCGTAAATGTCATAACGGAGACCGGCTCCGAGTGTCATGAACTTTCTGTTGCCGTAAGAAGGATCTTCGTAAAAGAAGCCGCCGCGAAGTGCAAACATAAAATCCGAAGGCTCACCGTACCAATACTCAAGACCCATTGAAGTGACGATATCCCTTAACTCTTCATTAAATGGTTCATCAGCCCAGGCAGTGAAAATGGCTTTGTAAAAGTCATCTCTTTCATTTTTATTTTCAGTAACTGTATCAACAACACCTCTGAATGCAGTTCCCTTATCAACAAGCAGTTTACTGAAATCGAGGGTGTAAGTAAGAGAATTATACTGATCTTCCATTAATTTCACTGCAAAACCCAATCTGAAATTAGTAGGTATCGGATCAGCCTGTGCCTGGTCAATATAATAAATTTTCGGTCCGAGATTGCTTAAGTTGATACCCATGCTGAATTTATTGCTGAGGTCAGCAACAAAAGGTATATCAAAGTGCGTTGGGCGCCACATAGTTGCGATATCAAAACTGACCGATGTAGCAACACCTTCACCTTTTTCATAACCTGCGCCCTGATCGGCGAGACGGCTGTGAATCAATCTGAAGTTAAAACCAAGCCCCCAGTCATTACTCACTTTAGCAGCATATCCAAGTGTAAGCGCTGCATCGAACGAGCGGAATGTACCGATCGGATCCGGAGAACTATCATCAGTTCTGATAAACTCTCCATAATTCATATATGTTATACTTGCCGTAAAACTTCCGCCTATATCTTCAATATATTGTCTATAAGTAAGATATTCGTAAAAAAGATCGAGATTGAACTGAGGAAGCCAATTACTGTGCGTAATTGAAACCTCTGAACCTGTCAGGAATGCAATTCCTGCTGGATTCCAGAATACTGCTGAAGAATTATCTGCAAGACCTCCGCCGGATTCACCGATACCACCTGCCCTTGAATCCGGTGCAAGTAATAGAAATGGAACAGCGGCTTCACCCTGAGCTTTTACCTCTGATACAAAACCGCCGGTAAGAACAAGGAATATCATTAAATAAAGAATTCGTTTCATTTTTTCCTCCGATATATAATTAAACTTTTATCTGACTATTGCCAGTTTTCCTAAGAATGTCTGTTTTAATTGATTGTCGTATGATTCGACTGATAGTTTATATAGGTATGTACCATTAGCAGCCGGGTTGCCGTCCTGATCTCTGCCGTCCCAGAAAATTTTAACAAATCTTTCAGACACACTGCCAGACTCAATTTCTTTGATAAGTCTTCCGGCAATAGTATATATTTTTATTTTCACATTAATTGACTGCGGATAATTATGCTGGAAAGTAAAATACGTGACGTTCGAAAAAGGATTCGGGTAATTGACAACATCTCTCAGATGAATACCATCCCCGTTAACAACAATAAAGCCAGTTTCTTTATCCGAATAATTATTAAATACATCCCACGCTTTAAGTTTGATCTCGTAATCACCTTCGGTAAAAGAACTGAACTGATATTTGATAACGCCTGATTTCCCTCCGGAATTCACATCTCCGATGAAGTAGTTGGTGAAGTCAATTGTATTCGCATCGTCACCGTTGAGAATACCTTCAAGCTTATGTCCGATTCCGGTACCAGTGGTATTCAGCCCTGTTTCGTCACTTAATTTGGCGATAAGCGTGAAATCTCCGTTTACAAGGTAAGAGTTCGAATACGACTCATCGTCAAAAAAGATATCAATTTCAGGACCGTTTCCGTCATTAACGACTGTTGAATCAGTACCGCCAACAATAATATTGCTGCTGTATCCGACTCCATCGTAATCTTCGTTGAAAATGTATGCAACTATTTTTCCGTTCTTATTCTCATACGAAATATCCTTCGGCACGGTGAAAGCTGCACCGAATTTTCCATTCGTTACTGAAACCCTTCCTCTGAAAAGGACACCGCCGGGCAGAATAATTGTGTAGTTTCGCAAATCTTTGAGCTTTACTTCCCGTTCAGAATCAAATACCGTTACAATGCCCTCGCCATTAAACGAACTTCCATCCGGAAGATTTTGGGCTGTGCCGCTAAGCGATACTTTTCCGAGAGCTTTTATCTGAACAGATACAGTAGCTGCATTTCCGTTAATAGAATCAACACTGACCGGCAGATCAGGCTCATTTATCCTAAGCGTAGGATCGGTGAAGATGTGAAATTTCTCGGAATTTTCAAGCAGTCCCACACCGATTTGCTTACTTCTCCAAATTGCATCACCAACCCTGAGCCTGACATTTGCAGTATCTTTGACGTTAAAAAGATTGTTTAGGAATGATTCATTCAGGGCAGCATTCTGATTAGAATAAACCGCCCGGGTTGATGAAAAACCGCCTATCATTCCTTTATTCTCAAGAAACAACATTTCTTCAGTGGAACTTGTAGATGCCGGGTCATCAAATCTTCCAAAATCACAAGTAGCTGCATTAAGAAAGAAAAAGTCTTTATTGGTGAACTGAGGAATAGTTGAAGCGCGTTCAAAAACATATTCATGTGTCCACGTGTCCGGATTGCCATGACCAATAAAATTAAGAAGCAGCGTGCCATTATTTACTGCGTCAACAATTGCTCTGTTAACGAGTGGTTTCCTTCGCCCGGTCCCGGTATTAACAGTCGGATACGTAGCCAGATAAATCTTTTTCTGATCAAAGTATTTTGGTAATACATTCTTAGATAGATCCTCAGACTGGTCAGTATGAAGAACACCATCATCGCCTTCAGAAGTAAGTCCGTCATCGGCAACAAGAGTAACTGTATTCCGCCAGAGACCTTTCTCCGAATTTTTCTCATACTGAATAATCTTATCAATAAAACTATTTGCATCAGCAGTCGAATTTACAGGAACTCTTCCATGCGCAAAATCAATTTTCTTATCGTTTCCAGATATCCTCGTGAAAAAATCATCTGTCGGATATGCATCAACATCGTGCAGAGACTCTTCAGTCTGATATGTCATCACGAAATTTTTTCCGTAAGCTTCTTTATTAAGGAAATCGTAGTCCCCATCTCCGAAGAAGAGGACATAAAAAGGTTTTGGAACCCAGTTTTCAAATACATAGCGGAGAAAATTCCTGATAGCGGAAGGGTCAACCAAACCTCCGCCAAATTCATTGATTATCTCGTCAACATACACTATTCTGGTCGAGATCCGATTAGGTGAATCATTCTGCCGGTAGTTTTTCAATCTCTCAGCTTCTGCTGAAAAAACCCGGTTGGTGATTATAATAAAATCCGCTCCATCAAGATCAGTCAGGAGTGATGAGTTATTAACCTGCTCAATATTTCTGGGAGTCAGAAATTTACTGGTGCAGACAGTAAGATATTTCCTGATTGTCTCATCCGCTTCATGAACCGTAAAGGAAACTTCGCCAAGATTTATAACGGGATTTGTTATCGGTTTTACATTATTATGGTCAGTAACATCAAAAACTTCAACCAGACTGTTCGAAAATCCTGATAAAGAATACCGGTTTATTGCCGGATTTCCCGATGAAAAATTGATAACCTGATCATTTACTGATTTGAGATAGGATGAATATTCAATCTCAAAATAATCAAGATAACCTTTAACATTTGGAATGGATGTGTTAAATGTAAATTTAAGCACACTCCTTTCGCCGTCAAGGAATCCTGTATAAGTACCCTGCCCTGATATGAGACGTCCGATAGCATGTGAGGCGGTTGCTCCATAAGCAGTCATCGTAGTGACACGGTTGTTATTTTCATCCATAGAAAGTGTCACGTTGGTACGAGAATCATTGACGAATTGAAATTTGTAATTTATAGTTGAAGATGGAACCCTATTTGTCACAGATGAAATAAAAGTCCTGCTTCGCGTACTCTCGTTAAACTCCTCACCGACATAAAGTCTGCCGGATTTATGCAGATTAATCCTGTCATCTTCATAAGAAATATAGGCTTTGGTCGTGTAATTCTCATTTACCTGGCCTGAAATTATATTTTCCAGGGAAGACATTCTTTTTCCGGAGATATTACCAGAAGTAATCCAGTAGTAATTCTTGGCTGAATAAGTATGTTTGAAGCGTTGGACTTTCTGGGTGCCTTTCATTTGCTCGAAAAATACTGTCCCGCGTCCATAAAAAAGGATATAGTCCTGTTCGTTAAAAACTCCATCCTCTTCCCCGACCACCTTAATGGCTATTTCATTAAGCCCGTAATCCGGAATGGCAGTTTGATCCTCTGCAATGTTTTTACCGCCGTTATTAAAAATTCTTATGGTTCTTGGATCAACTGACGCGGCATCAATTCCCATTGATGAAAGCATCTGTCTTGTAATCTTATATATTCCCTCTTCCGGAGTTTCGAAGCGATACCAGGTTCCGCTGCTGATGTCGTCTAAAACGGGAGTTTTCCTGATGGGTGGAATAAAACCCCAATTTCTTGCAGTTTCAAAATTTAAAATTGTGTTTTCAAGTATCCGTTCAGAAACCCGCGAATAACTTCCAGAAGCTGGCGCATAATTTATTCGGAATTTAATTCTGGTATATAAACGAATTCTGTTCTCTTTCGGAAAATATTCAACCGGATTAATTATAAACGTCTGCACAGGCAAATCCCGCACAATACCATATTCACCGAAACTTACGATTTCATGAACAGACTTTTCATTATATGATTCGCTTTCGTTGTATTCTATTGAGACTCCGGAAGCGCCCTTATTATAATATGGTACCGGAATAATTTTTCCATTTACATCTTTATACTCTGCTGAAATCACAGATACAGTATTTCCAAACTCAGAGGGAACGCCAAGGTCAAATATTTTAAACGGAATTTCAGGACTGCCGGCTTTAACAGATGAAGGCGTAATTGATCCTTTGAATTTAATTTTTTTGTAAACAGAATTGTTTTGATCAATGCTTTTTACTGTAAGCGAAACGGGAGAAAACTCCAGTACAATGGAGTTAACATCCGAGGAGATAACTTTCAGATCACTTTGAGCGGCTACAATTGTGGCACAAAGAATCATTATAATATAGATTTTGCTTGTCAAAAAAACTCCTTAAACTTGCTATAAACGCAGAGTCAAATAAATCTTATACCGTTTTCAAAACTAATTACTAAGATCGTAGCAAATTTCTATATTATTGTTTCCTTTGATTTGAGACAAATTTAATTAATGATTCACTTATAAATCAAGTAAAAAATAAGGTAAATACAAATGTATAAATTTTTACTTGATTATTAAAGCCCCAATTCTTCTTTCGATGCCCTCATAGCTTCGATGCAGTAATTAATATGCTGATCCAGCTCGATACCCAGTTCGGCAGCACCCCTGATAATATCCTCACGGCTTACATTTTTTGCGAAAGCTTTATCTTTCATTTTCTTACGGACCGATGAAACTTCAACTTCCATAACGCTCTTCGTCGGCCGGACATAAGCGACTGCGGTAATAAATCCCGCCAGTTCATCACATGCATAAAGAACTTTTTTGTGCAAGGTATCCCTTTTTACACCGGTATGTTCTGCATGAGCAAGTATTGTATCACGGAAATCCTGCTCAAAACCTATTGATTCAAGAATCTCGTTGCCTTTAAAAGGATGATCTTCAAGCGAAGGATACATTTCATAATCAAAATCATGCAGAAGTGCAGTGTTTCCCCAGTATTCAGCATCTGCACCAAATTTCTCAGCATAAGCCCTTACGCAGGCTTCAACCGCATAAGCATGTTTCAGCAATGAGGAATTTTGAGTGTATTGCAGAAGAAGGTTATGACAGTATTGTCTGTCGCGATGTTTATCCGGCATTTTTAACTCTCCTTTTTGTTTCTGCCACTGGAATAAAAGAAGGGCAGATATCAGCAAGTATGCAATTTAAACATTTTGGTTTTCTTGCGAAACAGATATTCCTGCCATGCGCGGCAAGGAGATGCGATGACTTAACCCAATATTCCTGCGGCAGTAATTCCTTTAAACGGAATTCAATTTTTTCCGGATCATCAGATTTGATAAAGCCAAGTAAATTTGAGAGTCTTTTTACATGTGTATCCACTGCTATTGCCGGAATACCGAATGCATTCCCCGCTACCACGGATGCAGTTTTTCTGCCGACACCGCTCAATTTTGTGAGTTCATCAAAATCTTGAGGAACATGACCGCTATATTCGCTAATTAATTCTCTGCAGCAATTTTTAATGCTTTTAGCTTTCTGACGGTAAAAACCGGTGCTGAAAATATCTTTTTCAAGTTCATCCTGCGGTACATTGACAAAATCAGCGGGCTCACGAAACTTTATAAATAGAGTCTTTGTTACAATGTTCACCCTCTCATCGGTACACTGGGCTGATAGAATTGTTGCAATAAGGAGCTGAAAAGCAGAAGAATACTCAAGCGCTGGTTTTGGTTCCGGATATAATTCGCTCAGCAAATCCATAATTTTCACTGCAATGGGGGCTGATTGATTTCCTGACTCTATATTTTGTAATTTGGGCATTATTTCCGGTTAAATGAGGATTCGAAGAATTCTGGTAGCGCGTACGGGATTCGAACCCGTGATCTCCGCCTTGAGAGGGCGGCGTCCTAAGCCACTAGACGAACGCGCCTTAATTTAGCTTTAAAATATAAATATATTATTACGGTTATCCTAATAACACCAGTGTTACAGGGCACGGCTGAAATCTTGTAAGATATCAGATTCGGGAAAAAAATTTTTATTATTGTTTGCTGCCGGCTGATTCCATTGTTTTATATGCAAGGGCATAATAATTGATTTGTTTCAGCATAGCCCCGAGCCCGTTTTTTCGCGTGGGAGACAGATGTTTATCGATACCGATGCGGGTGATAAATTCGGGCGGATTGTTTAGTATCTCTTCGGGTGTCCTGCCTGAATATATCTTGAGCAAAATAGCGATCAGTCCTTTAACTATCATAGCATCACTATCTGCCTGGAAACTGAGTCGTCCTGATTTATAATCCGGCTTAATCCATACCTGCGACTGGCATCCTTCTATTTTATATTTTTCCGTTTTCTCGGCTTCAGGTAATGAAACCATATCCCTGCCCAGGCGGATAAGGTATTGATATTTATCTTCCCATTCTATCTGATCGGCAAATTCCGATATCAGAGTTTCCTGAATTTCTTTGATTGTGTTCAATTTTTTCCTCAATCTCAATTTTTTCCCGGAAAAATCTGCAAAATGTGAAATACAGCAACTATAAGCAATAAAATTTGCAAGGGAATATTGATAATTTTTATATTAGAAATACATTTCAAAAATAAAAAAATAGCTGCTTTTCAGGTTATTTGATAAAAATTTATAATGCAGGTAATTTATGTCGAGAAAGATTATACTTATACTTGGAGCCGGGAAAGGAATCTCTTACGCTGTCGCAAAAAAATTTGCTTCAGAAGGTTTCTTGCCGGTTTTGTCCTCCCGAAATGACACAAAACTGACCGAACTTGTTGCGGGACTTGCTGCAGAAGGAATTGAAGCAGATTTTATTAAATGCGACCTATCCTCCGGACTTGAGATCAGAGACCTGTTTGCTTCACTGATAAGCAAGTACGGACGACTTGATGTTCTGCTCTACAATGCCGCATCAATGACTAAAAAATCGCTATGGGATTTGAGCGAAGACACTTTGATCACTGATTTTAAGGTGAATGTTATAGGGGCTGTTACTGCTGCCCAGGAAGCGAAAAATCTGATGCTCGATGAAGGAGGGACAATCCTACTTACCGGCGGCGGCTTTTCAATGTATCCTCAACCGGATTTTGCCTCCTTAGGTATTGGGAAAGCTGGGATAAAAAATCTTAACCATTCACTTTCTAAAATATTGGAAAAGACCAAAATAAAAGTTGGGACTGTTACAGTTTGCGGGATTGTAAAAAAGGACGATCCGCGATACGATCCGGATATGATTGCGGAAAAATTCTGGGAAATTCATGAATCCGGTAAAAATGGGACCGATATTATTTACTAATATTATTAAACATTGATTCTGACCAAAATCAACAGGCGGATTTTTCTTTCCGCCTGTTGAAAATTTCTGTTATATTCTGCCCCCTCAACTTTTAACCGTCAATTTCTCCCGATTCCTCCAATTCCTCAAGAAATTTCAATGCTTCATTAAATTCGTCGAACGGAACCATTACTTTTAATTCATTAACATTATTTCCCCGGACATCAAAAATATTAAAACTTTGTCCAGCAAGGCTGATTGGCGTATGAGCGCTGCTCATCAGATTATATAAAAACGGATGGAAGTCATTTTCCGTAAGTAACCCGATTAAATAACGGCAATAAATATTATCTCCGGATGCTATCTTTGCATGACCCTGAAATATTTCAATCTCTTCATGTGCATGGCAGAGGTAAATATTATTCACTGAGTTGAGACAACCGGAACAGTATGGCTCCCCGCAAATAACGCATACTCCTGAAGCCAGATCATTTTTGTGCCTGCGGCAGAATACATCATTTACAAATAAAGCCCCGCATTCCGGACAATAATCTGAATCACTGCCTATTTCCGAATCACATTTTCCACAAATTATTGTTTGCTCATTCATTCTGTCGGATACTCCTTATTATTCCATATATACTAATCCCAAGCCAGAAGAATTCAATAAGAAAAGCCGGGAAATTGAATTCCATGATCAGAGATACTATTATCAGCAGAGAACCAGCCCCATTGATTATTGAAAACATAATATTGCTGCTTTCAATTTTTTTTGTCTGCAGTAAAAGATAAGCTGCAACAATCAGGAACACCCCTATCGTACCAATTATCTGTAATAATAACACCAAATGATAATCCTTTTAAACCAGTGAACATTCTTAATTGTCAAATAAATATCTGTTAATAAATTTACGGAGAAAAAATGAATCGTTTCATAATGATGCTTTTTGCATTGTTAATGATATTCAGTTCGGCTTCAGTTAATGCCCAGCCCAGAATGAATATTGAAGATAGATTAAAATCATTGCAGGATGAGCTTAAACTCAGTGAAGCACAGTTTGCAAAAATTAAGGTCATACTTGAAGATCAGCAAAAAGAGATGCGCAAACTTCGTGAAAATATGGACACCAGCGGTGACCGTGAAGCAATGCGTGAGAAATTTATGAAATCAGCCCAGAAAACTGATTCGCTTATCGAAGAAGTTCTGGACGATGCTCAAAAAGAAAAGTACAAAAAACTTATTGCTGACAGAATGCGGG
Organism: Ignavibacteriales bacterium; assembly: GCA_021740915.1. GTDB lineage: Bacteria > Bacteroidota > Ignavibacteria > Ignavibacteriales > Melioribacteraceae > JAIOYW01. The sequence continues at coordinate 129,133 of JAIOYW010000006.1, read as the reverse complement.
CTCCGGACCGGCGACGCGACAGGATGTAATCTCCTGAAAATTTTCCTCTTGTGGAAAACATCAACAAACTCTACGAACTCACCTCTGTGAGTATAATAACTCCCTTTAAAAATCAGGGCTGACGGCGACACCAGCCCTGGTTTTTTTATAACTTAAACAAATATTCCGGATCAGTCTTCCTTAATTTTCATCTTTTTAATAATTACAGTTTTTTCCTTGCCAGTTTCATCGTCAATCTTAATATCGAATTTCATATCCTTGCCTGATTCCAACTCCTGAATCATCTTATCAGCTTCTTCACCTTCATAAACTTTTTCTTCGGTTTTGCCGTCTTTGGTTGTTTTGATTGTTAATTTTTTCACGCCGCCATTAATCTCAATATTCACTTCTTTTTTTACCGTTCCGCTATCCGAATCGGCTGTCGTCCAGGAGAATTCATCATCGTCGGTAACCATCACTTTAATTCTTTTGTTATCAAGTTGGATATTATCACCTGAACTGTCGGAGAAGAAAAATACCCTGCCCTTTTTTGATTTGTCTTTTGCATCCCAAATAATTTCATCTTCGTCGCCGTTAATGATGATCTTTTTCATCTTCTTTTTAAGTTTCCCTTCAAGACTATCCGAGAAAACAAAAACATGTCTGCCTTCGGCCTCATCATCAGAAAAAATCATTTCATGAAACGGTGGGAATTTCCTGCTGAGAATTTTTATTGCACCCTCAGCTTCCTCGCCCTTTAGTTCAAGCCTTTCAGAATCTGTCTTAATGGTGATGCTTTCCACTTTTCCTTTAAGTTCTTTCAGTTTTTCCTGTAATGATTTGTCTTTTTCCTGAGCGCTCAGAATAGCAGAAAAAGATACTGCCGCTACTAATATTGCGAGAACAGTTTTTAGCTGGTATTTCATTTTTACTCCTTTGAATTAATAATTTGTATTTGCAATTTAGACAACAGTTCGTGTAAATTGTTCTATTATATTAAGTTAAAAAATGTTAAAAAAGTTAAAAGCAATTTCAGGATTGTTATTTTTACATTGTGAACAGCAGAAATATTAAAATATTGACATCCATAGTCGCAGTGGTTATTCTATCGATGATTGCGATGCAGTGGTATTGGGTCCGGACCGTAATTGAAATTAACAGCGAAAGATTCGACCGCACGGCGCAGGAAGCAATTAATTCTGTCTCAGACAAAACAGATGAAATTGAGGCAAAAGTATTATTACTTGATGAGATAAGGGATACATTAAAGGCGCCCATGATGTTTTTCGGCAAGAATAAATCCGGAAGCCATACATTTGTTTTCGGGGACACCCTCAGCAAGTTTGAGAAAAACATCAGAATTGAGAAAAATATTATCTCTGAAATGCGGACTTCTCAGAATGACAGCGCCGGATTACATACAAAGGTAATAATTAATACAAACGGAAATTCCGTAATTGATAAATCAGCATTCTCATTTCAGACTTCCGACAGCGGAAATACCCGAAAAATTGAGATAGTGAGGAGTGTGGTTGATAAGTTTATTTATGCATCAAAAAATTTATCCATTAAAGATCGTTTATCAAAACTTAATCTTGACTCATTGATCCGTTCTGAGCTTATAAGCCGTGGTCTGAATACTGAATACTCGTTTGGGGTCTTTGATCAGAAAAATGACAGTATTGTGATCAAAAACGGCGAATTTTCTAAAAAAGAGCTGATGTCTTCAAAAATATCTGCAAGAATATTCCCCTCAGAAATATTCGAAAACAATTACATTCTTAGTGTGAACTTTCCATCCAAATCTGGATATGTGATCTCCTCGGTCGCTGTACTGCTTTTATTTTCAGCTCTGATTGTAATTACAGTTGCTCTGCTTTTTGCGGGTGTAATAGCTGCTCTGATAAAACAGAAAAAAATTAGTGATCTGAAAAATGATCTGATCAGCAATATTTCGCATGAACTTAAAACTCCGGTTGCAACAATTAATCTTGCAGCAGAAGCCCTTAATGTGCCAACCCTATCTGAGAATTCTGAAGCAAGACATAAATACCTGGGGATTATATCTGCAGAATCTTTGCGGTTAAAAGAAATGGTTGAAAAAGTCCTAAGCAGCGCGGCGCTGGAAAACGGGCAATTGCAGTTACATTATACAAATTTTAATCTGAACGAATTACTGGATCATCTCTGCGACCAACTCCGGGAAGATTTTTATCAAAAGTCCGGCAGTTTAACTATTCATTCAGCAGATAAAGTTTTGTTTTACACAGGTGACAGAATGCATTTGATGAATGCATTTTCAAATATTATTGAAAATGCTTTAAAATACTTTACTGATAAACCTGTTCTTGATATAAGCCTCAGAAAAGAGAACAAAGAGATAATATTAGAATTCAGAGATCATGGTCCAGGGATAAAAAAAGAACATCTGAGAAAAATCTTCGACTCTTTTTACCGCGTAAGGCATGGGGACATTCATTCCGTGAGAGGTCATGGCATCGGACTTAGCTATTCAAAAAAGGTGATCGAACTGCATGGAGGAAAAATAAGCGCTGCTTCAAAGGAAAATCACGGAACCGTATTTACAATAATTCTTAAGGCAGATGCCTGATGTATAATATCCTTCTAGTGGAAGATGATCAAAATTTATCAGGTGTACTAAGTGATCTGCTGATCCTTAAAGGATATGCAGTTATTTCTTCCAATAACGGGATAGCTGCGCTGGAACTTTGTATGGATAAAAACTTCGATCTGCTGCTTGTGGATATTATGATGCCGGAGATGGATGGAATAACTTTCGTGAAAAAACTTAGAGCAGATAACAACAATACACCTGTGATATTTCTAACAGCTAAATCGCAAACCGGTGACAGAATCGAAGGATTCAGAGCCGGCGCTGATGATTATGTGACAAAACCGTTTTCGTCCGAGGAATTAATGCTGAGGATAAATGCAGTAATCCGCAGATCGGCAGCGAAACAGGAAGGGAATACTGAATCTTACTTATTTACTCTCGGATCGTATCAGTTTTACCCGGAAAAAAGCATTTTAAGTTTTGGAGGAAGCGAGAAAAAACTCACAAACAAAGAATCGCAATTACTTAAATTACTTTGCCTTTCAGAAGGCGGATTACTTAACCGCAGTTATGCTTTAAAGGAAATCTGGGGCGCTGATAATTATTTTACTTCGAGAAGTATGGACGTCTATATTGTAAAACTTCGAAACTATCTGCGTTCCGATCCAAAAGTAGAAATTGTGAATGTTCACGGAGTAGGATACAAATTGACCGGAATTGCCAGATAAGGTAATGTATTATTAAAATGGGTTTTTACCAGTTTATTTTGCAAATCCGTCAGGATTTTTACTGATTGTGTTTCAATAATGACCTTACCATCAAACATCGGATCGAATATCCATCTTAAACATTAATTTTTAAGTAATTGCCGGTTATTTTTGTGACTCCGTAAATATTTTTCTTGACATTTGAGCTAGAAATACCAAAGTTTTGAAGATAATTACAAAATAAATACTCCGGATTTCAATTAGTTTTGCTATCCCGGGATTAGAAAAGATAATTATCCGAATAGAATATTATGAATAAAATAATTCAGGTTGCAGGTATTATTGATACCGAAGAAGCCAAAATGCTGATGGGGATGGGTGTTGAATATCTGGGATTTCCATTAAGATTGCCGGTAAATCGAGAAGACATTACCGAAGAGGAAGCTATTGATGTGATCCGTCAGATAAAGCAGCCACACAAACCCGTACTCATAACCTATCTTGATAAAGCGAAAGATATCATTGATTTCTGCGATAAACTTAATGTCAGAATCGTACAGCTTCACGGCAAAATTGAAAAGGATCAACTAAGGTTAATAAAAGACAGCAGACCCGATATTGAGATATTCAAAAGTTTGGTGGTTCATGGCGATAATCTGAATGAACTAAAAAAAACAGTTAATTCCCTTTCAGATTGGGTTGATATCTATATAACTGATACTTTTAATCCGCAGACCGGAGCTTCAGGCGCGACCGGAATGACTCACGACTGGACTATCAGCAGGACATTAATCGAATTATCACCGAAACCGGTTATACTTGCAGGAGGACTGAATCCTCAAAACGTGCGGGAAGCAATCCTTATGACAAAACCTGCCGGAGTTGATGTCCATACAGGGATTGAGGGCGCTGACGGAAGGAAAGATCCAATCCTTACTAAAAAATTCATTGATGAATGTACAGAGGGATTTGGTTCTGTATAATCTTAAATGATTAAGCTCATCTGAAATGCAGATGAGCCTGTCATAAAATTTAATTCAGGTTAAAACCTGTTGCCAATAAAATAAGGAAGCATATCGCGCCAGGTGGACCAGTCGTGCGGCATATCATGTCCCCACAATTCAAGGTAATGCGGAATACCCTTCGATCTGAGAATATTGGAAAGATGAACCGTTGCTCCCGGATCTTCGAAAGAACCCTGTCCTGAAGCTAAAACGATTCCCATATTTTTTCTCATCTCATCAAGAGTCCGCTCATCGGTCATGTTGGGTAAAAAGTCAGTAGGTGAATTGAAATAACAAGTATCATCGTAAAAGCCTCCGGAATAATACTTTATATCGTATATTCCACTCATCGGGATGGCGCCCCGGAATGTGAATGGGTTGCGGAAATATATGTTTGCGGCAAGATATGCACCCACTGATGCGCCGGTCGTTACGATCGGAACATGTCCATTGCAATGCGAATAGATAAAAGGCACAACTTCCGACTCAATATAATGATTCCATTGACCGTGCCTGATAGCTTTATGCGGTGGATAAATGGATTTGTTAAGCCAGGAATCATTAAAAAAACTGTTTACGGAAAACACTTTAATTTTCCCGGCATCAATAAATGGACGCAATGAATCTATCATCTGGAATCTTTCATATTCAAGAAAGTCCGCCCCTGCTGTAGGAAACATCAACAAAGCAAATCCGTAGTGCCCGTAAACAGCAATTTCCATCTCTTTATACATTGCCGGGCTATACCATTTGTGTATCTCTCTTCGCATTTTTCCTCTTTTTAATTTGCGAAGTTAACCCATAGCGCTTAATAAACCAAAATTCAAGCCGGATTCAAATTCATAATCATGAATTATGCACATAACTTGCGATTTGCTGCGCCTGTTTTTCGTTATACTCATAAGCAATATTCTTATAGTTGATCAGATCAATGATAGTACCGATAAAACAGATTCCGCCTGTCAGAACATATAATATCCCAAGCCCTATCTGGTCAACAACAAAACGCTGAATCCCCGCGATGCCCAGAAATCCTACAAGAGTAAGTAAAAGGATAGTCTGCGGATCTTTGCGGTTTGCTCTGTAGGCGTTAGCAAAAAGCTGGGCTTTTTCATCGTCCATATCTTTAATAATTCTGGAAACAAAAGCCTGTTCATAACCAATTAATTCGGGCAATACTTTCAAAACATTAGCCATTTCTATACTCCCTGATTTTTATAAATAAGTACTTTTTTTACTAATTGAAATATTCTGAAGCCGATAATTATTAAAGCCAAAATCCCAAGCGGATGTGTAGTCAGCGAATCGTACAGATTTCCGTGAAAAATGTGTGATACTGATCGCCCAAGTCCGCAACCGGGGCACCATTCAATACCGCTCAGAGCAAGCGGACAAACAACAAGATGACCTGAATCGGATGGGTTAATTAAAAACAAGTAAAATAATCCTGCAACCCAGATAACGAGTTCGGCATACTCCCTGAATAACCTGCCGACTATCCTCTTCCAGACCGGCGCTGAATCCATAGCCGTATCATTTATTTTGATTATACTTTCATTCATCGGGTTTGTTAAAAAAGTCCGTTATAAAAATAATTCATTTGCGGTACATATTTATATATATATCGTTCAGGTTTTTAGACGCTGCAAAATTATTCTGGTTTTAGAAAACTGATTTATTATCATCATTTAATCCAATAAAAATTAAACAGAAAAGCCTTGCAGGATGTAAATAAATAAAATATTTTAGTCATTCCAATAAAACACAGGAGAAATACATGGAAGGAACAAATATAAATTTCCTCGCCGTAATCGCCGCAGCAGTGTCGGCTTTTATTATTGGCGGATTATGGTATTCCCCGGTACTTTTCGCAAAATCCTGGCAAAAAGAAGCCGGACTCAGCGATGCCGATATAAGCAATGCAAACATGATCAAAATTTTCGGCACAAGCTTTGTACTGATGTTGATCATCACAATAAACATGGCATACTTCTTCGGTGATCAGGTTGATGTTACGATGGGAATATTTTACGGAGCCCTTACCGGTATCGGCTGGGTAGTCCCGTCAATTGGCGTACTTTACCTGTTTTCCCGGAAATCTTTCAAACTATTCCTCATAGATGCCGGATACCAGGCAATCTCATATACAGTTATCGGCGCAATTCTTGGCGCCTGGCATTAAGCTTCGGCATGGGGAGTTATTTTAGCTCCCCATGATATTTCCCGGATAATTTCCTTCAGCTAAATAACAAACGGCGAAGACCGTCAAATTCCAGTATTCATAAATCGTAATAAACCGCCTCCGGATAGATAAAGGATAAACCAAAATTACTTTTTCCAAAATAAATAAACTCAATTCTGAGTATCCAACTCGGAAGCCGGTAATTATTTTTTGTAATATGAAAAAAAAGTGACTTACTGATTTATTTTATATTCAGAAATAGATATTTTTCCTGATGCAATTTGCTTTTTTCGTTGTTACAAATCTTTCACAAAAATTAGAAATACACTTTTGTAATGAATTAAAAGTGCTGAAAAACTATCCATTAACCCGGTTCCTTTTGTGGTTTGTGCAGTGTTTGTATTAAAATACTTAATCTTAATTCTTTTTTGGCTTTCACCTGCCGTTTTTAATGCTCAGTCCGAGATTTTTACTCACATTTCAACTGAGAAAGGTTTATCTCAGAGCGAAGTAAGGTGCTTATTGCAAGACCGGAATGGGTTTTTATGGATAGGTACACAGGATGGATTAAACAGATTTGATGGCTACAATTTTGTCGTGTATAAAAATGATCCTTTCAACTCGCTTACTATTTCGAATAATCTCATTACCAGCCTGCTTGAAGACCAACGGGGCTTTTTATGGGTAGGAACTGTTGACGGGCTGAATAAAATGGATCCAATAAATGGACTATTTTATCGGATTCCAAACCGGACCGATAATACTGAGGGAATCATTGGTCAGGCTGTTATGAGTCTGGAGGAAGATAGTGAAGGTAATATTTGGGCAGGCACTTATCTTGGCGGCTTGAATCGTATTGAGCCGGAGAATTTTTCCACAAAGAATTTTCGTCATTCATTAACCGAACCTAACTCCCTTTCTGACAATTCAATAATTCAGTTGTTTTTTCAAAATTCAAAAACACTGTGGATAGGAACGTTTGGAAATGGTCTCGATAAATATGACACAGAAAGTGGTGTTTTTACACATTTCCCGCCGGGACCTGAAACTTTTCCCTCCGGTTATATTATGGGGATTTCATCAGTCAGAAAGGGACAATTGCTGATTGCAACAAATTTTGGGCTTTATGAATATTCTGACACAACACAACGTTTTTCAAAGATTGTTCTGAATAAAACTTTTACACCATTCCAGGGCAGAATAAAAACTCTGCTCGTTGATGATAATAAAACTATATGGATTGGGACTGAGGATGCCGGACTATTCCGGAAAAAATATCATGAGAACTTTTTCCATAACTTCAGCAACTCACCGTTCAATACTTCTTCACTTAGTGAAAACGATATCGTATCTCTGACAATGGATTCGGGCAATTGCCTGTGGATCGGGACTCATGCGAAAGGACTGGATAAGTTGAGCGCTTCCACGAAAAAATTTCATCATATCAAAGAAACAGATTTGCCGGGCAGTCTGGTTATCAGATCGGTATTTGAAGATACTAATGGCGCTCTTTATTTAGGCACTGATGATGGTTTGTTTTCCGAAAATCGTCCCGATTATGATAAAAATACTTTTTCTTTTGAGCTGATCTCACCTGGTGAAGGCGTTAAGTTCTGGCATTCTGTAAAAGATAAGGCAGGCACCTTATGGTGCGCTTCACAGGAAGGAATATTTTATAAAATAAGCGGATCAAACACCTTCGTCCATTTAAGAAATAATCCATCCGATCCCGCTTCGCTTCCTTATAATGTTATTAGATATATTTACCCGGATGATTCAGGCTTAATTTGGTTCGGCACTTTCGGGCAGGGTCTTTTCTCTTATAATCCCGTCAAAAAGGAATATCGCCAGTATAATCATTCCGTTACCAATCCTGAATCAATCAGCGATGACATTGTTTTTTATATTATGAAGGATTCAAAACAGAATTTTTGGATTTGTACCTCCCGCGGTCTGAACCTGTTTAAAGAAAATGAAGGCAGTTTTGTTAAATATTTTCATGATCCAAAAGACAGGGGCAGTCTTCCTTCAAATATTATTTATTCAATCTCTGAATTTAAAGATGGATATCTTATTTCAACCCATGGCGGATTAGCATTTTTTTCACCTGAATCGGGCGTTATTTATTCGGTTACCGAAAATGAGGGACTTCAGAATAATGTTGTTTATTCTGCCATCGCCGATGACTCCGGGAATATTTGGGTTAGCACAAATGCCGGAATCTCAAAGATTAATTCTGTCGATAGAAGAATTATTAATTATAACAAAAGCGACGGACTTCCTGTTGCCGAATTCAATGCAGGAGCTGCGGCAAGATTGCTGAATGGGTATTTCATTTTCGGAGGAATTGGCGGAGTAGTTTATTTCAGACCAGATGAAATCACCCCCCGCAATTTTTCACCCAACTGCATTATCACAAGATTTTATATCAATAACCGATTAACAAAATTTGAGTATCTAAAGGATAACACAATTCATGATTTAGAATATACTCAGAATACTGTTTCTTTTGAGTATGCGGCTTTTGATTATGCAGATCCGGGAAAAATATTTTACAATTGGGAATTTACAGGATTAAAAAATCCCGCAAAATATGAAGGGCGTCTTCGTTATGCTTCATTTACGGACCTTGATCCAGGTTCATACAAATTTGTTTTAACGTCAACAAACAGTGATGGAGTCAGATCAGCCAAAAGGCTAATACTGCAATTAAATATTTTGCCGCCTTTTTGGCTTACCTGGTGGTTTAAATTAATATTAATTATTCTTCTCGTGATAATTCTAAGTTACCTGATTGTTATAAAACGCAGCCAGATTAAAAATGAACTTGAATCAAAGAAAAATATCCTCAAACAAATACTTGCATCACAGGAAACTGAACGCAGCAGAATCGCTTCCGAACTCCACGATAGTGTTGGACAAAACCTGATTATCATTAAAAATCTGGCACAACTTGCAAATGTGAGCGCGGAAGAATCACCCTTTACTAAGAAATTTAATGAGATTTCGGAAATTACTTCCGGTGTTCTTGATGAAGTAAGGCAGATATCATATAACTTAAGACCATACCAGCTTTCGCAGTTAGGATTAAGCAGAACCCTCAGGTCGCTTATCAATAAAACCCGTTTGGTATTTCAGGGAGAAATAATCTCGGATATCGGTAATATTGATGGTTACGTATCTGTTGAAAATGAAATTCATTTTTTCAGAATTTTACAGGAACTATTATCAAACACTTTGAAACATTCAGGTGCAACAAGAATAGAAATAGAATTAAATATTAAATCTAATGAACTCGAGTTTTCCTTTTTTGATAATGGCTGCGGCTTTAATCCTGCTGACTCTGAATTGAAATCAGGATTGGGCATGATAGACCTGAATGAAAGAATTCTTATACTTGGGGGAAAACTCGAATTGAGTTCTCAGCCGGGACAAGGCGTTAAATATCGGATAATAATTCCATATTCAAAGAGAGATAGCCGTGAATCTGATTAGAGTTGTAATTGCAGACGACCATCCTTTACTAAGAGCTGGACTGGCACAGGTAGTGAGTTCAGAAAGGGATATTGTGATTGTCGGGGAGGCTTCCGATGGAGAAGAAGCAGCAAAAATGGTCAATTCAGAGAACCCTGATATCGCAATTCTCGATCTTGAGATGCCGAAGAAAAGCGGATTAACAGTAATTAGAGAACTTAGGAAATCTCATTCCTTTGATAATGTTAAAATTATTATTCTTTCAATGCATAAAGAAAAAGATATTTTTGATGAGGCAATGAGTTTGAGAGTTAAGGGTTATCTGCTTAAAGATTCAGCACTGATCGACATTATCAAAGCAATCAGACTTGTTCACGATGGGAATTACTTTATAAGTCCCGAACTCTCAGAATTTCTTCTTCTTAAAACTCCCTATTCCGAGAAAGCCCGCTCTATAAAACTAAAACTTGAACTTCTTACACCCGCGGAATACAAAATATTAAAACTGATAGGTGACAAAAAAAGCACTTGTGAAATAAGCCAATTACTATTTATCAGTCCAAAGACCGTTGAAACACACCGCTCGCATATTTCCGAAAAATTAAATTTGAAAGGTCCGAATAATCTGATCAAATTCGCCCTGGAAATGAAAGACGTGCTGTAAAAGGGACATTATCTCTTAATTTCTCTAAGGACTCCCCCTTATAAATATACGTACCTCTTTCTATTTTAAGTGCCTGCCAGCTTTAATAAGTTATTCCTCGGAATAAAAAATATTAAGCTCCTGAGGTTACAATGCGATTCAACAGAATTAAAATTTTTCTGATGGTTTTACTAATTGTGGTAGAATCCTATGGACAGCAGACTGGTGATTACAGATCAAACACTGCAAGCGGAGACTGGACATCAAATTCTTCCTGGCAGACATGGAATGGCACTTCGTGGGTTGCAGCAGGAAGTTACCCTAATGATGCAACAAAGAGTGTAACAATCCTAACCGGACACCAGATCAAACCGACAGCTAATGTCTCATGCAAGGATTTTAGTGTATCCGGACGTATCTATTCTTATCAGACGAGTTATACAATTTCTGTTTACGGCAATATTACCTGGAACGGCTCAACATCTTATTTCCCTGGGCAATCGGCTATATTTAAGATTGCAGTTGAAGGACCATCATGCACTATCGGGGGAAGCAATGTTTATCAGTTTGATGTTGGATCGATAAGAAAAAACACCAGCACCAATTCCACAACAGATGTAACAATTAACAGAAATATTAATTTTGTTCACAATACAAAGAATATTTATAATATTTCTAACGGAATTCTCAATGTAACAATCGCATTTGGCACCATAAATGCAAATTATGGCACAAGTTCCGGAATAAATCTTGACGGTTCAGGAGATTCACCCGGCGGGTCTGAATCCGGTGGGACGCTGACTGTATGGGGAACATTAAATGCCAGCAACATTATACTGAATAATAACAACTCTTCTGCTCAAACAAAACTTGAAATAAAAGGAACAGTTAATTGTTCGGAATTTTTTAACTGGAGCGCCAGTTCAGCAAATTCCACATTATTAATTGAAAGCAATAAAAGTTTTACTGTTCCCTGGAATACGCTTTACGACCCGACAAATAATATTCTCGATGCAAAAACTAATTCTACAATTATTCATTCAAATTCTGAATTATTCACAGGGGCGTATCATAACCTGACAATTAATCAAATTGGCGGAAATATTGCACTAAACGGGAATGTCACTGTTAACGGAAATTTCACACTCTCCGGTTCGGCCGGTTTTACCGCAAACGGCTATAGTATTTCCTATGGTGAAAATTCCGCTCTTATTTATAATTACTCCAGAACCACCTCTATCGAATGGAATGACGCTATAAATATTCCTGTCACTATTAATTCAAATAAAATTGTTACTCTAAATGCCGGTAAAACAATAAATTCGTCGAACCTTACTGTGAATGGCACTCTGATGTGCGCTGAGTTTGAGATTTCCGGAACTGGAAATTTTTATCTTAATTCCGGGGCAAGTCTTGGGGTCGGGGCTGAAAACGGGATTACCGAATCTGCAGCCTCAGGTAACATTCAGGTTTCCGGAGTAAGATCTTATTCCAGCAGTGCAAATTATATTTATAACCGCGATGGAATCCAATACACAGGCGATGGACTGCCAACCACAGTGAACAACTTCACGCTTCAGGATAAAGATAATTCTGGCTACAGCACTGTTTTCCTTACAGACAATCTCACTGTTAATGGAAGTTATATAAGAAAATCCGGTATCATCAACAAGAACGGGAAAACATTGTCATATGGGCCTGATGCAATTCTTTCCTATGAAAACGGGAACTCTGGTATTTCGCCCAGTGACGAATGGCCTGACCCATTAAATGCCGATCTGAGTTTTACAAATACGGCTGCAGTTGTTGCTGATGGAAAAACTGTTAATGGCGATGTTACTTTGAATAATAACAGCCGCTTGCATAATGGTTCTACTATTACTATCAATGGCTCCCTGACGGTTGAAACAGGCGCAAAAATATCGGCACAGTCTGACTGGCAGATACTAATAATTAACGGCAGTTCATTTACGAATAACGGCACGGTTGAAACAGGTAAATTGCAGTTCACTGGTATCGGACAGCAGACTATAAGCGGATTGACAGGGGTTACGTTTGGCAGCCCTGGGATACTTATCGGAAACGAAGCCAATGCAGTTGTAAATTCAGCAGAAATTGTAAATTTCCCGGGTGGAAGATTTATAAGCATAGAGGATGGCGGATTACTGACGATCAACGGGACGTTAACTCTCAATAATGGTTATATAAATTGTCTTTCGGCTCTTGAAATTGGTGAAAGCGGAATATTAACTATTAACAATGCGGGGATCAATAATTATAATACACCGATAACCGGCGGCGGCACAATAGTTACAACCGGAAGCAGTTACTTAAGGTCTCCGCAAGGCGACAGACTGACGGATTCATCCGTTGACATCAATGTTCAGTCCGGGACGTGTGCTTTTGACAGAGGCGATCCGAACCAGTCAATAATAGGCGGACTACTGACAATCGACGAGGGAGCGACGTTTGCGATGCTGAGCTGGTTAAACCTGACCCTTGAAGGTGGTTTGATTCTGAATGGCACACTTTCAGGAGATGTCGGCACGCAATTAACTGATAAATCCTCATCAATGACTATCAATGGAACGCTATCAGTTAACCAGATCAATTTCGCCAGAAGCGGCACACAGTCAGTAACCGGACTGAGGAACATATCTCCCTGCGATATAAAAGTAAAGGATGGTACAAATCTCGTTGTTAACAATACGGATACTCTGACAATTGGTACAAGCCAGTCAATGACAATTGAATCAGGCGCTACCCTTACTGTCAATGGGGATCTTGTAATCTATGGCCTGGAAGGGTGTTCATCAATAGGTAATCAGCGTTGCGGCTTGTTCACTAAAAATGGTCAGCTGACAGTCAATAACAAGCTATGGCTGTGCCTTGGGACTGTTGAATTGTACGGAACGCCTGTTAACGGTTCAGGTTTATTTCAGGTCGGGCAGGAGCAAAGCAATAATTGTGATCTTACGAATTTTATCGTATCTGATATTACAGCCTCCGAAACAACATTTGAAGTGCCTGCCGGATGTGCCGTAGGAATAGGCGACCTGGATATAGTAACACATGGACCGGCAATAATCTCGGGTTCCTTTGTTATGAAATGCTGCGTATCTCAGCCTTATTTGGGTACAGCGACGTTTTATAATTCTCTGACAATGAACGGCGGCAGGTTCTGCGGTATCTGGCTTGGATGCGATGAATGCAATGGCGCCAACGTTTATGTCCGTGGTGATTTTTCGAATCCGATTGGCGACCCGGTTTCTGTTGTTCTGGAAGGCACATCTCTCCAACACATTGAAGGTAATTTTTCAGATATTACAATTAATAATCCTGCAGGTATTGAATTGCTCGGGGATGTAAATATCAGCGGGACACTTCAGCTTGAGTCAGGAATTGTAAATACCGGCGAAAACATACTCACGATTGGGACCGGAATCGGAAACAGGGGCTCTCTAAACTACTTCGGCGGCAGGGTTATCGGGAAAGTAAAAAGATGGTTTGCAGCTCAAACTGTCGATAACATCCTCTTCCCGACAGGTACTGATAATTTTTACCGACCGGTCAATATCTCATTCACCGGCGCTCCCGGGAACGGTGGAACCCTTACCGTTCAGTTTATAGATATGGATCCCGGAGATTCAGGATTACCCCTGAGCGCGGGCGATACAACTGTAACTAACTGCTCACAGGATGGTTACTGGCAGATAGAAGAAGGCAACAGCCTTTCAGGCGGAACATACAAAATCGACCTTACCGCTTCCGGTTTTGGTGGAGTTTCGGATTATCAGACTCTCAGGATATTAAAAAGAGAAAATTCTTCCTCCGATTGGAGTTTGAGCGGTTATCATCTGACAACGACCGGAAGCAATTCCACACCAACTCTTCATCGAGGAGGGCTGACCGGCTTCTCTGAATTTGGTGTTGGGGGCGGAGAGGACAATCCGCTTCCGCTGGAACTGAATTTCTTCAACTGCACAAATATAAATCGCGATGTTACACTTAATTGGCAGACAATTACCGAGTTCAATACAGCGGTTTTTGAAATTGAAAGATGTTCATCCGGTAATAATTCTGTGGTAGAACAATGGGTAAAAATTGCAGAAAAAATGGCTGCCGGGACAAGCAATTCGCTTAAAAATTACATTTATTTTGATGAAAATCTGAATTCGGGATTATATATGTATCGCCTGAAAATGCTTGACAATGACGGAAGCTACACTTACAGCAGCATTGTTGAGACCGAAATTGAGAATCCGAAAGATTTTGCTGTCTCGCAGAATTATCCCAATCCATTTAATCCGGCGACCAGCATCGATTTTCAGGTTCCAACGAAATGCAGGGTCTCACTTAATATATTTTCGGCTTCAGGGGAATTGATTTCCAGGATTAATGAGTCTGAATATTATCCCGGCTATTATACAATTACGATTAACCCTGGTAATATATCAAGCGGAGTTTATTTCTGCCAGATTTTGTTCTCTGATTCTGAAGGCACTAACTATTCAACTATTAAAAAATTAATCTATATGAAGTGACCCGTACTCAGAATACTCTAAAACATAAAACAGAAAGAACATGAGAAAGAAATATTTTGTGAGAACTGATTCCCCAACTGTCGAAATAATAAGCTTCCTTTTTAATCAGGAACAACGACGACGGCAATTAAAAACAATCGCAATTAATTTTGCTTCCCTGACGATTTCCCTGGCGCTGATTTTCGTCGTGCTGCATATTCTTGCGAAAATTTAGCGAATCCGGTTTAAGAATGAAAATCCTGATTGTAGATGACAATCCGAAGATCAGAAATATGCTCCGGGATATTATGCAGGGAGATGAATTATCCGAGTGTAATGATGGTGATCAGGTTCTTGCTCAGATAATCTCAAGTAAACCGGATCTAATATTGATGGATATCCGCATGAAAAGAAAAAACGGTTTCCAGACCACAAAGGAAGTAAAACTTTCTTACCCTGAAATTCCGGTTTTTTTCGTAACAAATTACACTGATCCGGAATTAATTGAAGAAGCCCGCTTATCCGGTGCATCCGGATTGATTCCAAAAGAAAATATTTACAGTCTTAAGAATCTGTTTACAAATCCTGATTATGCTGAAAGTATAAAAGCGAACAACACCGGATACGTCTTCTGAATAAAAAGACATATCCATTTATCAATATGTCCTTACTCTTAATAGGCTGTTGAACCTCGATTTATTATTAACTATAAACCAATTACGTTTCAATTCGTCTAAGATAGATTGATGTATTTTCTAATTTGGAAAAGATCATTAAATTGAATTAATAATTAATTTTATGCAGATGTAAATAATGAAAACAGGAGAAAATATGCGCAAACTAATTCTGATTCTATTTCTTGTCAGTTCCATTATAATAGCCCAGGATAAAAAGGAGGATGACAAATTATCCTCATCTTCTTTCGGCTCGCTAAAATTCCGAAGTATAGGTCCGGCATGGAATTCAGGCAGAATCTCTGATTTTGCTGTAAATCCTAATAACTTTAAAGAATATTACGTTGCCACGGCAAGCGGTAATCTTTGGAAAACAACAAATGGCGGGATTACATACGACGCTGTTGCCGATACTCTCCCCTATTCACTCGGATGTGTTGTTATAGATCCGAATAATCCATTTGTTGTCTGGGTCGGATCAGGAGAGAACAATCACCAGCGCGCGCTTGGATATGGTGACGGTGTTTATAAATCGACCGATGGCGGAAAGTCATGGAAAAACATGGGACTGCGGGAATCCAGGCAAATCGGAGGAATTCTGGTTGATCCGAAAAATTCTGATATAGTATATGTTGCGGCTGAAGGTTCAGTATGGGGACCTGGCGGTGATCGAGGACTATATAAAACTACAGATGGCGGAAAGTCATGGAACAAATCTTTGAATATCAGCGAAAATACAGGAGTCAATAATATTATCTGTGATCCCCGAAACCCGGATATTCTTTTTGCAACTTCCGAACAGCGTAGAAGGCATATCTATACAAAAATTGGCGGAGGACCCGAATCGGCTGTCTATAAATCCACAAATGCCGGAGCCACCTGGGATAAGATAATGAGCGGTCTCCCTGGCGGCGATATCGGAGGAATGGGAATTGCTGTTTCTCCTGTAAATCCCGATGTTATTTACCTAAGTATGGAAGCCGCGGAGAACAAAGGCGGATTTTTCCGGTCAACAAACCGGGGCGCTTCCTGGGATAAAATGAGTGATGAGTATGCATCCGGTCAATATTTTAATGAAATTTTCTGCGACCCGGTAAATATTGACAAGATTTACATAATGGATGTCGTATCGAAATTTACTTTGGATGCAGGAAAAACCTGGAAACCCCTTAGCACAAGTGGAAGACATGTTGACGATCATGCATTCTGGATTAATCCAAAGGATACTGAACATCTGCTGATCGGCGGCGACGGCGGGATTTATGAATCCATGGATAGCGGTATTAACTGGGAATTTAAGGCAAATCTTCCTGTTACACAGTTCTACCGTGTAAATGTTGATAATTCAAAACCATTCTATTACGTTTACGGGGGCACACAGGATAATCAAAGTATGGGTGGTCCTTCACAAACAATTAACGAAGATGGGATTGTGAACAGCGACTGGTTTATGACTGTCGGAGGCGACGGCTTCTTCCAGGCAATTGATCCGACTGATAAGAATATTGTTTACTCTGAATGGCAGTATGGCAATATTATTCGTTTCGACAGACGCAGCGGCGAAACTGTTTCGATAAGACCCGAGCCGCTGAAAGGTGAAAAATCATTCAGATGGTACTGGGATACTCCTTTTTTTATCAGCCCTTTCTCCCATACAAGGCTATATATTGCTGCTGAAAGAGTTTTCAAAAGCGATGACCGGGGTGAAAGCTGGCAGGCTGTCAGCGGTGATCTTACTACCGGAACTGACCGCAATTCGTTTAAAGTTATGGATAAATACTGGAGCTCTGATGCAGTTGCAAAAGATGTCAGCACTTCACAATTCGGACTTATCGTTTCACTTATCGAATCCCCTCTGAAAGAAAATATGATTTTTGCCGGAACGGATGACGGGCTTATCCAGGTTACTGAAGATCTTGTGACTTGGCGAAAAATCAGTGATTTTCCGGACGTTCCTAAATTCACATTGGTGAGCGATATACTCCCCTCCCGTTTTGATGAAAACGTTGTTTATGCCACTTTTAATAATCATAAACAAGATGATTTTAAACCCTACGTCCTAAAAAGTAATAACAAAGGCAAATCATGGGAATCCATCGCGGGCAATTTACCATCAAATGGCGCCGTTAATACAATTGTTGAAGACCCGGTAAATAAAAATCTGCTGTTCGTCGGCACGGAATGGGGTGTGTTTTTCACTGTTGACGGCGGCAATAAATGGATTCAGTTAAAAGCCGGACTGCCTAAAGTTAAGGTGCCTGATATTGTAATTCATGAGGGGGAAAAAGATCTCGTTATTGCAACTTTTGGACGTGGATTCTATATTCTTGACGATTATTCACCTTTACGCGAAGTTTCCAGGGAATTTTTCGATAAAGATTCTTATATCTTCCCTGTAAATGATGCAGCTATGTTCCATAAATCCGACGGCAAGTATGGACAGGGTGCTACTTACTTCAAAGCTGATAATCCTGACTTCGGTGCAACTTTTACTTATTACCTTAAAGATGTTCCGAAAACTCTGAAAGCAGAAAGAAAGGAGAAGGAAAAAGAGCTTTTCAAAAAAGGTGAACCGATTCCACAGCCTGCTTATGAGCAAAGAAAAGCTGAGGAAGCCGAAATTGCTCCTTATCTTACATTCGTTATAACAGACGAAACAGGCTCAGAAGTCAGAAGATTAAATACATCAGCCGGAAAGGGCATCGGCAGGATCAACTGGGATTTACGTTATGATCATTATTACCCCGTAAATACTTCGAAGGGTAAATATGAGCCGACAGCTAAAACACGCGGTAGCCTCCTCGCACTTCCGGGAAAATATGGTGTTACTATGTACATGACTGCCAAAGGAATGACAAATAAGTTATTTGGACCTGTTGAATTCAAGGCGGACATTCTTAATAATGTGACTCTTCCTGCCGCAGACAGAGCGGCAAAGGTTAAATGGGAAAGAGAAGCTATGGATCTTGCCCGTGTTGCGGTTGGAACAATTCGCCAGACTGAGGAAATTAATTCCCGGATGCTTGCTATCCGGCAGACAGCAGCAACTCTCCCCGGCGTATCAGCGGAACTTTTCGGCATTATCGAGAAAGTACAGGCATCCTTAGACGATATCTTATTCAGATTCAAGGGAGAACCAGCCAAAGCAAGCCAGGAAGAAGTGCCACCGGCAATCGTTCCATTGAACGGTCGTCTTGGTGACTTACTCGGTCCAACCTGGAGCTCCTCCGGTAATATTACAAAAAACCAGAAGGTCGCCTACGAAATCCTGAGAGAGGAACTTCCGGAAATAATTTCCGATATCACAAATCTTTCCATGACGGATATTCCTGTGATAGAAAGAGAGCTGGAGAATCTTAAAGCGCCATGGACTCCAGGAAGGATCCCGCAGTTGAAATAATATTTGAATCATTGAGCAATAAAAGAGAGGCTGCCCCCTAAAAGGCAGCCTCTTTTTTATCGTTACATTAGTTAGAATCAGGGAACCTCGGAAGAAATACTAGCCTTTCACACTGAAAAATTTCCAATTGATTTTCAATCTTATTAACGGATTTATATTCCGGGTTGTGTGCCGGGGAATGTGGAAATGCTGCCATTTTCTTTCCCGACAATAAGAAGAGCGCCTATTTTAATGTGTAAGTATTCCGGATTCAGGTCATAGGATGTCAGTTTTTGCGGAAAAACAAGTGAAAATTAATTGATATTTTTATACATCAAACTATATTTTCGCTAATTTTGGCAGGAAAAGGAACTGAATTCAGGTTTTGAACGATTTCGATGAGCCTGCCGCTGAAGGAAAATAAAACCTTATCAGGATGTGCTCTGAGCCAGTATCCGCATCAAGATTAGGATTGCTTCAAGCCTCCAGTAGTGAAAAAGCTAAAGATTTAAATGATCAATCGAGCTTATCGACCCATTCAGTAAACGGGACAAGTCTGATCTCTTTTTTCTTACCATACCATTCAAACTGTCTAATTGAACTATCGTCTATTGTCACAATTGTGAGTTCTTCACAATTAGTGAATGATGAGGCTTCGGTTATTGCCCGCATTTCTCTGCTTAGTGTTTTTGGATTACGCACATCTGCTGACACTTGCACTATTTCTGTTATTTTATTGGCTTTTTGAATGACAAAATCACATTCATAATCTCTCTTCCAGTAAAACAATTGATCACCCAATTTTAAAGATCGTTTGTAAAGCTCAGATGCCACAAGGTTTTCGAGTTTTTTTTTCCGGTTTACTGAAGGATTGAATCCGCCGCTGTTAATAATGCCATTATCAATAGCATAGATTTTTTTTAATGATCTATGCTGTTCCCTTACTTTGTACGAAAAACGCGGTATTTGAAAAAAGATCATTATGTTTAAAATGTAAGAGACATATTTTGATACTGTTCTTTCATTATACCCTGTAATGTCTGAGATATTTCTTAAAGAATAATGCGATCCAATGCCGTTTATGAGCATATCTACGATTTTATTGACCATTACCGGATCCCGCGGCTTATAACGAGCAATTATATCTTTATATATTGTATCCCGCAGTATCATGCGCAGATATTCCCGGGAATCCGATCTTTTAATAACAACTTCCGGATATCCGCTGTTTTCAAGCATTTCATGCAATAAAATCCTGCGTTCTTCTATTGTATTTTTTATAACTGATTTTGATAATTCTCTGTACGAAAATGGAAAAATATAAACCGGATAGTTTCTGCCCGTTAAATGTGTTAAGAGTTCTCCCGATAGCAGATTTGAATTGCTGCCTGTTATTACGACAATTCGCCCCTGCCTTTGCAGCCTGTTGACAAATAATTCCCAGTCCTGAAGGTTCTGAATCTCATCAAAAAGTAATATGTCCGGTCGGGCATATAATCTGTCTATTGCTCTGATTATCTGGTCGTAATTTTCTGTTTTAATAAGTCTTTCATCATCAAAATTTGCATATCCAAATTTCTTGTCAGCGAGTGAATGCAGAGCAAAGAAAGATTTACCGGCACGCCTTGGTCCGATAATTACATTTATGAAGCCGGAGTGCAAGTCCAATTGCGCATCCCTTGGAATATATTCCGATGATATAAACCTGTCACGTTCCGATTTTTGCTGATAAATTACATCTTCTATCATGTGCTACATCAATTCTTGTTATTTTTGCTGTATTATGATAACATAAATACAAAATATCAACAAGAATTAAAATATCTTCCTGTCGGCGAAAAACCTTAACCACGTAAGACTCAAAGAGTGCAAAATGAACAACAAGGGAGACAATAAGAAATTAATCTTAGTTCTTTGCGCCTTTGCGGTGAATAATTCTTTCAACGCTCTTTGCCTATTCAGCTGGAAGCAATGTATAAGCTGAACTTCAGTTTACCCATTCTTTTGATTTCTCTCTCCGCTTTTCAATTATCATTTTCGTATTTTCACAGTTTTAATCCGGGAATATATGACAGGCGAAAATTTTACAGAACTGATGGCAATAATGCGAAAACTCCGCACCGATTGCCCCTGGGACAAAGAACAGACACACGATTCAATAAAAGCCGCCACCTTAGAAGAAGCATATGAAACAGTTGAAGCAATAGATGAAAAGCAGTACGATAAACTTAAAGAGGAACTCGGCGACCTGCTTCTGCATATAGTTTTTCACTCCGTAATTGCTGAAGATAACGCCAAATTCACGATAGATGACGTAATCGAATCGATAAGTGCAAAACTGATCCGCAGACATCCGCATGTTTTTGGGGATACTGAGGTCAACGGCTCAAAAGATATTGAGAGAAATTGGGAAAAGATAAAACTCGCAGAGGGAAGATCATCAGTTCTTGAAGGAGTGCCTAAAAACCTTCATGGTTTATATCGTTCATTCCGCATTCAGCAGAAAGTCTCGAAGGTGGGTTTCGACTGGAAAAATAAAAAAGATGTCTGGGCAAAAGTTCTTGAAGAAATTAACGAACTGCATGAGGCAGAAGAAACCGGCGATAAGGAGCATATGGAAAAAGAGATGGGTGATCTGTTCTTTTCGCTCGTAAATTATTCAAGATTTATTGGGATCAATCCTGAAGACGCCATTAGAATTACAAATGAGAAATTTATTCGGCGGTTTCAGTTCGTAGAAAAGAAAATCGCAGATAATGGCGGATCATTATTAGAATCTACACTTGAGGAAATGGATAAGTATTGGGAGGAAAGCAAAAAGTATTACTGATTTTTCCCGTTACTGTATTTTTCATAGGCATTAATAATATCCTTAACAAGCCGGTGTCTTACCACATCGCCTTTATCGAAATAGATAAACCCGACTCCGTCAATGCCTTTAAGAATATCCTTTGCCTGTAAAAGTCCGCTCTGTGCAGATGAAGGCAGATCAATCTGGGTTATATCTCCGGTAATTATCGACTTTGAATTGGGACCAAGGCGAGTAAGAAACATTTTCATCTGCATTCCTGTGGCATTCTGAGCTTCATCAAGAATTACATATGCATTGTTGAGTGTACGTCCCCGCATATAAGCGAGAGGAACAATTTCAATTACACCTTTATCCATATATGCCCGAAGCTGTTCACCGGGCAGCATATCCTGCAAGGCATCATACAGAGGGCGGAGATATGGATCAATCTTTTCCCTGAAATCCCCAGGGAGGAAACCGAGAGATTCTCCTGCTTCAACAGCGGGACGGGCAAGAATTATTTTTTGCACAATTCCCTTTTTGAGCGCTGAAACTGCAAAAGCAACCGCGAGATAGGTTTTTCCTGTTCCGGCAGGTCCGATTGAAAAACAGATATCGTTTTTCTGGACGATATCCATGTATTTTTCCTGATTAGGATTCTTAGCTTTAATTACGTCCTTCTTCGAATAAAGAATTACGCTCTCTAACTCCTTATTAGAGACAATATCCCTTCCCTGGATTGAAAGATCTATAATTGTTTCAACATCCTGCGATCTCAGTTTACCCGAAGTGTTCAAAACATATACCATTTCTCTGAATATTTTTTCAACGACTTCCACTTCCTCCTGTACGCCTTTAATATAAACGTTATCGCCTCTTACGTTAAAGGATGCAGAAAATCTTTCTTCAATTGGTTTTAGATTTGAATCCTGAAATCCGAGCAGGTTGATTAGATCAACATTTTCCAGTTTGATTATTTTTTCAGCCAGTTTTATTCCTCCAATAAACAAAATGCCCTTTCCGCAGAAGCGAAAAGGGCATTCAATCTTAAATCAATAAATCACAAAGGAAATTATTGTGCCGGAGCCGGAGCTGGTTTATAATTTCTTCTGATCTTGTCATATTTAGCTTTTTCTTCTTCAGTAAGGTTCGGGATTCTGAAGACCTGTTTTGGATAGATAAGATCAGGATTCTTAATTTTGTCTCTGTTAGCTTTGTAGATCATTGGCCAAGCAAAAGCGTTGCCGAAATGCTGATCTTTTTTAGCAATACCCCAGAGGTGGTCGCCTTTTACAACTTCATAATCAATATCTTGTTTGACTATTTCAGCCTGAACGTCAACCCATGCATCAAGTTTTCTCTGCAATTCATTATGAACTTTATTGTAAAATTCAGGAAGCGCGCTCAGTTTATTTGCTTTGAGAGCATCAAGTTCAGCCTGACGATCAGCTTTTGGACCTTCTTTGCGGTCAATTTTCGCTTCAAGTGCGTTTACTTTTTTTCTGAAAGCGTCGATATCAGCTTTGGTTCCGCCAACTAATGCATATAATTCACTCATGCAGTCATCATAAGAAGCAAGAGCATCAAGTTCAGCTTTTGTTTTATTTACATCATTCTGCAGATCAGTCAATTCTTTTGTCAGAGACACTTTTTTCTCAGTGAGTCTGTTCATTTCACCCTGCCATTCATCTTCGGTCATTTCCTGAGCAAAAGTAACCGTAGCAATGAGGACAAGATATACAACTGTAAATATTTTGGTGAATTTCATTAATTCCTCCGATTCCTTATTAGTTAACTTTTTTAATTACCCATTTTCTGAAGATTTGCTTTGGTTGCAGCTTTGTCTTTTTCGCACTGATCGAGTTTAGCTTTTCTTTCAGCCAGATCTCTTTCGAGCTTTGATTTCTCGCTCTTCAGGGTGTTGATCTGTTTTGTCATTTCACTTACTTCGGTTCTAAGGTTTTCTAATTCAGCCATTTGTTCCGGCGAAACACCACTACAACCAGTCAAACCGATAAAACCAACGAGCAGACCTGCAAAAACAGCAGAACGCACAAGGGTTTTGAGATTCTTCATTTTTCCTCCGAATTATAGTTCTAAATGATATACAATATGATCTTTAAATATAAATAAAAATCTTTTGTTTTCTCAATATTATCTTTAAAAAAGTATTTTTATATCTCAGAGAAGCCCGGCATCGCTGAAACTAAAGTATCGTTCCTTCCCGATAATAAGATGATCAAGAACCTGGATATCGATAATTTTGCCCGCTTCCGCGAGTTTATTTGTTACACGCTTATCTTCCGGACTCGGTTCAATATTGCCGCTTGGATGATTGTGGAGCAAAATAATGGCTGCGGCGCTATTCTCAATTGCATTCCGAAAAACTTCCCGCGCATGAACCAGGGATGCATTCAATGTCCCTTTTGTGATTTCATCAGATCTTATTATACGATGTGCCGTTGTTAAACTTACCACAAAGAATTTTTCCTGCAGATCATCCCTTAAAATTGGAATAAAATAATCTGCTACACTTTTCGATCCGGAAATCACAGCATTTTTAGTAAGCGCTCCGGCATCAATTCTCCTGCCGATCTCGAATGCTGCGGCAAGGGTTGCAGCTTTATCATTTTTTATTCCATTTTCTTTAATAAGCTTTGCAATCGAATATAAAGCAAGTTGTGATAAACCGCCCGCTTTTGATATCAATTCGCCGGCAATAGTTAAAACCGATTTCCCTTTTGTCCCTGTTCTAAGCAAAATTGCAATCAGTTCTCTTTCAGTCAATGCTTGTGGACCTTTTGCAATAAGTTTTTCTCTTGGACGGTCAGATTCCGGAAGGTCTTTGACAATATCCGGCATTATTCACATTGTCTCATAGTCAAAATCTATTCCCATTCTATTGTCGAAGGGGGTTTGGAACTAATATCGTAAACTACACGGTTTATGCCGCGCACTGAACGTATTATCAGGTTCGATACCTCAGCAAGAAAATCATGTCCGAAATGATACCAATCCGCTGTCATTCCGTCAACAGAAGTTACGGCACGTAAAGCCAGCACATTTTCATATGTCCGGGCATCACCCATTACTCCAACCGACTGCACCGGTAATAGAACGCCGAATGCCTGCCATATCTCATCGTAAATTCCATACTTATGCAACGCTGAAATGTAAATATCGTCAGCTTCACGCAGTATATTCAGCCTTTCGGGTGTAACTGCTCCGAGTACTCTTACTGCAAGTCCGGGTCCAGGAAAAGGATGCCGGGAAATAAAAGATTCCGGGATGCCAAGTTCTCGTCCAATTTCCCTGACCTCATCTTTGAAAAGTTCCCTGAATGGTTCTATCAGTTTAAGGTTCATCTTATCCGGTAATCCCCCGACATTATGATGAGTTTTAATTGTTACAGACTTGCCTTTCACGCTGACTGATTCAATAACATCCGGGTATAAAGTTCCTTGCACAAGAAAATCCACATTCCCGAGTTTCCCGGCTTCTTCTTCAAATAATTCGATAAAAGTATTGCCGATTATTTTCCGCTTATGCTCAGGGTCGGCAACGTCTTTTAATCTGGCAAGAAAAATATCTTCTGCATTAATGTGTATTACTTCAATCGAAAATTTTTCCCTGAAAATTCTAACAAAGTCTGAGCTTTCATTTTTACGCATCATCCCGGTATCGATGTGCACACATTTGAGCCGGCTGCCAATACTTTTATGCACAAGCACGGCTGCGACTGAGGAGTCCACACCCCCGCTCAGGGCACAAAGAACATTTCCATTATTGGTTTTCCTGCGGATATCTTCGATCATTCCTGAAATGATATGTCCAGGCTTCCAATCCGGTTTTGCAGCACATATTTTGAAAATAAAATTATCGAGGATAACCGATCCTTCCTGAGTGTGGATAACTTCAGGATGGAACTGCAAGCCGTAAATCCTGTTACCAGGATTCTCTATAACAGCAACAGGCGTATTCTCGGATACGGCAGTGATATCAAATCCTTTAGGCGCCGCAGAAACCAAATCACCGTGACTCATCCAGACAATTGAATGCTGCCGGACGCCTGAGAGTATGCCATTGAAATTTTTAATATCCAATTGGGTTCTGCCGTATTCACGGTCTTTTGCAGGTTCAGTTTTGGCCCCGAACTGTTTTGCAAGAAGCTGTAGTCCATAACAGATTCCCAGAACCGGTTTTTTAATAAGGAGAAACCGCTGGTCGAAATCGGGAGAATCCTCCTCATAAACGCTCATAGGCCCGCCCGATAGAATTATTCCTGCGGGCAATTCTCCCTTAATATCATCTAAACTAAATGTATGCGGGTGGATTTCACAATAAACATTTTTTTCGCGCAGTCTTCTCGCTATTAACTGAGTAAACTGAGAACCGAAATCAAGTATCAGGAACCACTGATCATGGATCATTAATTATTTTCCGAAATAATTTCGAGCATTTCTTTCATCCGTATCTCGAGAAGATGATCTTTTTCAAGACGGTTTCTGCCATTTTGAGCAATCATTTTTCTGGCTTCATCATTACTCAGGTAGAATTCAATTTTTTGATACATTTCCTGGCGGTCAGAAAACAGAACGATCTCTTTATCCGGTAAAAATCTGTTGGGAATATCAGCCTGAAAGTTTGACATCTGAAATGAAGCACATGCGGCGCCTTCAGCAACCCGGAGATTAAGACCCTCTCCGGAATTTTCAACTCCCTCTTCAAAGCCTTTGTGAATATTGAGCAGTATTTTACTGCATTTCATAGCTTTCAGCATTTCATAACCGTAAAGAGCGTGTCCCTGATAAGCGGAACCGCAGGATGTATTTTTCCATCCGCGTCCCCATATCCTGAGGTTATACTTATTCATCAGTTCCTTAAGAATTTCTTCTCTTTTGGGATAATGACTGCCGATAAAAGAAATGTCGCAGGAGTATTTTTTTACGTCCGAACTGCTTAAATCAGCTCTGTCTGCCGCAGCAGGTACATAACCGTAAGGCAGATGCCATGCATTTTTGTGTCCGGCATTTTTATAAAGGGCAACAGACCACGGATCGTAAGTGAAGAAAAAATCATAATATTTTGAGGCGGGTCCGGAGAATACCGGAAATTCCCAGGGGTCATCACCGAACCAGTTGATCATGACCGGGTTATTTATCTCTTTTATTTCCTTCAGTGTATCATAGGTCAACGGCTCACCCTTGAGTATAAATACAATATCGGGGTTGTGTTTTTTCACAGCCCCGATAACTCGAATATTTATTTCCTGCTTAACTTTTACTGAGGAAAATATTTTTATTGCTTTGTTGAAACTATATACTGAATTCCAATCGAATTCGATAACTTCGCAGCCGTTTTTTCTTAGAGCATCCGGTATCAGTCTATTAAATAATACCATCCGCGAATATCCGGCTATATAAAGAATTTTCATTGACCTATATGTTTTGCGTAATCTCCGTCTGTCATGAGATCATCAAGTTCAGAAGAATCTGCAATCTCAACCTTAATAAGCCAGCCTTCGCCATAAGGGTCTGAATTAATTAACTCTGCCTGGTCCTGTAACTTTGGATTAACTTCAATAACTTTACCGGAACACGGAGCATACAGATCACTTACTGTTTTTACAGCTTCAATAGTACCGAATGTTTCACCCTTGCTGATACCTTCAAGGTCAGCAGCAATATCAACATAAACAACATCGCCGAGTTCGCCCTGTGCATATTCAGTAATACCAATAATACCGGTATTTCCTTCGATTTTAATCCATTCATGTTCGGCAGTGTACTTCAAATTTGCTGGAATACTCATAATATCCTCTGAGTCCTTATTTTACTCTTAATTTTTATTTAATAATTTATCAATAAATGAGGTATCATAATTATTGTTGTTGAAATCGGGGTTATCCAATACCATTTTATGGAATGGTATTGTTGTCTTAACTCCTTCAACTGTAAATTCATCAAATGCCCTTTTAGCCCTTTTAATCGCATGCTCACGATCTGTTCCCCAAACGATAAGTTTAGCAATAAGAGAATCGTAATAAGGCGGCACTTTATAGTCATTATATACATGAGAATCGACCCTAATACCAAATCCTCCCGGGAAATGAAGGTATTCAAGTTTGCCTGGTGAGGGTCTGAAATTATTATCTGGGTCTTCGGCATTAATCCTGAACTCGAAAGCATGTCCGATCGGATTCATTGGCGGAACTGCAATTTGTTCACCTGCCGCAGCCAGTATCTGCTGTTTGATCAAATCAGTATTGAATACCATCTCGGTTACGGGATGTTCAACCTGTATCCGGGTATTCATTTCGATGAAGTAAAAATTTTTATTTTTATCGGCAATAAATTCGATAGTCCCTGCCCCTTCGTAATTTACTGCTTTGGCGCCCTTGGTAGCGGCTTCTATCATTTTTTGCCGAATTGCAGGGGTGATAAACGGTGAAGGTGCTTCCTCAACGAGTTTCTGGTGACGACGCTGGACAGTGCAATCTCTTTCACCATAACAATACACATTTCCAAACTGATCTCCCATGACCTGAATTTCAATATGTCTGGGATTTTCAATAAACTTCTCAAGGTATAATTCCGGATTGCCAAATGCAGCTTCGGCTTCATTGCTTGCGGTTTGGAAAGCTTTTTCAATCTGATCTTCGCTATATACGATCCTCATGCCTTTACCGCCGCCACCGGCTGACGCTTTAAGCATAACAGGATAACCAACTTTCAATGCTATTTCTTTTGCTTCCTTAGCGTCTTTTAAAGCTCCGTCGCTTCCCGGAACAACGGGAACATCCACACCTTTCATTGTTTCTTTGGCAAGGGCTTTGTCGCCCATTCTTCTGATCATATCAGGAGAAGGCCCAATAAATTTAATTCCGGCTTCTTCGCATATCTCCGAAAATTCAGCATTCTCAGCAAGAAAACCATAACCAGGATGAATCGCATCGGCACCTGTTATCTGGGCGGCAGACATAATACTTGGAATTTTGAGATAGCTGTCCCGGCTTGGAGCCGGACCAATACATACAGCTTCATCTGCAAACACAACATGAAGAGAATCTTCATCGGGAACTGAATAAACAGCAACTGTGGCAATGCCCATTTCTTTGCAAGTGCGTATTATTCTGAGTGCAATTTCTCCACGGTTGGCAATAAGAATTTTCTTAAACAATCGGACTCCCGGTTATTTATTCAGCTCAATGAGAAATAAAGGTTGATTGTATTCGACCGGCGATGAATTTTCAACAAGAATTTTCACGACAGTACCAGATACATCAGACTCTATTTCGTTCATCAGTTTCATGGCTTCAATTATACAAAGCACAGTTCCTGGCGAAACCTGGTCTCCGACTTTTATATAGGGGTCAGCATCGGGTGCAGGTGCACGGTAGAATGTGCCGACAATTGGGGATTTAACTTCATATAGATTTTGAAGGTTTTCAGCAGGCTTTGGTTCAGATGGAACAACTGGCGCCGCGGCTGCCGGAGCAGCTGGAACAGCATTTGCAGGCATAGTGATTACAGGAGCAGGATTAGAAGAATATTTGGCGATTTTAACTCTAAGATCGCCTTCCTGAACCGAAAACTCGGCAATATTGCTGGTCTCAACCATCCTGACCAGTCTTTTTAAAAGATTTATATCCATGATTTTAGCTTTTTAGTTTTTAACTCGTTCGACGTAAGTCCCAGTACGGGTATCAACTTTAATAAAATCACCCGTGTCCACAAAAAGCGGGACATTCACTGTTGCCCCTGTTTCCATCTTTGCAGGTTTCAAAGTGTTTGTTGCTGTATCACCCTTGAATCCTGGTTCAGTTTCCTCAACCATAAGATTAACAAATATAGGAATTTCAACGGTAATAATCTGCTCATTGTCATCGAGAAGAACATCCACAATATCACTTTCCTTAAGAAAATACTGCCCATCTCCGAAATAACTTTCGGCAACGGTAATCTGATCGTAAGTTTCATTATCCATAAGAACCAGTCCGGAAGATTCTTTATATAGATACTGATATTTTCTTCTCTCAACTCTCACAATTTCAACAGACTCGCCTGAACGAAAAGTATTGTCAAGCACCCTGCCAGTTTTGAGATTCTTCAGAGAGGTTCTGACAAAAGCTCCTCCCTTTCCTGGTTTAACATGTTGAAACTCAACAATAGCGTATAAATCATTCTTAAATCTTAAAATTAGTCCATTCCTGAAATCTGATGTATCTGACATAAATTATCCTGCTATTAAAATTAAATCACACTTAAAGATAATAATTAAATAATAAAGCAAAATGCTTAGTTTCTGACGAGGGCAAGATATTTTTCAACTTCGCGGATTATCTGCGATGTTTTATACTCTTCCTTCACCAAAGTAAGAAGTTTTTCTGCTTTATCATTTGAACCGGATTTGATATAATTAATACCGGCATTCAAAAGATATTCAGGAACTGATGCATTAGCTTTGGAAATTTTTGCTGCTTTTTCATAATTTTTAGCTGCATCGCCGAATTCGCCCTGATTTTCATAATACATTGCAACACCGGCAAGCGCAGTGGCTTTGTAAATTTCATTATCGCCGGAATAGTCATCGAAGGCGTCATACGCCTCTTCAAATTTGCCAAGGTTAAGGTAACAATTGCCGAGCAGTACACGCGCAATTTCTCCGTTTTCAGAGCCGCTGTATTTATCGGAAATGCTGAGCAAACCGGTAATATCGGTGCCAGGCCTTCCGTCAATTGCTTCCTGGAAAGCTCCGGAGCGGTAAAGCGGCATAACTTTTGCTAATTCAGCAGAAGCAGCGATATTGTTCTCGCTCTTATTGCTGTAATAGAAATACATTAATAAAGCGACAACTATTACAGATCCCGCAACAATCAAAATATTCTTCTGATTTTCTTCATAAAAAACTCTTGCGGAATAAACACTCTTAATAAGACTGTCTTCTTTTATTTGTTTTTTACTGAATTTTTTAGGTTTTACTAACACAGCACAGTTCTCCGAGTTAAAATATATACAGACTTAAAATATAAAAATAAAATAGCTTATAAGCCAATACGTATGTGATTCGAAAAAATCCAGCAATGTTGATTCTTGTAAACCTCAACCCGGTAAACACCCTGGTCTTTCACTTTGTATTCCGATATTTGTGATTCCGTTTCAAAAACAATACTTCCATTGCGGATAAATCTGACAGCAGCTCCTTCTGAGGGAATCTCGGCATGTAAAAATAATCCTTCGGATAGTTCTGTTGAGGAGCCCATTTCTATTCTTTTGTAATCATTACTTCCAAAAAAACGAAAGCCCTTCGCATCACCATAATAAAAATTTGAGATATAGCAGGAACCTGCTGCTAAGGCTCCATATATTTCGGCTTTTAAAGAATTACTTACTACCCCTTCTTCTGCGTGCTTTTTTATGTCATTTTTAACAAGAATGTGGGTACGGACAGATTTGAATAAAACTTTATACGGAAAGACCTCAACCTCAAAAAAGCCCAGGAGATTTACTTTATGTGCATGAGCATCAACTCCGCCAATAGCTGTTACAGGTCTTGTGAGGGCAATTTTATCCCATACCCGGACAGAATCCGGATTAGGAGATAAAATTGATTTCAGCGGATGAATAAAATAATTGAATTTATTCTGTTCAGTCAGCCCCTCCATCCATTCGGACATATGATTCCAAATCTCAATACCTGTAAATCCTTCGGCATCCCAGGCTGTCCATGGATATGGAGGATGCTCTTTCATTGAATTTCGTTTTTCATGGGGGTGAGCCAGAAATCCGATGCCGCCTGCTCTCTTAACTTTTTCAACGTATTCCTTTGCCGGCATTCTTGTTGAAAAAGCTTCATCAATGCCAAAAGCAAGATAGTGGTTCTGATTAAATTTGTCGTTTATCTCACAACCAATAAGAACAAGTGTCTCGCCATACCATTTCTCATACCCTTCCGAAAGTCCTCTCATCGTATTATGATCGGTGATCATAATAAAATCGAGACCCACCTCTCCCGCTGCAGAAGCAATATCCGGTATTTCACCGGAACCATCAGAAAAGATGGAATGAATATGAATAGCACCGATAAGTTCGTGCAAAGCAGAATCCTTAATTCGATTTCTCAGTTGCCGTGAATCTCAAGCAGAGTTGAGTATTCAGTTGTCTGTTCCTTAATAAGATTTGTGAGTTTGCCCATCAGAAGTTCAAGTCTTTCATCAGGTTTGTCATCAAAATCATCGTATGCCTGCTCGTTCTCGAAGACATATACTTCTTCAAATTTCTCAGGTTTATTTCTCAACTGATAAACACAATAACTCTCTAATCCTTCTGCTTTAACAAGATTTTTCATCTCTTTGACAATATTAAGATACTCATCCCGTTTTTCAGGATAAATATCATATTTCACCGTAAAAATAACTTTTCCCATTAATTCACCTTTCTTATAAAATTATGTTTCCACTAAAAATTTCTTCTGCCGGACCTGTTAATGAAACATCTGAAAAAACACCGTCCTTATACATAAAATTAATTTTCATCGAAAAATTCCTAACCGTAACAATTTCAACCGGCGGCTTAAGTCCGTAATTCTTAAACGCCATGATTGCCGCTGCGGTAGAGCCTGTTCCGCAGGCAAGAGTTTCATTTTCAACTCCCCGTTCATATGTGCGGATAAATATTTTGTCGTTTCTTATATCAATAAAGTTCACATTTACTCCATCCGGAGCGAAATCTTTTAAATACCGGATCTCCTTTCCCAACTCAAGGACGGGTAAATTATTAATCGTTGAATACGACGAAAAATTATCACGGGGATCCCTTAAAATATCTCGCGCATTAATAATGCAGTGAGGTGACCCTGTATCAACAAATGAACAGTTAAGCATCTGCCCGAAAGCTTTTACCTTGAAGTTAAACTTCATCTTACCGGGAGGCTTAAGAAAAAAACTCACCTGATGATCACTTCTTTTCTCACCAGAATAAATGTCCCCCTTATTATAAAAAACAGCACGTTCCGATTCCTGCCCAAAATGATTAAAATGGTATTGAAGCGCACAGCGGGATCCGTTCCCGCAAAGTGAGCCTTCATTCCCATCAGCATTAAAGTATTTCATATTGAAATCGGCATTCTCGGACTCTGAAATTAAAAGCAAACCATCCGCACCTATACCAAAATGCCTGTCACAAAGTTTCCGTATATCCTCCGTAGTAAGCAATATTCCGTCATTCGTCCTCTGATCGAAAAGGACAAAATCGTTTCCTGCACCTGAGTATTTTTTAAAGGATATTTTTTTCATTTTCTTAATTTACTTCTAAACTCTGCTTTTTGCAACGAAAAATTTAAGTATTCTACTATTTCAGAGATAGATTGATACCGATAAAAATTCTTAATGTTCCCTGTTTATTATAATTTACAATCATAAAGCTGTTTTTGCTATTCTTTTTTCAGGCGGGAAACATTTAAGAATAATCCATCCGGTTCTAACTTCATATAGAAGGATTTTTTCAAATCCGTCAGAAATTTTAACATTATTATTATCGGGCATTTAATTAATCGATTTATTAAATTATTCCCTTAAATAAATGAACAACAGGAACAAAGATGAATATCCCACCCAAATGCAATTTCTTTTTTTTCCTTCGGGTTATTCTAATGGGTGTTCTTTTTACGGTGCTAAGTTTAAATGCTCAGAAAAAAAACGAATTTGAAAAAGCTGCCGCTCTTTCTGTGTCACCGGCAGGCTTTATTTTCGTTTGTGATGCCGGAAAGAATGAAATAGTTAAACTCGATCTCAATTGCAACAGAGTAATGGATGCAGGAGGTTTTGGCTGGAATAATCTTGAATTCGATAACCCGGCAGGAATTTTCTCAGATATCCTGACAATTTATGTCGCTGATAAAAACAACAATAGAATTCAACTCCTCGACAAAGATCTGAACTATATTTCACAATTCACATCATCCGGCTCCGGACAATTTTCAGTTTCCTTCGGCTATCCGACCGACGTTGCAGTTTCTTCACTTGGGGATATTTACATACTCGATTCAGATAATCTTCGAATACTCAAATACGACTCAAGAGGAAATTATATAAGGCAAATCGGGAATTTTGATGACGGCAGATTTTCTCTCTCGAAACCCATAAAACTACAACTCAACAGGCAAAATTTACTTTTTGTTCTTTCTGAGAACAAAATATACCAGTTTGATGAATTCGGGAATGGTATGAAAATAATTGAGACCGGCATTAACACAACAGGTTTTGCCATTGCCAATCGCGATGTAATAGTTTACAATGAAACGGATATATGGTATTTTTCTGACGACGATGAGGCTACCACCCGCAAGGTCATTTTCAGTTCCGATCTCAGAATTGTCTCTGCTGAAATTGTAAAAAAATCAATCTATATCCTGACAGAAAATCAGCTAATTATCAAATCCTTAGCAGAGTGAAAAACGATCAAAAAGTAAAAACTACACTTGTAGTATTTGGGATTTTTTGGCTTTTAATTATTCTTACCAATCATATAGTTCATATCATTCCTGAAGCCGTAAAATTATTTCCATTCTCTTATTTGCTTACATCAACAGTATGCCACATGGAAACTGAAAAGCTGCTTTTTATTGGCGATTTGCCAACTATGACTTGTGCAAGGTGTACCGGTATTTATTTCGGGGCATTTATCACTTCTATTTCAATTTTATTTATTTCTAAAACGATAGGCGCAAAATTCCGATTATTAATATTCACCTCAATTTTTATGCTGGCAGACGTTTTAGCATGTAACCTTGGTATTTATAAATATTCACACCCAATAGCCTTTACGACAGGTTTGTTTTTCGGTTCTGTTATATTTTTATATTTTTACGACGGTTTAATAGAGTTAATAGTTAATAAAAATTGAAGACAAAATATCTGCCAGTAA
Organism: Ignavibacteriales bacterium; assembly: GCA_021740915.1. Taxonomy (GTDB): domain Bacteria; phylum Bacteroidota; class Ignavibacteria; order Ignavibacteriales; family Melioribacteraceae; genus JAIOYW01. The sequence continues at coordinate 94,279 of JAIOYW010000006.1, read as the reverse complement.
TCGTAAGCGGTTTTGGAGCCGGAGTAATTGCTATTGTCCCGTTTCTTAACAGCATGGCTTGTTGCTTAGTTATACCAGCGGCAGCCTATCTATCTCTTTTCCTTGATGTAAAACTTAATCATACACCCCCTTTTATGATCAGTGCCGGAAAGGGCGCATTATTTGGCTTGCTGACCGGACTCATTGCAGCTTTGTTTGCAACTGGATTCGATATTTTTGTCACTTTGATCACCAGATCAAATGAGTTAATGCAGGCTATCGGGCAATTACCGAATATACTCTCTGGACTTCCTCTCGATGTGAAAATTAAGGAGGAGATTATGACAGTCTTTGAATCTTTAAGAAAAGACATTATGGATGATGGCTTTTCAGCGCTATATACTGTCCTGATTTTTATGAATAATCTTATTTCGTTTACAATTTTTGGTTTAGTCGGGGGACTGATAGGTTCACAAATTATTAAATCGCAGAATAAAAGAGCCGGATAAACGAATGATTAATGTTTTTATTTTTCTGCTGCATGCAATTTTTATTTATCTGGTGATGAGAAACCGGATTAAAAACAGGTCTGTTAAAGATGCATTTATTGATCTGGCATTCATCATAGTTTTATTCGCTGTTGGCTGGTCGCTTACCGCCTGGGTGATCAATGCATTCGTTGAACCGGAGGGATTAGGTAAGCATTTTGACCGGGACACAATTACTCTGAGTCTCCTGAGTATCGGAGAATATTTTTTTTACAAAGGATATTATTCCGATGTTTTTGTCAGCGGAGCCGGAAAGGGAAAATAATAGTGGCAGTCTGCTCTGACTGTTTTTTGGCGGGTGATTGCGGTTCAAATCTCCATTGCCTGAGCGCAGTGATCGCAGATTCTTCCAACCTCGAATCCGCCTTTATTAATGGGAAAATTCTTCCGACTGAACCATCAGGCATAATAGTAAACCTAAGTTTGACATCAATTTCTTTCTCAACTCCTTCCGGGTAAGGAGGAATAATAAAACTATAAATTTTTCTGACTCCACCGGCACCAAAATCAATATTATAGCCGGCAGAACCATCACCATAATATTCGCTGACCAAAGATTGTTTTTCATTTTTAAGTTCTTCATCCCGGCGGGATTTTCCGTCATTTTTTTTCTTTTCACTGATTACAGACTCATTATCAAAAGGATTTTTTGCCACTGGTAATTCCATCTTTTCTTTCTCATCAGATTTTTGAACCTGATTTTGGGGTGGCATAGCTGATGGAATACCGGAGCCAGTTCCAAATCCAATAATAACATAGTCCTCATCAATTGCATTAGGTGAGAAATGGAAAAGAAGGAACAACAGAGTTATAACCAGATGAAATGCAAAAGAAAGAAGATAAGAACTGAGATTAATTTTCTCTTTGTTCATTATTATTCGACTTTTTCCGTCTCAATAGTAAATTTATCGATTCCAAGTCCCTTCGCAGTATCAATTATTTTTATTACAATATCAATCTTTACAGATTTATCGGCTCTGATAATAAGTGCCTTCTCGTTTTCGCTGGCCGCAGCCTGTGAAAGCCTTATACCAATTTCATCCATTCCAATCTCGGTATTACCGAAATAAAACCTGTTGTCTTCAGTGATCGAAATAATCAATCTTGAAGGCGAAGTCTGCTCATTATTTTCAGCTCCCGGAAGTCTGACTTTAACGCCTGTTTGAATAACAAATTGTGAAGTTAAAAGGAAAAAGATCAACAACAACATCACGATATCCGTAAGTGATGAAAAACTAAATATGCTCAGGGGTTTATTAGATGTTTCGAATTTCATATCAGTTCTGGGTTTTCGCCCTGGAAGCTTCTTCAATGATGTCTATTACGTCGTTAGAAACCACTTCCATGTCAAGCACAAGTTTGCTTATTGAACTTATCAGCATATTATAGAATGTCAATGCAATAATACCCACCGCAAGTCCAAATGCCGTTGTTATAAGGGCTTCCCATATTCCGCCGGCAAGATCGCTCGGATTTGCTGAACCTTGCAGAGTTTCTATTCTCATAAATGCCGAGATCATACCTGTAACAGTTCCTAAAAATCCAAGAAGCGGTGCGACTCCGGAAATAGTAGCCAGAATTGATAAGCCTTTTTCCAGCCGGCTCACCTCTTGTCTGCCTGCAGCTTCAATAGCCTCTTTTACACGCTCGTGGCCCAAATTTATCTTCTTAAGACCTTTCCTCACTATATTTGCCGCTGGTGACTTTTCCTCGACACAATAATTCATTGCGCCATCAATATCCCGATTCTTAATGAGGCTGCGGATTTTCAGAAGAAATGCCGGGACATTCATCGAGGCTCTTCTAAGGACAAGGTACCTGTCAATAATGATCGCAACCGCAACAATTGACGACAAAAAAATGGGCAGCATAAGCCAGCCGCCCTTAAGCAATATTGAAACCAGATTCATAAAAAAACTATCCTGTAATAATTATCTTGCGGAAACTCCCGCAGATTTAGCTTCTTCGGATGAATTAAAATATCCTATATTCACCCTATAGAGTAATCCCTTCGGCGAGTTAAAATAAGTTATAAAACTTTTGTACCCCTTTTTGATCAGTTTGTCAGCTTCCTTTTCAGCTCGGGCTTTATCTCCAATAGCCATAATCTGTACGTAAAATCGACCTTGATCTGTATAAACCATATCCGTTCTTGAATAAGGAACTGCATCATAAATATTTCTAAATAATCCTGATTGTGTTTCCGGTGCATTAGGTCGTGCAGTCACTTTCTCAGCAGAAGCAATTGACTTTTCTTTTACAACCTTTTCCCCCTCATCAGTTCCGGAAATTTTTGGGGTTTGTTCAAAAACAGGTTTATCCTTTGCGGGAGTTTCGTCTTCGAAAATTGTTTCCTGCGCTGAGGATTGCGGTTCCTCAGGATTTTCTCCCGGTTTGATAAACAGGAAATAAATAGCAAATAAAAATATTACTGCAAGAAGAATGCCTCCCAGAATCCAGTAAAAACGATTAGATTTTGGTTCTTCGTCTAGTTCATCTACGCCTGTATCTTCTTTTTCAGTTAATAACGCTTCACTTTGGGGACTTGAATCACCGGGCATATCAAAATCAGAATAAATATCAGCCCATTCCTTATCAATTGGTGGGTGGAGAACGTGCTGCTTTTCAAAAGTGGTTGAAACAGCATCTTCGTGTTTTACAGGAGTTGCCGGTAATTCTTCATCTGGCTGGTAAATATCCTTCCGCGGTTCTTCCTTTTCTTCCTCTGGCTCTTCAGGTGAAAAGATTTCAAAGCGTGAATGATCTACTTCCAGTTCATCTGCATCTTCGGGTTCTTCATCAATCATCTCAGGAAGTTCAGGCAATTCGATTTCATCATGTATATCGGGGGAGCTAGGTCTATCGTCTGTAGCTTCTGAATCTTCTGTATCATCTGAAAATTCTGCGCCATCTTCCTGCAAGTCTTCTTCTTCGTCCGAATCTCTTAAGGATTCATGTTCACTTCCGTCCCAGGTCCAGGAACTATCTGCTTGTTCATCAGATAACTCATCTTGCCCTTCATCGGCAATAGAAGTTTCATCCTTAGGATCTGAAGGTTCATCCGTGCGTAAATTCACAGAATCCTTTCTCATCTCTGTCCCTGTTTCCAATGAAAAAAGCTTCCAGAAATCCTCTTCAGCCTGGTCGGTCTCAGCATCCTGAGGCTCTGTTAATTCCTCATCAGGTGCTTCAGCGCTTTCTATTTTCTCCGGTATCTCATCCTCAATCCGGAAATCTTCCTGCATTTCATCTTGTACAAATTTAGCTGTTTCTTCATCTTCAGGAACATCTGAATCTTTATAGAGGTCAGGCTGTTCTGCATTATTAAAGTCATCAACTATAATGCCTTCATCAATAGGTTCCGCCCCTGCTTCTTCCGTTTCATCAGGGCTTGAATCGTCCTCAAGATCAGCATCTTCCAGAAGATTCATCAAATCTTCATTTTCCGAACTATCTGCTTTTTTTGCTGTTACTGCCCCCGAATGTAATTCAATCTGAGGCGCTGTATAATCCTGCCACAGGTCATAACTATCCAGATATTCTTCATTCAGAATCAGATTTGCAATTTTATCCCGTATTACTTTCCTTACTGAATCATTGGATGTATCACCTAATATTATAGAATTAAAAGCGCCCCCAACGGCAGGAGAAAACAAATCCTCACCTGCTATTTGGTCTTTCCCGGCAACAAATTCTTTGATAATGTAGTAGTATGACGGCTTAACACTTAAAATTTCTCCTGGTTTTTCAGGGACGAAAAGAATCTGCTCAAGTTTACCGATTCCACTTTCTGAAGATTCCTTTTTAGACGTAAAAGTACCTAAACCCGCAATTCTTACGGCTGCATAATTCTCGAAAATTCCCTTTAGCTCATCAATAAATAATGAGAAGCCGAGTTCTTTTTCGTATGAATTAATATCGAGAAGACTTTTAAGCTTTTCTTTTAAGTATTCTTGTACCATTATATTCATTCATATAGTTTACCTCAATATACGAATAATGTAGTGTTTTCGCCAATGGAACAGATATCAAAAACGAAATTCTGCGCGAACAATAAGATCGGAAGGTTTTCCGGGATAATTTCTAAAAATAAAATTTTCCCTGTTTAAAATATTTGAGAATCGGAAATCGATTAAAAAGCTCTCATATATTTCCACACACATATTTAGTTTAAGGTCATAATAAGCCGGCAATTCACTGTCATTAACGATTGATTCATATGATTTTAATTTTATTTCAATCCCGGGTTCGAGGCGTAGAAAACTGAGCATATTAAATCTGTAATAAGCTTCCCCGAATATTTGGGGAATATAGGGCAGGTAAAAATCTCCGGATTTAGTTTCTAAATATGCTGCATTTGCATAAAACTCCCCCGAAGGACCATTATAAAACAAAAAATTTGTGTTTAATTCAAAAGTACTTACTCCGGATATCGCTGCAATATTAAAAATCCCGTCAGCATTGATATCCTCAAAATATGCCCGGTTATCACTTTTTGCATACCGGACACCTGCATTAATCTCAAAGTATTTATCATATTCAAATTTCAGTGCACCCTTAATGTCAAGCGTCCTTTCTTCAAGATTCCCTGTCAGTTGCAGCAGATCAGTATAAGGATTCTTCGTTTGGAAAGACACTGGAGAAAGCCTTGTGAAACCAGGTGTATATTCGCCCAGTATTGTGATCGAATTCCCCATTTTCAGCGAGATAAGAGCGTAAGGGTAAATAGATGATTTAGTTGCAGATTGGTAATAATTTGCTCCGCCGCCGATTTGGAAACCAACTGACGGCGTCAATTTCAAAACACCTGACAAACTTATTAAATCAGAACTACCGCTATTGAGGAAATCAATTCGATTTATATATCTGCTGAAATTTGTATTACCTGAAAATTTTACATCCGGGAAAATGAGGTCGAATCCGCCATGAGCGTTCATTTCCTGCATACCGTAGGTCGAACTGGTTATCTGAGTTTCTTCCAAATCCAGGCTGGAAAAATCTGCATCCCCTCCGAAACTCAGAAAACTATAATTTGAATTGTTATAGCTGAGTTTTAATCTCCGGGAATCGTATTCTCTCTTCGTATCATAGAAATCTGATCCAAAAAGGTAATACTCGCCGCTACCTAAAGACGCTTCAACTGAAAGAGTATTTTTACTGAAGAATCCCGAATTATTCCCGGTAAAATAATTCAGCGCTAATTTACCGAGATAATCCCTCGAACCGGCATTAACCTTGTAATCCCTGATCCGGGAATATTCAAAGCCTCCATCGAAGAGAATTCCGGCAAGTGCCCCGGATGCGCGGATCAGCCCGCCGGGCATCGTTTCTTTCCCGCCTTCCGCTCTAAGCAGAAAATTGACCGGATCTTTTTTTTCGTATAAATCTGCATTCAGGTTTATGGGATTAGATATCTCAGCCAGTTTGAAATCTTCGGGCGAAATCGGAGGACTGAAAAAATCTTTTCCGAGAGTCGGTAAAAAATCCGGTTTTAATTTATCCATTTGCGGAATATTGATTTTCTGGACACCGGTTATCACGAATTCCGGAAGTTCCACTCCCCTCGGTTTTTCCTGAGAAAGGTGTTTTCCGGAAAAAGTTAAAATGGCCGCAAGAAAAAGCAAAAAATAATTTTTCATAAATTCCTCAGTTTTTTTCTTGCTTCTTTGCCTATCTCATCGTCTTTATGTTTCTCAGCAACAGCCCTGAACATTTCTTTTGCTTTCAATTTTTCTTTTCTCTCAATATAACAGTCACCCAGTTTTAGTAAGGAACGCGAATACCATTCATCATATCGCGCATAAACTGTTCTAACCCGGACGAATGCACTGATAGCTTCATCTATTTTTTTTTGTTCCAGAAGAGAAACTCCCAGATAATATTGTGCCTCGGCTCCGATATCGTCAGAACGAAGGAGGGTGATCTCCCCAAATATTTCCTCGGCTCTTGCGGGATTTCCGGTCTCAATTTCAAATTTGCCGACCTCAATTTTGGATTTGGAAGCAAAAATGCTCGATTCATATTTTGTTGAAAGAAAAGCAAAAGTCTTATAAGCCTGTGATTTATCGTTCAGCTTTAATTCGGCTTTACCCTTTAAAAAATATACTTCGGGAATCCGATCTGATTCCCTAAGATTTTCAATAGTCCTATCTGAAAGTTCAATTATTTTCTGATACTCTTTTCTGCCTGCATAAATTGTTCCGAGATCAATTGCAGCAGAAATGGCAATATTTGTATAAAGATAAGAATTGACCACAATCTCAAAATTATAAATTGCTTTATCTTCATATCCTTCACTAAGTGCAGATTTACCAATCCAATAGTATGCATCGGGTATTAGAAGGCTGCTGGGATATGTGGCTATCAGCTCCTTATATCCAGTCTGAGCCTTAGAGTATTCTCCGGCTGCATAATAGATCTCTCCTTTTTTAAAAAGAATTCTATCGGAAAGTTCACCCATTGGATAGGACGAGACAAACCTGTCTATTATTGACACTGCCTGATCGGGATTCTCTTTAGCAATGCAGCTATACTGGATACCGTTAACTGCATCAATAACATATTCTGAACGGGGGAATTCGTCGAGCAGCTTCTGATATGAAGCAATCGCAGAATCATATTCTGCTTTATTGTAGTAAGCATCCCCTATTGAATAATAAACTATTGGTCTGAGGTTCGATGAAGGATATAACCTTACGAGCCTGCGATACTCCGAGATCGCCGTCTCATAATTCCGGAGTTTGAAATTAATCCAGCCAAGGAAATACTGCGAATCATCCGAATATGCTGATCGAGGAAAATCACGTTGAAGTTTTTGAAAAACTGAGAGCGCTTCGCTGCCCTTACCAGAGTTAAAAAGTGACTGACCGTATTGAAAAGCTGCGAAATCACCGAGTTCATTCATTTTGTAATTCCGGAAAGCATCAGTATATACAGAGGTGGATTTATCAAAATTCTTTGTTCCGTAATAACTATCTGCCAACCTTAAGGTTGCATCAATTTTGTATTTCCGGTCAGATTCAATTTTTAGAAATTCACTAAAATAATATGATGCATTTGCAAAATCTTTAAGATTAAACAGTGAATACGCCCTGCCGTATAATGCTTTAAGATATATAGAATTATCTTCGATACCGACACGGCTGAATGCCCGTAATGCATTTCCATAATCCCTAAGAGCAAAAAAAGACTCTCCCAAATAATAAGCGACCCTGTCTTTTTCGAATCTTTTAAACTTATCGGAAAGGTAATTCAGATTGACAATAGCATCGTTATACTCACCCTTATAGTACTGTGCAACAGCCAACCCAAGAGTAGAACGGTTCGCGCTGTCGTCACGCAGGTTCCTTATTCTGAGACATTCGCGGAAATATCCTTCGGCTGTCGGAAAATCACTGTTAAAAAGGCTTATCTCTCCCAGCAGAGTAAGCGCTCTTCCATTAGTGTTATCGTCATTTGATTTTACAACCGAACGAAGATAGGCAGCAGCCTTTTCAGTCTGAGAATCATTAAAATAAATCACCCCGATATTAAACCGGGCGATTGGAGTGAGATAATGAGATGGATATTTATTAATAAAATTTTCGTATTTCTCTAGTGCCTTTACCGAATTGCCAGAATAGCGATAATTTTCACCAAGCCAGAATTTGGATTTTGAAGATATCGAATCAATCGGCGATTCAGAAAGCTGTTCGAATATTTTCTGTGATTCACCATAGTTTTCGAGCTGGAAATTTACCCAGGCAAGCCCGAATAAAACAGCGGGATTCATCTCAATGGATGAATAACGATCAAGCATTTCCCTGAAAGTATTCGAGGCATTTTCGTATTCTTTCAATCTGAAAAATGATGTTGCAAGCATCGATTTAGCTTCGCCGATAGCTTCGAACGGTAATTTACCTATAAGCGGATCAGAAAGTTCAAGTACTGCACTATCGTAATCCTTGAGTATAAAATAACATATACCAATTCGAAGTTGGGCAAAAGGAGCAAGACTGCTGGTTTGATAATATGTCAATAGTTCGTCATAATACGAAATCGCATTCTCAAGTTCGCCGGTTTTTTCGTAAAGGTTCGCAAGACTATAAATACTATAGTCGATGAACCGGTTATTTATTCTTGAAGAAATTGCTTCCCGAAAAAATTTTTCTGCTTCCGCAGTCTTATTCTCATTAAGAAAAGCTTGTCCTATCCAATAATAAGCTGTTCCGGCATAATAGCTCTCCGGATAATTCCTGATCAACATTGTAAGATAATGTCTTGCCCAAAAATACTGAGTGTTCTTATAGTACAATGTTCCTAATTTGTAATATACCAAATCAGTAAATGCTGAAGAAGAATATTTGTCAATAAAATTTTCAAATGCAATAATAGCGCCGTCTGCATCTCTCAGCCCAAGGAGGCATTCTCCTTTATAAAATTCTGCGGAAGCGCGTAACTGCTCATCAATATCACCGGATAGAGCAACCTTTGAAAATATTTCGTAGGCAATAGCGTAGTCTGCAGACCTATAATGCGACATCGCCTCAAAATACTTGGCAGGACCCGCATAAACAGCTTTATTTATGCTAAGAATAAAAAGGATAAAGAATAGTTTTCTAATCATAATAATCATAATATAATGAGCCCTACAGCAATGGAGCCGCAAATACCCGCGAGCAGATTAACCACATCATTATTAATCCAGCTTATTCCGGATGATTGCATAGTCCGGTCACTACAGTGTATTTCCCTTTCTGTTTGTTTACCGCAGACATTGCACTTATATTGTACCTGCAGGGTTGCTCCGAGGACACTGTCAAAAAAACTTCCAAGTACACCGGAAAAAAGCATTAGAAGTAAATATGGGCCAGCTGGCATAGTACTCCAGTGAAGTCCGGAAAGTGCCACAATAAAAGCTCCGGTCAGCACACCCAAAGTCCCGGGAAGAGAAATACCACCGGAAACACCCTGTTCGACTACTCTAAAATTAAGAACACTGATAGTTTTAGTTTTCCAAAGTGTTCCAATCTCAGTTCCCCACGTGTCAGCACAAACTGCGGCAAGAGAGGCAATATATATAAGATACCAGAAATCGCCCGGGTATATCTGGGCAAAACAGATGATAACACCTCCTAAACCGCCATTAGCTGCCACCTGAAGCCAATCCCTCGTACCGGTCTTTTCGAAATAAAGTTCGACTTTCTGGTTTCTTTTTTTTCTGAATTTGGAAAGCAGACTTGAAAGAATAAAAAAAGTCAGTATCGGCATACTCCATTTCCATCCGCCGAGTCCAAAAATAAATCCCGCAAGCAAAAATGTGGCAACAGAACCATCAGACGTGAGGAAACCAACCCTGAAAGAAATTGTAGCAACAATTGCAGATAAAAATATACCGGTGAAGAAATTGAGTGGAAGTCCTGCCTGACCATTGGCAAATACAATAAGCAGAAAAACAGAAGCAACCGGGACGGTTAGGTTATCAGTACCCCTTGAAGAAATTGCCTCAAAAGCGGTAAGAATAATGCCAATCGAGAAGAAGGCAATTATTTTTTCGAATTCGTTATAATGTATAAAGACCGAATTTACACCCTGTGAAATATTCCCAATGAAAAGGATGAGGAAAGTAGTGATAAAAAACGCAGAGGAACCGGGGAAAGACTTAGCATCTCCGGTCAGGTTGAATTTTTTTCCGGGGATAAATAATCCTGCAAGCGCAGCGAGTGAATCTGAGAGAGCCAGGATAAGCATTGCATAAAATGCTTCAGAAGGAAAGAACTGCCTTATATAAACAAGAAAAAGAAATGACAGGGGCAAATAAAAGATCCCGAAGCTTTTTCTGTTACCATTGTGGATTCCCTTGAATATATTTTTTCTCACGGCAATAAAATTGAAAATAGCGGCTAAAATCCCTGCACTATAGAGAAATATTTCAACACCCTCAAAAGTAAGACTCAGAGCGGCACAGACCCCGGCAGTGAGGTGAAGAATTTTCCGGGCAATCTCCTTATGGATAATTCCTTTCGCTGCAAGACTTTCAGTAAGCAAAGCCGTAATTACTATTACTGAAACAAGAATTAATAAAGTTGAGATAATTATATTCACCAAATTTTGAATAAAGTATTTTCAAATTAAACTTGTAAAATTACGAAAGATAAATACTAAACGGAAATGCAATAAATAAGTCAGATAATTAATAGAAAGATGGAATAGAGCCATCCCGTGATTAATGATTTGAATATGCGAAATAAGTTATTATTTTCTTGCTGTTTTGGATGTGATTTTATGTTTTTGCAGCAATTTCTCGACAGAACGTTGCACTCCCGGTGAAAGCGTCTCAAGGTAATGCTTCTGAGTGATGAATTGTATTTCATTTGATATTTCCGGATACTTTTCAGCCATTTTGAGTATAAACCGGAATGCCATTACCCGAACAGACGGATTCTTTCCAATCTGTTCCCAGATATTCATACATATATCAAAAAGCAAACCTTCATATTCTTCATTGATATCTAAATTTAACAGTATCTTGATAAGTTCCCTTTGATGTCCATCCTTCCTGTTTTTTAATGAACTAAGGATAGCCCCGGTATAAGTATGAAAACCGGCTATCATTTTCCGCCATGGAGCCGCTCAGCAACCAGGCTGCCCTCCAGGCAAGAGGCTGCTCTTCTGACAGAGCTAATGCCACTGCTTCCTTAATGGAATCGGGATTTGTCCTGAGATATAATATCATTTCCGATTTATGACAATTTAGCAGCACATTTTTTAGCTCGCTGATCATATTTACTCAAAAACTTCTTATTATTTGATAAACCAATTCGCGCACAGGAGAAGGATTAAAGCTTATATAAATGAAAAATAATATTCGCGAAAATATAAAGATTATTTTGGGAGCAATTTAATAGACGAACGCCCTAATAATTAAAATTATTTTTTGATCATCGGAAATAACGGGCAAATTAAAATAGATTATTCATTATTTCCTATGGAATGGATTAAATTTCATACCTAACTGAGGTCGTGGATAGAGAAGGGTAAAAAAAATCCGTCCTGGTATTGGGACGGATTTTCAAAATCTTTTTACGCTAATATTTACTTTAAAAGTTTGAGCTCGTATTCTGAAGTTGCTTTATACTGAGGGTCGGCTTTAGCCAGTTCAAAATTCTCGATAGCTTTTGTTTTATCGTTCTTATTCTTAAAAGCGAGACCCTTGAAATAATAGGGGCCGCCTTTGCTAATGCTCTTACGGTAATTAATAGCCTTATCAGCAGCTTCGAGTCCCTGATCATATTTACCGCTCTCAATATAAACCTGTGCAAGGGCGAGATAAGCAGCATCGTAATCCATAAATTTCACAGCTTCGGAAAGGTACTCAATAGATTTTTCGTAGTTACCATCATTTTTTGCATTAAGACCAAGCTTTGCATATGAACGTGAAATATTCTCGTCAGCTTTTTTCTTCAGGTCTTTCTTCTTAGTTAATTCACCAAATTTTTTGAAATTTTCAACAGCTTCCAAAAATTTATTGTCAGCGTAATATGTGCTGCCAAGTGCATTGTAAACTAAATCGAAATCCGGTTTTTGTTTAGCACATTCAAGCAAAGTTTTTTCGGCATCTTCATATTTATTAAGCGATTTAAGCGTAACGCCTTTCTGGTAATAGATGCGGTAATCTTTAGAGGATTTAAGGGCTTCATCATATTTTTCAACTGCCCCGGCATAGTTACCCTGATTACGAAGTTTATTTCCTTCGTTATATGACTTTCCAGCCTCTGCATTTTCTTCGAGTTTTTGTGCATTAGCCATTGAAGCGGCAAATAGTACTATTCCCGCGAATAATAAAAGCTTTTTGATCATTATTGAACCTTTGTTTTGGGGGTTAACAAAAAACCGGTTGTGCGGAAGGCGGGACTTGAACCCGCACGCCCTAACGGGCACTACCCCCTCAAGATAGCGTGTATACCAATTTCACCACTTCCGCAAAAAACAGGTAACAAATTTAATGGTATATTGATTTAAAATCAACCGGTCACAAATTTATTATTTTTTTTACAATCTTCCCGTCAGAAAGTTTCACTTCCGTCCTCTTCCTCTTGGACGATTCTCCATGACTGCATCTCTTAATTCCCGCTTAAATTTGATCTCGAACAAAATATAGTTGGCAAGCTGGACCTCGCTAAGAATATCTTTTAAAGAATTCATATATGTTGCCCGTTCATCTATGATTTGTTTTTCGAGTTGGAAAATCTGGTCGAGATCGCCCTTTAAAGCAATTTCATTCTTTTTGTCTTCCTCATTCTTTTTAACTTTCACAGTCAGACGGTCTAATATTTCATCTCTTTTAAGTGCAAGTTCTCGCTGCTTATCTAGATATGTCGTCCGCCGGTTGAAGAAACGCAGCATATCCTGCTCATCAAGTTTAAGAATCTCTATCAGTTTAACTCTTGCTAACTGCTCGATCCTTCCATTTTCCTGACCGTACTGATGTGGTGGCCCTAATTGGGCATTAGTATTCACATAGAAAAACAAAGCAAATAAAATGATGTATGTATATTTTTTCATAATATCACCTAAAAAATCTCTTTTCCCTTTAACTGGTCGTAAATATTGTTAAATACAGAATCAGAAAGTTGTTCCGTATAAACAATATCATCTAAAATTCCTAATACATTAGTTTCATCGAAAGAATTCTCTGAAGCCATAAACTCATCAAGTAACGATTCATCATAGTGTGAGAAATCTGCTGAATATTGGCTGAAGTCAGTTAAATCTCTCTCGTTTAAATATAATGAAAATTCATTGCCATTTGAATTCATAATCTCCTGAATTTCAAAAGCAGTAAGCAGCGATGAATCCATTTCCTGAAAATCGGGGATAAACGATCTTCCGGTAAAAAACGCAAGGACTATCATTGCCATACCGGCTGCATACCTGAAGTAGCCATAGAGGGAATTACTTCTATCCTTGGCACTTATCTTTTCCCGAACTTTCGGCAATAATGAAGTAAAGTAATGATCACTTACTGTCTGCTTCAGATCCTTATTCACATCTGCCAGGAAAAAATTATACTGATTTACCTGTTCCCTGCGCCCGGAATCTTCACTGAGTTCTTTTTCGAATTTAATCAATTCCTCGCCTTCAAGAATTCCCGCGAGATATTTTAAAATTTTATCATCTGTTTTCATTCATTAGCTCCGTAACTTTTTTTAGCGCGTGAAAATAATTGGCTTTTAATGCGCCGACAGTTTTTCCGGTAATAGAAGATATTTCCTCATACGTCAGGTTTTCGAAATTCCGCAGAGTAAAAACTTCTCTTTGTTTGACCGGCAACTCATCCATGACCGTTCTGATCCGGTCGATCTTTTCCCGGTTTTCATATTCATGTACAAAATTGCCTGAGGAGGTTAATTCCTGTGCGCTTTCATCATCAAGAGAAAAAAACTTTCTGACTGAGTTTTTCCTTACCTGATTAATTGCGCGCGTGTAGGTAATTCTGTATATCCAGGTATAAAGTCCTGCCTCAAAACGGAAATCTTTCAGTTTTGAATACATCACAATAAGCACCTCCTGAGTAACCTCATCGGCATCAAGATGATTGCCGGTAATATTTCGTGCTATATGATATATTTTTTTCTGGTACATGAAAACTAACCTGTTAAAAGCTGATTCATCACCATCTATAAACGCTTTTACTAAATCAATATCTTTTTCCGGTTCCATGCGCTTAAATGCTTGTAAACATTAGACACGACTCTGATAAAATTGGTTTAAATGTTTTCAAAATTAAACCTCTGCCCCGATTCATTATGTCCAAAGGGTAAAGATATTCAATTAATAATAAATGCCGGAGGCAAAAATGAAAAAAATACAGAATCTGATGATAGCGTTGACAGTCTTTGGACTATTAACAGGAGCAACCTTCGCCCAGAAAGGATATCCGGGCGGACCAGGCGGAATCAAATCCGGGAAAGGGATGTATTATAGATTAAATTTAACTGAAGATCAACAGAAAAAATTCGACGAGATGAATTTTGCTCGTGAAAAAGAACGCATTGAGATTCGTAACCAAATGGAAATGAACAGACTTGAGCTTTCAAAATTATCCGCAGAAGAAAATCTTGATGAATCTGCTTTCAGAAAACTCACTGAAAAACAATCTGAATTACATGCAAAAATGCAGAAAGTAAACACAGAGTTCTGGCTTGAAGCAAATAAAATCCTTGATAAAGATCAGAAAGTGATCTGGAAAAATAATTTCAGAGGCAGAATGCACGGTTTTGATGGCAAACCGGGATTCGGAGCTGGCAGAGGATTTAATAATGGAAAGAGTTTTGGACATGGTCGCGGAGGACGCGGATATTATTATCCTGACTGTCCGCGCTTTGGTTATGACAGACCTGACCAGAATGATAATTGATCCCCAAATCTCCTAGTTGTTGTTTAGGCTGTCTCGAAAGGGCAGCCTTTTTTTATGCCTAAAATTCAACTTTATCCTGAATTCATTTCAATTTCCCCCATGAGATTCGGATAATCCAAATCTTGTTCACTTTTTTACAAAGCCCGCTATAATAAATTAGTTTGGCCAGAGATATTGAAATCATCAACAAATCACATAAAAGTACTAATTTTATTATATCTTTGGCTCTGCCTCAATCATACAAGGTTAATCTTCATAAAAAGTAGGATCGGAATAGTCCCCTTTCAATTAAAAAGATCCAGGAAACACTTTTTGAATTTTATAAGAAAAAGTTACTTGGGATTAGTTGGTCTGACCTCAACTTCACTGATGAGAGCTCTCGGAGGTAAATTCAGAATGGAAAGCACTACTTCAGCGACATCGGAAGGAGAAAGGATTTTTTCAGGATTAAGCGGAGATAGGGCAGTGTTCAGTATCAGATCGGTACCAACACTTCCCGGGCAAACTGAGGCTACCCGGATATTATGTTCCCGGACTTCAAGCATAAGACACTTTGTCATACCCATGAGTCCATGTTTGGTGGCAGCATATAAAGAACCGCCAACAAACCCATTTTTGCCTGCAAGTGAAGAAATATTAATTATTGATCCGCTTCTTTTTCTTATCATATCAGGAAGAACAGCCTTTGTAAAATTATATACTCCGTATAGATTCGTATTGACTTGTTCCTTGAATTCAGTTAGTGATGAATCTGTGAATTTCCCGAAGTGAGCTATCCCTGCATTATTGATAAGATGATCGATTTTCCCAAATATATTCATCACTTCATCGATTGAGGAATTGACAAACTGCTCATTGCCGACATCGCCGGAAAAAATAAGGACATTTGATCCAAACTTTTCGCAATCTTCCTTAACTTCTGAAAGTTTAGTTTTGTCCCTGCCAAAGAGGGCAAGGTTTATTCCTTTTTCGGAAAAAGCCAATGCAATTGCTCTGCCTATACCCCGGCTCGCTCCTGTGATAACTGCTATATCGTCTTTAAGTTTATTCATAAATCACCTGAAATTGGGCGAATAGTGATCTCTTCCGGCACTGCAGTGGTTCTGTTCATAAATAATTGAAGAATAATAGACGCAAGGTCATCTGTGTTCATCATTCTGTTTTTATTTTTCCGGAGCACTTCCTCAGGCCAGATTGGCGTTGCTGTTGCACCGGGAAAGACATTGATCACTCTTATCCCAAATGATCGTATCTCTTCCCTTAACACATTCGAGTAAGCTGCAAACCCTGCTTTGGATGCCGCATAAACGCTTGAATTGATAAAGATCTTTTTTGCGGCAACCGAGAGTATATTAACGATTGTTCCGCCCCCAGACTTTTTCATTTCAGGAAGCAGTTCAGTGATAAGGTGAATAGGAGCTTTAAGGTTTACTGCGATAATCTCATTTATCTCTTCATGAGAAGTGCTGATTGAGGGTTTGAAAGCCGTTACTCCTGCATTATTAACAAGGCATTCAATTTCAAAATTCTCTGAAATACTTTTAATAGCACTTCGTATGGAATCGCTGTCTCTTAAATCAAGCGGATGGTCAATAATATTCTGTGAAATATATTCCGGTAAATCTTTAATGTTGGAAAATTGTCTTCTAGATGAAAGAATTGTTTTATATCCGGCACCTGCAAAAGCAGATGCGATTGAAAGTCCTATTCCAGTGCTTGCTCCGGTTATCCACACAACTTTTTCACGAGCAGCGCTCAAATTCTGCTCCTGGAAATTAGATTCAGAAATTCAGACCGGGTTCTGGCATCTTCTTTAAATACTCCCCTCATAGCGCTTGTTGTAGTGATGGAATTTTGTTTTTCAACCCCTCTCATCATCATACACATATGAAGACCTTCTGCAACCACGGCAACGCCGACCGGTTTCAGAATATCCATTAAAGTATCGGCAACCTCATTTGTAAGTCTCTCCTGCACCTGGAGTCTCCTCGCAAAAACATCAACTATTCTTGGTATTTTGCTGAGACCAATGATCTTACCGTCGGGAATATAAGCGACATGCATTTTGCCATAAAAAGGCAGAATATGATGTTCACAAAGACTGTAAAAGTCAATCTCCTTAACAATTACCATTTCATCATGCTTCTCGTTAAAAATTGCACCGTTAACAACTTCGTTTATATTCTTTGAATAGCCCTGGGTCAAAAATTCGTATGCTTTTGCAACTCTTTCAGGAGTTTTTAAAAGTCCCTGTCTGCCTGTATTTTCCCCAATCTCAGTTAAAATATTACTGATATTCTGAGCAATGTTATCTATATTCAAAACTATTCTCCTCTGTACTCAACGTAATTATTTTCAGTCTCGTATAATTTTACAGAAAATAAAGTGCCCGATGGAATTTTTCCTTCCAACTGCTGCCAGATGCCGAGGGCTATATTTTCAGCAGTAGGATTTTTCCCGCTTAAAAAATCCACATCGTAATTCAAATTTTTATGATCAACTTTTGCAATTACGTTCTTACGAATTATCTCTTTTAAGATTTTCAGATCAATCACATAACCGGTAATACAATCAATTTCACCTGCAACAACCACTTCCAGAACATAATTATGTCCGTGTCCGTTTGGATTATTGCACTTTCCGAACAGATTCCAGTTCTCCTCAGCACTTAAATTATCATTATGGAGTCTGTGAGCAGCGCTGAATACTTCTCTTCTTGTTACATAGATCATAATAAACTGTTTCGAACCTCTTCAATATGACCGTTGACTTTAACTTTTAGAAATATTTTTTGAATTTTCCCGCTCTCATCAATTATAAAGGTTGATCTTTCGATTCCCATATATTTCCTGCCATACATACTTTTTTCAACCCATACTCCATATGCCTGAATAGTCTCTTTAGTTTCATCACTGAGCAGGGTAAAGGGCAAATCATACTTATCACTGAATTTTTTGTGTGAGCTCACTGAATCAGCACTGACCCCCAATATTACAACATTTAGCTTTGCGAAATCCGGATGCGCATCCCTGAATTCACATGCTTCAGTTGTACATCCCGAAGTCATGTCCTTGGGATAAAAATAAAGAACCACCTTTTTCCCGGCATAATCTGTCAAAGAAACATTTTTTCCATTTCCGTCAGGTAGTGTGAAAAGCGGAGCTTTATCGCCGACTGCTAACATAATTCCTCAAAATTTATTGATTTAACATAAAACATTTGGAAAGAAAATAATAGTTCCAGAATTAAAGTTATTATTCAAACCATTTAAGTCGTATGATGATCTGTGAAAACAAAGCCGCCCTGTATTAACAGGGCGGTTTAAAGATCAGTTTAATGAACTAAGAGTAGCCTTAATCTTGTCATAATCTGGTTCATTGCCAGCGCTTTCAAGAACTTCAGCATATCGGACAATGCCTTGTTTATCAATAACAAAAGCTGCCCTTTTGGATACACCCTTCAGATCAAATTTTCCGGGAACCCAAATATCATAGAAAGCGCCATACATCGGGCTCACTTCTTTATTAAAATCGCTTAAAAGAGGAAAATTAAAATTGTGTTTTTCGACCCACATTTTCTGAGGAAAAGGCCCATCAACGCTGATACCATATATCTGTGCATCCAGATTTTCATATTCTTTCATTCCATCGCGGAAAGAACAAAGTTCTTTTTCACAAACTGATGTATTGACCATCGGGAAAAACAACAGGACTATATTCTTTTTGCCGATCTGCTCACTTAATGTAACGTTCTCAAGATTATGATTCTTGATTGTGAAATCAGGGGCCTTATCTCCAACTTTAACACTCATTTTTGTACTCCGTATTTAATTATTTTTTTTTCCGATTTTTACTTTGACCTGAAATTCAATTTTACCGTCCTGAGTTACTCTTCCTCTCTGCTCGATAACCTCAAACCATGCAACTTTTGAGTTTTTCGCGGCTTCTTTAACTGCGGCTGTTACCGCATCGCTTATTGATTCACAAGAAAGACCAACTAGTTCAATAACTTCGAACACTGTACTCATAATAACTCCCGTTTAATAAATTAAGTTTCATTTAAATAAATTGCAGTAAGATAAAGTTAAATATTTTTACAGAAAAATCAGGTTTTCAAAAATTATGAAACAGCTTCCAATGAAGATTAATTCACTAAACACCTTCCAGTGATGCAAAAATTACAAGTTCATTACCTGGTATCATTCTTTGATTATTCATTATAATATTTATATCTTTTGCTCAGCAAAAAAATAAGTGTAATGGAAAAAGTAAAATACCCAAAGGCTCATGAACATTTCAGGGCTTACCTGAAAAATGGAAGTCATCGTATCACTCCTGAAAGATTTGATGTTCTTGATGCGGCTCTGGATTACAAAGGTCATTTTGGAGCCGATGATCTCTACGTCAAAATGATATCAGCAAAAAGAAATGTTTCAAGGGCAACTATATATAATACCCTTGAACTTCTTGCAGATTGTGATTTACTCGCCAAAAGACATTTCGGCGATAATAAAACAAGGTACGAATCAAGTTTTAACCGTAAAAATCATGATCACCTGGTGTGTATTAATTGCGGAGAAATAATAGAATTTGGTAACGATAAAATTCAGAAAATAGTGGATGAAGTATCTGAAGAATTAGGATACGAAGTGGAGGGTTATTCGTTCACTATATTTGGCAGATGTAAGGACGCTGATAATTGCGATATCCTGAAAGAAAAAGAGAATTGATATACGTCATTCTCTTCCATGTTTTTTAATTAAACTTATCTTAAAGTGAAAGACTATAAAAATTATTTACCCAAATATCCATTAATCTGGCAGAAGGATGATTTGTATTTTAAGGTTTTCTGCTCAATACCCAATGTTGCAACCGGAATAATCCTGCGCACTCAAAATTCAATATTCATCATTGATCCGGGTGATGGTATTCTCAGAGACCTGAAGCGCGAACTGAAAACTCCGGATATTTTAAAAATATCCAACGTGTTTATCAGTCATGGACACCATGATCATGTTGGAGGCTTATGGTCATTTCTCACTTATCTTTCGGTAATGAATAAAAGTACACCTCTCAATCTTTATTATCCCGAAGGATGCATTGAGATCGAAAGTATATTCCGTGCCTTCAATGAGGTTTACGGCAGAGAACTTTCTTATGAGATTTGTTTGTTTCCTCTGAATAAGGCAGAAACAATTGTTACTGAAGGAGTAAGCGTTAAGCCTTTTAAAGTAAATCACCGTGAAGCTGTCCCTGGAAGTAAACGGAGTGTTGAGGTTCCTTCAATTGGATTTAATTTCGCTTACAATAAACTAAATATATGCTACGGTGGTGACACTGCTTATTGTGATTCATTAGTGCAAATGGCAAAAGATTCCGACCTTGCTGTGATCGAAGCCGGGGCTCTCGATGAGGAAGAATCTGAACTTCACATGACTTTTAAGCAGGCAATTTCCGTAGGAAAAACAGCCAAAGAATTTTTTTTAGTACACGTACCTGAATAATAGGAGAATATAATGTTCAGAAAGACATTGGTAGTATTTTTAATTTTTGCAGGACTGGTTTTTAGTCAGGACAAAAATAATGACCCTGCAATTTCAGCACAGGAAATTTTTGACCATATAAAGTATCTTGCCTCAGATGAACTCGGGGGAAGATTCACCGGCAGTGAAGGTGAAATCCTTGCCGGCAATTATATAAAAGAACAGTTCGAATCCTTAGGGCTTCTGCCTTTCTTCGGCAACAGTTACTTTCAGAGTTTTCCATTCATTGAGGATATCGAACTAAGCGGAGAGAATAAAGTTACTCTCTCTTTAGGATCAGAAACGTTTGCATTGGAAATTGAGAAAGAATTTGTGACCAATCCATTTTCCGGTACAGCTTCGGCTGACGGAGAATTGGTTTTCGCCGGATATGGTATCTCAGCTCCCGATTTGAAATATGATGACTATGCCGATCTTGATGTCACCGGTAAAATTGTCGTTGTTCTGAGGTTCAGCCCCGATGCCGATAATCCGCATTCTGAATTTGAGAGATATTCTGCGCTGAGACAAAAGGCATCGCTTGCAAAAGAAAAAGGAGCCGCCGGAATTATTTTTGTTAATGGGCATAAACCCTTGAACGAAGATGATAAACTTGTTGATTTTCGTTATGACAGAGCGCCGGGATTGACCGGTTTTCCTGCTGTTCACATAAAAAGAACATTTATTGATAAAATGTTCGAATCTGAAAACCTCGATTTTGCCTCAGAACAAGTAAAAATTGACACCTCAAAATCGCCTTCATCTTTTATTTTTAAGAATGTTGCAGTTTCTTTTTCAGCAGGAGTCAAAGAAGTCGAAAAAACAGGAAGAAACGTTGCCGGCTTGCTCCCGGGCAATGACCCTGAGCAGAAAGACAGATATATTGTTATTGGTGCACATTATGATCATCTCGGACTTGGCAAACACGGATCACTCTATCGCGGAAAGGAGGCAATGATTCACAATGGCGCCGACGATAACGCTTCCGGTACAACAGGGGTGCTTGAGATAGCTGAAAAATTTGCCGCAATTAAAGATAAAATCAAAAAGAACATTGTGTTTATTGCATTTTCGGGCGAGGAACTTGGGTTGTTAGGCTCTGCTTACGTTGTTGCAAATTCACCAATTCCGCTAAAAAATATCGATGCGATGTTGAATATGGATATGATTGGGCGTCTCGCTGATAGTTCTCTTACCGTTTTTGGAGTTGGCAGTTCTCCCGGTTGGGAAAAATTGCTGAATGAGAAAAATGCCGGATTTGATTTTAAGTTATCTCTGCAAAAAGAGGGATTCAGCCCAAGCGATAACTCTTCATACTATGGTAAGGAAATTCCCGTACTGTTCTTTTTCACGGGAACACATTCCGATTACCACCGTCCTTCAGATGACGTTGAGCTTATCAACACCGAAGGTGAAGCAATGATTCTTAATTATGTTTCATCAGTTGTTGAAGCTATTGATGAAATTAATGATAAGCCGGATTATGTGCTTGTGAAAAGTGAAAACACCGGAAGGATGGGTGGTTGGAAAGTCTATGTCGGCACTATTCCCGATTATGGATATAGCGGCGAAGGCTTTAAGATTTCAGGCGTATCTGAAGGAGGACCTGCACAAAAAGCCGGGATGAAAGGCGGAGATATCATGCTCAGATTTGGTGAAAAGAAGATAAATAATATTTACGATTATGTATATGCACTTCAGGAACATGTTCCGGGGGACAAAGTGGCCGTCACTGTGAAACGCGGTGAGGAGGAATTAACTTTTGACCTGGTGATGGGCGTGAAGTAAAACCGACTCTCAAATTAAAATTGAAAAAGCAGATAAAGACTTCTCAAATCTTTATCTGCTTTTTTTTTGCAATAACTTTCATAATAATCGGTCTAAACTGCTTTTCGCAATTTTATCAGAATTTGAAGATAAGCTCCGGGCTAACTAAAAAGTTCTTTGCGTAACCCGTGTATATTCTGCTATTCCACAAATGATCAATTCAGACTTAAAATAATTAAAGCGGTCTCTCACTTCCATATGTAAAAAATTATATGGAGAGAATCTCTTTACTTAATCGCAAGCATTCTTTCAATAGGCAAACGCGCCCGCTCAGCGAGCGATTTTTCAACTTTAACCTCATACTGGTCATTGCGAAGCGAATCCATAAGATTTTCGAGTGTGATCATTTTCATGTACTCACAGACGGATTTTTCGCTCACCGGATAGAATGTTTTCCCCGGATTGAATTTCTGCATTCTATGTATTATTCCAGTCTCCGTTGCGATCAGGAATTCTTCATTATCCGATTTCCTCACATAATTCACCATTCCCTCAGTCGAAAATATTTCAATTTTTTCATTACCGCCATAATGGATTGACTTCAACATACATGAAGTCGAGCATCCGCATTCAGGATGCACAAGGACTTCGGCTCCCGGGTGCCGTACCACCGCCGCCTGCATCTCCTCCTCCCCGATTTTTTCATGTACATGGCAAGCTCCATCCCAAATCTCGATATCCCGTCCTGTCACCTGCCTGACGTAACTCCCTAAAAATTTATCGGGCAGAAAAAGAATTTTGAGTCCGGCAGGAATAGATTGAACAACTCTAACTGCATTTGTTGAGGTCACACAATAGTCTGTTTCCGCCTTTACAGCAGCAGTTGTGTTGACATATGAAACTACAACCGCCCCCGGATGATCTGCTTTCCATGCACGAAGTTGATCCGCGGTAATACTTGCTGCAAGCGAGCAGCCGGCATCAGTATCAGGAATAAGCACCTTTTTTTCAGGTGAAATAATCGATGCGGTTTCTGCCATAAAATGAACGCCACAGAAAATTATAGTTTCGGATTCTGTGAGTGCTGCCTGTTGTGAAAGCCCGAGGGAATCCCCCACGAAATCAGCTATATCCTGCACTTCGGGAATCACATAATTATGAGCGAGGATTACAGCTTTTTTTTCTTTGCGTAAAGTGTTTATTGCATCTATAATTTCATTTTTCGACATCTTTTTGCCTTAAAAAATCTTTAACTAACAAAATTTCATACTGATATCAAGCGCCTTAACAGAGTGTGTTATGCTGCCTGTAGAAATAAAGTCAACACCTGTTTCTGCTACTCGTGAGATATTTTCAATTGTGACATTACCGCTGGCTTCTGTTTTTGCCCTTCCACCAATAATATTTACTGCATTCCGAATTATGTCAGGAGACATATTATCAAGCATAATAATATCAACTTTACTTTTTAGTGCCTCATCCAATTCCTCGAAATTTGTCACTTCCACTTCAATTTTGAATTTATTTCCATAACTGATCCGAACAAGGTTAACTGCCTTCCCGATACCACCCGCTGCCTTAATATGATTATCTTTAATCATCACTAAATCGTACAGACCTATTCTGTGATTGGTTCCACCCCCGGCGGAAACGGCATATTTATCGAGAAGCCTGAATCCGGGAATTGTTTTTCTAGTATCAAGTATTTTTGTTTTTGTGTCTCTAAGAGCCTTAACAAAGAGAGCTGTTTGAGTTGCAACCCCTGAAATCCTCTGTAAAAAATTAAGAGCTGTCCTTTCTCCGGTTAAAATAGCACGGGTTTTGCCTTTGATCTGTGCAATTTTTTGTCCCGGTTTAACAATTTCACCTTCAGCAACCAATGGTATAAATTCAGATGCCTGGTCAAGCTTACTGAAAACCATCTCTGCAACCCACAAACCCGCTGCTAAACCATCCGCTTTACTTATAAATTCTGCAAACGAATTGTCCCCGACCGGCACTGTTGCATTAGTCGTGATATCTCCGGCGCCAATATCTTCTGAAAGTGCCAGACTAATAAGTGAACTCACTGAGTTCCTGAGTTCGTTTGAAATTTTCGGATTCAATTGTTTACCCTTGTCAATTCACTGTTAATACTTCTTTTTACACGATAGCTGAATTCATCTTTCTCATCCGGAAAATCCTCCCTGATATGCCCTCCCCTGCTTTCCCGGCGCGCAAAGGCAAATTCAGTTATCAGCAATGCAACAGAAGCAATCCCGCTCATTTTCCTTCCATGATACTCTGCCGGCTGGGAAATAAATTCATTTGAAAAGCTATTAATAAAATTCCTGGCTTGCAGAATACTTCCTTCATTCCTGATAATGCCGGAGTAATCTGTCATTATTTTTCCAATTTCAGTTCTGAATTTTCTGAGTATCCCGCTTCCAGACGGATCAAAATTAAAATCCTTTCCCTTTCTAGACTCCCTGGCTGCTCGTTCCGGGAATGTGTATCCGGATGAAAAATCAGCTGCTCTCTTGGCAAAAACCACACATTCGAGCAGTGAATTGCTTGCTAATCTGTTTGCGCCATGGACACCGCTTGAGGTCGTTTCACCGGCAGCAAATAAATTTCTGACTGAAGTTTCTCCGCTCAATCCCGTTAATACACCTCCAATCATATAATGAGCTGCTGGTGAAACAGGGATAGGGTTTTCAAAAAGATTTAATCCGAATTCCCGAAGGGAATCATTGATATTTGAAAAACGTGCAAGTATTTTTTTCTTATTCAGATGGTCCAATTTTAAAAAAACTTTTTTCTCCCCGCTCTTCAGTAAATGCCTGACAATTGAACGGGTTACAATATCTCTTGGAGCAAGTTCACCATCTGGATGATAATCGAACATAAATCGTTTGCCATCCGAATCAATAAGATATGCGCCCTCACCTCTTACTGCTTCACTAATCAGCATGGTTCTCCCGGATTTTGTATATAAAGCTGTCGGGTGAAACTGAATAAATTCCATATCAGCAATTTCTGCTCCGGCATTATACGCCAAAGAAATTCCGTCTCCTGTTGCAGTCTCGGGGTTTGTGGTTCTGTCGAAAATTCCGGAAGCCCCGCCAGTCGCAAGTAAAACTGCCGATGAAAAGAGGATTTCAATTTCTCCGGGAATAAATTTATAAATTTCCGCTCCGTAACAATAGTCGTTTTCACAAATCAATTCAGTAACATCAGAATACTCATAAACGTGAATATTATGCATTTCTTTGATCTTCATGATCAAAAAGTTGACAAGTTCTTTTCCGGTAGCATCTCCGCCTGCATGAAGAACCCGTCTTTTTGAATGCCCTCCTTCTAGTCCCAGAGCTATCACTCCATCCTCAATATCAAAATTCATTCCCAGATTGATAAGATGCTGTATCCTTTGGGGGCCTTCATTTACTAACAAGTCCACAACTTTTTCATCACAGAGCCCTCTGCCGGCGATGATAGTATCTCGAAAATGATATGCCGGTTTATCGTCGATTGAAGTGACAGCAGCTATCCCACCCTGTGCCCAGAATGTGTTGCTCGTCTGGAATGCAGATTTGGTTATAATAGCAATTTTCCTCCCGGGATCAGAGCACACCGCTGCATATAATCCTGCAAGACCACTTCCAATTATTATCATGTCAAAGTGTTTCACGGATATCAACCAATTAGTAAATATTTCTTAAAGAAACTTAGTGAATTTTAGTGCAACCGGATGGGAGTCTGAAAATAAACATAATTCCTGAATTTCAGATAAAAAAAAGCCCCGATGATCGGGGCTCCTGAAACATGAAAATATTATAACTAACTTTTCATTTTTGCTTCAACTACTGCAATGGCGCTCATATTGATAATATCATCAACAGTAGCATCTCTCTGCAATACATGAATCGGTTTTTTGAGTCCCATCAAAATAGGGCCAATTACCGTTGAATTGGTTAACCTTTCGAACAGTTTATAAGCAATATTGCCTGCAGCAAGATTCGGGAAAATAAGTACATTCGCTCCGCCTTTAATTGAACTGAACGGGAATTCATGTTCAAGAATCTCAGGAACAACAGCAGTATCAGCCTGCATTTCGCCATCGACAATAAGTTCCGGACGAAGTTTATGAAGAATAGCAACAGCTTTTTGTACTTTGATGCTTTCTTCGTGATGAACGCTTCCGAAATTACTGAAAGAGAGCATGGCAATTTTGGGCTCGATCTCAAACTGTTTAACTGTTTCTGCTGCACTAATAGCAATCTCAGCAAGTTGTTCGGCAGTCGGATTGATGTTGACCGTAGTATCGGCGAAGAAAAATGTTTTTCTGTTAATTAGAACAATATAAAGCCCTGAGGCAACTGTAAATCCGTCTCTCACACCAACACATTGCAGTGCCGGTTTAATTGTAATTGGATAATGAGCAGTCAAGCCGCCGATAAGCGCTTGTGCATCTCCTGATTTAACCATCATAGAACCGTAATAGTTATGGTTCTGCATTAATTTTTTAGCTTCACGCAGGGTCATACCTTTCCGCTGTCGATCCTTATAAAAATCGAGAGCATAAGATTCACATTTCGGGCAAACTTTCGGATCCCTGATCTCAAATCGTGACAAATCGTATCCGAGTTCTTCAATCCGGGTTTTAATAATTTCTTCATTTCCAATCAGAACGGGTATGCCTATATTATCCATTGAAACAGTATTGGCAGCGCGGATAATTTTTTCCTCATCGCCTTCAGGATAAACTATACGTTTCGGACTTTTTTGCGCTTTATGGATCATTGAACGAATAATCTCCTGCGAGAACCCTAATCTTTCTTTCAATTCCTCTTCATAGGACTGCCAGTTCTGGATTGGATTTTTCGCAACACCAGTTTCCATAGCTGCACGGGCAACAGCCGGAGCCACTTTCCATAAAACCCTCGGGTCAAATGGTTTTGGGATAATGTATTCAGGTCCAAAATTAAATTCTTTACCCCCATAGGCTGAAATAACCACTTCCGGCACTTTTTCTTTGGCGAGCTGCGCGAGAGCTTTAACTGCTGCCATCTTCATCTCATCATTAATGGCAGTAGCTCTTACATCGAGTGCACCCCTGAAAATAAAAGGGAATCCAAGCACATTGTTAACCTGATTCGGATAATCGCTTCTTCCTGTAGCCATGATGAGGTCCGTCCTCACTTCAATAGCATCTTCATACTTTATTTCAGGATCAGGGTTCGCCATTGCAAATATTATTGGATTTGGCGCCATTACAGCTACCATTTCTTTTGTAACAAGATCAGCAACAGATAATCCGATAAATACATCTGCACCTCTCATTCCATCAAGCAGCGAAGGATAAAGATTATCAATTGCGTATGCGAGTTTATACTTATTCAGATCTGTGCGGTCTTTATGAACGAGTCCTTTAGAGTCAAATATTGAGATATTTTCTCTTTTAACACCAGCCTGAACATAAATATTACAGCAGGCTATTGCTGCAGCACCAGCTCCGCTTACAACCAACCGCAAATCGGACAGTTTTTTTCCCGTTACTTCAGCGGCATTAAGAAGGGCTGCACATGATATAATTGCAGTACCGTGCTGATCATCATGGAAAACCGGGATGTTCATAGTCCGTTTAAGTTCTTCTTCGATTTCGAAACATTCCGGAGCCTTAATATCTTCTAAGTTTATACCACCGAATGTTGGTTCCAGAAACTGACATGTTTTGATTATTTCTTTAGCATCATGTGTTTTCAATTCAATATCGAAAACATCAATATCAGCAAATCTTTTGAACAGGATCCCCTTTCCTTCCATAACCGGTTTACCTGCATGAGGTCCGATATCACCAAGACCTAAAACGGCGGTACCGTTTGATACTACAGCAACGAGATTACCTTTGGCAGTGTACTTAAATACATCGTCATCGTTTTTATAAATTTCGCGGCAGGGCTCAGCAACGCCCGGAGTGTAAGCAAGGGAAAGATCCCTCGAAGTAAAACAAGGTTTGGTTGCAACTACTTCAATTTTTCCCTTACGCCCTTCGCTATGATACCTAAGGGCTTCTTCTTTTCTAATGCTCATTTTTTCCTCTCTTCGATTAAAATATGAACTAAAGATTTTTTAATCTGTTTTTAGTCGTTAGTTATGCTGCAAATAGAAATGGCTGTACATTATTACGTGTACAGCCATTAAAATTATATTTCCATTATTTCTTTTTCTTTGTGTTTAATGATCTCGTCAATCATGGCAATATGATGATCTGTCGCCTTCTGTGTTTCGCCTTCAAGATGTTTGAGCTCATCCTCGGATATCTTTTTTTCTTTTTCCTCTCTCTTGAGGTGATCATTAGAATCCCGCCGAACATTCCTGATGGCAACTTTCGCATCCTCACCAAGTTTTTTAACAAGTTTAACAAGGTCTTTTCGTCTCTCACCGGTAAGGGGCGGTATAGGGATTTTAAGATTTGTTCCATCGCTCATCGGGTTCAATCCCAGATCGGAAGCCATAATGGCTTTCTCAACTGCGGCAACAACTGACTTATCCCAGGGAGTAATGCTGAGTGTGTGTGCATCCAGAACTGATACATTGCCTATTTGATTAAGGGGTGTTGAAGTGCCATAGTAATCGACCCGTATTCCGTCAAGAAGTGCAGTGGTGGCTTTACCTGTCCTTATCTTTGCAATTTCCTGGCGGAAGGATTCAACAGATTTGTCCATTCTGGAATGAGCGTCTTTAACTACAGGGTTCATTAAATTATCTCCGAATATTCAAAAATATTAGTTGAAATTTCCAACCGTTGTTCCAATACTTTCCCCTGTAATGACCTTAAGAAGGTTATCCTCCTCATCCATTTTGAAAACTATCAGGGGAAGACTGTTTTCACGGCATAAACTGATTGCCGTCATATCCATTACACGGAGATTATTCTTGAGTACATCAATATAAGAAATTTCATTGTATAATGTTGCATTAGGATTTTTTTCGGGATCGCTGTCATAAACGCCGTCAACCCTGGTGCCTTTCAGGATAGCATCAGCTTCAATTTCAACTGCCCTGAGCGAAGCAGCCGTATCGGTAGAGAAATAAGGGTGCCCTGTTCCTGCGGCAAAAATTACAACCCTGCCTTTTTCCAGGTGTCGTATTGCCCGTCTGCGAATAAATGGCTCAGCAATCTGTTCCATTCTGATGGCAGTCATAACCCGTGTAAAAACTCCCTGTTCTTCACAGGCATTCTGAAGTGCGAGAGCATTGATAACAGTAGCGAGCATTCCCATATTATCGCCGGTGACCCGGTCAATTCCCTGTGAATTTGCACTCAGTCCTCTGTAAATATTTCCACCCCCGATTACGATCCCAAGTTGTGTCCCGAGTTCATAAACTTTCTTAATCTCGGCTGCGAAAAAGGTAAGCACATTCGGGTCGATGCCGAATCCTTTTTTACCCATCAGGGATTCGCCACTCAATTTCAGGAGCACTCTTTTAAACTTTGCAGTTTTTGCCATATATCCCCGCTAAAAAAAAGGGGCAATTGAATTGCCCCTGATTAAGTAATTATTTATTTTCATCGCTGACATGGAATCGATAGAAAGCATCAACTTTTACATTTGCCGAATACTTTTTATTGAATTCACCAATCAGGTCATTAATAGATTTTGCATTATCTTTAATGTAAGCCTGTTCAATAAGGCAATTTTCCTGATAAAACTTATTCAAACGACCTTCAGCAATTTTCTGAAGTATTTGTTCAGGTTTACCTTCTTTGCGGGCAATTTCCTTGTAGATGTCAATTTCTTTTTCAATTACATCTTTTGGAACTGCATCCCGGTTCACGAATGACGGCTTCATTGCAGCTACCTGCATTGCAATATCTTTCAGAATGTTTTCGAGTTCGGAATTATAGTTATTGCCAATTCCATCTGCCTTTACAAGCACACCGAGTTTTGAACCGTGATGGATATAATCTGCAAATACACTATCCTCACCATGAACAGCGGCAATACGTGATACTTCAATTTTTTCACCTATTTTTCCAATTGTTTCATTTAGTTCATCTTTAAGCGTCTTACCATCTCTGTTCAGATTTAACAATGCTTCAACGTCTGCAGGTTCTTTTTCAAGAACAACATCCATTACTACATTGGCAAAATTCAGAAAATCATCACTCTTGGCAACAAAATCTGTTTCACAGTTAACTTCAACTATATAGCCTTTTTTGCCATCATCAATTACTTTTGTAAGCACAATTCCTTCACTGGCTGTCCTTTCGGCTCTTTTAGCAGCTACAGAAGCGCCTTTCTTCCTGAGAATTTCGATAGCTTTTTCGAAATCACCGTTTGCCTGGGTCAGGGCGCTCTTACAGTCCATCATGCCGGCGCCGGTTTTATCTCTTAACTCTTTAACCAAAGCAGCTGATATCATCGTATTTCCTTAATTTATTTATATTTTACTCACCTTTAGCTTCAGCAGCCGGAGCATCAGCGGGCTTTTCAGCCGGTGCTTGTTTCTGGGCTTCTTTTGCTTCTGGTTTATCATCTTTTTTGAAGGATTTGCCTTCGAATTTTACTCTTCTTACTTTTGCTCTGGATTCGCTATCATTTTCATCTCGCTGTTTTCTTGCCCTTTCAGCTTCAGCTGATTCCTCGGCTCTCATTTCTTTGGCTTTGGCATTGCCCTCAATAACGGCATCAGCCAGTGCTTTGGAAACAATTTCAATAGTTCTGACAGCATCATCGTTTGCAGGGATAACATAATCAACCTGGTCAGGATCGCAGTTCGTATCCACCATTGCAAAAATCGGGATACTTAGTCTGCGTGCTTCCTGCACTGAAATTGATTCTTTTTTGATATCGACGACAAAGATCGCACCGGGGATCTTTGTCATTGTTTCAACACCTTCCAGAATTTTACGGAGTTTGTCACGTTCACGGTTGAAAAAGAGAATTTCTTTCTTTGTGATTTTATCAAAGGTGCCGTCTCTTTCCATTTTGTCAATATTCTGCAATCTTTTAACGCTTCTGCGTATAGTCGCAAAATTTGTTAACATCCCACCAAGCCATCTCTCTGAAACCCAGTTGCTTTCACAGCGGGATGCTTCCTGAGCAATTATTCCTTTAGCTTGTTTCTTTGTCCCGACAAAAAGCACCCTTCTGCCTTCGCCTGCGAGTTCACGCATTACTTTGGCAGCATCTTCAATTGCTTTTTGAGTTTTTTTGAGGTCAATGATATGGATCCCATTTTTTTCCATAAAAATATATGGTCTCATCTTTGGGTTCCATCTGCGTGTGAGGTGCCCGAAATGCGCACCGGCTTCAATAAGAGTCGTCAACTCTACTTTTGACATTGTTTGCTCCTGTTTAACTTCTACTTTCTTCAGCTTTGCTTACGATCCCATTATTCCGGGACACAGGCAGCAAATCGGAAAGTATGAATATTGGTTAATTAAAAAATTATCTCTTGGAGAACTGGAATCTCTTACGAGCTTTCGGTCTTCCGTATTTCTTTCTTTCCACCATTCTGGGGTCGCGGCTCAATAAACCGTCTTTCTTTAACATAGGACGATATTCAGGATTAATATCAACAAGCGCCCTGGAGATTCCAAGCCGTATTGCTTCTGATTGTCCTGATATTCCGCCGCCGTCTGCAGTCACATGCACATCATATTTACCAACAGTCTCTGTCAACTGAAAAGGTAAAAGGATGTCTTCCTGATGGAAAAGAATAGGAAAATATGTTTCAAGAGGTTTGTTGTTAATAACAATTTTTCCTGAACCGTTCCTTAATAAAACTCTGGCTATAGCGTTTTTTCTTCTTCCGACAAATATTTTATCAGCCATTAATACTCCAATTTAAAAACTTAAAACTTCAGGTTTCTGAGCTGTATGTGGATGCTCCGCACCTGCATAAACTTTTAACTTCTTAACTAATTTCCTGCCCAAACGGGTTTTAGGAAGCATACCTTTAACAGCCGACTGAATAATATTTTCAGGGTGAGTAGCTGCAACTTCTTTGTATGATTTAAACTTTGCACCGCCAGGATAACCTGAATAAGAAAAATATGTTTTTAATTCCGGGCGTTTTCCGGTCAGACGGACTTTATCGGCATTTATAACTATCACAAAATCGCCCGTATCCATATTTGGAGTGAAAATTGCTTTATGTTTTCCCCTGATCACCCTCGCCACATTAGCTGCCAATCTTCCTAAAACCTGATCGGTCGCATCAATAACATACCACTTCCTGTCGGCATCTTCAGTCTTAATAAATTTTGTTATTCTTTCCTGTTTCACTTATATCCTCCGGCAAAACGCTTTTAACAAAGACTACAAATTTATTCTTATTCTTGCAAAATGTCAAGAATATTTCCGGGTTAAATTATTTAATTACTTTCCCGGCATAAAAAAAAACATAAGAATTCCTTTATTTTAGGTGATTATGACCTGATGTGTGATTCTTTCCATTCAGTAAATTTTATGATAAAACTTGAACGGTGCGGAATAGTATTCCCAAATAAAAAGAAATGATAATTTACAATTATCAGGTGATACGGCAGATATTTCAACAAAATAAACCCTTTACCATCCCAACCGACAAAAACATAATCTGGCTTCAAACTTCGAATAACTATTTGGATCTGATGCTTTTTAAATATTCGAATGGCAAAATAAACACAACATTTTCAGATATAAGGTAATCAATAATTTTTTCAAATTCTATAAAATCGCCTGCCTGCCAGGAATAAGGGTGTATCTGAAGTGTTATCAGTTTTTCCTTAGATGAATAGTTTTGCAGGAATTTATTAAAATCAGGAGTTGGGGCAGGGAATTCAACATCCATAACACGGGGAATCAATATTTTTGTTTCTATCCTCGATTTTGCAAAAAACCATATCCTTATCTCAGGAAATTCTTCCAGAGCGCGGGAAGTGTTTTCATCATAACCGTTTCCGGGTGATCCGAATGCTCTCAGGATAATTCCTAATTTTTGTCTGGAAAGGTCTTGTGTTTTTCTTATGTGCTCTATCTGGTAATCTAAGCTCGTATTCCTGAATTCATCGTATATCTCGCCTCGGGCGTTGGTTCTTCCAAAAAAATGTTCGTAACCATGATTCCAAATTTCAAACCTGCCTTCATTAACAAGTGATTTGACTGCTTTAAAGTAAGCCTGATTTCCGTTTTCTAATGATTGTCCTATTATCCCAAGGCTGGCTTTTATTTTTTTCTTCCTGATAATCTCAAAAAACTTCTGCCACTTGACTGGAATAACGTTTATCGGATCACGAAATAGGTCGTCTGCCTTAAGAATGACCCGCTGTTTATAGACTGGCAATTTAATCGTCTTTTCAGCAAAAAAAACCCCATTTTTATAAATTTTTGCCCTTATCGTTGCTATCCCTGAATTTCCGGAAGCCTCAAAGATTACGTTGTTCCCAGTTCCTTTTATTCTGCCTTTATCAGTTAACCACGTTACCGAAAATGCTTTGGTAGCAGCCGGTATTGAGAGATCCAGCCCGACACTTGACCCTGTTTCAACAATTTCCTCTGTAGAATTAATTATTATTAAATCAGCATTTGATTCAACATCGTTAGGCAATTCGCGGCAGCTTTGAAAAGATATCAGCAGCACAATAAAAAGAAAGAAGCTGATTATTCTAATTGTATCACTTCTATGTCTCAAAAAAGATGGCATACATTTACTTTTTTTTGTGTGAAGGAATATAATACGGTCTAATACTGAAGGCAAGAAGATATCCTTGAAATGCCCGTGAAATTTATCCCGAATTTGCATCATTTCGGTACTCATTTGTAAATAATCGTCGGGAATGAGACAAGTGGTCTTTTTTAAGGGACTGATTAATAAACTATTATATTTTAATGATTATTATTATTTTAGATATGTTAAGAATCGTTTTGAAACAAACTCCCTCTATCAATTGCACAGGAACAAAATGAAATTTTTAAGAATATTATTTCTGCTGATTGTTTTTATCATTTCGTCTGATATACATTCTTCAGTTGCTGGAAAATCCGGCAGACTTTATTTATCAGGCTATGTTGTAATTAAGATTGATTCCGGCATCATCAAAGAGTATGATTCTCCGGTCGCTTACCTGATGGGAGAATATGAAAACCTTGCACCGGTCAGTGTAAAACCTTTCTATGATCGGGAGGTTACCGATTGGAAAAACGACATATATATTCTTGAATATAAATCACCGGTTGATCCTGATTATGTTTCCGGTAAATTCAGCAAGAAAAAAGGAATTCTTTGGGCAGAACCGTGGTATCTTTACGAACCTGTATTCGAACCAAACGATCCGCAATTATCCAATCAGTACTATCTTACTAACATTAGAGCCCGGGAAGCCTGGGATATCAGCAAAGGTGAACCTGATGTGATAATTGCAATTATTGATACTGGTGTGGACTGGGACCATCCTGATCTGGCACAGAATATTTATGAGAATTCTTCTGAAAAAAACGGATTGCCAGGGGTTGATGATGACGGAAATGGATACATCGATGACCTCAGGGGATGGGATTTTGGCGGATTGGACGGGACTCCGGATAATAATCCGATGGAGGATAGGCCTGACCATGGAACGCATGTAGCTGGATGCGCTGCGGCGGTAACTAATAACGGCATCGGAGTTGCTTCAATCGGATATAATTCAAGTATTATGCCAGTAAAAACTTCAAGGGATGATGTGAGATCCAATACAGGCAGCCCGCTTATCTCATACGGGTATCAGGGAATTATTTTCGCAGCCGACAATGGTGCAGACATCATAAATTGCAGCTGGGGAAGTTTTGGATTTTCACTTGCGGGACAGGAAGTCATAAATTACGCTGCTTCTAAGGGCGCTTTGGTTGTGGCGGCTGCAGGTAATAATAATAGCAATTCTTTCTTTTATCCGGCTTCCTTTGATAAGGTTTTATCAGTCGGTGGCTCAACATCAACAGATCAAAGATGGTCTTCAAGTAATTACGGTCATAAAATAGATGTTATTGCTCCTGCTCAGGCGATCTATAATACCTGGCAAAACGATACTTACATTTCTGTGAGCGGCACTTCAATGGCTTCTCCTCTCACTTCAGGATTGGCTGCGCTGGTTAAAGCAAAATTCCCCAACTACACCGGAGAACAGGTGGGAGAACAAATCCGCATTAATGCTGATGATGTGGATATGTTAAATCCTTTGTTTGCCCGACAATTAGGGCAGGGCAGGATAAACGCATTTCAGGCATTATCAAATGTGGCATCTTATTCTGTGAGAGCTATATCCTTTTCGTTAACAGATTTGGGAGACGGTGATGGAATTTTTGAACCGGGTGAAGAAGTTTCTATAAGTGCAGAGTTTTTCAATTACCTTAATGCTTTTTCAAGTGTCACAGTTAACCTTGAAGCAGCTTCATCAGGCATAACCTTGCTGAACTCTTCTTTTACTTCAGGACAAGTTGGCAGCCTGTCTAGTTTCAATAACAATTCTTCACAATTCCGCTTCCGGATATCATCAACAATACCGCAAAACAGTGAGATCAGTTTTGTTCTTAACTACTCGGGTTCGAATTACGCCGATTTTCAATGGTTAACTATCGCCGTTAATCCTACTTACGGCACTCAGGGCGCAAATGATGTTGCACTTACGATTACCAGCAAAGGGTCCCTCGGTTATAACGATTACCCCGATAATCTGAGGGGAGATGGTTTCAAATACCTGAACAGCGGCAGTTTCTTGTTTGAGGGTGCTTTTATGTATGGAACCGGAAGCGGTCTTGTTATGGATGCAGCACGCGGGAACGATTCCAACACTCAAAACACAGACTTCCTGACGATGTATCAATTTCAGATCAGTGAACCTGGATCTATTGCCGATCAGCAGGGTTATGGTGTTTTTGATGATGCTGGTGCCGGTAGTTTTTCTCTTGGGATCAGAACAGTTTTGCAGACATTTTCATTTACAACTGCTCCCGATAATAAATATATTGTGCTTAAATATTTACTTGAGAACAGAAATTCATTTGCCTTATCCAATTTTTACGCAGGATTATTTTTTGACTGGGACATTGACGAAGTTGATTATGACGATAATGTTGTTGGATATGATCAGATAAATAATTTCGGTTATGCTTATAATTCCGATCTTAATCCTGTAGGCGCTTTTATTGGAGCAGGGTTAATATCATCAGATAAATACAATTTCAGAGCAATAGATAATGACGGCACTGATTTTAATTTATATGATGGATTCTCAGAGGCGGAAAAATTCAGCTCTCTATCGGCAGGACTTGGTGTTTCACTGGCAAAAGGACCAGCCGACATTTCTTTTGTCGTCTCCGGGGGACCATATTCAATTCCAGCCGGCGCCACTCTTGACGTCGGGTTTGTAATTGCCGCGGGTGATGACCTCCCCGACCTGCAAAATTCTGTCACTGCTGCAAAACTTAAATATCCTTCCTTAGTTACTGCTCTGAGCAGCGATGAAATGAACAGGCATACTTTTTATTTGGGCAGTAATTACCCTAATCCCTTCAACCCAATGACATCAATAAGTTATAGTCTTGAAAATGGAGGTGTGGTTGAACTTAAAGTTTTTGACATCCTTGGGAAGGAGATCAAAACAATCAATGAAGGCAGGAAATCTGCCGGTGAACATGTGATTCGGTTCGATGGATCCGATATTTCGTCAGGAGTCTATTTTTATCAGATTAATGCCGTTGGAGAGGATGGAAGAAAATTTTCGGCAGTCCGTAAAATGATGCTTCTGAAATAAATTGAGTGGAGTTTAATCTGCAAACCCGTCCGGAAAACCGGACGGGTTTTGTTATAAGAAATAATAATATCATTCGAAAAAGCTTGTATCTCCGGCACCTTCACGGATAACATCAGCTTCGTCACCACTAAGATCGACAACCGTTGATTCGACACCCTCGAGATGTCCTACAGATAACATCAGATCAACACTTGGATTAAAAACAACCCTTATTTCTTCAGGATCATAAATCGGCTCGCCTTTTCTGTTCGTAACACTGGTGCTGATTATCGGATGACCAAGGTCTCTTACAAGATTTATTGCCACCGGGTGTGCAGGAATTCTGATTCCAACTGTGCTTCGTTTCGACCACAATTTTTTAGGCACCTCTTTAGCCGCGGGGAGGATAAAAGTATATGGTCCCGGAAGCAGCTTTTTCATAGCTTTGTATGCATAATCCGATACTCTTGCATAGTTTGAAATTTCCTTTAGATCAGGAATGATAAAACTGAATAATTTGTCATTTGGCTCATTTTTAATAAGATAAACTCTTTCAAGGGCATCTCTGTTAAAAATATCACACCCGATACCGTAGAGTGTATCGGTCGGATAGATTATAACACCGCCGTTCTTCAGAGTTTCGATAGCTTTATTAATATACCTCGCCTGAGGATTTACAGGATGAAGCTCGTAGTAATCCATAATCCTTCCTTCAGTTTGTTAAAATTCAGTGTGATTATTAATAGACGACAAAAAACTATTTGAATCGAATTTAACATTTTTTTAAGACAGATGTTAGGTAATTATTACTTATTTGTAAATATTTTTTCGGATTATGATTATTTTACTCCTGAATCTAATCTCAGAGTGATGTAAAAAGATTGATTTCACAGGAGAAAAATATCCTTGAAAATTCTAGTTGCCCTCATATCATCTTCGCTGAAAATGCATTCTCTCTGCTTCCAATTAGAATTCGAAATCAAATCCTCATACAGCTAATCCAAATTCACTTTTCCTTTTTAATCAACTCCCCTTTTACTATCTTTAAGGATTAGAAATAAACGACTTATCATATTGAAAGACATTGCCGTTATTGCCGTGAGCGGAGGGATGGATAGCTGTGTCACTGCTGCTATTGCTTCACTTGATCACCGCCTGGCTTTCGCACACATAAATTATGGACAACGGACGGAAGAAAAAGAATTACAGTGCTTTCACAAACTCGCTGACCATTACAATGCCGAAAAGAGGCTGGTGATTGACCTCCGTCATCTGGCTGTCATAGGCGGATCATCGCTGACTGATCATAATATCGATGTTTCAGCGGCGAATCTGGATAATCTTGATATTCCGACTTCATACGTGCCTTTCAGAAATTCTAATATTCTTGCCGTCTGCACAAGCTGGGCAGAAGTCATCGGAGCTAAATGGGTCTATATTGGCGCGGTAAATGAAGACTCATCAGGTTACCCGGATTGCCGTCCGGAATTTTATGAGGCATTTCAAAGAGTTATTGATACTGGAACTAAACCGGACAGCGGTATTCGGATTGCAACACCAGTCATCAGTTTCACCAAAGATCAGATTGTAAAAAGGGGTATCGAATTAAAAGCCCCGCTCGAATACACCTGGTCATGCTATAGCAGTGATGAAAAAGCATGCGGGGAATGTGACAGTTGTGCATTGCGTCTCAGGGGGTTTCAGAAAGCCGGGTTTGATGATCCGATAGCATACCATAAAAAACCAATTTATTATAAAGGATAAACATGAAAGACAGGAAAAATATTTTAGAAACATTTGAAAATCCATATCCGGATAGAGATTATGATATCACACACATTTCTCCGGAATTTACTTCTTTATGTCCGAAAACTGGTCAGCCGGATTTCGCGACGATTAACTTGCTATATGTCCCTAATGAATTATGTGTTGAACTGAAATCGTACAAAATGTACCTTCAGTCATATCGCACCGAAGGTGTTTACTTTGAAGCAGTTACAAATATGATTCTTGACGATCTTGTAGATACACTTGATCCGATTTATCTGAAAATCACTGCTGAATTTAATACGAGAGGCGGAATTTCGTCTGTGATTGAAGTCGAATACGACTCAGATGATTATGGTGAATATGATGAATTAGACGATTTGGATGACCTCGATGAAATTGATGAGGAAGAGGATAACGAGCGCAAACGGAATAAGGACGGAAAATACAACTAATACTCATAAAATTGCCAGGGAGCTGTAATGATTGAAAATAAGAATATTAAAAAGAGCTGGGCTGAACCATTTAAGATCAAAGTGGTTGAACCGATTAAAATGACGACTTATGAACAGCGCAGCAAAGCTTTGGAGGAAGCAGGTTATAACACTTTCCTCCTGAAATCTGAAGACGTTTATATCGATCTGCTCACCGATAGCGGAACAAATGCGATGAGCGATTACCAATGGGCAGGAATGATGCTCGGTGATGAAGCATACGCA
Source organism: Ignavibacteriales bacterium (assembly GCA_021740915.1). Taxonomy (GTDB): domain Bacteria; phylum Bacteroidota; class Ignavibacteria; order Ignavibacteriales; family Melioribacteraceae; genus JAIOYW01. The sequence goes on along the minus strand of JAIOYW010000006.1, from coordinate 54,840 downwards.
GGGTCAAAAAATTTCTACTATCTCTGGGATAATGTCAGGAAATATTACGGGCAGCCCTTTTTTGTGCCGACACACCAGGGCAGAGCCGCTGAACATCTAGTTTCAAAAATCCTGATCAAAGAAGGTGATTATATTCCGGGGAACATGTATTTCACTACTACAAGACTCCACCAGGAATTAGCCGGCGGTACTTTTGTAGATGTAATAATTGATGAAGCGCATGATCCGGACAGCACACACCAGTTCAAAGGGAATATCGACACACAGAAGCTTGAAGACCTTTTCAAAAAGGTTGGTGCCGATAAAGTTCCTTACGTAAGTATGGCAGGACCTGTAAACATGGCAGGCGGACAGCCATTCTCGATGGCAAATCTAAAGGAGGTTAAAACTCTTTGCGATAAATATGGTGTTGCATTATGGTTCGATGCAACCAGGGCTACCGAAAATGCCTATTTTATTAAAACAAAGGAAGAAGGTTACGCTGATAAGACAATACAGGAAATATTCTTTGAGATGAATTCGTATTTCGAAGGCGTATGGGTCAGTGCTAAGAAAGACCTCATGGTTAATATTGGCGGTTTTCTTGCAACAAAAAACGAAAAGGTATATGAAGAAGCAAGAAATCTTGTTGTAGTATATGAAGGACTGCATACTTATGGCGGACTCGCTGGGCGTGATATGGAAGCAATGGCTCGCGGTATCGAAGAAATGATTGAATTTGATAATATCAGAACAAGAATAGGGCAGATTGAATACTGCGGTCAAAAAATGCTCGAATATGGTCTCCCGATAGTAAATCCAATCGGTGGTCATGCAATCTTCATGAATGCAAGAAGGTTCCTCGATCATATTACTCAGGATGAATTCCCTGCTCAGACGCTTGCTGCTGCAATATATCAGGATTCTGGTGTTCGAGGAATGGAAAGAGGCATCGTGTCTTCAGGGCGCGACCCGGTTACTGGGAAACATCGGTATCCAAAACTCGAACTTGTAAGGCTTACTTTCCCAAGAAGGGTTTATACACAGGCTCATATTGATGTTACAGTTGAATCTGTTGCTAATGTATATGACCAGAGAAAATCGATAAAAGGTCTTAAAATGGTTTACGAACCAAAATACCTGAGATTTTTCCAGGCAAGATTCGAAAAAATCTGATCATTTTTACTTTTGCCTTATTCCCTCACTTTATTATTGATCTCTAATCGTTTATTTTTGAGGTTTTTAATAATGCGGGAATAAGGCATTTTTATATGTCTCCGGCTTAACGGGATCAAAAACCATGCTTAAAGCTGAATACGAAAATACCAGAAGGGAAATTTTCGAGAATCCGGAAAACTGGAAAGATGCATTTAATCTCTGTGTTCGGAATAGTCTTGCCGTTGAAGAATTTATCATCCGCATTCTTTCTGAACGGAATATGGACTTTGCGGTTGTCTCTGCGGGCAGTTTCTGTAGAAGAGAACTTTCTCCTTATTCCGATATTGACATTATGTTTATCCTCCCGGAACTGACTCCTGAGAGAGAAAATCTTATCCGAAATGCAATTACTGATCTCTGGGATGCTGGTATAGATGTTGCCCATACAATCAGGACATTCAGCGACATCCGCAAATTCCTCGAAGAAGACCTGCACGCCTTCACTCAGTTTTTTGAAACCAGATTTATTTATGGCTGTGTTGATGTTTATAATCAATGGAACAAACAACTTTTTGGGCTACTTGACGATAAATTCCGTGCAGACCTGCTTGAAAGATTTTTTGAAGATCAGAAACTGCGGCATGAAAAATATGGAGATTCACCAAAAGTACTTGAGCCGAATATAAAGTATTCAGCAGGGGGACTGCGCGATCTTCATTCAATTGAGTGGATGTATTCCTTTATTAACAACAGCATATTTGCTGAGCAGAATGAGATTACTTACACCGAAAATTTTATCAAACGATTGAAGAAAGATGGAACTATAAATGCCAGAACTGCCGGAAACCTTCTTCAAAGTTATAAATTAATACTGAACGCAAGGAATTTACTTCATCTCGAATCCGGCAGGAAAAATGACAGACTGGAGTTTTTATATCAGGAAAAAATCGCCAATAAAATTGCTGAAAACGATTCCTCCTGGATTCCTATGATGAAAAAATATTTCCAGGCTGCAAATACAATTTTTCGTTTTTCGAAAACCTTAATGAAAAGTTTTGCGGCTCAGTTTTCAGAAAAACTCTCGGATAAATTTAATATTGAACTTGATGAGGACTTTTTTCTTCAGGGTAAAACAATAAATCTATCGCATCAAAAAGAGCTTTCTCTTTCTGACATCCTCAGAGCTTTTTATTATAGGGGTTATTACGACGGACGATTTGAAGACAATCTGCGAGCGAAAGTACTTGACAGAGTTGAAGAATCTGAATTAAATCCTGATGATGATTCCGAGTCTTCTGTGTTTTTCAGAGAAATTCTAAGATTGCCGAAAAATGTCGGGAAAACACTCGGTGCACTTAATGAATTCGGAGTACTCGGCGTATTCCTTCCTGATTTTAAAGATTTGGTGGGATTTTTTCAACCCGGTGTTTATCATTGCTATACTGCTGATGAACACACAATTGTTGCAATTAACAATCTTGAAAAACTGGATAAAGAGACATCCCCGATAGCTAAATTATATCATTCACTCAAAAGAAAAGATCTGCTTTTCCTCTCTGTATTATTCCATGATATTGCAAAGCCGCATGGAATATCGGGGCATGAAATTATGGGAGCCGAAATTGCCGGTTCGGCATTACCTGGGCTCGGCTATGATTCAGATGAAGTTGACCTTGTAAAATTCCTGGTCAGGCATCATTTGACTATGGAGCAAATAGCCTTCAGGCGGAATCTGAATGACCCATCCACACTAAATAATTTCGCCTCAATATTTAGTGACCGTCACGTTCTTGATTTTCTTTATCTTATCACTTACGCTGATCTCTCCGCTGTTAGCCCTGTAGTATGGACTCAATGGAAAAGTGAATTACTGCACGAACTTTACCGTAAGACTGCCCTGATGCTCGAAGACAATATTTCAGGCGAAGAATTGCTTCATCTGCAAACCCGTGAAAAGTATGAGGAAGCAGTAGAGCACCTGGGTGAATCCGTAATTGAACATATAGATGCGATTAATGATATCAGCTACCTCACTGAATTTTCCCAAAAAGAAATTGAAGCACATGCCGATGAAATTCAAAAGGGTGGTGAAACTTCTGTTTTCTTTAATGAATCCGAAGGATTTACATCCATCACAGTTATAACCAGGGACTATTCAGCACTTCTTTCAAAACTCTGCGGTGTACTAACAATAAACGACCTTAATATTCACGATGCAAAAATATATACCCGCAATGACGGCATTATTATTGATAATTTTAACGTTACCGATTTTCGGTCGGGTAAAACTGTCGAACCTGAAAAATATCAAAAAATACGAAGTGATATGATTGCCGCTGTGAATAATGAGCTTCATATTCCTGCTGAAATTAAAAAAGTTAAATCAAAATGGTGGAGGCTGGAAAGTAAAATTTTCAGGAGAAAAAGCAGAGTAAGAATTGTTCTTGAGAAGCATGAGAAATATACTATCATTGATGTAATTTCTCCTGACCGGCTTGGTCTTTTGTACCAGGTTACATCAACCCTGAATAAATTGGGTATGTCAATTTTCTTTGCTAAAATTTCGACCAGCGGCGATGATGTTGTGGATGCCTTTTATGTCCTCGACCGGAATCACAACAAAGTATCCGAAAACGAGTTTGAGCTTATAAAATTCGAGCTCAACGAATCAATAGAAGAGATACTCTGATATGGCGACTATAGATGATGCGATAGGGGTTTTCGATTCCGGCATTGGCGGATTGACAGTTGTAAAAAAAATTGCAGAAAAAATGCCGAATGAAAATATTATTTATTTTGGCGATACTGCACGGGTTCCTTATGGTACAAAATCAAATTCGACTGTCATTGAATATTCACTTCAGGACGCCGGGTTTCTTGTTCAGAAAAATGTTAAATTGATAGTAGTTGCCTGTAATACTGCATCTTCAGTCGCATTGCCGGCACTCCGTGAAAAATTCGATGTTCCCGTTATCGGAATGATCTTTCCAGGAGCCGCTCTTGCTTCCAAACAAAGCGGAACCGGAAAAATTGGTGTGATCGGTACAAATGCAACTGTTAATAATAAAGCTTATTCAAACGAATTACTGAAAATCGACTCCCGATTCGATATAATCGAAAAAGCCTGCCCGCTATTTGTCCCGTTAGCTGAGGAAGGCTGGGTAGATCATAGGGCAACAAAATTAATCGCAAAAGAATACCTGCAGGAATTAAAAGATTACGGAATAGATACACTTATTCTTGGATGTACACATTATCCGCTTCTGACCAATGTGATTAAGAAGGCAGTTGGTGACGGGGTGAAAATGATTGATTCCGGCACTGCGGCTGCTATTACGGTTGAATATTACCTTATAAATGAAGGATTACGTAATTACAGAGAAACTCCGGGGCGATATGAATACTTCGTGAGTGATCTTCCTGAAAAATTCAAATCGGTAGCCGAAAGATTCCTGGGAAAGGAAATTGATTCTTTGAAAAAAGTTGATATCGAATATCTGCTTGGGCTGATCTGATTTTGATTTATCTGCTTCTACCGGGTCAATTCTTTGATGCCGGTAGAATTTTTTCAAGACTCAATAAACGATTACAATCATTTAAAGAATTTAGCCCGACTCGTCAAACTTTTTCAGTCCGGCTAAACTTCATGGCTCTGTAAAAGCAGGAAATCGTTTTTGCATCGTTTATTTTGCCTGATAATATTTTATTTTCGATCTCCCCGGCTGTTAAAAAGTGAACGAGCATTCCCTGCTCGCCCTCCTCCCGGTTTATCGTTCCCATTTTAAGATTGCGGGCATAAAATAGGAATAATTCCTCATCGCAGAAACCCGGAGAAGTATAAATACTGCCGAGTTTATGGATTTCAGCAGCTTGCTGCCCTGTCTCTTCTTCAAGTTCACGGACTGCGCAATCAAGCGGGTTTTCTCCCGGCTCCAACTTGCCTGCCGGAAATTCCAACATTGCTTTCCCGATTGGATAACGCTCCTGCTCGACAAGAATAAATTTGCCGTTACCGGTCTCTGCAGCAATTACAACTCCGCCCGGATGCACCACCACCTCGCGGAATGTCTGGTTGCCTGAACTTGTGTATTTCAATTCATCAACAATTACCTTAAAGACCTTCCCGGAATAAATCTTCTTCCTATCAATTAATTCCAGCCCTTTCAAAAGCTTTAGTGTCCCTGATAATAAGGAATAAGTTCGCTGCCAAGATATTTGAGAAGTGCTGTAATTACTCCAAGGTCATCAAGATAGCCGATCAGTGGAGCAATATCCGGAATCGCGTCAATCGGAGTAATAAAATATATTAATGCTCCGATAATAATTGACTTACGGTGCCAACTTATTATCGGATCTTTCAGATAACGATATAGTGCAAGGATATCCTTGGCAAATGATATTTTTTTTCCAACCCGTTCAAGTTTAACCCAGAGATTTTCGTCAACTTCGCTCTCATCTTTTATCGGATTTGAACTCATCAATAGCTCAGGTTCGTTGTCATCAAAGAAATTATCTCTTCCAAGTGGGTCCATTTTATTTTCCTTGTAAATTCGAATTATGTTCGTCAAACCAACCGAGAACAGTATTCCACCATAAAAGAGCGTTCTGCGGTTTTGTCACAAAATGATATTCATCCGGGAAGTACAAAAATTTGCTTTTCACACCAAGTCGCTGCAAATATGTAAACAATTCGAATGCCTGTCCCTCAGGCACTCTAAAATCAAATGCACCATGAACAACAAGCATAGGAGTTTTGATGTTATGAGCAAACATGTGAGGCGACCATTTATGGTAAATTTCACGGCTTTCCCAGGGTGTTCCCTTAAACTCCCATTCAGGGAACCAGAGTTCCTCTGTTGCGCCGTACATACTTTCAAGATTAAACACACCGGCATGTGAGACCAAAGCTTTGAAGCGGTCAGTATGACCGGCAATCCAGTTAATCATGTACCCGCCATAGGATGCTCCGGCAGCAAATGTGTTTTCCTTATCAATAAAACCAAAATTGGAAACGGCATAATCATATGAATTCATCAAATCAGTATAAGCCTTTCCACCCCAATCACCGGATATCTCATCTGTAAATTTTTGCCCGTAGCCGACACTTCCCCTTGGATTTGGAGCAACAACAACATATCCGCGCGATGCAAACATCTGCATATTCCAACGGAAATGGAAATCATCCGACCAGTGTCCCTGAGGACCTCCATGGATTAGAAATACCATCGGGTATTTTTTATTCTGGTCGAAGTATGGTGGTTTGATCAAGACCGACTGAACTTTAGCCCCTTCAGCTCCTTCACACCAGAAAGTCTCTGCTTCGTTCATCCCGATCTTAGAAAGTATTTCCTCATTTAAATTTGTTACAGGGTTTATTTTCCCCTCGTTGAGATCATAATAACAAATGTTTACCGGACTTATGGTACTTTGCCTCTTAAAGTAGAGCCGCCCAACCTTTGCAGCCAGTTTAAGATCGGAGTTAACTCTTTCCTTAATCAGCAAGTCCGTCTCACCTGTCTGTATATTAATTCTGTAAACTGAATTGTTAATTTCATTCGCCGCATCGAAAAAGATAAAACTCCCATCTGAGGAAAAAACAATATCACCGGCAGAAATATCAATGTCAGAGGTAATATTTTTATTAATACCTGTTTTTCTGTCATAAATAATGATTTCATATTTATCTGCTTCGAAACCAGGTCTTCTCATAGATTTAAACGCGATATATTTTCCATCGGGGGAATAAACAGGCTGGTTGTCATTTCCTTCACCTGTCGAAATCATTTTATGCTCAAATTCCGGATCAGTCAGATCAATTATAAAGACATCATTATTTGTATTCCATGATGGATTTTTCGTTTTATTAGCGGAAAATGCCACTTCCCTGCCATCGGGAGAGACAGCAAAATCAAATGATCCCCCAAGCGCTGTCGGCGGAACATCATAAGCAGCATTCGGAGTGAGATCTGAAAGCGACTTTGTATTAATATCGTATAGGAAAAGATGGCTCCTTTTTTCTCCACGCCATGAATTCCAGTGTCTATATAGGAGTTCGGTGAAAATCTCTGCTTTGACCTTAGATGATGATGCTTCTTCATCTCTGTTTTTAATGCAGTCCTGATCATCACAATCCGGGTAAACGGCAGATGTGAAAACGATTTTATCGCTGCCGGGTATCATTAAATAACTATCGATCCCGGAATAAATATCAGTCAGTTTTTTCGCATCTGATCCATCATGATCAGCTTGCCATAATTGCGAATCTTTCAGGAAATTCAATCTTCCATCCGGATGAATAGAAGGAGAACCCGCTCCGGATAATTCAGCTATATTTTTCAACTCATTTTTGGAGAGATCATAATAATAAAACAATGAATTTCCCTTGTTCGAAGACATATCATATTTTGTCGTCGAAAACCATAATTTCAGTCCGTCATCAGAAACAGCATACGTCCCAAGCCTTTCCATCTGCCATAATTCTTCCGGACCAAGCGTTTTTTTCTGCTGTCCAAATAAAGTAAGACCGAACAGAACAGTTAGAAATAATAATCTATTCATTAAGTTTCCCCGAGTTTTTAACGTAATAGTTTTTTAATCGCCGTGTAAATGACAAATGAACCTGCAAGCATTATAAAAAGATAGAAAAAAGCAATCTTGTACCATTCCGGATTGAGTTTATAACTATAGATGAATGTTCTGTTTCGACAGTTTGAGCAGGTGTATCTTCTGTAAGGGGTAAATCTGTATATAAATCTGTCTTTTACATTTTTTGGTGAGGATTGCTGAAGCTTATTTTTCTCATTGCAATGCGGACACTCTGAGCCGAGACTCGCATCAATGGGCACAAAGATATTTCTGTATCGTGATGCCATAACCGGATATTCCTTAAATTAATTCCTTAATCAGTTTCTCGTCATAAAGCAGATGATCGAATGTTTCCCTGCTCCTCGTAATAAAATACTTATCACCGTCCACAATTACTTCCGGAGGTCTTCTCCTGCCATTATAATTCGACGCCATAACCATACCGTAAGCCCCGGCGGATATTATCGCAATTTTATCATTCTGTTTCAGGTCTTCTATCTCCCTGTCCTTCGCTATGAAGTCTCCGGATTCACAAACTGGTCCGACAATATCAGCTTTTATTTCAGGGTATTTATTCCTTATTAGAGGCTGAACATTGTGATAAGATCCGTAGAGACTCGGTCGCATAAGTTCGGTCATTGCTGCATCAGTGATCAGGAAATTCTTTTTATCATTTTTTTTGGTGTAAAGTATATCTGAAACAAGAATCCCTGAATTAGCCATAAAAAACCTGCCGGGCTCAAAAAGGATTTTGCACCCCAATTTTCGCAGATGAGGTTTCAAAGCTTCAGCAAATTCATGAATGCTGAAAGGATTTTCCTCCTTGTAAACAACACCCATTCCACCCCCTACATCAAAATGTTCAAGGGTTATCCCCTGCGACTTAAGTCTGAAATACAGGGCAGACAGCTTCTCAACCGCTTCGATAAAGGGCGGCAAAGATGTTATCTGTGAGCCGATATGCATATCGATGCCGGTGAATTTAATACACCGGGAATTGTTGTATTTAAGATATAATGATTCCGCATCTTTTTCATTGATGCCGAATTTATTCTGTGCAAGTCCTGTTGAAATATAAGGATGTGTTTTTGCGTCAACTTCCGGGTTTACCCGGATCGCTACTCTCGCTTTTTTGTTTTTTGATTCTGCAATTTTGGCAATAAGTTCAATTTCTTCTTCCGATTCGGCTTTGAGCATCAAAACATCTGAATCTAATCCGGCACGTATTTCATCGGCGGTCTTACCAACACCGGAAAGAATTATATTCTGCGGAGCGACTCCTGCCTTTAAGGCGCGGATCATTTCACCTTCTGAATTTACGTCAATACCGCTTCCAAGAGAACGAAAGATATTGATCACATTAATATTAAAATTGGCTTTTGAAGCGTAAAAAACATGATGATCTATATCCCTGAATGCGTCAGCGAACTGACGGAAACGATCTGAAATGTGTTTTTTTGAATAGATGAATACCGGGGTTCCGGTCTTTTCAGAAATATCGCCTACAGCGACATCCTCAACAAATAAGACATCGTTCCTGTAAGAATAGCTTTCGTTTTCAAAATATCGCATAAAATCCGTAATAAGTTTTAACACCCAAAATTAATAAAATCACACGACATAATAGGAGTAATAAGGGGCAGGTACGAAGAATTGGAAATTTTACAAATTTTCTTTTACCGGGGTAGGCGTCAGATGATAAAATATAATTACAAATGTCATCCTGAACTTAAAATCCTAATATTATCAATGTAATTTTGATCTCAATCAGTTAGATAAACGATCTTCACAATTGGCAGATTTCAGAAATTTCATTACTGAAACAAAACCGGCAGGTGTCTCCCTGCCGATTCAATCAAAAAATCATAACTTTAATTTAAAGTTTCAGTTTATTTTTTCAGTCTTGCTATTGCTCACAAAACCGAATGGCTGCTGCGGGTGTCCTTCAAGTTTTATTTCGCCGAACCTCGCCTCATATTTTTCGACATTTTCTGTGAGCGCTTTTAAGAGCATCTTTGCGTGCTGAGGAGTCGTAATTACTCTCGCAAAAACTTTTGCTTTATTCACACCGGGTAAAACTCTTGTGAAATCAATAACAAACTCCGCAGGAGAATGAGTAATAATAGCAAGATTCGAATAAATACCCTCTGCTTCTTTTTCGCCTAATTCTATATTGATCTGTTGAGATTGATTTTCTTTGTTCATTTTATCCTCATTATTAAAAAAGAACCCACAACTTATATGGAATAAATTGTGGGTTATATCCAAATCTGAAAATAGGTTATCTTAATGAATCTGCTTTTTCAAAAGCTTTAGTTGATTTTTCGGATTCACCAAGGTTTGCATAAACCCTTCCCAATAATTCCCAAACAGCCGGTTCATCAGATTTTAACTCGACATATTTTTCGAGATGAGGAAGGGCTAATTTAAATTTCTCTTTATAGGATTCGTCCTCTTTCCCTTCAGCTTCTGCCTTTTCGCGGATAGTTGAACCCCATTTAACATATGTGACAGCCAGATTGTAAACAGCATTCTGGTACTCGCTATCGAGACCAACAGCAGCTTTAAACTGCTCGGATGCATCTTCAAAATCATTGGCGCCAAGAAGCAAAACGCCATAATTATATCGGTAATATTTATTGCCTGGATCTTTTTCAACACCAGCTTTGAATGCATCCTTTGCAACATCTAATTTGTTTGCAGATACATAGGCATTCGATAGAAGGAGCAGTAAATCTCCATTGTCCGGATATTTTTTACGTGCTTCTCCGAGAAGTGTGATTGTCTTATCATAAAAAGCTATTGATTCAAGACTGTCAGCTTTATCTTTTCCGGTTTTAAAGGATTCCATCGACTTTATGCCTTTATCAGTATATAGCTGGGCAAGCATTACATACGAATCTGCAGTTCCTTTCATCTTTATAAGTTTTTTCAAAGGCTCTTCTGCTTCATCTGATCTATTTGCATTAAGAAACGCAAAAGTCAGGTTTTTGTAAGTATCAGCGGAATCTGGTTCACATAGAATTGCATTATGGAAAGTTTCGATTGAACGATCAAAATACATTTTAATGCTGTCTTCAGTGCCGACTGCCTGAGCCCGGTTAAAATACGAGACACCTTTGTTGAAATTATCCGCCCAGTGAAATTTGCGGCTTTCTTTGATCTTGGTTTCAAATTTTTTGCTGATTTCAAGCGATTTGTCAAAACTTTCGACCATCTTTGTATAATCGCTTTCTTCACCATAAATGTAACCAAGCAGATAATAACCTTCATCGCTTTTCGGATTTTTTTCGACTTCTCTTAGAAGAGCTTCTTTTGCTTTAGGATTATTCTTTTGTTGAATATAAAGCCTGGCGCTTGTTAATTCTGTCGATGAACACTGGAACGCTGTTATCCCCAGAGCCATTGTTATCATCACCAGGGATAATAATATTCGTTTCATGGCAACTCCCGTTGAATTATATGTAATAAATTTTAATGCAAACAGAATTCATTTCAGATGTTAAAGATAATAAAAAGAAGGGAAAAGAATACTAAAACCAATAAGATATTAGTGCAATAAAACTACCAAAATCATAACCTTTTAGCTCAGTCAGGTAAAAAAAAATGAGTCTATTAAACGGAGCTCTGACCGATTTAAAATTAATCTAAAAACTGGAAGGCAAAATCATATCTGATAGCAGAATTATCGAAATTTGTTGAGATGGATTTTATTTCCAGGTCGAATATCTTTTTTGAATTGCAAAACAAAAAAAATGACCCGCTGAGGTTTCCATTAAAAAGTAATCCGACATCCAATAATTTTTCTTAGAAAATATGTTTTGCACAGCTCCGTTCGTCATATAGAGAAATAATCCCCCTTAAATCCAGCGTAATCGTCTGTTATCCAGGGGAAAATCTTGCGGTCATCTTTAATCCAGTTAACAACAGGCTGAGAGCTTGCCCGAAATTCACCCGGTCCAAAAAACTGCTCATCAAAAAACATGAGCCCTCCTGTAAGGTAATCAGTGTGAATCTTACCATCGATACTTGTTTTTCCCGAAAAAGTTTTTTGGTGAATTATTGGTTGTAATACCATACGTTCAATCTTTCGAGATTCGAATGTAAATTCCCAGGTTTTATCATCCACGAGATTCCCTGGAACTATTCCATCACTTCTATCCAGATCAAATGGCTTGAGAATCCAGTCCTTACGGCTTTTGCGAGCCATCTCCCATGTTCTATGATCCCCTCTTCGGGTGAATGTAGGAATGATATAAGGTGATATGAAATCTATCTCATCTGAATCAAAAACAGTTTTTTGAAAATTCTTGTCACTTAAAACAGCCAGAAATCTTTTATCATGGACTAAAAAAATTGTGGTCAAATTATTTAACATTTTAGCCGATGAAAGTATTTCTATCTCGGCCATTCCCAGTTTATTTATTTCCCTTTGATTCATATGGCTTATAACAGCAGCATCTCTGAATAATTTTGAGTTCGCTGCAATCTCATCGGGCCTCACCCGTATCACTTCGATTCCGAGCTTTTCGAAAAGTGGTAGATAATAACGGTTGTCGCCGTCATTAACAGAACCTTTGATAAAAACAATTTTGTTATAATCAGCGAAATACGTAAAAATGTATTCGATCAACAAATCCACAGGTTTCTTTCCATCGATATATGAATAACATCCGCATTTTTTTTCCATAATTTTTTCTGTTATTCCGCTCAGTAAAAAGCCATCAAAATACCGTGCATTTATCTCAACAAATTTTATTTGTCCGTTATGATCAATAATAAAATCAGGTCGAAATGCCCCTATTTTTTGCCCGAACTGCCTATCCATTTCAAGTATTTTATGCACGCGATCTGGAAAATCAATAATATGATTGTAATCCTGGTAATTATCAATATATCGGTTAATCGCTTTCAAGAATAAATTTTTCAGCTTCTGAAAAACATTCATCATTCGGTTATCAATAATGAATGGTTTTAAATAGTAAAAAGGATACCTTGATGCTTCGTGATGTGCGATGATACGATTATAATGCGAATAAATTTCCTTAAATGACTCAGTCATTTTTCCTGAAATATTAATTAGTGACTTTTGATTTATTATAGGGATTATTTTCTGTTCTGCTAAAAATAGTATTGCTGATAAAATTCATATCGCCTTACTTCTATTATATGATCAGTCAGATCATGCTTGTTTAATAACTAAAAAATTTTGCGATTATATTTTGCAAAATGCAAAATAATCACTATTCAAGAAATAAATGCAATTTGATTAATAAATCGTACATTTCGGAAAATTTTACGATAAGGTTATCACTTCATTTTCAGTAATGATTATCGGGGGGATGTCCTCTGAAAGTTATGGAATTAAAGGCATCCTCTGGCAAATTTACTGCTGAAATGTATTTTTAAGACAGATTCTTTCGAAAGGATTTTGAAAGAATCAGGCAATAGCATTCAAAGTAAATAGTCTCGTAGTGCACTCTGCAAAATTGAGAAACATAGCGAACAAATGCGAAAAAAGTGTTCCATTTTTCGGATATTTGAATATCGAAAATATTTCAGTTGCCGGAATAATTTTTGAGATATTCATACAATATCAGACAGGAGAAAATTGTGAAGACAGAAGAAGTAATCCGGAACGTTCCAAAAGTAATGCTGCACGATCATCTCGATGGCGGTCTCAGGGCATCCACAGTTATCGAAATCGCAAAAGAGATGAAGTATAAAAAACTGCCGACACAAGATCCCGGGGAACTGGCAGAGTGGTTTTTTCGGGGTGCAAATAAAGGTAATCTGGTTGAATATCTCAGCGGCTTCGAGCATACAACTTCTGTTATGCAGACGAAAGATGCTCTTGATCGTATTGCATTTGAGATGATTGAGGATATGCACAATGATGGAATTTGTTATGTTGAAACCCGCTTTGCACCAGTATTTCACACTTCCAAAGGACTATATTATGATGATATTATAAATGCTGTTCTTACTGGATTGCAAAGAGGAAAAGATAAGTATGGGGTTGGATATGGACTCATCCTCTGCGGTATGAGAAACATGAAAAACACACTTGAATTTGCTGAACTTGCTGTTAACTACCGGCATCAGGGAGTTGTGGGATTCGACCTGGCAGGCGAAGAAGGCGGCTACCCGCCCAAGAAACATCTGGAAGCTTTTCAATTCATAAAAAGAGAAAATTTTAATATTACTATTCATGCAGGAGAGGCTTTCGGCAAGGAATCAATCTGGCAGGCAATTCAGATTTGTGGTTCGCACAGAATAGGACATGCCACCAGACTTATAGAGGATATGTCTTTCGATAGTGAAGGAAATCTGACCGGCATGGGCGACCTTGCCGCATTCGTCCTCGATAAGAGAATCCCGCTCGAAATCTGCCTTTTAAGCAATGTCCATACCGGTGCAGTTGATAAAATTGAGAACCATCCTTTCAAAAAATTCTATAAAGCCGGATTCAGGGTCTTTCTTAATACAGATGACAGGTTAATGAGTGATACTACACTAACTAAAGAATACCTGACTGCAACAGAATTATTCGGGCTTAATTTCGATGATATCGAAAAACTCAACGTCAATGCAATGAAATCTGCTTTTCTTCCACACAAAGAGAGGCTGCACTACATCTACAATGTGATAAAGCCTGGATACCAGAAAATGCGCGAAAATTTATTGTCACTTAAAACATTCTAAATATGAAACCACTATTTAAAAACTATAATTTCGACTTTAATAAAAACGAAAAGAAGGTCATTGTTAATTTTTGTAAACAAGCCATTAACCAGATGTCAGGAAATGAGAAATTTCAGCCTGATATCAGAGCATTTAACTCAATAATTGAAAAACTGAATTCCAGTACCGAGACTGTTAAATTCACAAAGGATGAAAAAATTCGTTTAGTACATCAGATTAAACAAAACAGGGATTATCTGCAAAAGCAGATAAAAACAAGCTGGTTTTTCAAAAAATGGCTTTATAGATCATTACTCACTCAATACGAAAGTTTATTGTCTAATCATTTTGATGAATAAAATGGAAAAAAGAATTATCAAAGCACATCATGGTACCGGCTTAGTTACTAAAGGCTGGATACAGGAAGCTGCGTTGAGAATGTTATTGAACAATCTTGATCCGGATGTTGCCGAACGACCGGAAGATCTTATTGTTTATGGCGGCTCAGGAAAGGCTGCAAGAAACTGGGAAGCTTTCGACGCTATTGTTGCCTCACTGAAAACACTCGAAAACGATGAGACACTTTTAGTCCAGAGCGGTAAACCTGTTGGAATTTTTAAAACGCATCTGAATGCTCCCAGGGTTATAATTGCTAATTCAAACCTTGTTCCGGACTGGGCAACATGGGATGAATTCAGGCGTCTGGAGAATTTAGGACTCACAATGTACGGTCAAATGACAGCCGGATCGTGGATATACATTGGGACACAGGGCATACTTCAAGGCACCTATGAAACATTCGCTGAATGCTCAAGGCAACATTTCGGTGGGTCACTCGCTGGTAAACTTGTTATATCTGGTGGTATCGGCGGTATGAGCGGAGCACAGCCGCTTGCAGCAACTATGAATGGGGCTGCTTATCTTGGAATAGAAGTCCAAAGATCGCGTATGGAGAAGCGTGTGCTCACAGGCTACCTTGATGTGATCGCTGAGAATTTGGATGAAGCCATAAAATTAGTACTTGATGCGAAAGAAAGCAAAAGAGCTTTATCGGTTGGACTACTTGGAAATTGTGGCGAAGTTTTACCTGAACTTCTAAAGAGAAATATCATCCCCGATGTACTTACAGATCAAACTTCTGCACACGACACACTCAATGGTTATGTGCCAATGGGAATGACCTATGAGCAAGCTCTGATACTGAGAGAAAATGCCCCGGCGGAATATATCCGGAAATCGGGAGAAACGATCGCCGTTCATGTGAATGCGATGCTCGAAATGAAAAAACGCGGTGCAATAACCTTTGATTACGGGAATAATATCCGTGGCGAGGCTAAGGCAAATGGGGTTGAGAACGCATTCGATATCCCCGGTTTCGTACCTGAATACATCCGGCCGCTTTTCTGCGATGGAAAGGGACCATTCCGATGGGCTGCATTATCCGGCGATTCTGAGGATATTTACACCACAGACAGGGCAGTGCTCGAAGCTTTTCCGGAAAATGAATCTCTTGCAAGATGGATTAAACTTGCAGGCGAGAAAGTACATTTCCAGGGTCTCCCTTCAAGGATTTGCTGGCTTGGTTATGGCGAGCGTGCCAAGATGGGACGTATTTTTAACGATCTTGTTGCAAAAGGAAAGGTTAAAGCCCCGATCGTTATCGGACGCGATCACCTCGACTGCGGATCTGTCGCCTCTCCTAACCGGGAAACAGAGGGCATGATTGATGGTAGCGATGCTATCGCTGACTGGCCGATTCTGAATGCAATGCTTAATGCTATCGGAGGAGCCTCATGGGTCTCGATGCATCATGGCGGCGGTGTTGGCATAGGGAAATCTATTCACGCTGGCATGGTTGTAGTCGCCGACGGAACTCCGGAGGCTGCTGAAAGATTACAAAGGGTTCTGACTTATGACCCGGGTATGGGAATAGTGCGTCATGCTGACGCAGGTTATGAACGTGCAATTTCCAATGCTAAGAAGTTTGGTGTAAAGATACCAATGCTAAAAAGGAATTAATTCCGGAGAATATGCTTCCGATTCACGGATATGCCGGAATTTAATTTCAGAATTATTTTACTTTGCTCGAATTGGCAGATTGTTGTGTTTATTTAGCAATTTATCACAATAAAAAATTGGGAACATGATTGACTTTTTAGAATTCAGTCATTAAAATTAAGAATGAAAAAGGAGCAACTATGAAAATGAAAGTGTTAATTGCAGATAAGTTTCCGGAATATTATACAAATATTCTCAGGAAAAATGATATCGAAGTAATTTACGAACCGAAACTTGGTGAAGATGATCTGATTGAAGCAGCCAAAGAGGTGGACATACTTGTAGTACGTTCAACAAAAGTGAATGCTGCTGCAATCGAGAATGCAAGTAACCTTAATCTTATTGTCAGAGCCGGCGCCGGTGTAAATAATATCAATGTAGCTGCAGCAAATAAAAAAGGCGTTTATGTGGCAAACTGCCCCGGTAAAAATGCTGTGGCTGTTGCAGAACTTGCCATAGGGCTTATGATTTCTCTCGATAGAAGAATTCCGCATAACGTTGCCGATTTCAAAAAAGGAATCTGGAACAAAGGTGAATATTCAAAGGCTGAGGGTTTGCTCGGTAAGACCCTTGCAATAGTTGGTGTCGGTAATATCGGGAAAGAAGTTGCAAAAAGAGCGCTTGCTTTTGGAATGAGTGTTTATGGCAAAGATATTTCACGAATTGAGGGAGTTGCCATTAAGGATTTCGATGAAATGGATAAAATCCTTCCGATCGCAGATATCGTATCTATCCATCTGCCGCTGACTCCGCAAACCCGTGGACTTTTTGATGATAAAATGTTCAGTTATATGAAGCCGGGAGCTTATCTTATAAACACTTCGCGCGCAGAGGTTGTTGATGAAGAAGCATTGATTAAAGCTGTTAAAGAAAAAAATCTGCGTGTTGCATTTGATGTATTCAAGGATGAGCCGGAAGGCAAAACAGGTTCTGTTTCTTCACCGCTGATGGAACTTGAAAATGTTTATGTTACTCATCACATAGGCGCTTCGACTGAACAGGCACAGAATGCTGTGGCTGAAGAAACAGTTAATATTATATCCAAATACATTGAAAGCGGAGTTATTGCTCACTGGGTTAATAAAGCAAAAATCACCGAACAAATGTATCAGCTTGTCGTAAAACACTATGACAAACCTGGTGTGCTTGCTTCTGTGCTGGATGTATTACGTGATGCTGATATTAACATTGAAGAAGTCGAAAACCTGATTTTTGATGGGGGTATTGTTGCAACCTGTACGATGAAATTAAGAAAACCTGCAACCGGTGAAATGATCGAAGCGATAAGAGTTAATCCAAATGTACTGACTGTTTCTCATGTTGCAATGTAAGCAGTTTTATCTTTATTGAGTTTAGCCGCCTCAAAAGGGCGGCTTTTTATTTTTGAAAAATCAGATGATTTTCTTTAATCTTAAAACATCTTACATTGTGAAAAGCCCGGCACATTAGACAATCTAGAACCATTTGTACTTATGTGACAACTTCGCCTTCAAATTATTCAGCAATGACGATTACCCCTTTCAGGTAAAGCCCTTCCGGAAATTCACCGCCGAACGGATGATCGGGTGACTGAAATAATTGCTCGGCAAATCTTATCTTTCTTCCTGCATCCAGAGCTGCATCCGCAACAATTTTACGGAACAGTTCAGGCTGCATCAGGCCCGAACACGAAAATGTAAAAAGTACGCCGCCTTCTTCGAGTATCCTGAAAGCCTGATAATTAATATCCTTATACCCTTTTGCCGCTTTTTCCATCTTCGCCTGAGAATCCGCAAATTTTGGGGGATCAAGCACGATAAGATCAAATTTATCTCCGGAATTCCGAAAATACCTCAGCTCACGGAATACATCCCCGCAAATATTCTTTGATCTGCCTATGTCCATGTTATTCAGGTTCATGTTTAGATTTAGAGTTTCGAGTGCCTCCCGCGAAGAATCGATATTGGTAATTTCCTTTGCTCCTCCTGCAATTGCTGCAAGTGAAAAACCGCCGGTGTATGAAAAACAATTAAGAATTCTTTTCCCCGCTGCATATTTTTTAAGTATTCTTCTGTTAAGTTTCTGATCGAGATAGAATCCCGTTTTATGTCCGGTCTCAATATCAATATTATAATTGATACCAGATTCAATTATCTTAATCTGCCTGTCAGGTAGTTCACCCTGAATAATTCCCGCTGAAAGTGTAAGACCTTCTTTCTTTCTTGCATCGGTGTCAGAGCGTTCATAAATAACTGAAATATTTTCTATCTTTTTAAGCGATTCGAGAATCAATTTTCTGTTTTGTTCTGTCCCGGCACTGAGAAACTGCACAACAAGGATATTTTCATACCGGTCAACAATCAAACCTGGTAATCCATCGGATTCCGAATTCACAATCCTTAACGATCTTTCGCCTACAAGATTTGGAAGGGATTCTCTGTATCTTAAAGCCTGGGTAATCTTCTTATCAAAAAAATCACTGTCAATTTTCTCCTCCGGATCGAAAGTCCAAATTCTGGCCCTGATCTGAGAATGCGGGCTGAAAGCTGCACGAGCCAGAAAAACACCGCTTGAACTCAAAACTTCAACCGTTTCGCCAACAGCGATATCATTTTCCGATTTTTCTATTGCCCCACTGAAAATCCATGGGTGTTTTCTGAGCAATGAACGTTCTTTGCCTTTTTTTAATATTATCTTCTTCAAAACAATCTCGTTAGAAAATTTTTATCAAGGGCAGTAAGTTAACCTTTCCTGAATTAAAACCATTAAGCCCAATGATCGATAAATGACAATTACTTTATATAAGAATCGTTAATATTTTGAAAATATCAAGATTAGTTTACAATTATAAAACCCTGCACCAGATAATGCGACTGCTCCGGTTGAGACTCCAGAGTTAGTAACTTTATACTTTCAGCAATCGACTGAGTACATAAAAACAAAGAATAATAAAATTTGTTACTGCTTCTTAAAGTATTCCGGATATTTAGACATTATACAAAGCGCTATGGTCTCAGCTATTTCCTCGGCCTTTAAAAGTCTGACGTTAAAAATCAGGTGATAAAGAAGCGGGTCGCTGATATCCTTATGAAAATACTTTTTGATAAAATTCTTTCTGGCTTTATCTTCCTTTTCAATGAAGGCTGTCTGTTCTTTTGCTGTTCGTCCATATAATTCAACAGCCGTTTTTGTCCGGTCTTCAGCCGGGGCAACAAGCCTGACATGAAATGCCTTTCTGTGGTTCTGCGTGATAATGTTTGCACCTCTTCCAACAATAATACAGTTGCCAATATTCGTAAGCCGTAAAATTGTTTTAGCAGTTTTGTTGAGAAGTTCAATTTTTGAAGGGTGGAGAGATAGCATTTCAGAAAACATATTCTCTACCGATAACAGAGTGGACTCGTCGAGATATTTGTCAACATTTTCCGGTAATTCATGATCCTGTATCACATAATCGATCAGGTTTTTATCGAAATATGTCCATTCGTAAAAGCCTTCTGCGGCATTCTCTTCAAGTTTTTTTACCAAATATTCGCAGATATTCTCGGCGCCAATGCCTGTTTGCCGGGAGAGGGTAATGCAAGGTCCACCCGATTTGAGCCTTTTTGAAGGATCAATATGGGAATTGAGATAATGGCGGGCTCGCTGTAGATTTTGTGTTCCTTTCACCTGTTCCTCCGTATTATGATGAAAAGTTACTCTTAATTTACTTAACAATCATTAAGCATTCAAGTGGGAGGAGTAATTAAATTTCCCAATTAGAATTTCTTTTGTTAAATATCGTTCAGATTAATAAATTAATCTTCTCAATATGTTCTGTTCATTTCCTGCACACTCTGAAGATTTTTCATAAATCAATCAGTATATTGACTTAGTAAACAAAAAGTAATATTTTCAGTATTATTTGATCTTACAAAAACTTAATCGCTTTGAAAAACATTCTTTAATTTGGTTAGATATTTTATAATGACATTCGCTTTTAGTCCAAATACTAAATTCAATACTTTTCGTTACATTCACTTTTTAGCAATTATTAATTTTCTAATATGGATTATTTTTGTGAAGTCTGTACCAGCTCAATCATATCAAAAATTTCAAGATATTCAGTACGATACTAAACCAGGAGTCGATAATAATCTACTAAGCCTTGATATATATGTACCAAATGGCGGAAACGGATTAAAACCCGTTATGATCTGGGCACATGCCGGAGGCTGGCGGATAGGAGATAAAACTCAGACACGTTATAAGGATGAATTTTTTACAAGCCTTGGCTATATTTTTGTAAGTATTAATTATCGACTTTCTCCCAATCCACCTGATATCTTTAATCCCGAAAGGATTGTTTTTCCTGCTCATCCAAAAGATGCTGCAAAAGCTGTACGGTGGGTTTATGAAAATATTCCATATTTTGGTGGAGACACAGACCGTATTGCACTGATTGGCAGTTCATCAGGCGGGCATCTGTTTTCATTAATTAGTACGGATGAAAGTTATCTGCAGGAAGTCGGATTATCTATTAAATGGATAAAATGCACCTGCTCTCTCGATCCGGCTTCATACGATATTCCGTATTATATGTCAAATTATCCGACAGCAGGAGATGAGCAATGGGTATCCTATATTAATGCATTTGGTGCTGATACTGCAATCTGGGGACAGGCTTCCCCGATTCGGTTCATAGATGAAAATAAAGACATTCCGGATTTTATGCTCGTTCACCAAGGTACTCCTGAGCGTATTGATCTCGCGACCCGCTTTGCGGATGTCCTGGTAAATAACAATATTCCGGTCACATTATTTAATACATCTCCTTACGATCACAATGAACTAAATCTTTATCTCGGGAATTCGGAGCCTGAATTTCAGGCATATAATGATAGCGTTGCTGAATTTTTCAGAGACTGTCTTAGTCGGGTGGTATCTTCAAAAGTCGATAATACGGAAACAACATCAACTGCACTTTACCTGTTCCCTAATCCAACAAATGGTTATATTACGCTCTCATTGCAGCCAGGTAAAATGATCCCTGTGAATTCGCGAATTATGATATTTAATGTGCTTGGAGAAATGGTATTTGAACAAAATCATTCAAATGGCAGTTCTTTTTTACCCCTTCAACACTTTAATGCTGGTGTGTACTTCTTAAAACTACACGATGGGAAAAAATGGTTTACTCAGAAATTTATAAAAATCAGATGAAGGAAAACTGGCCAATCAGATCTAAATCATAAGACCGTGCTAATTTCTGATCATCCACTGCTTAATTTGTTTATTAAATTTTTTACTCCATATTTTTGTACCGGATTGTGTTTCAATTTATGAATTTTATTCTTTATATAAATTGTTTATTTAAGTCACCAGGGAAATTCCATCAGCACTGAAAAAATAATTCTGATTATTCCTCCTTTTTCACAGATCAACACCACCTATCCTTCTGTGACACAACTAAGCGGATTTCTGAGATCACAGAAAATAAATGCCGAGAGTTATGATCTTTCGCTTGAAGCTACACTTAAAATATTTTCAGCAACCGGTCTTAGTGAAATATTTGCAAACGTTTCGCCTGAATCGATTGCAGATCCTTATGATATTCGTCTTTGGAATCTTAAGCACGTATATACGCGATTGGTTGAAGATGTCATCCGCTTTCTTCAGGGGAAGGAGAACGGATTATCATATTTGTTTTCAAAAGAATCATTTATCCCACAGGGTTATTCTTTTGCTCATTCTCATTATGCAGCAGAAAAATTTGGGAATCACCACGGATTCGATCAAGCGAAATTTTATTGTTCTCTTTTTATTGATGATCTTACCCGCTTTATACGGAATAATGTTACGCCCCATTTCGGACTCAGCCGATACGCTGAAAAAATTTCCATTAGCGCTGCAAGTTTCCAACCTTTCATTGATGAGATTGGAAAAGAAAGGAACGTGATTGAAATAATTATGCTTCGGCTTCTTGAGAATAAAATCATATCGGATAAGCCCCTTTTTGCGGGATTTACAATACCTTTCCCTGGCAATCTCCTAAGTGCGCTTATCTCTGCCGACTTTCTGAAGAAAAACTTTCCTGAGATAAAAATTGCATTCGGCGGCGGCTATGTTAATACCGAACTCCGGCTTATTAAAGATAAGCGATTGTTTGACTACATTGATTTTCTCACCTTCGATGATGGAGAACTGCCTCTTCTTAACATAATTAAGAACCTGACAGATCAGGATCGTAAATTCAATTGGGTCAGGACTCTAACTAACATCAGCGGAACTCTCTCATATTTTGATAATGCTGACAATAAAATACACGCACATAATTCACTCGTTCCCCCTTCGTTGGTGGGCATTGACCCCGGCAATTACATTTCAGTAACTGAAACCACTAATCCTATGCACAGCTTGTGGTCTGATGGCTATTGGAACAAACTTGCGACTGCCCATGGATGCTATTGGAAAAAATGCACTTTTTGTGACATCTCATTAGATTATATCGGGCGTTATGACCCTGCCAAAGCTCAAACAATCGTTAATTGGATGGAAGATCTGATCGGACAAACAGGCATCAGAAATTTTCATTTTGTTGATGAAGCTGCTCCCCCTTCACTTCTTCGGGAGGTTGCAATTGAGATTCTAAGGCGTGAAATAAATGTTACATGGTGGGGAAATATCAGATTTGAGAAGGCTTTTACTATAGACTTATGCCGGCTGCTCTCACTTTCCGGTTGTATTGCCGTCAGCGGTGGAATTGAAGTTGCTGATGACCGACTGCTTAAATTGATTAATAAAGGCGTGACAGTTGAGCAGGTGGCAAAAACATGCCGCAATTTTTCAGAGTCTGGAATTATGATCCATTCTTACCTGATGTTTGGCTTCCCTTCACAAACCGAACAAGAGATAATTAACAGTCTTGATCTGGTTAGACAATTTTTCCTGAATGAGCTTTTTACTTCCGGATTCTGGCACCAGTTTGCTTTGACCACTCATAGTCCGGTCGCTGCAAATCCCGATTATTTCGGTGTCAGAATCAAGTCATCAAGAGATAATCCATTTGCAAACAACGACCTTGCGCACGATGATAATAGTGGTCTTAATTACTCTGATTACTATCAGGGATTAAATCTTGCGTTGTCAAATTATTTGAACGGGTCAGGAATGGATAAGCCTGTTAATAAATGGTTCGATCAAAAAATGCCTCCAGCAACCGTCAAAAAAAACCATATAAGAAAATTGCTCGATATCCCGAAACCTTTTAGCAGAAATCAACGGATATTGTGGGTGACAACCAAACCGGCAATTAGAAGAACAGATGCCAGTTCGTCTATATTGACGGTGCACTTAAACGATGCTGAAGGTGAGTGGGTGCTTCCTGATAGTGTATGCAGGTGGGTGAAAATGTTAGCTGATCAAACCGATATTCAAAATTATTCCGGTCAAACCCTGGATGAACTTGCTGAATTTTTTCCTGGCGGAATTGATGAATTTCGACTTTTTCAAAAATCAGACACCTGGACAGATTTGCGTGGAAGTGTTATTCTACTTTTGTAGTTCCTGATTCTTCTGTCAAGTAACAGGTTCCGATACTAATACTTTTTTTCATTCTATTTGATCAGTAGGATAATCCCTCTTCGTCCGCAAAAATTTTAATTTATTTTGTTATTCTGAATCGCATAATACTTAAGTAAATAATCAACAAACTTTGTAAAATCTTTGACGATAAATTTATATACGGTTTGTTTCGTCAAATTCTCCTTTCCTCAGCGCTTTTATCAGGAATTTGCCCGAAAAAAAGATTACAACAGACCACGTCGCACCCATCATTAATATTGCTTCGAGACTCATTTTGATTCCTCCTTTTTCCAGTGCCGGTAAGTCAAAAAAGATAGAGAGATGAATAAAATACTAAGCAGTAATCTGGAAATGTCCTTAAAAAATATTTCTGTCGGAACTCCATTCGCAAAATAAGCCAGGTTTTCAGAGCCAATATGTAAGATTGTCCCAACTACACTATCGGCTGCGAAATTCCAACCCTCTCCATTAAATAAATTAGTGAGCTCCAAAATCCAGTCTCCGGTCGCTGGTTTTAATGTCGATCCTACTAAAACAGCGATCAGAAAGATCGGTGTTATATATTTCAGCACAAATTTATAAACCATTGGTATCGACATATCAGCGCCTTTCCTTATCTCACCCCAGGCATTCTCAATACCGAATACCCAGGCAAATATTATCATTTCTGCTGTAGCAAACACAACCAGGGCAAAAGTTCCTGCCCAATAATCAAATTCTCCAAATACTCCCATTCTGTAAAATAGTATGCAGGGAAGAGCTAAAAGTAAGGTCAGGATACCAAATGTAACCGCAGATTTTTTTCTGCTTTGGTTCAGAGTCTGCTGAAAAAATGCCATTACAGGTTGCCCCATTGCAAGTGAACTCGTTATTCCTGCAAAAAAGAGCAGTCCAAACCATACAACCCCGGCAATTACTGAAAGAACGGGTCCCCAGTTTTGAAATAGTGAAGGCATCGTCCGGAATCCCATCTCAAACCCTACATTTGACCTCACCCATTCCAATCCAAGATAAGCAGCCGAGATAGGGATAACGATTGATGCACCAAGAATAATTTCAACAAATTCATTCATCCATCCGGCAGCGCTCGCATTCAGGGCAATATCGTCTTTTTCTCTCAGGTAAGAAGCATAACAATGGATAGATCCCATTCCTACTGATAAAGTAAAAAATATTTGTCCTGCTGCTGCAAGCCAAACTTTTGGATCGCTGAGTGACTCAAATTTTGGCGTCCAGAGAAAATTAAAACCTGTCATTGCATCGTAAACAGCCCCGCTCTCCCCTGCATCAAGCGTAAACGCCCGCATAGCAAGAATCACCCCAAATAATATCAATGCCGGAAGTGCAATTTTGCTCACTATTTCAATTCCTTTACTCAATCCCTTCGATAATATCCATAGGTTAAGCCCTAAGGTCAAAATAAAAAAGATAATTCCAGTCCCGGGAATGTTGATGAAATTAGTATTATCGATATTAAGATAGGCTGAAAAAAAAGCTGAGATCGCATTCGAATCAAGTCCGGTGAACGTTCCTGCTAAACTATGCCAAACGTAAGCCAGTGTCCAGGATTCGATGTAGCAATAATATGCAGCAATTACAAGGTTATTAAAAATTCCAAAAACTCCGATATACTTCAGATATTTTCCTTTCCCAAGCTTATGAAACATGCCCGGAGTTGAATTATATCCATATTTTCCACCGTGCCTTCCTATTGCCCATTCCACCCATAACAAAGGAATCCCCATTAACAGGAAAGCCACAAGGTAAGGAATAATAAATGCTCCCCCACCATTTTGGGCTGCCTGAGCGGGAAATCTCAAAAAGTTACCAAGTCCGACTGCATTTCCGGCAACCGCAAAAATAAGACCTATCCTGCTCCCCCATCTTTCGCCTTTTATTTCTTTCATTACAATTTCCCTGATAAAAAAAGGGGCGGATGTTACCGCCCCTTGAACTAATTGTTGATCACATAATTAATGAAACTAAAAGACCTAATAATGATAAAAATCCTAAACCAATAACACCAATGAATACATAGAAAAATATGCTGGTGTTTTCTGTTTTATTGTCAACAGCCATTTGATCACCTTTAATTTTAGAGTTTATTTTAATTAAAAATTATAAAAGGTGAGAGGTCAGGCGTCTGTTGTTTTCTTGACTGTGAGTAAATTTTGCAGGGGGAGATAAAAGAGGTGGTTGATAATTAATAATTCCGAAAATATAAGTTTTCTTGAACTTAGAGAATATTCTGAATTAATTTCAATATCGTTGCTTTTTGGTATGCTGAAAATTTTATTCCCCGATTTCTGTGATATCTGAATCAGAGAAGGAAAAGATGCCGAATCGTTGAAGAACTGTTGTTCGGAAAAATTACTGGCATATTTCGGGCTAACTGAAATATTAGAAAAAGATGCCTGAATATGCCCGATGAGCAGAAGCGGGAATATAATCCAGCGTAAAATTAAGTTGCGATAAGTTTCTTTTTTCACCAAGTATAAATAGTCTAAATCAATGAGATTGTCAATAAGAATTTTTATTGTAACAGGGCATATTACTCCTAAATTCAGATGATTCAATTGATCGTTTCATCGAATATACTATGCTGCCCGACTAAGTCAGATACATTTGATCAGATTAATTTGAGGATAGATAAGGGTTGTCAAAATAATTCGATTTTTTTGATGCTCTATCCTTCTGGCTTCAGAATTGAAAACCGAAGTGATTTAACTGCATCGTAAAATTGACTTTCCCACATTTTATTAGGCTGAGATACCATTTGAGTCTTCGGGAATAAACGGAACAATGAGATATTAAAAGAGGAACTACATTCCAATAAATTTTGGCTCCGGTATATCCTCTGACAACAAATGGAGAAACGGGAGTTTGAGCAGTTCATCCAATCCTTTTAAATCATCATCGTTAAGCTTGAAGTAAACTGAACCAATATTTGCCATAAAATATTCATATAAAAAATCGTTCTGCAGTAGCGGCTTCATTACCTTACCGGCATTATCCTGGATGTTTTTATCAATTGAACCCATCGCATTATTCATATGACGGAGCAGAATTTCATTCTTTGAAGCCAGTAAAAAATTGACATAAGGCAATTCGATCAGATCACAAACCTGATCTGTAATACTGAATGATTTTTCCAGTAATTCCTGTTTAAAATTAGCATTCCCTGCCAAAATATAGTCGGCGGACCCTAATTCAAGAGGTTTATCAGAAAGAGCCACCTGAATATCAAGCCCAAACTTTTCCTTAAATATTATTTTTGTAAGAATTTCCTCATTGATAGAAATGTCGCCTGATAATTTAATTTCAGTAATATTATCTTCGCGTGGTTTGAAATAATAATAACTGATAGCTATCTGTTCATCGAAGGTAATTCCAAATGTTTTCGATATCAGCAATTCCCGATGCGATAAGATCTCAAGAGAAGGAATGAGACCAACTGCATCATGATTATTTTCCAATCTCTGAGCGATTTTGCCCGACTGTTCAAATACAATGCGGCTCTGTAACTCGGGGTCCAATCCAAAGCCAATAAGTGCAGTGAAATAATTATAGGGGAAGTATATTTTTTCAGGTAGCATTTTGATCTAATCCGGTTAGATTAAATAAATCATTAAAACACAAAACTATTAATATTAGATTAAGATTTGGTGAGTCGGATTCTGATTTTTTTAGGAAATATTATCAAACTAATGCAGTTTTATATATTATTACCGAAAACACATAACCTTCCAGCCCCGGAATGGAGCGGGAAGATTATTGAATTTTTGCATATTAGATAAAACAGGTATTATCTGAGATTTTTATCTTTGATACGAGCGGCTTTACCAGAAAGGCTGCGGAGATAGAATAATTTCGCTCTTCTGACTTTTCCTTCACGTACAAGTTCGACTTTCTGTATCTTAGGTGAATAGAAAGGAAACACCCTTTCAACACCGACTCCACTTGATATTTTCCGAACTGTAAATGTTGCATTCGTACCATTACCGCGTATGCTTATTACATCACCTTCATAAGGCTGAATTCTTTCTTTATCACCCTCAATAACCCTGACATACACTTTTACTCTGTCGCCGGGTTTGAAGCTTACAATTTCCTCGTTTTTTTGAACAAGTTCTAATGAATTTAACTTATCCATCTTTTACTCCAGATTATTATTTTTCTTCCAAATTTCAGTCAGCCGTTCTGATTCACGACTTTTCCATTCCTTAATTAACTTTTCATTTCCCGATAGTAAAACTTCAGGAACATCGCCCCCCTTGTATTTTTCAGGACGAGTATAATAAGGGGCTTCTATCTCATGTCCATCAATAAACGAATCGTTCAATGCTGACTCACTATCATTCAGAACACCAGGTATTAATCTAACAACTGAATCTATAATGATAAGTGCGAGTAATTCTCCTCCGCTAAGCACATAGTTTCCGATAGAAATCTCATCGGTAGCAAATGTACTGCGCACTCTGTCATCAATTCCTTTATAATGCCCGGTAATTATAAGAATATTACCGGCAAGTGAGAGCTTTTTTGCATAGTGCTGATCATAGAGTTTTCCCATTGGAGTAGTAAAAACAATATGATCATATTTTCGTTCACTTTGTAATTTTTCTATACATTCAAAGAACGGTTCCGGTTTAAGTAGCATGCCGGCTCCTCCGGCAAATGGTTTATCATCAATCTGCTTATGCTTGTCGAAGGCATAATCACGCAAATTATGAATAACTATTTCAACTTTTTTCTTATTCTGCGCCCTTTGAATAATACTATTTTGCAAAGGACTCAGAAGAAGATCCGGAACAGCAGAAATTACATCAATCCTCATCATATAAATCATCGTCCCCGGGAAAAAGAATCATTACTTTCTTCCCTGGATCAAATTCCTGTATCAGGTCCCTAATAGCAGGGAGAAGGATCTCATTTCCGCCATCATCTTTCACAACATAAACATCATTTGCCGGATAGCTGAGGACATCAATTATTACCCCCAACTTCTCTTCGTTTCGATAAACCAAACTTCCGATAAGATCGTGAATAAAATACGCGTCCTTCTCAAGTTTCACCGAATCTGTTTCCTTCACGTACAACTTTTTTCCTTTAATCGATTCTGCAAGGGAAACAGAATTAAATCCGGCTAATTTTAAATACACATTGTTTTTTTCAACCGAAACCTTTTCCACCCCGATTTCAGTAAACTGCCCATAGAGTTCAATGAATACGGTTTTAAGGTATCTGAACCTTTCGGGGAAATCAGAATAAGATAACAGCAGAAAAAAAAGATCTTTTCTGAAAGACTTAATTTCTGCGATTAATACATAATCGTGCAAAGAAAAGTTTTAATCGAGAATCTTTAGGATTGCTCTTTTACCTTCTTTTGCGGCGATTGCTGTAAGCAACGTTCTCATTGCCTGTGCAGTTTTACCCTGTTTGCCGATGACTTTACCGACATCGTCCGGAGCTACTTTTAACGTAAGCTCGACGGTTTTTTCATTGGGGCTTACTTCTTCGATCGATACCGAGTCCGGATTATCGACTAGAAATTTCGCAATGAACTGTACAAAGTCTTTCATAACAGTACCTATAAAATATGTAAGTTTTGGGTACCGATTACTTTACGCGAATATTATTCGCCCGATTCCGCAGAAGCAGTACCCTTTACCTCTGCATTATCATCAGATTTCACTTCTGTATTATTAACATTATTTTGATCAGAATCAACTGCTTTTTCGACTTTTTTTACTGTTTCCTGTGGGACAATGCCTTTAGCTGTGTACCATTCAGACATTTTTTTATCAATGTCCTCATCCGAGAGACCCTGTTTAGCCAGTTCTCTTCTAAGGGTTATGCCTTTCTCGCGCAACAGATTTTTCACCGTATCGGTCGGCTGAGCGCCAACATTTAACCAATACAACGCTCTATCTTCATCGATCTCGACCCGTGCAGGATTCGATTTGGGATGGTATGTCCCAATAGCTTCGATGAACTTTCCGTCTCTCGGAGCTCTCGAATCTGCTGCCACAACCTTGTATATCGGCTGTTTTTTCTTACCCATTCTGCGTAATCTGAGCTTAACTGCCAATTAAATAATCCTCCGTTTTAATAAATCAATTAAATCTTAAATTTCTCATGCCTTTTCCAAGCATGTGCTTACCCCCTTTGGAAGTAAGCATTTTCATCATTTTCTGCATTTCAGTGAATTGCTTTATAAGCCGGTTTACTTCCTGTATTGAAGTCCCGCTGCCTTTTGCTATTCTGAGTCTCCGCTTGCCGTTTAGAACTTTCGGATCTGATCTTTCCTGTTTTGTCATTGATTGAATAATTGCTTCTATTCTGACAAGCTGCTTATCATCAACATCCGCATTCTTAAGTGAACCGCTTATACCGGGTATCATTCCCATAAGTGATTTAAGCGACCCCATTTTTTTAATCATTTTTATCTGTTTGAGAAAATCTTCGAAGTCGAATTTATTCGACATCATTTTTTTCTCAAGATCCTGTGCTTCCCTTTCGTCAAATTGCTGCTGGGCTTTTTCAACAAGACTTACAACATCACCTTTACCCAGGATTCTGGAAGCCATTCTATCGGGGTGAAATACTTCAAGTGTTTCAAGTTTTTCGCCCATGCTCACGAATTTTATCGGTTTATTAACAACTGCTTTAACCGAAAGAGCACATCCCCCGCGGGAATCACCATCTAACTTAGTAAGAACAACTCCATTAAATGAAACACGGTCATGGAATGCCTTTGCAGAATTCACCGCGTCCTGCCCAGTCATTGAATCAACAACAAAAAGTGTCTCCGTAGGGTTCAACACATTTTTAATTGCTGTGATTTCATCCATCAGCTCTTCATCTACGTGAAGGCGGCCGGCAGTATCAATAATTACAACATTATAACCTTTTTCTGAAGCAAATCTAACAGATTCCTTGGCAATCCTTAGAGCATCGTTGCTCTCGTCAATAGAAAAGACCGGAACATCTATCTGCTTACCGAGCAACTTGAGCTGTTCCCTTGCTGCAGGGCGATAAACGTCGGCAGCAGTAAGAAGAACACGTTTGTTCTTGTCCTTAAGGTATTTAGAAAGTTTGCCTGCAAAAGTTGTCTTACCAGACCCCTGAAGTCCGACAAGAAGAATAATTGTCGTACCAATAGGATTAAGAGTAAGTGATGATGAAGTTCCGCCCATAAGTGCAGTAAGTTCATCAAAAAATATTTTTGTTAATAATTGACCCGGCGTCACCGAAAGGAGGACATCCTGCCCCATGGCCTTGTCTTTAACGTCGTCAATAAACTGCTTCGCAACTTTGTAATTGACATCAGCATCAAGGAGGATACGTCTGACCTCACGTAACGTATCGGAGACGTTCGCTTCAGATATCTTACCCTGCCCTGTAACCTTTTTAAGGGCTTTTTCTATTTTAAATGTCAGATCTTCGAACATAAAAGAGTATTTTTCCCAGTATTAGCTGCTGCTCTTAAGGGCATCGGCTCCTGAAACAATTTCAAGAAGTTCTTTTGTAATAGCTGCCTGCCGTACTTTATTAAATGTAAGCTGCAATGATCTGATCATTTCTTTGGCGTTTTCAGTCGCCATGTCCATGGCTGTCATCCGGGCGCCAAGTTCGGCGGCATAGGATTCGAGCAGGATTCTCCAGAATTGCGCATTAAGATGTTTGGGAATAAGGTAATCAAATATCTCCGTCTTCCCTGGCTCAAATAAAAATTCGGCATCGTGATTTGTTTTCGTTTCGATACCTTCAAGCGCTTCAATAGGTAATAGTTGTGTTTCAGTTAACTTTTGCTGAATAACTGACTTAAATTCATTGTGTACAAGTAAAACCTTATCATATTCACCAGCAATATATTTCTGAGTGAGCTGTGAAACAATTGAGGCTGCGAACTCAAATTTCAAATGCGACATAACTCCTATATGCGCTGCTGCAATAGTAACGTCTCTTTTCGAAAAATAATCGTTAGCCTTTTTGCCGATGCAATAAAGATGAAGATTCCCCTCGCGATTGTAGTCTGCATAGGTATCCATAATCAACATTTCAGTATTACGAATAACATTCATGTTGAAAGCACCGCAGAGCCCCCTGTCTGATGTAACACAGAGAATCGCTATTTTCTTAACTTCCCTTTTCTGAAAGAGAGGGTTGTTTATCTCTTTTTCCAGAGCCATCAGATCATTAAGAGTTTCAAGAATCTTACGGGAATAAGGCCTCGCCTGAGTCATATTCTCCTGAGCACGGCGTAATCTTGCCGCAGCGACCATTTTCATCGCTTTGGTGATTTGCTGGGTATTTTTAACACCCACTATGCGTCTTTTAATATCTCTTAATGTTGCCATATAATTTTAAAATTGAGTTTATTAAATACAATAAAACCAATACCGTCATTAACGGTATTGGTTTTACATTAAATATTTAATTTTGATCAGTTCCCGCTCACCTTAAATTTTGTAACAAACTCATTGAGTGCGTCTTTTAGTTTAGCAGTAGTCTGATCATCAAGAACTTTAGATATTTTTATCTTCTCGAAAA
Organism: Ignavibacteriales bacterium; assembly: GCA_021740915.1. Classification (GTDB taxonomy): domain Bacteria; phylum Bacteroidota; class Ignavibacteria; order Ignavibacteriales; family Melioribacteraceae; genus JAIOYW01. Next base: position 22,278 of record JAIOYW010000006.1, on the reverse strand, counting down.
GATCAGGATATTTCATATCAATAAATTCGTGCATTTCCTTTTCAAACCGTTTTACATCACTTACAGGAACCGTCTCAAGGAAACCTTGTGTTCCTGCAAAAACACTCACAACCTGTTTTTCAACCGGGACTGGAGCAAACTGCCCCTGTTTCAGTAATTCTACAAGTCTTTCTCCCTTGGAGAGAGTACGGAGTGTTGCTTTATCGAGGTCTGAACCAAATTTAGCAAATGCTTCAAGCTCACGATATTGTGCAAGATCAAGCTTAAGTGATCCGGCAACCTTTTTCATAGCTTTAATCTGGGCATTGCCTCCCACGCGGGAAACACTTATACCGACGTTAATAGCCGGGCGAACACCTGCATTGAAGAGGTTTGGTTCCAGATAAATCTGTCCGTCTGTAATTGAGATAACGTTCGTCGGAATATACGCAGAAACGTCACCCTGTTGTGTTTCAATTATGGGGAGCGCTGTCAGACTTCCGCCGCCGAGTTCATCGCTCAGTTTCGATGAACGTTCAAGCAATCTTGAATGAAGGAAAAAAATATCTCCGGGATACGCCTCACGTCCTGGTGGACGGCGTAAAAGAAGTGAAAGTTCACGATATGCAACAGCCTGTTTGGAAAGATCATCGTAAATAACCAGGGCATGCTTGCCATTATCACGGAAATACTCACCTAATGTTGCACCAGAATAAGGCGCAATATATTGCAGCGGAGCCGGTGTAGATGCCGGAGCACTGATAACAGTAGTGTATTCCATCGCGCCAGACTCTTCAAGTTTTGCAACAACCTGAGCAACAGTTGAACTTTTCTGACCAATCGCCACATAGATACAATAAACCGGAGTGACTCCTGCATTTTTCGCATCTTCAGAGTGAGTGAATTTCTGGTTAATAATCGTGTCGATCGCAACCGCAGTTTTACCTGTCTGACGGTCGCCGATGATAAGCTCTCTCTGCCCTCTACCAATCGGGATCATAGCATCAATCGCTACGATACCAGTCTGAAGCGGCTCTTTAACCGGCTGTCGGGCGATAACGCCAAGGGCTTTCCTTTCAATAGGGGACTGTTTCTCAAACTGAACAGGTCCTTTGCCGTCATATGGAATTCCAAGCGGATCAACTACTCTTCCTAAAAGATTCATTCCTACAGGAAAGGATGCAAGTCGTTTGGTTCTTTTAACCTTATCGCCTTCTTTGATGAGCATACTTTCACCAAAAAGAGCGCAGCCAACGGAATCCTCTTCGAGGTTCAGAACCATGCCGAAAACATCATTTGGAAACTCAAGAAGTTCTGTCGTCATTACTTTGGATAAACCATAAACTCTGGCTATACCATCTCCAACCTGCAGGACGGTACCCTCATCATAAATATCTATCGCACTTTCATAGCCAGAAAGTTGTTTCCGCAATATAGAGGAAACTTCATCCGGTCTGACTTCTGCCATGTTTTTTCCTTGAATTAAATTTTATAATATAACTTCATGAATCAATTTCTTCTTAATAACCTTTAGTTGGTTTGTAACTGAAGCATCGAGTACTTTATCCCCGATTTTAATCACAAATCCGCCAACAAGGTCGGAGCGAACCGCGAAAGAAGTCCTTGATTTCATACCAGTATATTTTTCTATTTTCGATATCAATTCCTTCTTCAACATTTCGTTAAGTTCGGAAGCACTATAAACTTCGGCATTAACAATCCCAAGTTCTTCATCCCTGAGAGCAAGAAATCTTTCATAAATACCCGTGACCAGAGTTTCTCTCTTTTTACGAATGATAAAACCGAGAAAATTCAAACTTTCAGGGCTGACTTTATCCTTAAAGATAGAGTCAACAATAGAAAGTTTTTTCTCTGAACTTAAGACAGGGCTTGCCATAATATTCCTAAGTTCACGGGACGCTTTGAAAGTCTGATAAATATCTGCCGAATCACCCGAAACTTTTTCAAAAATGGATTTTTCCCTGGCAATCTCCAGCAGAGCTTTGGCATAACGGGAAGATACGCTGTAATTACTCATCAGTTATTCTGGACGTCTTTTAAGTATTTTTCAACAAGCTTCGATTGCTTCTCTTTATCGAGATTTTCCCTGAGAATTTTTTCAGCAGCGTCAATTGCGATTTCAGCTACCTGCTCTTTCAGCTTCAGAAAAGCTTCTTTATTCTTTCTTTCAATTTCAGCCATAGCCGAATCAATAAGCTTTTTTGCCTCAACTTTGCTCTCATCAATGAGCTTTACGCGAAGTTTATCGGCTTCTTCCCGGGTACTTGCAACGATCAGACGAGCTTCATCTTCGGCTGCGGAAATCATTTTCCTGTTTTCTTCACTCTGTCTTTCTGCATCTTTAGCCGCTTTTTCAGCTTTTTCAAGAGATGATTTAATAAACTCTTCTCTTTCATTCAATGAAGAGAGAATCGGTTTCCAAGCCATCTTTTTTAGGATGAGCAAAAGAATTACAAAAGTAAGAGCTGTCCAGATGATGAGTCCGGGATTAACATCCAACGGACTGCCTGCCTCGCCGCTGGCAAAAGCCAGAAATGCTAAGGTTAAAGGATAATGCATTTTTTATTCCTTTTAAGTAAAGTTATAAACGGTAAATACCGATTACTTAAGAGCGAGGAGAATGCATATAACAAGGGCGAACAGAGAAATACCCTCGATGAGCGCAGCTGCAATGATCATCGAAGTTCTGATATCGCCGGCAGCTTCAGGCTGTCTTCCGCTTGCTTCCATTGCAGAACTTGCTAATTTACCGATACCAAAAGCGCCACCGATAATTGTTAATCCTGCACCGAAACCGGCAGCCAGATAAGCTAATGCTAATGAATCCATTAATATCCTCCTGATATTTTATTTTTTTAATGATCCTGATGAACCGCCAAACCAATAAATAAGGCGCTCAGCATTGTGAAAATGTAAGCCTGAATCAATGCAACAAGAATTTCAAGCAAATAAATAAAAAGTGCAAATGATACCGAAACAGGTACCACAAAATAAGTTTTCAAAATAAAAATAAGCCCGATCAGTGCATAAATCACTATATGCCCGGCGGTCATATTTGCAAAAAGTCGTATGGCAAGTGCAAAAGGTTTTGTAAACAAGCCCAAAAACTCAACCACAATCATAATAGGAATGAGAAACACAGGTATTCCATGGGGAACAAGTCCCTTAAAATACCCGAAAAATCCGTTTTTCATTATACCGCCTCCCTGAATAAAAAGGAAGGATATAATGGCAAGAGTAGCAGTCACTGAAATATTACTGGTCGCTGTCGCTGAATAAGGGATAAGTCCCAGGAAATTGCAGGTGAGAATGAAGAAAAATATCGTCAGAAGATAAGGCATAAACTTTTCAAATCCATGCCCTATGCTGGGTTTAGCGATATCATCCCTCACAAACACGATCAGAACTTCCAGAAAGTTTGCAACACCTTTAGGCGCGAGCGATTTTTTGTAAGATTTTGCTGCAAGTCTTAGGAAAATAATCAGCAAAATCACAGCCACCCACATTACAACAAGATGGCGGGTGATCGACATATCAATGCCGAAAAGTGTAATATGCGGAAGCGGAATCATCCCGAATGGTGAAAAATCAAGATATTTCCCATCCAGTACATGATGAAGAATCCAGCCCGTATCCTCTTTTCCGGCTACTGCTGACAGCGAATCTGTTACAACGTGTGTAGTATCCTGGTACATAACCTCTTCAAATCTTGCTTACGTTAGTTTTATAGTGCAAAATTTCTGCAGCAAGTAAACAAAAATATAAAAAAAAGAACATAAATATAAATTTATATATATCAATATTCAAGAATAAGACTAAAATAATGAAAGCCAGTGCTATTCCAAGAAGTCTGAGCCCCATTCCTCCGAGCACGTAAAACAGAAATATTTGGTTTTTTCGGTTTTTTCCTTTTTCATAAAAATAAAGGGCAAAAGCTGTATTGGCAAGATTTAGAAAAAATGATATGACCGATTCAATCATTCCGATTTTTCCTGAGTATATCAGCGCAAACGCAATCAAAATATAGATCACAAAAATAATTAAAGCTGTTTTAACTGTTTTTTCCACTTTTATTTTTGTCGTTTAATTGCAAAACAGTTTTAATAAAGTTATAAATAGCTGCAAAACCACCGAAAAGAGCAAAGAATATTGTAAGAACAGGAAACCAGCCGGTTTTTTCATCCAGCCATTTTCCGAGGAAAAACATAATCACAATGGTTGCAGCAAGTTGAGTGCCCAACCCGATATATGGAGCAATCTCGCGATAGTTTTCCGCTTTTTTCAAAGAACCCTAATTATTCTTCAGTTGAGCTTGAAGAACTCCTGCCTTCAAATTGTGCACCTTCCTCAACCACCAGTATCTTAGCGTAAATATCAGCTTTGATGGTAGCTTTACTTTCAAGAACAAGTTTATTTGCAGAAACTATTTTTCCATCGATCACGCCATTGATTGTGATATTCTGAGCCTTGACCTCACCATTGACCTGCGATCCATCCCCAAGAGTGAGATTTCCATTAACAATTACATTGCCGATAATTTCACCGTCGATCCGGACATTACCCTCGCTGTAAAGTTTACCTTCAATTTTAACACCGCTGCTTAAGATGGAAACATCTTCGCTTGAGCCTTCACGGTTTTTGCTCATTTCTCTTTCTCCCGCTGATTGATTAGTATCCTTAATGGATCAATGGTCTTTCCTTCTTTCCAGATTTCAAAGTGTAAATGCGCTCCGGAGGTATTAACACCACTATTACCGCTCAGAGCTATTAGCTGCCCCTGCATGATGTATTCTCTTTCATGGCAGATAATCTGCTCAAGGTGCTTATATACTGTCTTGTAGCCGTCTTTGTGCTCAAGCATCAGAGTATAACCATCAAGGACTGTGTAACCCGAAAAAATTACGTACCCGGGCGCTGGTGCAGAAACGGGCGTCCCGCGAGGAACAGCATAATCGATTCCGAGATGCCCCTTATCAGGATTAAAACCATCTACTATATAACCAAGAACCGGCTCAATAAAAAACAGTCCCGAATCCTCAAACTGACTAATAAATATTCTTTCAATAAAATTGAATAATCCGGCAAGTACATGTCCTTTAACCGGGTTCAACTCATTTTGATTTTTACGTAGGGAGTCGTAAGCCGTATTTGTTGAATCAATTGAGTCACCCTCGGCAAGAAATACAGCATATTTTAATTTTCTATTCGTCGATGTTATTGAAGTTAAATCTTTAGTCAGCAGGGTGATCTGTTTTTCAAGTACGGCTATCTGGTCGGTATGTTTCCTGATCTCCTCATTTTCAATAAAAAACAGTACTTTTTTTGCCGGTGTAAATGTGAGGATTCCTACCAGTGTCAATGCTACAAAAAAGGAATATAAGATAACGTAGCTCAGCGCGCGATAAAAACTGAGTTTGTACCGCTTTGTTGTCAGTACAGGAAAATTTGGTGTGATGTACACCGATGATTTGTGCAGATCCTTTAATTTCAGAAACTTCATCGTTGCGCCGAAAACCTTTAATCGAAAAATTTTTAGAAGATATAATATATAAAAAAAATCATAAGTTACTAAGTGATCTGAAATGATAATTTAATTTATGGATTACCTGTGATATTACGACCTGAGCGAAATTATGCTAAAATAATTACAATTTCATCATTTGGAGTGAAAGTTCATCGCCTGAATGATATCAATGTCTAAATATTTTTTTTCTCAGCTATGTTATTTTTATATGAAAATTCTTCAAAAATTATGATTTACTGTGTTCGGCCTCCAGGATTTCGTCAATTAATTTAATGATCGTTTGCGGCTTGAGATTGTTCCCACAATTAAAATGTTGCTCCGGACATTTATGATGGCCATGAATTCCGCAGGGTTTGCATTTTAATCCATCCAGACTGATATAACGTGAATTTTCCAGGTATGGATAGAATCCGAAATCCGGAATAGTTGAACAATAAATCATCAGTACCGGGGCTCCTGCGGCCATGGCAAGATGTGCCGGAGCGCTGTCGTTTGAAACAATAAGAGATGCGCCTGAATATAGAGCCACCGATTCAGTCAAAGTTAACTGCCCCGAAATATCAAATACTCCACTCCCTGCTCTGTCGGCAATTTCACTGCACAACAGTTCATCACTTTCTCCGCCCGATATTAGAACATTATACCCCTTCCCGACAAGCGAGTTTGCTATTTCGATATAATATTTCAGCGGATATATTTTTGTTTCCCAGACTGAGCCCGGAGCAAGTATCACGTATTTTTTCTCAGCCTCAAGAGTTTTTAAAAGAAAAACTACGGACGCCTTATCTTTTTCACCTGGTTTAATTGTCGGCTGAATTTTCCAATCATGATCTTCTTTATCCATACCCGCTAAAAACAAATTGCGGCGAACTTCATGAAAATCCTTTCTGTATTCTATTATACTACGATAAAAATATTTTGCCGAAGCATTTGAAAAACCATACGATTCATCCGGCCGGCATAAAAATGTCAGTAAAGCGCTGCGGAATGATCTGTGTGCGGAATAGATTTTCGCATATTTTTCCTTTCGGAGTTTGGCTGCAAAGTCGAATATCGAAAATATTGACTTCTGACTTCCTCTCTTCTCAAAAATCCATACTTTCCTTATTTCTTCAAGCGAAGCAAAGATTGAGGCTGAACCGGGTGCACATACTACGTCGAGATCCACCTCAGGTGATCTGGATTTAAGATATTTCAACATCGGGATTGTTAATACAGAATCACCTGGAAAGGCAGTTTGAATAACAAGAGTCCGTTCAGACATTAATATTTCCAGATATTATGGAGCCAGAACCATTGCTCAGGATATTGGCGGATCAGTTTTTCAAGGCGATACATATATTCCTGATTTATTTCCTCAACAGTCTTGCCCTCTGTTTCAAAAGGCTCGGCTCTTAATGAATATACTCCATCGGCTTCCCTTGCAATCCAGTAAGTAATGATCGGGGCACCTGTTTTTTGAGCAATTGAAGCTGTCCCGGGATATACTGCCGTTTCTCTTCCGAAAAATTTCACCCTCATTCCTTCGCGTGAGCCTCGTTGATCCCCAACCATACCGACAATGTGCCCGGCAGAGATTGCTTTAAATATTTCTCTCACAGATGGACCAACCTGGATAATTTCATTGCCAAATCTTGTACGCATATCATTCATCCATATATTGATATGGCGATTGCTTTGTGTTTTTGCCAGCATGTGAATGCCATTCCCTGTAAAAACACCCATAGCTACTGCGCCAAGTTCCCAATTTGCAAAATGAGCAGAAAGAAGGAATAACCCTTTTCCTTTTTTTGCCGTCTCATGGACAATATCCAACGATTCGGCTTTTATCATGCCCCTCAGTTCACTTTCAGATATTCTCGCCATACGGAATATTTCCACCATCGTAATCATTACACTGCGATAATGCTTATGGGCAATACTCCTGATCTCAGCATTTGTTTTTTCCGGAAAGGCAATACCGAGATTCTTTAGAACAACTTTTTTGCGAATCGGAACAAAGTAATAAAAAAAGGATGCCAGGTTGGCGGCAATTTTTCGTGAAATTTTCAATGGCAGTATTCCTAATGAATACGCAAATGTATTGAAAATAAGAAAAGTTAAATACTTACTCATTATGCAGAAACTCCGCAATGAGATTTATGAATGAAGTAATTATCATATTTTGAGAATTATTGTCTTTTTTATTTTGCCGGGAATTTTACAATTTATTCTTTTTGAAAATTTTCAAAAACAGAGACATTAAATTCATAATAATTAGATTATTACAAAAACTGCTTTTCTCTAATGGATTAATAAATTTTACTGATTAAATAATTACCGGCTAATTCGAATAAATTCTCCTCGTCCAGTAATCATCTCTGATTTCCCCTCGTTTGGTCGAACTCAGCAGTTCGTAATCCGAAAAACCGGTAAGATCCCCGAAAATGAATTGAACCCCACCTTCCAGAGAATTATAATACCAGATTTCATGCGGCTTCATATTGGTTTCGTTCGGATACCTGTCAATCTGATCCGGTTCACCATAAACGAGATAAATTCTGCCCCTGTCTGATTTGTAGCCTACTTTATTCAGAGCACTGAAAGCCTGGTTTACATAATTTAATCTGCGGAAATACTCACTCTTAAACTCATTGTCTTCGGTAGAAAGATCGGCATCTCTTCTCCCCCAGAATTTATACATATATTCCCGTTTAGCATTAAGCGAATCAAGTTTTTCGTATTGATCCATTTCATCGGAAGTTGCAATGTATCGTGTTTTGTCAAAAATATCGTTAATCTCTTCTTCCGATAAAAGCGCGAACTCGCTGCCAATATATCCTGACGCTAAAATGGAATTATCCGAGGAATCAATAACTGAGGGATTGATAAAAAAGAATTTTTTTGAAGAAGAAGAAGCTGTGTTGCTCTCTTTATCAATTAGTGTAAGAATAAGTGTATAGGAATCTGTCGGGTATTTTTTCAGATTAAGAATTCCCGCCTCAACAATCGAACTTTGTTCAGTAGAAATATTTTTGGGGCGGTTATAAACCGGTTTCTGACGGCTATTAAGAAGTATTTTTCTTAATTCATAATTTTTAACTGTCGAATCCTGATTCAAACTATATAATTCACAGTAATAATAAAGTATTGGACTTGTTTCGGTGTAAACACAAACCGGATTTGGTATAACTTCAAGAGTGTTTTTATAAAATATCGATTTTGAATTTGCATCTTCGCTTCGGATATTTGATGCAAGCTGGATATCGCTCAGACTGAATTTATCCAGTTTGCGCCTGCGAATATTGATCAGATCATCTATAGTTTTACTTTTTAGGGAATCAACATTATCACTGCCTGTAATCTGGATTTGATATTCACCGTCACCAATCAACAACCCAATAACCCCGACAAGGGAAGTTCCGTCGCTATCAGCTACAGCCTCATAAACCGGACTATTAACCACATATTGCTTGTTAAGAGTTATGTTTCCGGAGTTTTTATCAATCAGTTTTACTTTAAGTTTCGCACCTACATTAAAGGAGCCGTTTAATTCGTATCTGGTAAGCTGATTTCTCTGAAAAGAGTAATAGAATTCAACATAATTCTGTGTCGTATCATATCCAAACTGGGCGTAGTCAAATTCAAAATTGAAATAATTCTGCGAAAAGGAATTACTTGTAAATATTAGAATCACTAAGAGTGTGGCAAGTATTCTGATTTTAATAAAATTAACAATATTATTCATTATTTCTCTCTGCAATTTTTCTCTTACTGTTTTCAATATCCTGCCTTACCATTGCTTTTATATCTTCCCTTGTTGAAATCTGTATAAATTTTTCAAAATATAGGATTGCTTCTTCATACTTTTCCAGCACATAATATGTTATCCCAAGATTTCTGTAAGCATCTTCAAAAGCAGGGTTTAATTCGATAACTTTATTATATGTTTCTATCGCCAGATTGTAATTATTCGATTGATTGTACGCAAACGCAAGATTGAAATGGGCTAATAGATACTTTGGATTTCTTGCAATAGCTTTTTGATATGATCCGACGGCATTCCGAAAATCCCTTTTCATTGCAAAAGCGTTTCCCATGTTCATATATGACATATAGTGGTCTTTAAAAAATAGCGACCGGTTGTAATAGTCGATTGATTTGTCATAGTCCTTGTTCTGATATGCAATTTCCCCAAGATGGAAATATGCATCGTAATCATTAAATGCCGGTTTCGGAATTATAAGAATATAGAAGACATAAAACGCCGCGGGTATTGATATTAATTTCAACGCATTTGCAGTTTTGGCTTTTGAAAAAAGCTCAAATAAATGAAGAACAGCTGCAGAAGCAAAAATTATCAATAATGGTGTAAGACCGAGTCTGAATCGTCCATTAACAAAAAAAATGATAGTTGAAATAAAATATCCCAACGTAAAAAGTAAATACACAAAATTACCATTGCGGTAGAACGACCAGAATCCAATAATAGAAAGAATAGAGATCAAAGCGAATTGAATAAGTGGTAATTTCAACAAGTTTGAATAATTTTGTTTAAAATATTCCGGATTCATGACTGTAGATTGTGGATTTTCATTGCCGAAAATGAATAAAAAAGCCTTCTTCGAATAAAGAGTGAGTGCCTTGCCCGGATTATCCTTAAGATATGCGAATGCCTTTCCATACCAGTATGAAGAAGCTTCAGACGATGATAATTGCTTTCCTGACTGCTGTGAAGCGAATTGTTTCCCGGCAAGATCAGAATAAAAATCGAATTCAGTAGGTGTAACAAAAACACCAGGCGAGCGTTCGTTATTTCCGATGTAGAAATTAATCCCGCCATTGGAGGTTAAAAGAATTGGTTCACCTGTAACGAATAAATTTCTTCCGAAAATCAAAGCAATCGGGAAAAGGACACCTGCGATAAACACTGTTAATACACTTTTTGTGTATTCAGTTTTTACTTTTTTACTTGTGAGTGTAATTAAACAATAAATAATTATTATCGCGATTGGGAGCAGTATAGTTGCTCTGAAAATCGCAGATACGCCAAATACCAGACCTGCATACAACCAGTTCTGCCAATTATTTGATTTGATTGCGTTTGCGAGAAATAGCAATCCTAAAGTGATAACAAAAACCTGTAACGTTTCAGAAAGAATCGCACCGGAATAAAAAATAAATGGTCCGTAAAAGGCAGTCAGCAAAGCAGCAATTATCGCTTTCCTGCTATCAAATATTTTATTGGCTGCCAGATATATGAGATAAATATTCAGTGTTGAGATAAAAACCTGAATTATTCGCACCGGAAGAATCGGATCATCAAATATTTTATAAAATACTGCAAGGAAATATGGATATGCAGGAGCCATAAAATAAGCACCTTTACCAATCCATTCATTGGATGAGGCTATACTTGCCGCCCAATCGGCATAAATTTTTGAATCCGAAAAAAGAAATTGATAAAAGGGTGTGCCGGCAGTCTCGAATACATAATATATTCTCAGCAGAAATCCCAATGCAATTATGAAATATAAAGAGTAACCGGGATTGCCGGCAGGTAAAAATATTGATTTCAATGTACCACCCGATACCTCAGGCGATATTGTTTTAGTGCTATTATTCACGGAGATCTTTTCAATTATTTAAATTCAAAAATACGAAATTTTATCTCCTTACTTTAGCCTCCCAGTTAGGTAATGATAATTCCCCACGTTTATTTGAATGAATCAGCCGGTAATCGGAAAAACCGCTGTAATCGACAAAAACGAATGTTGACATTCCTTCCATACTCTCATAATACCATACCTCGTAAGGGTAGGAATCATCACTGTTTGGGTAACGTGATATTTCACTTGGCTTTCCATATGTCACGAAAACTCTTCCCTTGTCCGATTTATATCCTTTTTTATTAATAAGCGAAGAGAATGATTTGTCTGCATACTCTATGCGCTTGAAATATTCATTTCTGAATTCATTTTCTTCAGTTACAGGATCAGCATCACGTTTTTTCCAAAAACTATTCAGAAAATTTTTCTTTCCATCGACTGTTTTCAGACTCTTAAAAGATTTTTTTTCATCTTCGGTTGCAGCATAAGCAGATTTGTTAAAATATTCATCCAACTCTTCTTCGGACATAACTGCAAGAGCACCTCCAAGTGCATCAGCATTTGTAGCAACAAGAAGTGTTGAATCTATAATATCAGGGTTGTAAACATAAATTTTTCTGTAACTGTTATTGTAATCACCGGAGGTTGTGTCCTTCACTGATACTGCGAGGGTATAAATTCCTCCCGGCATTTTTTTTACATTAATTACTCCTACATCAACAGCTGATCCGTTTTTGACAGTTATAATTTTTGATTTCTGATAGACCTTTTCATTACGTGCATTTAATAATAAATGATCGATTTTAAGTATTCCGGCACCACCGTTTTTGTGGATATTATGAATTTCGGAGTAAAAATAAACAAGCGGTAATCCTTTTCCATACATCAGCGAAGGATTTGGTACAACTTCATAAGTATTTTTATAAAATATACTTTTTTCACCGCCATTAACCTGATCTATTTTTGAAGCCATCTGGATATCGCTTTGAAAAAGATTATCGTCCGGTAACCCTTTGATTTCAATTTCAAAATTAGAATTTTTTGATTTTTTTGAATTTGAATCAGTTCCACTTATTTCCATTTTATAGGTGCCTTTCTGTACGTTAAATCGTAAAAGCCCTGTAAATGTAGGATTAGGATTCTTAACAAGATCCTCTTCAAAGTTCCAGCTATCGTTAACAATATACTCTTTAGAACCAAGTTTAAATAATTTTAAACCCAATATTCCTGTTACGATTTTACTACCATTCTTTTCAGCAGGCAGCATATCATCGGTTAAAAAGGAATAATAAATTTCAAGCGAGGATGTTTCTTTATCAACAGGGAAAACAGAATAATCAAATTCGGCTTTAAGACCCTGCGCGAAGGATATTCCCACCATTAATACAATGAATAATAAAGTTTTCAATTTTCTCCCCTTATATTACGAAAAAAGGCTGATCGCTCAGCCTTTTTTCGTTTAAACAACCTTGTAGATTTTAGAATCCAAGTTTAACCGTAACCATATGATTTGAATCGAATAATTCTGCTTGTCTGAAAGCATAATCAACTACGATTTTCATATCGCCAGGAACCCTGAATCCAGCTCCGAATGTCGGACCGAACAAATACTCATCCGCATCGTCACCAGCTTCATTAACAAAGGTATATCCGGCGCGGATGTAAACCGTCTGATCGTAATTAAATTCACCGGCAAATTTGTATTCATCATTTGAAAAGTTGTTATTCTGAAAAGCAGTTGCGAATATTGCCTGATACTCATCACTGAAACGCTGCTCATAAGCAAGACCAAGTTCCAATTGAGAAGGAAGTTCAAAGGGAGCGCCCTTAATACTATAGAGCTGCGGACCTCTGTTTCCATTCTGATCTATTGCAGTACGCAGAAGATCCGGTCCGTCATATGACATCTGAGGACCGAGGTTTTTCAGAACTACACCAAATTTAAGACCCTCAACACCGGCAAGTCCGTTATACTGAACACCGGCATCCATAGCAAAACCTGTAGCGCTAGAGCGCATAATGGTTTCGGAGATGAGGTTAAAGTTAACACCTACGCGAATCCTGTCTGTAAGAGCATTAGAATAGGTTGCACCAACAACAACAAATGTCGGAGAGAAGGTAGAACCCGTTCCATATGGATCGGAAACTGTGGTAACAGGAATATCACCAAAATCAAGTGATCTTATACTGAAACCAAGTGAACCGAAACCTTCCATGTGGACTGCTGCAGCTGCAAACGTGAAATTGATATCAGCAACGTAACTCATATATGAGAACATCGCTTCAGCGCTTACATCGGAAACGCCCAAACCGGCAGGATTGTAAAAGATCGCATCCAATCCTGTGATCCCGGAAAGATAAGCTCCGCTCATCGCCAATCCGCGGGCGCCGACAGGAAGCAGAAGTTCCTGTGCGCCTCCCGTACCGTTTCTTTTACCGCCTCCGGCAAAAACGTCGGCAAAGAGCGCAAGCATCATTGCGATCATTAGTATTTTATTTAATTTACCTGACATTTTTAATCTCCTTAAAATTTGCAATACGTTTAATTAAGGGAGAGGCGCCCCTCCCCCTAAAATTACATTCTATCTATGTATTGCGTTTCCATAATCACGGCAATCTTCATTATCTTTGTTCCGATGCCCGGCATATCTATATGCGCTAAGTACATACCGCTTGCAACCGGCAGATTGTCCGAATTTAAGAGATTCCAATTAACAAAATCAGATGGACTTGTTTTGTCAATTCTCTTTATGAATACACCGGATAAAGTGTAGATTCTAATGGTAGCTGTTTTTGGCAGTCCAAGGAATCTTACGAAACGGCTGTATTTTGTCTGTTCCAGCTCTTGTGTTCCAAAATACGGGTTCGGATAAACAGTTATCTGATCAAGTTTATCTTTTGCAGATGCAGGAATTCCACCGGTACCAGCAGTAACAGTAAATTCATAAGCATCTCCGGGCTGCAGCGGCTTATGCGTTGTAACGCGCACAACCGTTCCAGGTGCAGGTAATGCTCCGCTGAAAACAAACTTTCCAAATATCTGCTCAGCTGGCAAAGATGAACCTGATTTTGCCGGCATTGGTTCAACATAAGGAGGTTTACTTTGAACAAACAGAGGTTCATATTGTCCGTTTGGTCTTAACGTCCAAACGCTGTCAGGAACCCATGTCGGATCTGATGAAACCTTATCGAGGATTTTAACAGAGTACCTTGTATTTGTCGTAGTATTCCATACTTCTACCGGTATTCTGCCTTTACCAAGAATATCGTCTCTTGTCCACGGGTTGATCGGCAGTGAGTAACCGGCAGTGTAAAATTCACTTCCGGCTCCCGGAGCTACGAATCTGAATTCATAGTCATCATAACCGATATTATCGTTGATATTCAGTTCTTCGATGCTGTTTGCAGTTGTTAAGTAAGGAACAACTTTCCAGGCACCTGTAGAATTAAGTTCATCGAAAACATTACCCTGAACTTCTCCGCCGACAACTTCCACAAAATCTTTGATTCGTGATTTTGCTGTAGCTGATTTTCCCAAAATTGCAGTTTTACCTTCATTAACCACTCTTACATAGAATCCTTCTGCAACTGGTTTATTTGTGGAGTCGCTGCCGAAATCTTTCATGTTTCTTAAGAGTGTGTCTCCGGAAGTTTTGTTGATCAGCATATATGAAAGATCGGCTTCTGTTCCGGTTAATTCGATTCTATAAACAGCATTTTTAAGTGAAGAAGGATCAACAACTTTCATATTAACAGTTGCATCTGCATCGCCAGCAACCGGCTGACCAACTAAATCGTCCCCGGCGTTAATCGGGTAAGATTCATCAATAGCAGGTTTTCTTGGATAAAATACCTGAATAACCGGCGGGCTTTCAAGGAAAAGCGGAACACTGTATTGGGAATAACCATACGCAGTTACAGCGAAGAAATAAGGTGAACCATTAACAAGTTCTGTGTTTAATAATTTATCCACAGTCACTTCATAGTAATTGGATACACCTTCATCCGCTGCGGAGAAAACCACCTGAGTAAAAGTAACTCCACCGACAGTTACCTGCTCGGTCATATCCTTAATGCCATTTTTCAGGTCGAATACAGCGAGTAATTTCGGATCAGATCCCGTGAGGTCAGAGAACTGCCATATGCGATAACCTTCAAACGTATAGGTTGTATCTGGCAGACCCTGTCCATAAATAAGCGGATCGGGAGCTTCATAGGATTCAGCATTTGTTTCCCACCACAAAGTGAGTTTCTGATCCTGTGAGAAACCGTGCAAACGCGGAGCGGATGGAGCCGGTGTCAGATCGAAATCGAGGTCATAAGCTGTCTGAGCTGAATTATCAAGACGTTTCAATTCAGTAACTGAAGCTATATTATTAGCGCCTCGCGCCATCAGAATACCGACAACCACTTCCTGAGTATCTCCGGGCGCCATATTAAACGGGCCTGAAGCCATAAGGTGACGTCTGTCCTCCGGTGGCTGACCGCCGGGCCAGCCAATTGGTCCCTCATACCAGCCTGTTCCACCAACTGGATCACCAGCAAGACAGAAAACAGTCGGCTGTGATGTATGCGGATCAATAAATTCTGAACCATCCCATATTCTGCCGGTCAGATAATTATACATTTCAACTGAACCATTTGCAACTCCAAGATCAGGATCGCTATATGTAGCATCACCGTTTATGTAAAAAGTGAATCCTGTCATTGGAAGGTTTGTATATCCCTTTCTCCAGCCGCCAAGAAATTTGGCTGAATCGGGTAAGTTGAAATTCTGAATAAGTGAATTATTGGGATCATAAGGAATAATTGGTCCCTGGAAAAAGTCGTATCCGTTTGCCGGAGGATTTTCACCATAATAAGCGGCATCATTATTGTCGCCATTATATGTATATCCAAGGCTAAGCAGAGTATCGCAACCGGTAAAATCATCGTTTGCGTCACCCAGATCGGTATCAGACCAGTAGCCAAGCACCATATCTTTTAATGTCTTTGTTCCTTTATTTATGATCTTATATTTCTTAAAGACCATATTACCAAGATCTCCGGTTCTGTTAAAACCAAAAACCATAGTATGAATTTCTACACCCATTGGAAGAGTACCGTATAAGAATGTAGTGCGCCCGGGGTCGAGATCGTTAGAAACACACCAGAGAACCTGGTCGCCAACATATTCAGGGGTGTCGCCATCAGCGGGGTTATAGATTCCGTCATTATTGGCATCAACCCAGGGAGCGCCATCCTGCCAGGGCCATTCGGCTACGTCAGGATTTTGTTCCGGAGAATCCCCTTTTCTTACATCATAAATACGATATGAACTTTTGCTTGGGTCATCGGCTAGTCCGTTATCGAGAATTTTACCAGCCTGCAGACCGTAACGATAGGTTGCACCGCCAACACGTATTTCACGACCGAGTTTTGCGCCGAAAATCAGACCATCAGCGAAGATAGCCGTTATTGTGGCGTTCTCGCCGCCTGGCCAGTACATACCTGAACCATCGGTAACGGGATCATGAGAACCCATACCGTTGTTGCCTATCCACATTTTGATCTGATTTACTGCAATGTAATCAGTATCATCATTTGCGGACGTTTTGCCCAGCCCTTTGCCGCCTTCGGATCTTTCATAGAATCCGTAGGACAAAGCGCCGACCAGGGCAAACATAATTAATATTAATAAAACTTTTTTTCTTCTCATTTTAACACTCCAGATATTTAATATCTTATTATTAGGCTTTTCTTAATAATCTAACCTTATACCTAATCTGATCTGTCTTGGAGTTCCGAAATTACCTGAATTATAGATACTTGCCAGATAGAGATCTTTATACATCTGCTTGTCTTCTTCAGTAGTATAGCCATTCAGGATTCCGCCGCCTTCAGTTGAAGCAAGCCAGCCGTCATCAACAGGATCGCCTGAGGTATTAAATACTCCAACAATGTTTTTGGTATCCAGTAAATTAATTACCCAGATGTAAGCATTCAGATTTAACGGACCAACGCTGAAAGACTTATCAAGCCTTGCATCGATCTGGAAAGTCCAGGGAGTTGTTGATGTATTCAGCGCTTCATTCGGCACTCTTGCGTTTCCAAATCCATCCCAGCGTGTATAGTTAAATCCGCTTGTGAATGAGAAAAGAACGTTCAGACCGAAATTTTCAAGAGCTTTTGCACCAAATATTTCCGGACCATCATCATTTGCATAACGATAATCTAAATTAATTGCTCCGCGGTGAGTCTGGTTAAAGGAAAGCGGTGCAATCTGGACAGGGAAGAATGGTTCAGCAGATGGAGACTGCCATACTGTTCTTCCTGCATCGTTCGGAGTTGATCCCGTACCTTCTGCATTTGAATATGTATAATCGACTGTACCTGAAAGTCTGTTGGTTCTCCTGAGATCAAGTTTAACTTCAAAACCTTTAACCGTAGAAAAGTCGCCATTAAGCAGAGCATAATATTTAACGTGCTGAGCTGTTGGATCGGCGAAAATCTGACGGAGCTGGATCTGATCCTTGATATCTTTGTAAAATCCTGTTAGGTCGAAAGCAAAACTTTCACCTAACTGCTGACGGAAGCCCATTTCATAAGCAGTTGTTCTTTCCGGACGAAGCCCGTAACCAACCGGGTTCAATTCCGCATAACCGCCTTTAATGATGTCAGATGCAAGGTTAAATCCAAGATAAAGGTTTCTTAGCTGTGACTGCTGAATGAATTTTCCATACTGAGCATGAAAAACCGTTCTGTCAGTAACAGGGAAAGAAAATCCTAACCTGGGGCTTACCTGCATAAATGGATCCACATCAACCATATAATCAGGATCAATTACACCATCGCTGTCGAACTGTACGTTAGACGGATCGATGAAAGTTTTTGAGTCAACATCTATATAGTCAAAACGAAAGCCGAAGTTAACTACAAGGTCAGAGAATTCCATTTTATCCTGCAGGTAAAAAGCTGCAAAAACCGGATTCTTCGGACCGTCAGGACCGGTATAACCCGCATCCAGAGCATTTCCGTAAACATCATAACCATAATTATCGAGACGATCATAAATTCCACGTACATCGCCATCGGCGATTGCGCCAAGATTCTGAGCAATTGCAAACGGAGCGATACTGTAACGGCGGATTGTATAATAGGTAAACTCACCACCGGTTTTGAATTCATGATGTTTGCCAAGCTGATAGAGGAAATTCAGCTTTCCGCCGTAACTCTTGGTACTCTGTTTTCTATAGAGGTTATATGGACGTGCAGAACTCGTAAAAGACTGGGCAAAAGCTGACCAGTTGGCAATGTTCCTGCTATCTCCCTGCAAATCGCGTCCAATAGCAGCATTAGCCATTGAGTCGCCATATGCAAGTATGTCATGTTTGAAAACCGGATCCATATCTATGTAGAAATCATCAAAATAATTAACGATAACATCATAGAAAGAATTGGGATTAATAACATGAGTAATTTTCAGACTTGTTGTCAGTGTCTGATCTTCATTCAGCCCGGCATTTGCTTCATTGGCAAGAGCTGTCCAGCCAACACCGCTGCGTGCTGTAGCGTAACGGTAACTTCCATTAAGCCTGAATGTGAATGGCAGCATGTCATAGGTCAGGTTTCCTGAGAACTGATAGGAACTGTTTGCATTATTCTTAACATAATTTGATGGATAAGAAATATCAATTGTGTCCCTCAATGCTCCGGCTCTGACCGGAATATCGGTAAATTCATATGCTCTGCGATAGGCTGCCGGAGTTCTCTGGAAAACATTATTTCCAGCGAGGAAGAAGCGGAAATTTTTCATTCCGGGGATAACCGGGCCGCCTGCAGTAAGAACATACTCTGAGTAACCGTAGCTGTATGTGCCGAGGAAAGTTTTCCCGGAACCCTGCTCAATAAAATTATCAGTGATAATTTCAGCGGATACATTATAATTTTCACTGCCGCCGCGGGTTGATGTGGAAATGATACCGCCATTGGCTCCGCCGTATTCAGCAGAATAACCGCCGGCCTGTACCTGAATTTCCTCGATTGCGTTGCTGATAGGAGCAGATCTTGCTCCGCCGAATACAGGGTTATTAACAAGAACACCGTCAACATAGTATGCAACTGCATCGCTGCGGCTGCCCCTGATGTAGAGGTTTCCACCCTGATTAACAACACCAGCCTGAGTGGATACGAGGGCATTAACTCCCCTTATCGGCAGGTTCTGTATATCTTCTTTACTAACAATACCGGTTGAGTTGGTAATGTTTTTATTAATGAGAGGTTTCGGAGCAACAACCGTAATAGTTTCGGTCGTATAAGATTCTGAAGGCAAAGCAAATGAAACCTCAGTAGTAAGGTTCACCGATACTCTGATATTCGTCAGAGTAACTTCGCGGTAACCAATATATCGTGCCTTCAATCTGTACGTTCCAGGAGGAACGTTGAGAATAATAAATTCTCCGTTTTCGTTGGATGCAGCTCCAAGACTTGTTCCTTCGATTATAATATTAGCGCCAAGCAGCGCTTCGCCGGTTTCCAAATCTTTCACTGAACCAACAACTTTTCCTGTTTGTGCCGAGAGCGCGAGTGGCAGCAGGAAAAGCATCAAAACAAATATTCTTGTAAACTTGGGCATTTTTTTCTCCCCTAATATTTTACAATAACTTACCGATTTTATTTAGATCTGGCTTTAAGCATCGCTTCATTATTTGCAATAACGATCTCCGGATTGTTAGCCGGGCCGGCAAGTATAAAGTAAGACAATGTCTGAGCTGTAAGCGAAGTTGAAGCAGACGTTATAGTATCTTGTGTTCCGTCGATATCCACAATAAATTTAGCAATATAATCTCCCGCTGTGCCAAGTGCACGGGTATAATTACCATATGCCAATTCGTCGAGAGCATCGCCATCCTGTGCAAGAGCCACGGCTGATGTATCAGTCACGGTTTCTTCTGCGCCGTCTGTGTTCTTTTTTGCCTGAATTGTTTTTATTAAATTTACCCCAAGGACACTTACAACAGATTCTGCAGTAGGTGTTGCTGTTGAGGCGTTAACAAATGTTATAAAAAGGTCTTTGGATACATTCCTAAGAACAAAGTGATCAGTTCCTACTGCAACAGTATCCCCTTCGTATGTCGATCTTCTGTAGTCATCAAGGTATGACATTCCGTTATAAACAAACAACGGTCCAAATGTTGATTTCTCAGCATCCGCGTCATAGGTACCGGCAAATAATACTGCGTTTTCTTCCCATGATGGGCAGTTCATAATAGTATTATATACCGTGTCTGTTCCATTGACGATCATAAAAAGTCTATCGCCGGCTTTCAGATCAAAATAATTTGTAATTGCATATTTTGCAAGATCATTAGCAACACTGCTGCCAGTGAGTGTTTTGAAACTGTTTAGAGCTGCGCCATCTATTTTAATGTTCATTGTTGCTACATTAGTAGTGGCATTCATTATTCTCATCGTCGAGTAAGGTCTCTCCGGCTGAGCTATTTCAGGTTCTTCAACACATGCGGCAGTTATCAGTGATATAAAAGCCAATGCGACAAAAACTGAAAAAATCTTCTTTGATCGCATCAATTACCTCTTATGCTGTTTTAATTATTGACAATAATATCGTTATAAAGACTATATTCCTGAAAACAGGAAATCTCCGGCTGTCTTATTCAGACAGCCGGAGATAAGGTATAATTGATTATTTCAAGAGCATCATTTTCTGTGAGCTTGTGAATGCACCTGATGTTAAGGTATAAACATAAACTCCTGAAGAAAGGCTTGATGCATCGAAGTTAACTTTGTGTGAACCTGCGTTCTGAACTTCGTTAACCAGTGAAGCAACTTCACTTCCGAGTACGTCAAATACCTTTAAGGTAACCTGACCGCTCTGAGCGAGTGTATAGTTGATAGTGGTTGAAGGGTTGAACGGGTTAGGATAGTTCTGTGAAAGTGTATAGCTATCAGCAACAGGACCATCTTCAACGCCGGTAACTGTTATATCAAAGGTCTGATAAACGAGATCGCAAACCGGGCCTGTACCGCTTGTGTTCTGGAACGGGCTGACACCTTCTACAAAAAGAATGTGAGCTCTGTAGGTGTTGGCATCAACCATCTCTAATGTATTTGAAGCGTGCATAAAGAGTTCGCCAACTTCTTTTTTATCCTGGAAAACACCGCCATAAGTCCATGTAGCTCCGCCGTCAACTGAGAAAGCATGATAACCATCGGTGTAATACTGATCGTTTTCATCGAAATCTACAGTGTCAGCAGTGAACTGAGGTCCGCCCCAGTTAGCATAGAGAACCATGCCGTCTTCGCTGGTTGAGATCTGCGGGAAACACTGTCCAAGACCATTGCCCGGATAATCGCGGTCAGCAGCCTGGAAACTTGCAACTGCATAATCATCAATCGACATCCAAACTGGTGATCCATTTATTTCAGGATGGGTTGAATTCCAGTAAATTACAGGGAACTGATCTCCGCCATAAAGCTGAACTTCAACATCACCTTCGCCGGTTCTTACGGTAAATACTTCAGAATACCACTGTCCGTAGCCATTAGCAACAACATGGAATACGCCGTCGTTGCCAACTGCGCCATGAGCCTGACCAAAGTTCTCGAATAACGGATGATAGTAGAAGTTTTTATCTGCGCCGACAAATACTGTTTCTGTAGCGCCTGAAGGAAGTGTAACTGTAGCACTGTCAACAAACATTGATTCTACGGTATAATCAGGCTGTCCATCATTATCGCCGTCATAACCGAGTGTTTTGCCAGCCCATGTAGCGCCGCCATCGGTTGAAAATACAAGCCAGAGGCAGTCAGCGCTGTCTTTTGAAACGCCGTCAACTACGTGACCGTTATTTGCATTACTTCCAACATAACCAACATACATTTCATTCGGCGATTTGAAAGCGTCAACTTCAACGCCGCCATTGGCGCCGTAATAGATTGGTGAAGGTGAATAAGCAGCTATATCATCATATTTGGTGAATGTAGCGCCGAAATCATCACTTCTGTAGAACTCAAAAAGAGCTCTGTTGCCGGAAACCGGAGCAAAGATAGCATCACCAGCGAAAACGAGTGAAGGATCTGAATTTGCTTCGATAACTGTAGGTGTAGCAAACTGAGTTCCGTCCCAGATGAAGAGATAGTTAGGAACGTGAGCAACGATACCGATTA